>NZ_JAGGLL010000020.1 GCF_017874425.1 Clostridium punense
TGTATTGTTCGTATATCGGACAGTACTTTTTGTGATGCCCTTTTTTAAACTAAGAAATCTTTTAAAAAAACTATTGACTATTACTAGCTGGTCTTAAACTTTTATAGCGTAGCATAGTTCTCCAACAAATTATTTAGTCTGCTTTTACCATTAAATGTTTATAATTTTGTAATATCTCTTAACTTCTGTTTATTCACTATAAATTATTAAAACCATTTATCTAGGTGTATATTTCTATTATACTTTAAATACACGTTTATTTCCAACATTTTCAAAAGTAATTTTAAATCTATTATTTCTTCTATAGAATTAGTTATATTTCTCTTAAATGAATTACCAACCTATTACTTTTTTAAAATTTGCATTGGACAAATTGAACAATGCAAATTGTTGAAAGTTTTTAGTTTTAAAATAATTTATCCATTAATAAGTAGAATACATACCTTACTTTATTTTTATAGTAAACTCTTTACCTACCTGCCTATAACCATTAGCTAACTTTTGATTTTTACCTGGAAAGGCTACTTTTTTCTCAACTTGCTTCAAGTCACTATTGAAAATACCATTGCCCTCTGGAAAAGCTGCTGCATATGGTGTTAAGGTTATCTCTGTTGCTTCATCGCTGATTTCTTCACCTAATGCTGTTGATAGTTCAAGGATACCTTGGTCTTCACCTATAATTCTTGGTTTAAACACAACTTTATTTCCACAATTATCATGGCCCCTTAACTGTATATCATAAACAACTTCAGATTTATTTACATTATCAATATCTAAAAATAACTTTGTACTAACTTTATTACTTACATAATCTTTCAGTGTTACTATACTACCATTTTCCAAAGTAAAACTATGATTTATTGAAAGTTTTATTGTGTCTGCAGCTAATTTATCCCCATTAGTATTAAATTCAAATACATAGGGCTTTATATTAGTTACTTCTCCATTTAACAATACTGATGGGTAAACTATTTTTATTGCTAAATCCCCTTTTAGTTCATTATCCTTAAGACTATAAGTCATAACTTGCTGAAATGTAGAATCCTCAGCAAGTTTTCCTACCCCACTGGAGGATTCTGATAGCTCTACTCCATTTATAAATACTTCCCCCACCGCATTAATGCTTTCGATTTTTAAATCACCCTTCTCATTCTTAAAGGTGGTTGACACTACTAATTCATCTCCATTTAGTATAACTTCATTTAATTGGACGCTTATTGCCTCATTACTTTTACTTTGATCAACTACAGTCTTATATCTACCTAAATCCTTATTAATACCTAAAAACAATCCAATATCTGTAGTTACTAACTTAATTGCAGCAGTTACAGAAGTTCCAAAACCACTTCCAACCGTTCCTACTGCAATAGCAAGTACAATAGAAGCTGCCATTATCCCCTTCTTCATGCTCTTTTTCTCATTTTTATTAATAGATTTATTAAATCTAGCTTCTATTTCTTTTTTTTCAACAAGGTTAAATCCGTCTCTATCTAACCCCTCTAAATCAATACTGTTATCATTTAACATATCATAAATATTGTTACCCATCAGATTACACCCTGCTTTCTTTTATACTCAGTACGCTTTTAATCTTCTTTTTTGCTCTTGATAGCCTGTTGTAAATAACCTCTCTCTTCATACCCGTTTCAAAACATACCTGCTCCATATCTTTTTCCTCTAAATATAACTTTAGAAATAAATCCTTGTCCTCTTTTTTTAAGCAGTTAAGCATGGAGTCTAACTCTTTATTAAGCTCATTACTAAGAATTCCATTCAATGCATTATCTTCTACACTAATGTCCAAATTGTCAACGTCTTCATGGCTTAAATTTTTCAAATACTTTCTTTTATAATCTATACATTTATATTTAGCTACACCAGCTAGCCAGTTTTTAAACTCACTTCTACTCTCATCAAAGCTATGGATGTTGTACCAAACTGCCATAAGTATGTCATTTATACATTCACCTTGAAGACTTTCTAAGTTATACAAGTGTTTTTTTACAGTGGATTTAATAATCCATCCATATTGCTCCAATATATAACTTAAAGCTTCTTCATTTTGCAGATTTAATTGATGAATAAAGTTTTCTTCAGAAATCTCCATAGTTAACCTCTTTTCTATACAAGCTCACTTTTAAGTGTTTTTCCATTCACTTATTACTTCGTTAAATTTTTGCTGTTTCTATCAAAGATAAAAATAAAGGATGGTAATAAACAAATAATTCATTACTATCCTTACTTTAAATAGTTTTATAGGTATTTATTTTTATTATATTTTAAGCCTAAGCATAATGCCAGTGCCTCTAGTGCTGTTTCTAAAATTTATAACTTTAGGCTCAATAGCTCTACTTAGATTTTTGCTATTATATAGGAAGTTAATTTATTTTTATAATATTATTCTTCTTATTCTTTAGAAACGTATCTTTACTTCTTCCATAATGTTTTTATTGTATCAATAATTAGTAACGCACTAAAATACACCACAAATACTAATCCAATTAGTGAAATGATATCTGCTATTAAATCAGTGCCAAACCCTCTAAAACCTCCAAGTGCATTGAATAAATAACTAGCTTTACATTATTCAATTTTTATTATCATTCCTTCAGAAGAAAATAATTCAAATTTACCTTTTTTTATCATATTTTTATAATGATTATCAAGACTACCATTCTCATAAGAATTTCTAAAACTTGCTATAGGAGTTCCAGTTACTATTACAGAGTTATCACCTTTCCATAATACTTTGTAGTGTCCTGAATTAGCAGTAGGAGTTTCTACTAGTTCCTTTTTAAATATAATACAAGTTCTTTTAGAAACCTTTAATTTTACATCATTGGGAAATACATCCATATATTCAACAATTACTGTATTTTTATTGTTTGGAGATTTGTATGACTCATATGAACCAGTGTAAGCACAAAATTCAAATAGTACATAAGTAAGCACAAATAACCCTAACAACTTAGAGTTTTTATTAGTTCCGAAAATGAACTTTATTGAAATTGCTGCATAAATAATTACATATAAGTTTCCATAGGTATTATTCATAAGGGTGATTCCATTTCTTCTAAAAATTATCATTATACTTGGTAATAAGATAAAAATTATAAAAGGGATGTTTTCTACTATTTTATTATTATTTTTCATATGCAACCTCCATTATGCTATCACCAAACTTCATGAAACTTTGAAATTAACCAGTGATCCTTGTGCTTTAAATTACAATGACTTAACTTTATGCTTTTTTCCAATTCCTTTAACATCTTGTTTCTCAATAATAATCCCTGATTCTTCATATAAAATGTATAAGCCATTATCATAAGATTCAATTAGTTTATCATCATCTTCTTTATAATGACACCAAACATCTTTATTATTTAAAAGATTTAACCCATTTGTATCCATTAAATTAACTATGTTCTTATCTGAGTATTTTGCTGAATCAATTGTTTTTCCAAATATAATAGCCCCAGCGGAACCTCCATAAACAACACCATCATAACTTAAAAATTTAATAAGCGCTTTATCAAAGTTTGTATCTTTCAGAATCTTTAGTAGCTTATAGGTATTTCCTCCTCCAATGAACACTCCTGCATGTTCACTAGATAGCTTCCTTCCCTTCAAATCAGTCCACATTTGAATTTTATGAATTCCATATTCCCTATAAGTTTTTGAAAACCAATCGTAGCATTCCTCATAAGTAAAACTGGATTTCTCCATAGCAACAGGAATATATATTAACACTTTTTCTTTATTTATTTTACTAGCAAAAAAACTATCAATAGGCTTAACTCTTTCTGCATCTCCCCCACCTGATAATATCAACATATGTAATCACCCCTTAATTTAACTCATCACTATTTTTCCGTATAATTACTGTAATAATATACCTCTAACTTTTGTTAGTTTCTCAATTGCCCTATACTACCCTAAAAATATTATTAATCTTACCAAAGCAAGTATTATTCTAAAATAAGTGTGTATACATACTCATCATATATAATATCAGTACCAGATTTTTTGAAAGTGCCTTCCTTTTCAATATAAAAGTTAAGCTTTTTTAACACTGCATTTGAACCTATATTTTCTTGCGCCACAGGAGCCGTTATTTTTTTAGCACCATTACCATGACAAAAGTCAATTAGCGCTTTTATCATTTCTGTAGCATATCCTTGACGCCAGTAGTTCTTATGAATTGCATAGCCTAAGTCCCACAGACTTTTGTCTTGGCTTGGAATAGCACTACAGGTTCCAATATAGTTTCCAGTTTCCTTTGAAACCGCAACAAAATAATAACAACCATCATAAATTTCTACATTCTCTTTCCATTCCAAATAAGTATCATTTGCTTTTTCACGAGGTGGGTCTGATAAGTATTTCCCCATTTCCTCATCTAGCCATATATCCAAGCAAAAATCCGTATCTTCTTTCCTAGTACTTCTAATAATTAGTCTACTTGTTTCTAAATTTTTTACCCCCATAATCAATACCCCTTTACTATTTCTACAAAAATAATCTAACATAGAAAATACTATATTATAAACTCCATTTTACCATATAATTACTGTGATAATGTATATATAGCTTCTGAATATATTTTTAACAATAAAAATAAAACACGTCTTTGCCTACTACATACTTTTAAAAGCAAATATTATCTATACAATGTGTCCTAAAGCATTAAAAGTTATATTCAACTCCCCTACTCCATTGCATAAGAACAGTAGTAAAATCTCAAAGACATATCTTGATAAAAAAGACATATGACTACTGAAGTTTAATACGGATAATGTTCTTTTAAAATTGAATGATGGGTTGCGAAAAATAACACAAAAATTCTCTGTAATCTATTAGTTGTATGGAATAAATTATTCTTAAATGATATTATTATAAGTAACTGAGCCAAAATAGTAAGATAAAAAATGCTAAAGTATAATTGAAAGAAGTGAAAACAATAAATGATTAAGGAAATTGAAATACGTAGGAGCATAAGAAAATATGCTGACCAGCCAGTTGAAAATGAAAAAATAACTGAGGTACTTGAAAGTGGAAGACTTGCGCCATCGGGCAATAACACACAGCCTTGGCGCTATATCGTAGTAAAATCTGAAGAAATGAGACAAAAAGTAATGGAGGCTTCTCATAATCAAAAATGGATGCTTACAGCTCCTATTTTTATTGTATGCGTTGCAGATATACGTTGTAGAATAAAAGAAGATGTAGCTGTTTATTTAGATGATAATAGTCCCGAGGATGAGGTGAAACGAATTATTAGAGATACTTCCATTTCAGCAGGATATATGTTGCTACAAGCTAATAATTTAGGATTAGGAGCCTGCTGGGTTGCTGAGTTTACACAAGAAGAGATTAGGCCAGTTTTAAATATACCTTCTGACAAGTATGTAGTTGGAGTTATAACAATTGGCTATCCTGCTGAAACTCCAAAACCTCGTCCAAGAAGGAATCTTGAAGATATAGTACATTATGAAACTTGGTAAAGTTATTCATATAAAATAAACATGATAATTCAAATTATTCTTATTTAATAACTAAATTAAAAATCTAGTAACTTCATAATGCCGCATTATTCATAATTGAGTTTTGCGGTATTTTTACGTTACAATTCAAAAAAGCAAACTAACCATTAAAGTTTAAATGATGAATTTTGTTCTTTTACTACTACACAATACTGTACTTAAAAGTTAAAGCTTCGCCATAATCATGGAAATTAGTGTAATAAACTGGGTCATATGTTATAATTATTCTCAAAACAACAACAATTGTAAGAACTTACTTGTAAAAATCAGTACAATAGAAAAAATTTAATACATAAATGCTGGAGGGTTATAATATGCAATCAAAAAAAATCATGGTGATATTTGGGACTAGACCAGAAGCTACAAAGATGTGTACAGTTGTTAATGCTTTAAACAAATATCCTGAACGATTCGATGTTAAAGTAGTTGTAACTGGTCAACATAAAGAACAGCTATATCAGGTATTGCAGAATTTCAATTTAAAACCTGATATTGATTTAGGCATAATGAAAGAAAATCAAAGCCTTTCTTATGTAACTTCATCAGCAATTTCAGGGCTTGATAGTGTTATACAAGAGGACAAACCCGACTTTATATTAGTTCATGGTGATACTACCACATCATTTTGTGGTGCTTTGGTTGGCTTTTATCATAAAATACCTGTTGGACATATTGAAGCGGGCTTACGTTCTTATGAAAAATATTCTCCATGGCCTGAAGAAGTTAATCGAAGACTAGTAGATGTGGTGGCTGACATACTTTTTGCGCCGACCGCGCTAAGTTGTGAAAATCTTATAAAGGAAGGTTATAAAAAAGAGCAAATTTACATAACTGGTCAAACAGCTATTGACGCAGCTATGGCTACCTATAAAGAAGAGTATTTATTTAATGAACCAGAGTTAAACAAAATAGACTTTGAGAATAGCCGTGTGATTACAATGACTGCACATAGAAGAGAAAATTATGGTGAGCCTATGAGACAAATGTTTACTGCAATAAGAAGAATAGCAGATAATAATCCTGATGTTTTAATTGTTTATCCAGTTCATTTAAGTCCTACTGTAAGAGAAATGGCATACAGCACTTTATCAGGACATGAGCGCATACTACTTTTGGAACCAATTGATTTTGTTGATATGCTTAACTTACAGGCAAGGTCTCACTTTATTATGAGTGATTCTGGTGGGCTACAAGAAGAATGTGTTGTATTTCATAAACCCCTTGTTTTAATGAGAGACACCACTGAACGACCTGAGGCAATCGAAGCAGGAGCAGTTTATCTTGCTGGTACAGATGAATCTGTCATTTATGATGTTTCTATGAAGCTACTAACAGATTCTAACTTTTACAATCAAATGGCTACAGCTCGAAACCCATTTGGTGATGGTAAAGCTTCCGAAAGAATTGCTCATATTTTATCTCAATACTTTGGATTTGTGGATGAGTTACCAGAAGAGTTTTTATAAAGCTAATTAACATTTCAAAGTCGAATTGTAGATCTAAACCTTTTTAAGTGAAGGATTAGCTTTCTCAGCTATTTTATTATAAAAAAATAGGAAGAATTTTTGTGTTTGGTGCATATTGAGTTTGCATACTTCCTATGAGGAACCACTTCAACATAAAAGTATTACTTTTATGTTGAAGTGGTTTCTCTATAATCACCAATTGTTTTTATTTCTTTATGTAATCATTTCTTTATAATGGTTTATTTAATAAAATCCAATAAATCAAACATACTACTTTTTTCTTTCATTTGTTTAAGTAAATTATTGTAAAGAGCTTTAATCTCCTCAGGAGTTTGAAGCCCTATTGTATCCTCTTCATTATCACATTCTGCAAAGTAATGTTTTGCTTCCATATACTTTTCATGGACTGCCCTTAGCACATCTATAGCTTCCCCAAAGGTTAAATCTAAATTTATATTAATATTCATATTATCACCTCAAGAACATATATTCGATGTCCTATGCCAAAATCCTTCTTTAAAAAAATTTTATGTTTGTATTTTAAATGTAAGAACATATAGCTCAAGATAAAGATAACTATATTTATATGAGTCCTGTAAATATAGTTATTACTCCTCAATATCTTAACTAACCTGTCTTGGAAGCATAGTTAAAAGAATATAGCTGCTTGCCCAAATAAACCATCTAAATCTGACACTTGAACATCTAGCATATTTTCTTTTTCAGGTAACAATTCATCTGGCATGGAAACCTGAATAAGATATGCAGTCATACTGCAATCCCTACCATATTCTTCAACTTTGTTTACTTTATAAACTTCACGCTCATATCCATTAATAGATATTTTAATAGAGTTGCTTTCCATACTAGGGCAAATATCCCTTGAACCCTGTTTGAATTTTTCCAGGCTCATTGGTCTAAAATATACCATCATTGAAGTGTACCCACCCTTAACTCTAAAACAATGCAACCCATAAATCTCTAATTTATCTATTGCTGCATTGATAGTAATATCACTTTCTAGATTAATATTTTGGCACCAAAACTCTAGAAAGTTCTCTCCATAATCCTTTACTGCTACCATAAAAGGATAATAGCCATCCTTAGCTTCTAGAATATATTCCCCCTGTTCATTTGTTGTAGTAGATGAAACTTCTTCAAATGCTGAATTTAATAAAGCAACGTAAACCTCATCTAATTTACATTTATTCTTATCGGTAACAACCCCTTTTATTACACTCATATTTACACCTCTACTAATTTAAATTATAAGATATTTTATTTTTAAAGACTCTTATAAATAATCAAATATATCAATAAGCTCAAATAACTGGCTTTCCTTTATAAAATTGGATAGTATCCCTACATGACTTGAACCTATAAGTAAAAATATCTTCTCCACATCGCTTTCAATGAGTTTAGATAAGTTTGCAAAAATTATTAAATTTCTTTGATACCACCAAGTTAGCCACCCCATGCCCTTATAGTTATCATCTATCCCTATCCTAGCCATATTTATATATTTTTCATGAACTTCTTTTAGCCGTTCTTCATGATTTAAACTACGATAAATTTCTAATATTGTCATATCTCTACCTGTTGTAATTCTGTTATCCTCTTGATTTATAGAATTAAACAGTTTTGGTTCTTTTTCTTTTGCATATTCATAAACCTCTCCAGCTGGGCATGTTGCTGCTCCTCGTTCCATCCAATCTATCCCATAGATTTTACTATGTCCAAGTTCCCTTGCTACTGGAAAGGCAATTTGCTTAATTTCATTTACTCCATTAATATTTTCATCCCTTATATATCTTTCAAATTCAACATTTAAATTGTCATTAAACTTGCTCTGTCTTTCTACTGCAACTTTAGTAGGATTAAACTTCTTTATTTTATCTATAACTTCTCTTAGTTCTTTCTGTCTTTTTTCAGATTTAATATTGTCAATATCAAATTGAAAGACATCGCTAGAACCAGCCATATGGAATGTGCCTAATATCATAATTTGAGGTTTTCTTTTATCCATTACATTACCATCTTTAAAATACTTTTAGTAAATTATATTGTAATAACTCAAAAATATGTGAGAATGATAAATCATCAAGTTTTTTATCATTCCCCAATATCCCAAACTTCTTTCTCTAACTACTTTATAATCTAAGCATACCATTTGCTTTGAGCCCTATACATTTCTGCATATTTCCCATTTTTACTTATAAGTTCTTCATGGGTACCTATTTCACTAATGCCCCCATTATCTAGCACCACAATTCTATCTGCTATTTTGGCAGAGCCTAATCTATGAGTTACAATTATTGCAGTTTTACCTTTAGACATGTCTACAAATTTATTATAAATTTTAGTTTCTTCTATTGGATCTATGGCAGCAGTAGGCTCATCTAAAACAATGGTGTGGTAACTCCTATAAAATCCCCTTGCAATTGCTATTCTTTGCCATTGGCCACCAGATAAATCAATCCCATCAAACTCTCTAGACAGCATGGTATCATAGGAGTCTTTAAACTTTTCCTCATCTATAATTAAATCAGCTTTATTTAGGGCACTGCTTAGTTTTTCTTTATTTACCCCACTATTACCTTTAAAGTCGCTTATTGCAACATTTTCACCTAAAGTCATTTTGTATCTTTGGTAATTTTGAAATACTGCAGATACATTTTTATATAATGATTTCATAGAAGCTTTAGAGGTTTCCACCTTCCCTAAAGTGACACTTCCACTGCTTGGAGAAAATAGTCCTATCATAAGCTTTACTAAGGTACTTTTACCTGCACCATTTTCACCAACAATAGCTATGGTTTCTCCAGGCTGAACTTCTAAGTTGATATTACTTAGCGCTTCCTTTTCTGCTCCTGGATATTTAAAGGAAACCTCTGTGAGAGTTATTCCATCAACCTCATTTCTTTCAATATCTTCCCCTTGTCTTTCAGGCATTTCTAAAAATTTTACTAACCCTTTTACATTACCTAAGTTTTCTGTAATAGCACCTACGTGTCTACAAATTATTTCTTCCATGATATGAAACATATCTCCAATTGATGCAAACACCGCACCAAAGGCTCCTACAGTAATGTCTCCCTTGATTAAAGCAATTACTAGCATATAAATAATACCCAAATATCCTAAAAGTGTTATTGCCTTCATTGTAAGCTCCATGATTCCAGAGGTCTTTTCTGCCTTCCAAATCTTCTTATTTAGTAGATCAATAGCTGATAAATATAAATCCTTAAAGTACTTAAAAGCTCCAAGAAGTCTTGTTTCTTTAAAGTATTCCTTATCAATAATGCATTTCTCGTAGTACTGAAACTCTCTTCTTATAGGTGCTGATTCATCAGATAGCTTTGTAAATAACTTTAGCCTTAAAAGCTGAGTGAGTGCTACTGGTATAAATATAATTAAAAGTGATATTGCCAGTATTGGTTTTAAACTATAAAGATAAATCCCCATTACTAAAAAGTATGGAACATAAAATGTAAAAAGGCTAAAAACTATAGAGACTAAATACATACTGTAAATTAACCCCTCATTAGCCTTATTTATGGCATCTAAGTTTGAGGGAATTTCAAAGGTTAATGCATCTAGCCTTCCAGCCTTTTCATTAAGTTTTCTTCCAATATTACCTTGAACTCTAACCCCTATATCATCAGGAGTAAAATTAGCAACTCCGTTTAGTATTTGATTTATTATTAAGGCGGCTCCAAGAGCCAATACCATTAGTAGTACTTCTTTAAAACTCCCCTTGTTACTCACTGCATCTGCAATGGAATCAAAAAACTTTTGAGTCATAATAACAGTAACCACATGAGATGTACCATGTAATATTGATAACAAATTATCCACTATGAAATATACTGGACAGGTTTCAAATATCATAGGAACCATGGTTTTCAATACTCTATAAAAAGAAACTTCATCCTTCTTTTCACCCATCATAAATACCAACTCCTTTGGCTTTCATACATTTTCTCATAGACCCCTCTTTTCTCCATAAGCTCCTCATGGGTACCTTTTTCTATGATGGCACCATTTTCAAGGACAAAAATCTCCTGAGCTAGCTTTGTTGACCCAAGCCTATGACTTATGAATATGGTTGTGCCGCCCTTGCTTATTTTCTCAAACTCCTCATAAATCTTGCTTTCACTTATGGGATCTAAGGCTGCAGTTGGTTCGTCTAATATCCTTAAAGAAGCCTTACTTGTAATTGACCTTGCCATGGCTAATCTTTGCCACTGTCCTCCTGAGAAGTCTTGCCCATTGCTTTTTATTTTTCCAAGTGGTGTATTTAACTTTTCAGGAAGTGCCTCAACTGCGGCTTCAAGCCCCATTATATTAATGGAATTTTTTATACTTTCTTCTTCACCTTCTTTTCCTAAGTGGTTCACATCACCTAAGGAAATATTATCTTTCATAGAAACATAATATTTTGCAAAATCTTGATACACCACAGAAAATAAAGATTTCAATTCACTGTACTTGTAAGCTTTAATACTTTCACCATTTATTAAAATATCACCTTCAAATTCCTCATATAGCCCAGTAATAAGTTTAGTAATTGTAGTTTTTCCAGCTCCATTAGCTCCAACAAAGGCATAGTGAACTCCCTTTTCAAGTTTAAAAGACAAGTTCTTTAAGATATAAAAATCAGTGCCTGGGTATTTAAAGGACACATTCTTAAATTCTAAGGTGTCAACTCCTAAGTCATTCACTGATGGCAAATCAACAGCTCCCCCTAATTCCTCTAAACTCTCAAAGGTTCCTAAATCTCTCAAGTACTCTTTATTCCTTGCTAACTCCCCTACATATTCGCTTAACTGCCAAGACATCATTTGAACTAAAGAAAAAAGCCCATTCACAATAGAAATAAACATTCCCACAGACATTAATTCATCTAGCACTGGTTTTATTAAAACCGTAGTCATTAATATAGTTATAATTGCTGTAACTATGCTTCCAAGTTTTAACTTTACAAAGAATTTAAGGTCTGCTTTAAAAACAATTTTTCTTGTAATTTCATATTGTTCCTTCCACTTTTTATTAACTTCTTCAGTAAATCCAAAAAGATTTCGCTCTAAAGCTCCCTCTCTACCAGTCAAAACTTCTCCAAGATATTCGTATCTTCTTCTATGCTTGGATATTTCCCTACTAGCATCATAGGTTTCCTTTCCACTTTTCATAGCTAAAATTACAAGTGGTATGCTAATAAGTAAAATTGTAAGTCCTGCCCACCATACTTGAGTTATTAAAATAGCTAGTACTCCCACAATTCTTAGTAGCATGGACAAGAAAGATAAAGTGTTAATATAAGCTTTTTTAAGTACAATCTCAGGCTGCTTTGAAACTCTAGAAATTAAGTCCCAAGTTTCTTGATTTTCAATATGTTTGTACTGAAGCTTGGCTACTTTTTCCGTAATACTAACTCTAAATCTTTCCCTGAGTTTAAATTCAAGTTTATACTCCACGAACTTAATAATTTGGCTAGATAACCAAGTGTAAGCAATGAAAACCCCTATTAAACTCAATGGGAATACTATTTCTGAAAGGTTGCTTTTTCCATTTGCTATCTGCATTGCAACATCTAAAAACTTTGCCGTTATTAATATTTGTATGCTTAGAACAATTCCATCTAATATCCTTTGAAATGCTATTAAAAAGGAATAACCCTTTGCACATCTAAAAGGAATTCTTGCTAGGTCTAAAATGTTATATTGTTTTTTCCCCATATCTCTAAACCCCCAATCAAGCTAAATTAAATTCATTGTAAATTATATGTTTTCCGTGGTCTTGTAATTACATTTATTGCTTATATTCAATAATGAACAAGTTCATTTTGATTAGTCACTTTGGAAGGAGATTTCAATTCCACCAAAGTTTAATTTTCAGCAGGAAACCCCACCTGAAGTGGATGGGAGAATTACCCTTCCAAAATAGCTATAAAGGAAGTCTTTTTGATAGGCTTCCTTTACCTGCATTTGCTTTAATTGAATTTTGATATAACATAATCTTTTTAAATTACTTTTATAAATTCTTTATATACTCTATAATAGATTCTTTATCAGACATTATATTTTCTATTGTATTACTCATATTTATATCTGGAAGAACTGTATTTGAATTATTGTTTTTATCTACCCCAATAATATATTTTGTTGAAATACTACACTTTATTTTTGAATTCGGAAGTTCTATTAATATTGGATTTGCATAAAAACTTGGTGAATTTCCTGTAGGTTCTCCAATTAACGTCCCAATATTATTAAACTTAAATATATCTGCAAGTTGATTCCCTGCACTAAAGGTTGAATTAGATATTAAGACATAAGTTTCTCCTAAATATACTCTATTCTTATCTACCCAGATATTCTGAACATGTTTTTTATCATATTCATCCTCTGCTGCTGAAAAATAGCATTCTTTAACATTAAAATAAGTTAAAAGACCTTCCACGCACTTAATGTTTCCACCAATATTTTTTCGTACATCTATAACAAGCTTTGTAATTTCATTTTTCTTTATATCTTCAAAAAATTTATCGAGTTCTTTTATAAATTCATCATTTCTTGTTTGGAAATATAGGAATAGCTTTTTATGCTCTTTGTGACTTCTCATGATCCACATCTAGTTCTTATTTTACTAGTTTAAAATTTTCCTTATAAATAAACTATCTCTTTTTACTAAAACTCACTTTAGGCAGTTGAAAATAAATAACAAGTCAAAGGTGTGAATGATATTTTGAGTTCACAAGCAAGCTTGTGCCCACAAGGAGTCAGGTTCCTAAGATAGTTGTGCTATCTTCGGGTTCTGCTGACACAGTATAAGTAAAAAATAGACAAACAAACTGACTTATTTATTTTTTGAAAATGCCTTAGTTAGAAATATCTCATAATAAATTGTACATTGTTCCACATTTAGAAATTAATATCCTATAATTAGCGGGAAAACTCTTGTGTTTGGCCAATTTTATATAGAAAAATTAAGACGTTATTATATTGATAAATTTTTAATAGATGTTGCTACAATCTTTTTCTAATTCTAAAATTAAATGGCGCCAAGCCTTTCGGTATGGTATAAAATAATACTAAGTTACTTAAAAGCTTCACTATCTACTTAAGTAGCCAGGCAAGTACTGCTTTGCAATCCTGCTCTCTGGATTTTTATCAAAAGCATAAAGTACTACTAAAAAGAACCATTCCAAGGGTTTCATCAGAATATATACAATATCGGCACTCCAAGTTGTATTTATATGTCGTGATAAAGGGTAGCCATACTTATCATAAATATAACGTATAAAGCGATGAGTTCTTGGAACCTTTTCCTCAATTAACTGCTCAAAGGCATTGGCAACCATAAGCTGCCTGTTTACAACTATCTTAGTGTCTCTACGAATACCATACCTTAAAGGTTTTACTAGTTTTTTATGTCCTCTTAAAGAAACAGTACAAAGATAATGTGAATCTACTTCAACTGGTGGCGGAGAGATTTTTGTAGATAAAGTCCAATCACTTGTTTCTGTAAAGGCCTTTATAAGGGCATCTGGCTGCTGACCTAGAAGAATAAGGATTAGCATTAATATTATAAGAACAGGAAGCATTAAAGCCACAGCTATGCCTAACCAATTCTTGCTTTTTAATAAAAGATCGTAAATTAAGTATAAAATTTTGTTTTTATACTGATTATTCTTTCCTGAAATATCTAATATATAATTTTTAAGAGTGTAATTCATAAGTGTAATTGAGCAAAGGATAAAATTAAATGGAAATAAACCTAAATAAAAAACCAACCTATTTTTAAAAAGGTTATTTGAAAGCTGAATAATCCATAACAAGCTTACAAGTATCCCCACAAACATAAAAGAAAACATCAATACATTTAAAAGAGGTGGTAGTAAAGTTTTCTCCATCCTTAACACAGTATATCCTATAATTCCAATGATAAATAAAGTTATGATAGTTAGAGAGTGCCAAGAAGATATGGGAGAGTGAAACTGTGAGGCCAAAGCATCTCCTGGTATTTCTAGTGCCTTATCATAATCCTTAAATTCCATTATCCCAATTAAAATACATAAGTAAAATATGCCACAGATAAAAGTGAAAAAGTCAGTAACATTATAAAACCTCTGTTTTATAGCCTTGTTTATAAAAGAAAAAATCACTCCTATTATATTTACTATAGTTAAGAAAATAGGAAGTCCAAATAATATTAGTAAAACGAACATAAAAATAATTTGCCCCATAATTTACATCTCCTCATAAACTTTTTACTCAATCCCTCTTATGATTTAAAAATTCCCTAGCCAACAATAGTTCTTGGTAACAATGAAGGTTGAATTGATTTATAGGATTATGATAGCATATCATTTATTGTTATTCAATAAATTATTATTATATTTTAGTATATATTTATTGATTTTTCCACGAGTTAATAGCAAGACGAGATGCCACTTTTTAAATCGAGATGCAGTGTTTGTAAGTGATAACTGAATATTTATAAGCGAAACGCAACTTTTGAAACCCAAATGCGAGTGTTGTAACTGAAAAGCTGCATTTGCAAATAAAATGCAGTTTGACTTTTCAGTTTTTCTGCCGTATGATAGGTTACTTGAACTTAAACAAACTCCTCAATCGATTAAGACTTGTTTTGTTATATTAAATAATGTACAAGTTCATTTTTAATGAGGACTTTGAAAAGATATTTAACTCACATCTTACCTGATTCAGCATTATTATATGAATTGAAACTTTATCTGAATTTAACTAACTCTAATACTTTTTCCTTTCTTAAAAATGCTATTAGTACAAATGTAAAGTATATAAATATTCCCATTAGTATAGTTAATATGCCACCAGCTAAGGCACAATGAATTATAATTGGAATTAATATTGAATCTGTAATATGTCTAAATAATGCTACAAATATAACTAAAACAAAAGTACTCACCATAGTATTTAAATCATATTGAGTGTGCATCACAGCAAATGCAAAACTAGATAAAACTATAGCCCAGATCCAGGGCCTCTCTCTATTTTGAAATAACTTTAAACATAAAGTATAAACAAATCCTCTATAGAACACTTCTTCTCCTACTCTTGCGAAAGAAAACAATATTGCCCAGTAAAATGTGCTTGCTGATATATCATAGCTTGTATTTCCCAAAATAACTATTAAGAATATGGGCAACAATATTAGTAATGCTTTTGTAATCTTAAATCCGAAATCACTAATTTCATATTTAGCTTTCATCACAGATATTGGAATTGGTATATATAAAAGCAGCCACAATATAATAGCTATAAGTAACAATTTATAGTTACTTGGATCAAATTCTACAAAGCCATTAAAATATATTCCTATTATAGAAATAAAAATAATATATGTTACTGAAAACACATTAAACCCCTTTGTCTTAGCAAGTTTCATATTAATACCCCTCTCACTTTTATTTTCCCCTTTTATACTTAATTGTTCAATTAATACCTAGCATTACCCTTAGATTGCTGTGCTAATACCCTTTGTATGTTTTAA
Source organism: Clostridium punense (assembly GCF_017874425.1). Lineage (GTDB taxonomy): Bacteria > Bacillota > Clostridia > Clostridiales > Clostridiaceae > Clostridium_J > Clostridium_J punense. Next base: position 16,547 of record NZ_JAGGLL010000020.1, read on the forward strand.
AATTCTTACATTACTAAACACTATAAGAAATTATAGTTATTACTCCTTCTTAAACGTTTCTCACATAAGTTCTAGATCCCATGTTCTACTTGACCATCTTCTTGTTTAACTTAATTCTACTTATTTATTATACTCTTTAACTATTATAGCATATTTTGGTAAATACCAAATAGAGGTGTATTCTTTTCAAATCTAATTAGTAAGATAGTTAGTATTTAGTTTTAAGTATAAATCAACATTAAGGGTATACCATTTAGTAATAAAAAGACCTTTGGTATATTTTATTATCCAAAGGTCTTTTTAAATATTTTTATTTTTAAATCTTATTTCTAATCATTATTAATTTATAGATTATGCTTAAATATTTTCAATAAGCGTAAAAAATGGTTTGCTTCACGTAATGTATGGTCTCCTAATAATGGTATTATAATAGATTTGATTTTGCATTCTACTAACCCTTCAGTACCCTGAGCCTTAAATTTCCTTATATCTTTAGTTGCTTTAAGGCTATCATCTGTAAGTTCTGAAATAGACAATGACTTCTCAATTGCTTCTTTTGTTAATTCGTCAAATTCATTGCTAAAATTATTTGCTTTATTTATTAAATCTTCTTCAGTTGGGTCAAGAAGCCCTCGGATAAACTTTGAATGTTCGGCCATAATTCTATTCCAAAATACTTCTTGTTCATAAGCCTCCCTCTCAATATCTATTTCTTCACGATTTTGTAATCTTTTAACGAGTTTAAGATAAAACCTTGCTTCTCTCATAATATGATCAATAAGTAGTGGATAATTAGCAGTAAATACTCTACAAGATAGTACATCTGATAATAACTTATTCTTAAATAATGCTAAATCTTTAGTTAGTTCCATAGCTCTTTCATTTAACATACACACTCTTTCTTCAAGCATAGTGTTATTTATTATTGAGGTGCTACCCTCTAATTGGGTTTCAGCCTCTGTCAAAGTTGTTGGAATTTTGATTCCAGTAAAGTATGATGAAGCCATTTCAGCTTTTAATGTAAAAGGGGTAACTACTTCACCAGACTCTAATACATTATTACCAACAACTCCATTAGAAAGCCTAATAGTTTCAGCTAAAATTTTATCGAATTTCATTCTAAATGCATCTGCCCTACTAATATAATTTGAATCCCTTGGCGTAAAGCTTATCTCTAAAAAAAATGAGTGTTCCTTCATAATTCTTGCAAAGAAAAGATGTAATTCTAATGATTGGCGTATAAATTCACAGCCAGATAGCATATTTAACTTCTCCTAGTATATAATTAATACTAATTCCATTATATTGTAAATATTTGAAAAATGTTACCTTATGTTGTAGCATTTTAAGCTTAACTCCCTACTAAATTTCTAAAAATAACTAGTCAATACATTATTACTTCGAATTATGTCAAAACTATGTGTGAAAGAATTTATGTAGCGTATCTACATGAAAAAAGAGCCTTAGCATAATGCTTTGGCTCCTATAAATTTTGAACTACTTAAGCATATCTTATGTAAATTGCGAAACATTAATATTTTACTAATAGTTTATTACTCAATAATTTTGATATACCTATATATGCTTTCTATCATATAATAATGCTGTATTTAATGCAATTAATCTACAATATAATTATTAAAGATAGAAGAGAACAAAAATATGTTCATACCTAAATATTCATTTCCAATTTTTAAGCTCTTTCACTTGTGTTATTTTCTTTATCTACTGAAACTTCCTGCTCTGGTAGTACTATATTGCATAATTGACCATGATAAGCAAATTTTACTCCAAAAAGATAAATAAGTATTCCCATAACTGCTAAGAATAAAATTATATATACTGGGCTTAATAATGTAGTTGGCAGACCATTATATAAAGTTAATGTTCCAAAGAACATAAATATTATTCCTGCTATCCATTTAATGTATGATTCTGGTACATGTTTACACATCCATGCACCACCTACAACACCTATACCATCAGCTACAAGCATACCTGCTGTTGTACCAAGAAGTATTAATATAGGACTTGAATTTTCTGCTGCTATACTTACAGTCATTAACTGGGTTTTGTCTCCCATTTCAGCCATAAAGAAAGCAATAGCCACTGTTACTATAGGTCCAAATTTTACTTTTTTCTCTTCCTCATCATCTAGTTTGTCTCCACGAATTGTCCATAGCCCAAAAGCTAGGAAGGAAACTGCTGCTACAATCTTTACTATGTCCATGGGAATTACATTACCTAGGTAACTTCCTACTGCAACTGCCATTGCATGATTCAAAACAGTTGCAATTAAAACTCCCATCATTACGTGCTTAACTTTGTATTTGCTAGCCATAGCCATAGCAAGTAATTGCGTTTTATCTCCCATTTCCGCAACTACAACTAATAATAATGCTTTGATAAATGATGCCATTTGTCATCCTCCTAATTAAATAATTTTAGCTTAAAATAAACTACCCTCCTTAAGTTTAACTTCCATTTTTGTTTTTAAAATAAATAAAGACTTTCAGCACAATAGAACATCCTGCTAAAAGCCTTTCTTAATGCACCATTTATTGCATCAAAAAAGACCTCTAGCACAATGAAAATATTGTGCTAAAAGTCTCACTTAACTAAGATTAGTTACGATAAAGCCAGACCAAAGGTCAGTATGTTGACTTTATCACCTTTTACAAGGCAGCTACTCCCTTTTAACGAAGTTATTTAATTTACAAGGTAATTATATTATAATGTATGTTGTTTTGTCAATTGATATTACATGTTTTGTGAATAATTATCTAAAACAATGGAATATCAATCCCTTTAATACATATTCCTAAAAAATATATATTCGTATAATTATCAATTGAAAATCTTTATCACTTTTAGCTAACCCTTATGTTTTCATACTTTCATATACGCTGTAATAGATTCTTACTAGTTATATTGTGACATATGATTACTGTAATTACATACCTGTACTTTTCATTACTTACCTGAAAATTAGTGTTCAGTGTTGAATAAATTTAGATTCTTTCCAAGGATAATTAATTCTCAAGAGTTCTTTAATGAAATACCTTTATTAATAGATGCCCTTATGTCCATGAAAATCAGGATATTTCACATAGAAATTCATATTTATAGTTTCAACCACAAAGCTGGGCGAACACCGCCTGTACATTTGCCATCGCTGATGTTACCTTTCAATATATTATTGCCTTGGATTCCTATATTACCGTCAGTGCCGAAGATGTATACAGCTTTTACATTAACGCGGCCAGGGGACCGAAGCCACCACCACCAACTTCCTTCTTTACCTAGAAGTCTTGCTAGTCTCTTACTGTTGTTTTCATCTTTTCTTTCAAACCAATATCTTTGATTTTTTCCTGGGTTTTGAAGTTTTGAACTGCTATCCCCGAAGTATTTACACACTTCCTCAAGGCTTAATAAAAATATACAATCTTTCGTATCTGCTCCACCCTTTGAACCATACCACTGATTATCAAGATTTTTATTTATTACTGGAATTATTCTTGATTTATCTGTTTCGTTAAATTTATCATAAAATTCGCCATTAAGATATTTTCTTAAGGCGCAGTCAGCCCATGTTATATCTTTATATGCATCATGATAAGGGCGTTGTTCTATAATTTCTTCAGTTATAACCAAAGCCATACCCTTTTGGATGTCAAGCACACGCCAATTATAACCACCGAATGATAAAAGTGAGTCAATTTTAATATCTTCCATTTAACCACTTCTTTCTTTGTAATAGCCAATCTGCCTGGCTAGAAATTGAAAAGATAAGAAAATCCTAAAAATAATAATTTACTCTTTAAATTAGATTTATCATTTCTTCTAATATCTAAAACTCTCTTGCATAAAGGATACCTTTTTTTATTGCTTCTGCTAGTCCCTTTGGATTTTCCCAAGCCATAGAATGTCCTGCTGATTTGACAATTTCAATATTTATCCTTTGTCTTTCCAACTCAGTTTTATCATCATCTGGTAAAGATTCTTCACCAAAAATAACCGTCCTTTTACATTGTAATGAATATAATATGTCACGCCATGATGGATCTCCGCCAGCAACTGCAGCCTTTGAAATTCTACTAATTGCTGTAGAAGAACAAACTGATAATGTAGCTGACCACATAGAATTTTCAATTGAATTTGAATTAACAACTTCATCAAATACACCATTGACGAAATCTGCTTCTTCACAAGTTCCAAATTCATAACTATATGAGCCTTCACTGCTTTTATCTAAATTAGCTTCACTAAGAATAATTGTTTCAACCTTATCTCTGCATTTATCTGCAAGTTCAAGTGCAATAGGCCCACCTAAACTATGTGCAAAAATAATAACCTTATTAAGTTTAAGATCTTGTACAAACTTATACAGATAGTCTGCATGTTCTTTTATACTATATAAATAATTATCAGGTTTATCACTAAATCCACTACCTAGTAAATCTATTAATATTCTCCTATGTTCAATTAAATCAGTTTGTGCTGCTACTTCAGGATAATCAAAAGACCCCGCACAGCCTAAACCATGAATAAATAATATTGGGGTATCTTTACCTGGAAAATCATGATACCTGATTTTATTGTTTTCATTATCTACTATATATTCTTTCATAATAACCTCCATGATAAAAATAAATTCTTTAATCTTCTTCTTAGTAAATTAGTATTTATGACTAATTATATTATTCTTCCATTATTCTCTTATATAAAAAGAGCAAGTATTTAAGAGTATGTTAGAAAACTTAAATACGCTTTATTTATTGAGCAGTTTCTCAATGTTAGTTAGTCTTTGTTTTACCTCTCTAATTGAGGTATTAAGCCATCCTATATAAAGGTCAATATTAAAAGAAAATTAACTCTCCCATAGATATGTTAAAATTCATAAGTGTTGTCCCATTAAATATAAAGATTTTTATCATCATAATTTACTACAAAGAATTGTTATACAAGTTTTATATTTTACGATAAAGGCATATCTTAAGAAGATTATAAACCTAAGACAATGCTTTTCTTCAAGATTAAAGCAAATAATTGTTTTCCTCATTTGCTAGTTCTATTGTTCTAATTTCATATGATTTGAACCCCAATGCAATAAATGGGTCAGTCTCTGCAATTTTAATTGCTTCATTTAAATCTTCTGCTAAGAAAATAACCATACCACCTGGATAATCTGTAAAAGGTCCACAGAGCATAAGTTTACCTTGTGATTTTAATCCTTTTAAATACTCAACATGCTTCTTTATAATTTCATTATTTAATGGTTTCTTATTGTTCATTAAATAAATAAATGTCATTACTTTCGCCACCTTTCTTACTTAGAATTGTTATATATGGTTGATTCCCACTATAAGAATGAGCTGAAATAAAAATAATGCTTATACTACAATATCCCAAACATACATATGAATTTTCTCTGTATTCAAGTTTTTCATAATCTCATCATCAGGAACATCATTTATAGTAATAAGCGTCGCTCCTAATTTTTCTATTGTTTTTCTTGAGGCAATATTATCATACCCAGAACCTATAAACAAACGCTTAAACCCATGAGCCAATGCCACTTTTTTAATAAGTTTACATGCTTTCATTGCGTAATTATGCCCAGAATAATCAGGGGAAACACCATAACTAAGATGGCCTCTTAAATATTGTCTGCGTGTACTGTCTACTGCAAAATAAATTGCACCTATATCTGTATTATCGCTGATATGTATTATTGAAAACCCGTATCTTGGTAAAATTCCTTTTTCATAATCTGGCAAGTCTTGACTTTTCAAAACTAATTTGATTTCGTCATCTTTTAAGTCATTAAATTCTAAAAACTGAAACATACATACCTCCACTAAAATTACCACCTACCCAAGGCTGTCAGTAAAAAAATATAATGTGTTTTGTAAGGCATAAGCATAGTGGAGTGTGTTTCTACCATTATCTTGAATTTCTCAAGTGAAATATAGGATACCTCTTTCACTTCATTATCGTAGAAGGAGTACTCCTCTAAAAGAATATCCTTTCTATAAAGGAACACATCCTCTATTTCATTTTCAATATATCCATTAACCTCTCCATACTCTCGACACGAAAAGAGATATTGGAGTTTATCTATTTCTAAATCAATGCCAAGTTCTTCTTTTCCTTCTCGTATAGCTGCTTCTAAAGATGTTTCACCTGCTTTAATATGTCCTGAAAACGAAATATCCATCATATTTGGGAACATAACTTGACTGTTTCTAGTTTGTAGTAATATCTCATCATTAGAATTAATAATCCATACACAGACACCTTTATGAATAAGTCCTTTTATATGAGTCTCGTATTTTTCCTCGGTCTTACCACATTTTTGGCCTAATTCATCATAAATATCAATCATTTCCATACAATACTTCCCCCTCATAAATCACCAGTTATCTTTAATTATATGATTCTTTTATTTCTCTTTTAGATTAAAAAAGCAAGTCTTCAGATGTATATTAGAAAACTTATATATACTCTGCTTATTGATAGAAAGTCCATGCAGAAGCTACATAACCTTAATATTTTGTAGTTTTAAGTTAATTATATTTATATGATTAAGACATATCTTAAGAATATTGTGAATTATATACTTGAATTTTATTATGTTCCAATAAGGTTATTATGACTACCGCATTGCTTGTACTTGTTCATCAATCCATTTGTATACATTGTTCATTTCTCCTTCATAATCATTATTAATCTCAAAAAACTTCGCATTATCTTTTTTACACAGTTCTTTCATTCGAGAATGGAGTTTAATAAAATTATCTTGGTTCATATAATCATCACAGTCTTTTTGTTCTATCTCACTTCTATGTTCAATAATTCCTGAATCAAAATGTTTCTCAAGATACTCCCTTGAAAAGCCTATATAGAGAGGGATTATTTGTTCTAAATATTCAGGTTCAAAATCCCTAATAAGCTCGGGAGGTAAATAGCACCCTTCAATAATGATGTGTTGTCTATTTTCAATATTAGTCATTACAATACCTTTTACTATTGGCCACAGTTTATATGAAAGTTCAAGATCATCATCAGTTGCCGAAAAATCACAATATTTACTTCCACGAATCAAACCCATTTTCACATGGTCTATAGACAAATATGGAATCTTATATTTTTCTAGTAATTTTTGAGCCATCAATGTTTTCCCAGTGCAACTAACTCCACCAATTAAAATAACCATAGTTATTTCCCTCCAAATATCAAATATATTTACAACTCAAAATCTTACCTTTATGTCATATGCTAACTTAAATATAATGTTTATTTCCTTGATATAATCATAAAATGCGGACTCATTTCCATGATTACATCTTCATTAATTGATTTTTTCACTTTACCGTACTATCTTTGTAATTCCATTCTACCATATTTTCACTGTAATAATATACCTATAACACTTACTTCCTACTACAATAAATTCAAAGGCATTTTACCTCTAAGACTTCGCCAAAGTGAAAGCTTTAGCTATTACGTGTCTACTTACTAGTTAGTTTTTAATTTTATGAGGATTTAAAATAAGCCACTAAGAAAGTTACTCCAGAGCTTAATAGCTCCTTGGTTACTTATCTTAGTAGCTTTATTTTTTAGTAGGTATATTAATCTTTAGACCATTCAAATACTGTAATTAAGTTACTCTTTAAGAAAAGCATAAATTAACTTCTATTTTTTGAGTGAAGATTAAGGGGAGTTTTCGTATTTATCAAGAAACTGATTATGTTCCTCTAATAACTTTAAAGAACATTTCCTCACAACTTTCCCTTTGTTGTTCCATCGCGACCATAAATTCACATACTCCTCATTAAATATTTTTTTTGATAAATTGCTGACAACTAGATAAGATGCGTATGAATGTGTATTTTTTTTATCTTTGTCATTGGATTGCTTTATAAATGAGTTTAGCAATCTAAGATTGGGATAATAAATTAATTCAGTGAGTTTAGCACGATATTCTAAATCAATACTATCTATTTTCCCATATTGTTGGTAATCTAAAATATGTTGAGCTTCATGTTTTAAATATGAAACCTGAAATGCTGAAGTATTGATTTTGTTTTTATAAGAGCTTCTTACACAAAATAGTTCACCATCTCTTGATGACCAACCACCTGTACCAATTTTTCCAAATGATATAAAATCTAGCCAACTTCTTGAAATAAATCCATCCATCATATTTATAGTGACCTTTTGAACTGCACAAGGTATCTCAACTTCATGGATAACCTTTTCAGTGTTTTTCCAAATATATGGTCCATATAATATTCCTGTCATACCACCAAGGAAGCAATACCCTTGTTGCTCTACTATTTTTCCGATTAATTCTTCACATTGCTCAAAATCATCAACGGCAACAATTTTCAATATTTCCAACAGCTTGTCCTGTAGTGAATTTCTAGCATCAATCTCACTTATTCCATCCCAAAAATAATCAGCATAATAATTTGAGTACGCATTAAGTACATTATTTAATAAACTATTATTCGTCTTATTTTTAAATATTCTATTTTTAAATACTTTATAATACCGCTTAATTTCTATTTGCTTATTATCTAATTCCTGAAGATACTTCACTGCGTCATGTAATTTACCTTGAATTAATAAGCCATAAAAATCCATATTTTTGTTATGGCTTGCCATGTATAGAACCTCCTTTACAGTATATAACCCGTAAAATTGCTATTATCTTTAATATATAAATTTTTTTCACTCTAAAATTATGAAAGCAAGTTTCTTAAATTAAATTACTATGCTTGAATATGCTTTATTTGTTGGTAGAATTTCTGTGTTGAAACTACATAACCTTCATAATCTTGCAAGCTTAAATTATAAATCATTTTGTTGTAAATATTTTTTTGCTTCTTTAATTGCCACTAACTCTCTTTGTTTTATGTACTCTTCATACTCAGTTTCTTCCTCAAGAATTTTAATAGCGTCATCTATGGAATACCATTCCACCTGATACCCTTGTTCCAACTCATCTGGCATGAAATTTGGCTCTTGTATTTCTCCAACAACTTTTGTAAGGTAAAAATATGTAATTTGCTTCATTTTTCTTTGCTCTAAATTTTCATTAACTATCCCTAATTCACTAATGATTTCAACATTTGCTCCTGTTTCCTCTTTTAACTCTCGATATAAAGCTTCTTCCATATTTTCATTTGCATCCACTCCACCACCTGGCAACATATGAAAATACATGTTTGTTAAATTCATTAGAATTATTTCTTTTTTATCATTTAATACAATACCAGCAGCTCTATTTCTTTCTCTAAAATCACCCTTTATTTCTTTTCCAAAAGTATTTAATTTTATCATTTTCTTCCCCTTTTTCTCAATCTAAATTTATGAACTAGTTGTTCTGCCAAAATCTAGCACGCAATAAATTCCTTCCCTATCCAGACTCTACCTCATTAGGGAATATGGGTTGAAGTCTCAAATGCTTGACCACTACTAACCAAAGTGAATTTGAGTGCATTGTTTCTACAAACAAATGTTATTTTACTTCTATTCTACCATATAATTACTGTAATATTATACCTGTATTTTTCATAACTTGCATAAAAATTAAGTCACAGACAATTTACAGCTAAGACTTAAAGGTTGCGAACGCTTTAGCTAAAGGTTATCCGCCTATTTAGTGAGTTAAAATTTTAAGAGATATAAAAATAAGCCACCGAGAAAATTATGCCAGAGGATTCTAGCTCCTTGGTGACTTTTCTTAGTGGCTACTTAAACTTTCTCGTAAACCTGGGGTTTATATCCAACTCTTTATATTTTTCCGTGTAGTTAAATAGATATTTGAAAGATATGAAAAAGCTATACCTAAAATTATGATACTTCAATTATACAAATGTTAGAATTTATTTAATGAACTCCTTCGCTTCATTTAGTATTCTTTTCGAGCTCTCAAATTGAAAAACATTCATTGCTTCCTCATATGTCATTAAATAAACACCTTCTAATTCCTTTTCTTGGCAACATAGTTGCTGGTTATCATATTCTGAAACGAAATATATTATTTTTTTAATCACATCTTTCTCATTTGAAATTGGATATTCATCAGTTGTCCTAAACCCAGGAAGAATTTGTGTTTTTATACCTACTTCTTCATATATCTCTCTTAATGCAGCCTCTTCTTCAGTTTCATTTCCTTCAATATGACCCTTTGGAAATCCATAAAATCCTTCTAAGGATTTCACAATAACGAAATAGATAGCATTGTCTTTGCGTGTAAATACTACAGCTCCACTCGATACTTCATATTGCATAACGCACCTCCGTCAAATTACTATTTATCTTTAATATATATTATTTTTCTTTTGCTCTCTTAAATTCGGAGAGCAGGTTTTTCAGAGTGTTTTAGAACGCTTGAATAAGCTTTATTTATTGGTAAAAAGGCTATGCTGAAACTGCATAACCTTCATATTTTTATATATTTAATTAATCATAACTCTATGGTTAAGACATACTTTAAAAATATTGTAGAAAAAACTTCCTATAGATTACGCTTGTACTGTTCGTTACTTTATAGGTATCTGGAGTTCAGTTATATACTCATCTGGATTTTCTGTAGCCCATTCACCTTTATGATATATCTCTCTCACCGCACCATCAGCAAGATAGTTATTGTGCTTTATCCATTCAAAGAGGATATCAAAAGTTTTGCCAATAGTTGCAAATGGACCGTTGTGAACAATACACGCCATTTTTTCAACTCTCGGAAGCTCGTAGACATTTACTTCTTCATTGCCCTCAAAGGACTTTGTAATTGGTTCAGCTATCTCAACATCAAGGTTTTGTTCATCATACATGACGTTCCATTTCCTTAAATCCCACCACCCTGAGTGGTAAAGCATAAGGCATGGAATTGTTCGTTTTACACCTTTTTTATCAATGTACTCATTTACAGTAGGCCACATTTTCTCTAAGTTTTCATCGAAATCCTTTTTGTCAAAAACCTTGCGTATTGATGCAACAAGAATTGGCTCAACCTTTTTTATACTTATTTCATTCATGTGTGAAATGCCTCCATTCTTTATTAAAAAGATATTTGTATGGAGACGTTCAAGTCTGTTATATTCATTAGCCAAAGTTGTCTCAAGAAGAGCTGCTTTACTCTCGAGCATTTCAATTAGCATAGGCACAGAAATACCATTATTCAAGATATTGGCGACTTCTTCCAATACAAACCCGGCATCCTTTAATGCTAATATTTTATTCACGATTACTATCTGCGAAGCATCATAATAACGATAACCAGTGAGTTTATCAACCGTCATTGGTACAAGAATTTTAAGTTTTTCATAATGGTATAGAGTATCAACCGATAAGCCGCATAGCTTTGAAAACTCACCAATTTTGAACAAAATATCATCTCCTAACAGACTCTACAGGTGTGCACCCCTGCCGTCTGTAAATAGAATACACCTTTGGGTGACCCAAGAGTCAATAGATATTTTTAAATCTTTGTAAATTACATAAATAATTGGTAGTTCCCCTTATTTTACTACTACCAATTATTATACTTGTTCTACAGTATAATTGCTGTAATAAAATGACTATACTTTTTCATCACTTACATAAAAACTAAAGTTGTATTACTTTAACTATAGAAATTGGATTTGTGAGCTTAGTACTTTACTTAATTCTCTAACTCTAGATAGCAAAATAAAAGCATTTGCATCATAGTAAACTTTTTATGACTCTCGTTAAAGCAGTATCCCAAGGTCTTGACTCAATCACTCTAATACCATTCTGATTACAAGTATCTGCTATCCACTTTCCGTATGCAATACTTATTTCGGCTCTGTAATGTTGTAAATCCCCACCTTCTCGTGATAAATAATTCTGCAATATTTGATTTATGTCTGATTCATTCACAAAAATTGATTTTACCTCTGGATTATCGAAAGCTATTGTAAGCTCGGGATAAATAAAATCGCCCTCAATAATAATAGGTAATTTATCTTCAATATGCCTGTTTACAAGCTGTTTCAATATCGGAATCATTTCTTTGCTTACATCAATCAACCAGTTTACATTGCCTTCAACCCCCACATTATTCCAATTTAAACCAGTATCCCAATAATGTATTGCAGGAAAACTATCTTTTGTTGTAACCGTTTTTACAGATAGATGAACATCATCTACTTCCAAAACATTTACACCATAGAATCGAGCAATTTCATAAGCTATGCTTGATTTTCCTATTCCTGAAGCTCCACCTATAAATAAAACTGTCCAGTTTCTATCATTATTCATTTATTAAACTCCCTTCTAAATTCCTATTTATCTTTAACTATATAATCCTTCTATTTCTCTTTTTATTAAAAAGGAAAGTTTTTAGAGTATGTTATGAAGCTTAAATATGCTCTATGTATTGGCAAAAGGCTATGCAAACCCCATATACTCTTTATATTTTTGAGAATTTAAATTAATCATATTTCTATGATTAAGACATATTTTAAGGTCACTTTTCATTATTTCATAGTGTTATAAGTTTTAAACAACTCTATTATTTTTTTAAAACTTTCCATTTAATTTAGTTCCTTTTGAAGTCCAATAATTGAAAATGTTGTTTCACTATATTTTTTATCTCCAAAAATCCCTATTATTTTATCAAATCCATTATTTGTCCAAAAACGGAGTCCTTTCCAATTTTTCAAGTAAACACTTAGTCCAATTGATTTCCATCCCTGCTTTTTACATTCATTACAAATCGATTTAATTGCATAACATTTTTCAAACACCAGTCTTTTGATGAATTGATTTAGCACCAAAATCGTCTATACAAACTAATTCAGATTGTACAATATTATAAAGTTTAACTATTTCTTTTTATATTCCTTCCAATTTCAATACCCAAAAACATTCCTTTAGGCGCACATATAAGTGCATTCAGTATATAATAACTGGTAATTGAACCTATTACAAATCCAATCATCATACCTTCAGATTTATAATTTTTCTTGTCATTTTTCTTCATCACTTTTATCATTGTAACAATAATTGTACATACCACTATAACTGTGAATATTACTTGTATTATATGATTCATATCCTTAACTCTCACCCCTAGCTTCAAATTTACAAATTAAATTTATATAAACAGAAAACATATTAACTTGTTTGGATGAAATACTTTTGATCAAGTAATTCATGTTAATAATCCTCCTTTTAATTCACCTTAAAAAATTCATTATCAATATACTTCATTTCAGACTCAACTCTCAAAGACAATAAATGGTACCATCATCTCCTGCTTGGTCATTCCTGCATGATTCGATAGGAACTGTTTGGATTTAGTGCTATAGGCAATGCCCTTGTCTCCAATGGCAACTGCCAAAAAATCTCCAATAAACTCCTCAAATTTCCTATGGGCTTGACCCTCTCCAAATAAATTCCCTTCTATGACTTCCGCTTTTGAAAATAATAAAAAACCATTGCCAAAGGCTTTGTGAAATTCTTCTCTAAACTGCAGTCTATACTCTTCTTTTACATAAAAGCAAGTGGCTCTACTTTCAATAGAAATTGGTCTTACTAGCATCTTTAAAAGCTGGGGATAATCGCTAACAAACTTATAATTCAAATTAATATGCCCATGGTCAGCAGTTACAATAACAATAGTATCCTTTATCCTCTGGCACATTTCTTCTATGCCTTCATTTAATTCTTTCACCCATGAAGTCACCTCACTACTATAGCAACCATATTTATGCATAGCTGCGTCAGGCTGAGGAAAGTAAGCATAGATATACTTGTCTCCAGAAAGATTACAAAGTCTCTCTACCTCTTTGAACATTTCAATATGTGACGTAACTTTATTAGTGCCAAAGGGTGACACACTATAGGCAGTAGCATTACCAGTTTCATTGATAATACTATATATATTTTTATAAGGAATTATTTTTCCAGCCACATGATAATCAGCAGCTTCTTCCTCACTATCTTCTACTTTATTAATAAAAGCATTAACAATCTTGTCTATTTCACTAAAGTATAAACTCCAACCAAGCCACCCATGTTCCTTAGGTGTTAATCCACTTTCAATAGAAGTTGTTGCCGCAGTTGTAGTAGGTGGAAACACTGTAGATATTTCTGCCACGAGATGTCTTCTAAGAAAACTTCCTTTATCAAGATGGTTTTCTAATGCATTTATGCCTAATCCATCTAATAACATGACCACTACATTTTTATAATTTTTCTTTAAATAGTTATCAAATATTTCTAATGTTTCATGGTGGTTTTTTGCTCCGTAATGTTTCAACACTGAGCAAGATAAATTTACAATTGAATTTCTATAGTCTGGATATTTTATGTCCATATAATGCCTCCAATCTTTTTCTTAACATTGCCCCGTAACAGAAGAAAATTACGAAGTAATACTTGATTTTATTTTTTCATAAACAGATCCTACTAAAAATCCAATTGAAGTCACAACAATTACTCTTGTAATAAATGAAGAAACTTTACCAAATCTTAAATCAACCAATACCCCCCAAATAATCGGAACTATAGATATTCCTATTAAACGTCTTTGCCATATTTTCATTACATTTCCCACTACAAATTTAAAAATAATCTCTGTAATTAATTACTATAGCGTACTATCTTTGTTATTTTATTCTACCACATTTTAACTGTAATAATATACCTATTACATTTACTTGCTCCTAAAATAAATTTAAAGACATTTTACCCCTAAGCCTTCACCAAAGTGAAAGCTTTAGCTATTGCTTCTCTTCCTATTAGCTAAATTTAAATTTCATGCCACATAAAAATAATCCACTAAGAAAACTCCTTCAAAGCTTAATGAATAGCTCCTTGGTATTTTTCTTAGTGGCTTTATCTTTTAGTGAGTATGTTAATCTTTAAACCATCCAAACACTGTAATTAAGCTGCTTTTCAAGAAAATTGTGATACTAAATACCGTAGAATTCATTGCTAAATAATACGATATCAATAATAATTATTTGATTTTATTTTTAGTGATTTAATAAGAAGGACCCTAGATTACTTAATTGTAGATTATTCTTGTAATGACAGCAATCTTTCAATTTCATTCTTAATTTTATTTATATAATCTTTTCTTACTTCATCGCTTGGTCTTCTAGATTCATCAAATAACTCGCTATTAGGTAGTTGATAAACCGAGCTTACTATAGGAGTATCGCCCTTCACTCTAGGGTATAAATGCCAATGAATATGAGGGCAGCCATTTCCAAGGAGCTCATAATTCATTTTATCTGGCTTAAACACATTTGAGACAGCTTCTGCAACTATAGACATTTCTTCAAGGTGTTTAATTTTAAAATCATGGTCTAAATTATGTAATTCTGGGCCATGTTCTTTACAGTTAAAAACTGTATATCCCTTGAATCTCTGAAACCATCCTAAGATAACATATCCAGTTTCAAGTTCCATAATAAAATATGGATCATTTGTAATATTCTTTTGATGTTCACACATCTTACATTTCATATTATAATCTCCTAACTTAATTTGTAATAATTTACTACACCAACTATTAAACCAATTTTATTTCCCCATATAATTGCTGTAATAATATGCCTATGTCTTTTCATTACTTACATAAAAACTAAAGTTCTATTACTTCAACTCTAGAAATTTGAATTTGATGAATTTCCCATTATACTCATACCTCTTTTTGATAATAAACAGATTCCTTATCTCTATACATTTCCAAATATCCAAGTTTTTTATAAAATGAATTTGTTCTTATATTCCAAACCGGAGTTTCTAAGCGCCATTTTGTAATCTTGGGAAACATCTTTTCAATATATTTCATTGATTCTAATCCAAAACCTTTTTTATACTCATTTGGATCTATGAATATTCTTCCCACATACATAATTTCCTTATTTTTTTTATCTTGGAATAAAACAGCTCCGCCAATGAGATGCTCCTCCTGCTTTATAGTGTATAAATTATGACTTAACATCATTTTTTATGCCATTTTTCAGAATCATAATTGGGTGGCCCTCCTACCTCATCGGCACCTACCATTACGTCTGTATCGAAAGCTTTCTTAGAAATATTGGTTACTATTTTGATTTCTTCTGGACTCGCTAATTTAATATACAATTCACTCATCACCCTTCTTAAAAATCTAATATCATCCAATTCTATAACTCTTTTTATTTAGTACATCTATATATTCGCGCCCATTATTATTCCAACACTCAACTTCAGTAATATCTACTTCAATGAGTACCGTATTTTTATATTTAGCCCAATACATAAATTCCTTATCAAGATACTCACATCTCTCTAAAATTTCTTTATTTTCATCACTTGATGGATGTCCTAATATGACTGCTCTTCCTTGTATTTGTACATTGTTAAAACACATTGCAACTAAAGGATTTTTAATAATTTGTTTATATTTCTCATAGGCTTTCGAAGTCATAAAATATATTTTCAATTCATTTGATGTACAGTAAACAGTTCTAGCAGTAACTTTTCTATTTTCGCAGGTTGCTAATACAATATTTTTTTGTTCTTTTAATCGCTCAATTATTTTAGCCTTCATCTCTGTATAGTCTAGACTCTTCATTACTTTTCACCTCACTAAATTCAAATAATCTTCCATACAAATTCCTATTTATCTTTAACTATATGATCCTTCTATTTCTCTTTTCGATTAAAAATAAAAGCTATATTAACTCTCTTCTCCCATAAACTAATATAGTTAACAAATGTTATAAGCAAATTGTGAATTAGATATTATAAAAAAGTATAATTTTTACTCAACCATTGGATTTAATAAAGCCATATGAATATGATCTTCCCATTTTCCATTAATTCTTTGATATTTTTCAGATAACCCTTCGTTTTTAAAATTAAGTTTTTCCAATACTTTTAATGAAGGAATATTTTTAGGCATTACTGTAGCCTCAATTCGATGAAGTTTATATTCATCAAACATAATTTCTATTCCTTTCTCTAATGACTCTGTTATGTATCCTTTATTTATTTCTTCAAAATCAATACTATATCCAACATAGCATGATAAGAAAAATCCCTTAATTATGTGACTAAAGCAAATTGTCCCAATTATTTTCTCAAAATTTGCATCTGATTTTTTGAAAATCCATAGTCTTAATTGTTTTTCATTCTCTATATCAATTAATTCCTGCTCTATTGCTTTCTTACGACTTTCTACTTTATAAAAATTCTCACTTCTTAATGGGTCAAACTCTTTTAAATGTTCTCTGTTCCTATTAAAATAATCTAATACTGATTGAGCAAATGTGCCATCAATAACTCTTAAAATAAGTCTTTCAGTTTCATACACTTTATACATAACAATCCCCCTTGTAATCCTTCATAAGTCAGTTATAGTTCCCCATAATTTACTATAACGTACTATCTAACTAACTCTATTCTACCATATAATTACTGTAATAATATACCTATACCTTTTCATTACTTACCTAAAATTAAGTCAAAGCTAATTTGCAGCTAGGACTTGAGGGTGGCAAAAGCTTTAGCTAGAGATTGTCTAACTAGATTTAGTTGCGTTTAAACTTTATAAGATATGAAATAAGCCACTAAGAAAGTTACTCCAAACTTAATAAGTCTTTGGAGACTTTTCTTAGTGGCTACTTAAATTTTCTTATAAATCTAGGGTTTATAATTGAACCTTTCATATTATAGAATTCAACTAAATAGATATTTGAAAGATTCACAAACTACAATTATCTTACTTTAACTCTACAAATTCAAATATTTAATAAACCCCGAATTATGCTGTTTCAAATAGTTATTTTTTCTTAACAGGAATCCAAATTTCGCTGTAGTAATTTTCATCTTGGTTGCCTTTAGGATAATCAGCGATGTTGGTGTACATTTCAATATTGTAACCAGCTGCAATTTCATAATCCCTACAATTAGGTAACCATTCTGAGAAGATTTTTTCGTTCTCACCTTGTATAGCTTTCGGCATTGGGCCCTTACAAGCAAAAACTGCCCAGGTGTGTTTAGGAATGATCTTTGTAACAAACCCTTTAGGTATTTCTATAGATGGATTGTAATTATCTGCAATTAAATATTCAAACTCATCTGAACCCATGCTCTCATCTATGCTTACTCCGTACATACCACATACAAAGTCTCCATTTCCTGTCTCATAATGCTCTCTCCAAAACTGTGGAACTTTTGTATTTGCATTATCATATTCAAATACCTTTGATGCTCCCATGATAGTGAACGAATCTTTTTCTACAATTTTGTAATCCATAATATAACCACCTTCCAATGAAAATTTGATTTTCAGCGGAGCAAAGGATTTAATCATTGCTCCATCTTTTCGAACAGCAGTAGGTGTGACACCATGAAATCGAATAAAAGCTTTTGTGAAACTATCTGGTGAATCGTAGCCATACTTCAGTGCAATATCAATAACTTTCTCATCAGTTGAAACAAGCTCACTGCCGGCAAGGGTAAGCCTGCGTTGTCTGATATACTCTCCAATGGTAAAACCACAGAGCATTCCAAATCCCTTTTGAAAGTAAAACGGAGACATAAATGCTTTTTTTGCAATATTTTCTATTGAAATTTCTGCAGTAATGTTCTCTTCAATATAGTTAATAGCTTCGCCAATTCCTTCAAGCCACCTCATAATCATCCCCCCTGTCTGTATATATATCTTACCTTTTTTCAAGTGGTGGTTCCCGACTTTTTGTGCTATGTTTTGTCTTGTCTAAAAGATTATATAAATAACCTATACATGAAATTACTATTTATATCAAAGCTATTAGATTCTACTGTTGCGAGTTTAAATTAATCGTAATTATATGATTAAGCAATGGTTTAAGAAAAAGTGTCTTTAATTTCTAAAAAATAAAATTGCTGTTATCTTACACTATTTAAGCTCTTTAGAAAGCTCAGTTAATGCATTTTCACACAGGCGATACACTCTAATATTGTTTATTGGAAATGCTCCCCATTTTTTGTATAACTTAATTGCAGAATCATTCCAATCATGGCACCACCACTCTAATCTTCCGCAATCCCTATCTTCAGTAAGTTTAGCCAGATACGACAATATTTTTTTCCCAAATCCTTTTCCCCTCATCTCAGGTTCTATGTACAAATCCACCAGATTAATACCCGGTCTTGCCAAAAATGTAGAAAAACTTTGAAAAAACAAGGCGAAACCAACTGGATTGTTATTGTATTCTCCAATAATTACTTCGGCACCGTTTCGATCAAATAAAGAATAATCTAACATTTCTTCTGTCCCTTTAACTTGGTCTAATTCATTTTCATAAGTAGCTAAATCCCTAATAAATTTTAAAATAATCGCAGCATCACCTCTCTCAGCAAAGCGAAGCTTAAATCCTTCAATTCCTGTTTCTATGTATTTCATGGAACTCCCTCCGATTATAAATAATGTACAATAAATTACTATATCGAACTATTATACTTATTCTACCATATAATTACTGTAATAATATGACTGCATCTTTTCATTGCCTGCATAAAAATTAAGTCAAAGACAATTTGCAGCTAAGGCTTGAAGGTGATAAAAGCTTTAGCTAGAGATTGTCTAGCTAGCTTTAGTTGCGTTTAAATTTTATAAAATATGAAATAAGCCACTGAGAAAATTACTCCAGAGCTTCCTAGCTCCTTGGAGACTTTTCTTAAAGGCTACTTAAATTTTCTAGTAAACTTATGGTTTATATTGAGCTCTTTTATTATATGATGCAATTAAATAGGTATTAGGAAGGTACTAGAACACTGAAACTAAAATTATGTTACCTCAACTCTAGAAATTGGAGTTTATATATTTTAGTTGTCTTCAAACTAAGCATAATAAACGTCAAGATTAATCAAAAAACTTCCCCTTATAAAAATTCTCATTGTCAAGTTTCTTTGCAGTCAGCCTGAACATGACGCAGCCATCTGGGCATACAATATCCTTGCTATATTTATCATTGCCACCAATGTTCTCTAAATCTCCGCCACTTCTCACCGCCTCCATGATTGGGAACATGATCATCATAACCTTGGAACAGATACCCTGTCCGTCTGTATTTACGGGGCAGCCATAGGTACAGGTATACTTATCCCCAACTTCCTCGCCGTTTCTACAGTACCGCTCTGTATGGTCACTACGAAGAAACCCAGTTACCTCAATTTGAAATTTGTACTCCTCATCATACCATTTTTTCATGATTTACCTCCAAATTAAAATTTATCAACTTCTTTTTTACACTCATTTTATACACCTTTTATACCAAGTAGGAATGGTATTTTGCATATTATCATACCACTTTAGAACTTCTTTGGCTTGATTTATCATGGTATCAACTTCACTTTGCCCAAATGGAATTGCCCAAGTTATAGATGACAAAGTATTGTTTGAAATGTATAGTGCAAGCAGTCGCCAAAAATCCATTGGTACATTATCATTAAAATAGCCATTTACCATGCCAGAAGCAAAAAGAGGAGATCTTTGTGCACTCCAAACAATTCGATTAAATTCTTCCCATGGATCACCAAAATCAGCTCTATCAAAGTCAATAATTTGCAGTTTGCCCTCAGAATCAATCATCATATTGCCCACATGATAATCCCCATGCTGATAGCATTGTGGACGATTTTGCAGCAAATAGCGGTTCGCATTTATATAGTCAATAAAAGCTTGTCCATATTCATATTTTATGGAGCAATCTTTATACATTTTGATTTTTTGATCAATTTTACTATTAAATCGTACCTCCCACTCCTCCTGCGTATCAGGAGCTTCAATAGAATTAATATGCTTTAATATTTGCCCCGCCTCAATTCCATAAGCATACTGTTCTTTATAAGTTATCCTCGTAAGAACCTCTTCAAAATCCTTTCCTTCAATCCAACTTTGTAAAAAATATACACCTTCCTCACAAGTGCCAAATGCTATCGGCTTACACATAGGCACACCAAGAGACTCCACACGCTGCATCATTTCAAATTCTACCCTCTTACGTTCTTGTTGCTCTGTTTTTGAAATACGTAACAAACATTTTTTCCCATCATGGGCTGTAACGCAATATTTTTTATCTTTTGACCATCCCTTTGTAATCTGTATCCTGGTCTTAAAATCATATGCACACACTCCTACTCATCTCCCTCTAAAAATGCAAGTATTCTATTAGCTAAATAACTCTTTATCTTTTACATATGACTTTTGTATTGCTCTCTTAGATTACGAGAACAAGTTTTTCAGAGTACATTATAAATTCCACTAAGCTTTATCTATCTAGCATTTTTTCAATGTTAGAGAGTTTTTGTTTTATCTCCCTAATTGAGGTATTAAGCCATCCTATATAAAAGATTAATATCAAAAATAATATTAGCTGTCCCATAGTCATGAGTCTTGCCTCCTTCAATACAAAAGTTATTTGATAGTCATATTTTTCTCTGATTTCTGGTTGCTTAATCTATTAGTCTTAATTGAAAAAGTAGGTCAAATTTACTCGAAAACCTATAATCATAAATATAATTAGTTCCCTAATAACTTAAGATTACTATATCTCTCACTCTTCAGAATATCAGTATATTCTTGGTTTATCTCACATAAAAATTCATCGAAAAATGAAACTATAACATAATTAATAATATTGTGAGCTTCTTCTACTGGTATCATTTCATTATTTTTTAATTCTTTTTTAACTATAAACCAATCTGAAAAAGTCATATGCTCTGTGTTACATAATTTAATTGATGATTGGTACTTATCTAAATATTTCATTAACTGTTCTTGTCCTTCTTCTTGATTTATTATAGTATAGTGCTCTCTTAATAAAAAATCTTTAAATAATTCACCATCAAACTTGTCCTTATTTTTTTCAATAAAGGATTTCATTCTTTCATCATATTTATTTAATCCCTTCCTAAAGTTAAGTAATGGTTTATTAAGTTTTTTACCTTCTGCTATTTCTTTGTTTAAATTAATATACTGTAAGCTTCCATCTAGCATAACTAAAACTTTAATTCTTTTATCTTCTTTAAAACTCTCAAATAATGTATATGCACCGATGGAATGACCAACAGCACCTATTTTATTCAAATTCATTTTATTTTTAATTATTTCATCTTCTATATTTAAATTACTAAGTTCATCTAAAATAAATAAAACATCTTTCTTCCTAATACTAATTAATTTTTCTCTTGCTGCTTTAGTATGATCTTTAACAGCTTCATCTTGTTCAACTATTGTTCCATCAGGCAAAATAGTAAATTCTGTATCATAAATATGTCCAATTGTTACCACTATATACCCTTTCGCTACCATCTCTTCAATATTAAACATATAAAAGTCTCTTCCCATACCTAGTCCACCTGAAAATAAGATAACTGGAAACTTTTTGTCTTCTTTTGTAATTGGAGCATTATTAAATGTATTTATCTTTATATTTCTTAAGTATTCCTTTTTCTCTTCATTATTGTCTCCAAATCTCTTAATAAACTCTTCACTATTTGGTTCATATAAGCCCTTGTAATATGGTTTTTCTGATGTATTAAACTCATGATCTGCTTGGTAGAATATACTGATAACTATTTTCCCTTTTTCATTAATTGATAAAAAGCTTTCTGTTCTATCTTTATCAATTAAGACTCTTGTTACTCTTCCTACTTTCATAAGTGTTCTCCTTATTAAATAAATCTCATATCTCACTGAATGGAACTCATTCAGTAATTATTTTTTATTAGCCTTTATTTTAGTATTACCTTAGGATATTAACCTTGCTTTTTAAACAAATTCTACAAAACTTTATCTTAAATGTTTATAGCGTTTTCTACATAAACTCTCAAAGGCACTAATCTCAAAGCCTTCATGTACCTTTATTAGGCAAAAAACAGTTGAATTTTCTATATAATAAAATAATCACAATTCTATTATTAAGATGAATTTAAGAAAAGTGCGTCTTGATTTTTTAATATGTCACCTTTTATCTAACACATAGCTGTAGCATTTTTTTGTCTACTTCATCGAAATACCCTATATCGCTTTCCAAATCCCATAGCATAATTTCAGTCATTTCATTATTCTCTTTGAATCCAGTAATTTTATCAATTTCTGCAAAATACACTGTTCTATATCTTACTTGACTTTTATTTTTATCATATATTTTAAATAGACCTCTATATTCAAGATTAGTAACATTCTGATTTGTCTCTTCAAATAATTCTCTAATTGCACATTCTTTATATGTTTCACCTTTTTCAATTTTTCCAGCAGGAAATTCCCACTGTCTTCTCCATTTGTTATATGCAATCAAATACCTATCTCTACATTTTATAAATGCAAATGAACCTGTAACAGGTTTAAATATATCACTTTCTAGTAAATCTTTTTCGGATACTTCTATGTACTCAAATAACTGTTGTCCACTTTTATTCTCTGCTAGAATCATTTCTTAACCCCTTTCCATTCCCTCAGCCTTGTTTACTACAACGAACTACAATACTTATTCTACCATATAATTACTGTAATAATATACCTGTACCTTTTCATTACCTTCGTAAAATTTAAATCAAAGGTAATTTACATCTAAGACTTGAAACTCTTGAAATCTTTAGCTGTAAAGCGTCTACCTACTAGTTGAATTTTGATTTAAAGACGCATAAAAATAAGATACTAAGAAAATTACTCCAGAGGATACTATCTCCTTCAATAATCTTTTTAGTATCTACTTAAACCTTTTATAAACTTAGAGTATATATTAAGCTCTTTATGTTATGCTATGTAAGCAAATAGATATTTGAAAAATGCAAAATTCCAAAACTAAAGCTATGTAACTTCAACTCTATAAACTGGAATTTGTTAGTCCATTTAAATTATATTTACTTCCTCCATATACCTCTAACAAATTTTCTTCCACCTATTTCATAGATTTTTTTACTCTCTAATTTATAGCTATCTAAAGATATGCAAAATGGTTCTTTATTTTGAATTTCAGACGGTAACACTGCCATATTGAGTACATTTTTGAGCCAAAGAATCGTATATCCATATTATCTTTATAGTAAACTTCTTCTAACTTACTAACCAAGAAACAGGCAAAGTAGTCATAATCAATATTAAAACAAAAGCTTACGCATAATACAGTCATTTTCTCTTTCTTTAAAAACGGTATAACCAACACTTATATAAAGCTTTTTAGCACTTGCATTGTGATTCAATACCCCTAGCCTTATTTCAGTGAGACCTTGAGCTTTTGCTACATCTTCTACTATACGCAATGCTTTATAACCATATCCTTGATTTCTATAAGCTTCGTAAATTAAGAAATCACCAATAAAAGCCTCACCTGGAACACCCTGATTATCCTCATTTATAAACCAAATTATTCCAACCTTTTGTTCATTTACAGTAATATTATATAAATATGTTTCAGGGGTATAAAATCCATCTTTGAATATATCGTTATATTCCCATACTGCAAATTCATGTGCCTCCTGCTTATTATCAAAACGTCCGCTTAGTAGAAGTTGATCTTCATAGTTGGTTACAGCAGGATAAATGTAGTCGTTATAATCTTCCAGTGTCATTTTTTCTAATTTAACATTTTTCATTTTGTTCACTCTCCACTTCTAATGCCTTAACATAATTTTATGCAAATAACCCACGATTTGAATTCCTATTTATCTTTAACTATATGATTTCTTTATTACTCTCTTAGATTAATAGAGTAAATCTTTAAGCTTATATTGAAGACTTAAAGATGCTCTATTTATTGTTAAAAAGTCCATACACAAACTATATAATCTTACTACCTTTCGGATTTACATTAATCATAATTCTTTGGTTAAGGTATATTTTATAACTATTATGAAGCTATAGTTTCTTTGGTAAATACAAGGTTATATCAGCAAGAAGCACAATTTTATTACCATAGCTCAATATAGTTGCTTGGATACCTTCAATGAATTTTGATTTATTTGACTCCTGTAATGTTATATAGGATTTAAGAGAATACTCTTTTTAGCTTATGTGTTTGTCTGTTTTCACTATTACCCATATTAGTAGCGGACCTACAGTAATGATTGAAAATAATGAGTACATATTAGGAAGTACTATTAAATTAATAGCACCTAATATAGTTAAAAAGATTCCTATTTCTATAATTTTTTTTGCACAGTATATATTTGCTTTATCCCATACTTCCTTACTTTTTTGTGATTTTCCAGTCCTAAAGCCATAAAATGAATTTACATTCTTAGGTGGAAAAAGTTTATATACTATACCCAAAATTAATAACAGCAATCCAATAAATGAATGATTAAAAAATAAATCTAAGAAATGCAATAAATCCATTTACATTCCTCCTCTTAAAATAACTAATTTTGTCCTACACATTTAATTACTAGTTTCACTTTAGATTAAATCCTTATATAACTCTATCAAATTAACTTTACCACAAAGTTACTGTAATAATATACCTGTAACTTTCCGTAATCTTCCTAAAGTTTGAATCAAAGGTAATTTAGTTCAGTCACATTTATTTATATTCATTTATATGTTTTAAAACTT
This sequence comes from Clostridium punense, assembly GCF_017874425.1. Classification (GTDB taxonomy): domain Bacteria; phylum Bacillota; class Clostridia; order Clostridiales; family Clostridiaceae; genus Clostridium_J; species Clostridium_J punense. The sequence continues at coordinate 42,129 of NZ_JAGGLL010000020.1, forward strand.
TATATGGTAATGTTTAATTTCTATGTTGTCTAATCCATTGAGACCATGTAGTTTTAAAATTGTCATTATTTTCAACACAATACCTATAAAATCTCTTTATTAATTTAACTCTTTGTTCGGAGCGATTCATCAAGAGCTGCTCATCCCTAAGTAGGTTCTTTCCGCCTAGTAAGACCTGCCTATTCATTATATCTTGGAGACTGACATTTTTAGCGTTTTTCATCATATCATACATTACAATAAAAGTAGTTGTTCTTCCTAACCCAGCTTTGCAATGAAAATGTAGCCAGGTATTTGGAAGCAATGAATTAACGAATTTTATAAAATAATCAACCATTCCATTATTAGGCATTTCATTATCTGTTACAGGTATACGCATATATGACATATCATAGCTTTGAACTAAGCTTTTTTCATTTTCAAGTTTTTTAGGTATTAATGTTATATCACCAATATATATTGGCTTGTTTAATAAGATGCCATGTAATCTTGTATTTTCATCAGTTAAAACTGCTTCTTTAGTCAAGCCTTTATTGGCCTTGTTATGGTTATCTGCCCAACTTATCGCTACACCGTTGATGAATCCATGTGATTCTTGCCTTAAATCAACTATAATTATTGGCATAGCATGGCCTATGGATTGTTTAACAAATGCAAGGCCACTTTCAGAAAATTGAGAACTAGCAGATGCGTTTAAATTAGCTAATCCATTTAAGTTTATAACTTTATTATCTTTAAAATTAGCTAAATCAATAGTATTGCGAAAGTTGTCAGGTAACTTTTTTGCATTATCAGAATTTATAACAAGGTGTAACTTATTACTTCGAGATTTATAATAAGGTTCTTGTATCATTTCATCATTTATATGATAGCAATATTCATATAAAAATGGATGTCGATAAGAATACCAGCCATGATGTCCATGTCTAAAATTATCTTCAATTGTATTGTAATTTGTAGAGTTATTTAAAGTTATTTCATTTTGTTTCATATTCATTCTCCATAATAATTTTCCACGTTATATTATATGATGTTAACTAACTTTGTGTTTAGCTACTTCTACCAGTTTTATAGTTTTATTATGGAATTAATGTTTTTTACTATTTAACTTATAGATATCTTATTCTTACCTGTATTCCAGCTCTTGATATAGAATAATATTTATCTAGCTGACAATTGATTAGTATGTCCGATTTTACTATAACTTACAATCTAATTAATTCCTTTCTACCATGTAATTACTGTAATAATATACCTGTAACTTTCCGTAATCTTCCTACAATTTAAACAAAAGCAATTTACAATTAAGACTAAAAAATCTTGAAAACTTTAGCTGTAATTTGTCTACCTATTAATTGAATTTTAATTTTAAGACACAGAAAAACAGCCACTGAGAACATTACTCCAAAGGATACTAGTTCCTTGGAGAATTTTCTTAGTGGCTGCTTAAATTTTCTAATAAGCTTAGGGTTTAAAATCTACTAACCCTTGCCCAATGAATTTGGGTGTAGCATAGTGGAACCGTAAACCTTGTGGTTAGATGGAGTTCTTTTAGTCCCTCCCAAGGAATATCCCAGTATACATAAGACCATTACAATCTAACTGATATCACTGTCATCCATAGCTCTGGGTAACAGCGACAAATGATAAAATTCCTTAACTGAATTCACTACAACTGTTTAATACTTGGGTTGTAAATGTTTGCCCATGCTACATTCCTGTCTATACATCTAAACATTCTGTAAGCTATAGGTTTAAATCCACATTTGGGCCAAAATGTTGAAGAAGCAAGATTAGTTATTCTCCAATCTGTAATTATATTGTTATATCCCTTTTCTTTCATAATCTTATAGCCTTCATTCATTAATTTCTTACCGATACCACTTCTCATTTCGGAAGAATAAGTGCCCGCAATACTTAGCTCTACTCCATCATCGGGTGACATCAAATCTGAATTAATAGTCCCATATACTTGAAATCCTACTTCTTTCATGTCCTTTGTCGCAATGACAACCGTTGCATCATCATCCTCTACTATACCCCTATACCCAGCTTTTATTTGTGCTACAACTTCAGGTAATAAAGGTTCAAAAGTTGGTGACGAACTTTGATAGTACTGGATTATTTGGGACATCCTGCCCATAGCCTCACTATCCATTTTATTGGCAAGTCTAATATCTATATCAGCTACATTTTCAAAAGGCTTGTACTCCTCCATGTTCATTATGGAGTGTACTTGCTGAATAGAGAAGCTTAATCTCAGGAAGGCCTCATAGTACTCTTGACTTCCAAGGGGTACTAAAGTATATTGATTGAAACAACCTTGTTCAAGCCAAATAACTGAAACCTTTGCATAGAGATTCCTTATAAGTTCAGATGATTGACCCCTTCTAATTGCCATTCCCTCATAGGGCACCCATGCATACCTACCTCTTCTACTATCAATCTTTATCTCTCCTATTATATAACCTACTAGTTCCCCATTAGAAAATGCCCCTATCCCTATCACTTTACTATTAACGAACAAATCCTCAAACATATCTGTAATATACTTTATGTTAAGACAGCTATTTTTAAGAAATGAATATAACTTACTCTCAAAATTTTGTCTTTCTATTAGCAAGTCAGCCATTGCAGGTATATCATCAACTGTAATTGATTTGAATTTACACTTGTTCATTTCTATCCCCCCAATTGAATTTACATTTCATAATAAATTATAGCATGCCAAAAAATTATTAAATATGTAAAAAACAATTCCTAATTGTTTTTTACATAAATTCCGAGAATCTAAGTTACAAAAGTTATCAAATGTCACCCCCGACACTTATCACTTATCTACCCAAAGTCGACGTACCTTATAGTGCGCGGTTCTCCTTAACTACTCCAAATGAGATTTTTCCATTTTATTCTTGTGTATATATTCTACATAATTATGGTATAATTCTAAAGTTCAAATTAAAATTCCGTAGTGGATGGCTACGGGGGTCTTGAGCGTTTTATCCCCCTTGGACTATTGGTGAATACATCATTATAGTTAGGGGGTGGTATTGGATTTGCTAGAATTAACTATAAAAAGCTTTGTTACTATTTATATTATTATACTAGTTTTAAAACATAATCTTTTTATTTCTAAGTTAATTACAAAGTATTACTGATAACCGAAAAGGTAAGGCTGTCCCAAATGGCATAACCCCTCCTATAAATGGGGATGCCTTTGATTTGAAGAGAACTTATGCTTTCCGAAAATCTACAATAAGAAAACTTAATGAACTTAAAGCTACTCATGAAGATGTAAATGTTTATCTAAGTACAATTTTGGATGAAGCTATAACAGAGTATTATAATAAAGTCCTTGGAAAAACTCACCCTTCTCCTCCACCTAAGTAACTTTAAAATTACTTTTGATTAAACTATTATATCTTAAGCTTAGTTTCACTTTAAATAAGCACTGACTCTTTGAATAAGTCCGCACTCAGCTTGTATTGTTGCGTTTACAGATCCTTCGATTTTAACATTCAGTATATTGTTATTATCTTTCTCAATTGAAATGTCTCCTCAAAATGTATTCTTAGAGGACTTAACTACTAATTCCTTAATTCCAAACAAATCTACTTCAACAAAAATCGAGTTTACCCTAGCCCTAACCACTTTTGAGGTGGAAACTCTGCATAATAAGGCATGTCAAAGCCTAATGTCACTCTATTCCCTTCATCACTGATACACAATGCCTTAATTTGTGCATTACTCAAATGAGGTACTTCACTATATAAACTTTTTATAAAGATATTTCTATCTAAACAATTAACCCACATACAAATACCTCCACTTTTTTACTAATTTGAAAACCTCATTACTCGTTTATAATTATTTATACCTACGTCTTTTCAGTTAATTATATTTTACCATGGGTTAACTAAATTTTTAGTTAACTCCTTATATGAATTAATGAAATTCTTTACATTTTATGAACATTATTCTTTATTCTCATCGAATAATGTCTGTTAAACTGAATGTAGTAACCTTTCTCAATTCTTCAAGACTTACTTCCACTTGATATCCAATTTTCCCAGCACTAAATATGATAGTATCAAAGTTACCTGCTGATTCATCAATGATAGTTACAAAACTCTTTTTCATGCCAATGGGTGAGCATCCCCCATGTATATATCCTGTAACCTCCAGTAAATCCTTTGATTTAATCATTCTAACTGCTTTCTCCTTAACACTATTAGCAGCTTTTTTAAAATCTAATTCATCCGCTACAGGAACTAGAAATACATAGTATTTATTAGTCTCACCTACAGTTACAAGTGTTTTAAACACTTGCTTAGGATTCTGATTCAAAATATTTGCTACCTCAATGCCACTAACAGCATCTGTATTTGCATAACAATGACTTTTATATTCAACTTTCGCCTTATCTAATAATCTCATTACATTTGTTTTAACTGCCATATATCTCACTCCAAAAATCATAAAATTCTTATCTCTAAGCCTATTTCATTAGTAAAACAGCTACTGTCCATTCTGTGGTTTGCTCCATTCGTGATAAGCTTAAAACCCTTTGCAATTGCACAAAACTTGCCTATTATCAGTTTATCCCCTAGAAATTCGTAGTGGTGCTCTAAGTTATCATAAAACTTTTCTGGAGATTTCTTATTATCACTATAATAAGTGTATTCGCCAATCTCAACATTAGGTCTTTTAGGCAGGTTACTTATATCGCAAACCGTCTTTATATTTTCATTTGGATATAGCTTTTTTTATCTGGTCCCGTTATTGAATATTGGCTCCTTTCAGATGTTCAACCTCATTTACTAGTCTTTGAAGAATCTCTATTCCTTTTCTTGTACAATCTACATCTGTTGATATTAAGGAAATAACCTTATCGACCCTTCCCTTGTAATCGTTTGGTTTGATCTTAAAATCTTCAATCATCTTAACCGCCTTTTTCTCATTTATGCAGTATTCTCTGTTTACTGCAAATAAGACTTGATTAAGTGAAGATATGCTTCGAAAGCAATGCCCGCAAACATAGGATACATCGTCTTTATCTATATTGTTCTCAGCAAACATTAAGGAGAAATCTGCTTCAAACATAAAGAATTCGGCTAACCCTTTCTGCAAAGCGGTTGGATAACGTTCTGCTTGCTTTTTTAATTGATAAAAGTTTTCATCATTAGTGTATTGCACCCTGCTGATTGCCAATTCTCCACGATACATGGCGCTAATATATCCATGAGGATGCCCTGTCTGATAATTGGCAGTAACAATTCCTTGCTCTGTATCTTTAATTATTTTTTCCACCCGTTTTTTATCACGTAAAATTAAGTCAACATGATACCCATTTATGACTAACCATCCACCGCCATTAACCCAATCACCCCATTCTCCGAGAGGTACAACAAGGTTACTTCTATGCTCATCATCCAACTCTGTAGCAAGTTGATTGATAGTAGTTAGGTCAAATGATTCTGAATTGTAATAGATTCCGATATCTATATCTGAATCCTCTGTATTGGTGCCTCTTGCCCGTGATCCCCCTAAGACAATACCTTCTATACAAGGCAAAGAGGATACTTTCTCTATTACTAATTGAATAATATTATCTACCATACGAACACACTCCTTTTTTCAATATCAAAAGCTACATTTTATGTCGGGTTATGCATTTTTGCAATATATTACTTATGTTTTACATTATCCCTCTGGAAATGAGCCTTCAAAGTTTATCTTGAAGGCCTCATTTTTCACATTAGGAGTCTAACCTACTTAGTAGGTTAGACAAAACTAATAATCTCTTTCACAGTCATACCTTTGGTCTATAAACACAAAGTATGCAATGATTATTAGACTAAGTTCAATCCCTTATCTTTGATTTCATAAATTATATCAGCCACATTATCAAGATTCAGAATTGTTTTTCTTAACAGCACCTTTAGCTTTCTGATTTATTTTTTGTGCTTGTTTTCGCTTTTCCTCAGCAGCCTGATCTAATGGTTCGCGTTCTGCAACGAACTGTTAGTATTTTACAGTCTTGTTTCTTCACCACCGCTCATGGTCTGCACATCTAATTAATTAACACCAAGTTTTTCCATAAGTGCAAAATCTTTTTTCCTCCTGTCTAAAATCGTATATTTCCATTTACTGGTTCGCAGGGAAAATCCTGCGATTTAAGCAGGAAGGACTATATGAAAATATAATACATAAATGTTCCACCTCGTCAAAATTTTTCATTTTCTATTTAATCTAATTTCTTAATATCAGTCACCAGAGAATAAATTATAGCAATAACTATTATTAAAACACCTGATATTAGAAACCAATGGTTTACACCCACTCTATCAGCAAACAATCCAGAGAGGATTAAACCAAGTGGCATAGCTAAAGATATAATGCTTCCTGTCAGAGAGAATACACGTCCTAAATATTCAGGTTTAATTTTTTCTTGAAAAAGAGCCGTTTGAACACCGCTATAAAATGGAACTGAAAGCCCCATGATTGCACAGCACACAACAAAAAACACAAATCCATTTGAGGGTAGTAACCCCGAAATGGTCAAACTCGCTCCCATCATAAAAACAGATGCAGTCATTAATATGATTCTCTTTTTAAATTTACCAATTAACCCCAACAACAAGCTACCTGCCAGCATCCCGGAGGCATAGGCAATTTCGGTAATAGATACATGCATAGGTGTTCCAGAAAAATATTCCATGGTGATTAAAGGATAAAGCGCATTGATTGGCATATAAACAAACATATATAGTGTGCCTATAAGTAGTAATGCAAATAATCCTTTGTTTTCTTTCAAAACAGCAAATCCTTCTTTCATATCTTTGATAATATTTAGATTCAAACTTTGCTGCTCTATACTTAGCTTGGGAATGCGTACAATTGCAACCATAACACATGCTATAACAGCACCCAAGACGTCAACAGCTATAATTGCATTTAATTCCCAAACAGAATATAAAAATGCCGCAGCAACAGGACTAATAATATAGCTTATAGACTGCAGGGATTTACTGTAACCAGCACATTTAGTTAGTTGTTCTTCTGGTACTAAAAGAGGAGTAACTGCACTTAGCGCTGGGGAATGAAAAGCCGTTCCAATACTGCGGATAAATAATACTACCATAACCATCCAAACTGGTATCTCCATATACAAAGCAATAATAGCCAGTACTGCTCCAGCTGCAGCAATAATTAAATCAGCACCAATCATTATCTTTTTTCTATCATAACGATCCACTAATACACCTATCACAGTACCAAATACTGCATAAGGCAAAAACCCTACTAATGAAGCAATTGACGTACCATGGCTGATCCTGTTTTTTCTGTAAGGTAAAAAATTATAGCCATTTGCAGGATAGCACTAGTAATAAGTGAAATCACCTGTCCTGTCCATATAGTAAAAAAATACCGTTTCCATTTTAAATTTTCTTTTATCATATCAAATTTCTCCTTGCATTTTTATTGTTGGTTTCATATTAGTTTTAGGCAATAAAAAATGCAGACTAAAATCCGCAATGGAATCTTTAGTCTGCATACCAACGTTAAAAAGACATAGAGAAAAAACGCATAGCATCAAATAGCTACACTCCCCCCTATCCATGTCATAATACGTAAAATAAACACAACAAAAAAAGCCCACCATTGTGGATGTTTTTAACACTTTTTTATTGCCTGCTTATCTTAAACGTACTGAATACATAGATATATGTCCTCCTTCAATTCAACAAATTTATATCATTTTATCATAAATAATGTATTCATGTCAAACTACACTTAACTTTTCAAATTTAATATAAGAAATTAGTATCTAAGTATTGGCACTACCAAATTTCAAAACAATTTCATCACCAATAAATTTGTGTTTTTAAAATATAAAATAAAGCTGGTTAAAAGTAATATATAATTACCCTAGCCAGCATCCATATTACTATTTAATTTCGCATTCAATCTCTGTTCTATCAATCAAAGTTACTTCAATCTTATGTAAATCAAACACAGTTACCTTTTCTATAATCCTAAAAAACAAATCTATATCAAACATATCCTTTGTTTCACTAGTTAATTTCCCTTTACGTTCTTTAACTGTATAGTAGCAACAACAAGGACATCAATATTTTTGATACGCTCTCATTTCAATATACCTTTTTACTTTCCATATTTTACATATATATTATAAATTTTATATCAATCTTTTAAATGCTAAACACCCCTATCAGCATAATTACCTTTACAACTCCCTTATTTCTTCCCACGTTATAGGGTGTTTCTAGCTTTTCCATAAAATTAATTATCTTTATGTCATTATTTTGTCTCTCAAAAAAATTACTTTCAATCTGATGTGCTAAAGTATTTCTGCTCCAACCATTCTTCATAGTTTTTTCAATATACCATAGTCTCTTATCTATATTTTAACTTACTCAAGCAAAGTAATGTTGTGATACCACGTAATTTGTGCAAGTAACTCTTGCACAAATTTGATATCCTTATATTGCTCTGAAATCTTTCTCATATACTTTAAGTTTCTAGATGAAAACCCTTTCTGGTCTGGAAACTCAGCTTTTATTTCTTTTGCAATATTATCAATTACATTAGCTCCCCAACCTTTTTTATCTTGATATTTTAGTACTATATTTCCTATATTCCAATATAGGATTAAAAGCTCTTTATTTACAGCTAATAAAGCTTTTTGCATTAGTGGATTAAAGTTATTCTGTATTTCTTGAAGGCTCTTTTCCATTTCAAATTTCAATTTATCGAGTTGTTTACAAAAAAAGCAAATTGATATTGAATGTCTAATGGCGGTATCATTACTGGAATTTGTATTATCCGATTTAAAATAACTCTTTTTAATGCTACAACTGATACATACTTATTTCCAACTAAATCAACAACTTCTTGTGACATCATATAATATCAAGGAGGATTAACAAGGATTAGGGTATATTTATTTTCTTCTTCATACATCTTTGATTGAGCATCCATTTATCTAACATTTGGGTTATCTAAACTGTGAAGCATAAGGTTCATTGATCCTTTAGCATTATATCTATTAAAGTCTGTTTATCAATTTTATTTTTAATACAAGCTTACCCTATTTGAACAATACTTTGAACCTCTAATTGCTTCAAATTACTTTACTAAACATGTAACTAAAAAAACTCACGATAGAAAATAGGCTATTCCCATAATTTGTTAATTACCCTTAGGTTAATTAAACAACAAATGCCTGTTTTTACACGTTCTTTTAAATACCTAGCAATTACAAGGCATCCCAGATACTTTTTTAGGCAAAAAAGTTGAATGTCCTATATAATCAAAATCAACGTCTGTATTAGCCAGACGTTGATTTTCTAAATTAATACTCTATAGCATCACACTCTATTCTACTTCAACAAGGAGTCCTCTAGATGATCTTCTTACTAGATAACTTTGATAAGCAAGTTCATTTGCTAATAGTTTTCTTCCACCATATCCATATTGCCACTCAACAGTTGAAAAGGTTACAACAACCGTCCCTTTACCGTAAGGATATTCTATCATAACTGGTCTATTCTGCCCATCAACAAGAATTACTCCAGTTCCTGCTGGCAAGTTAGTAAAATATCCGTGGGATGATGAGTTCCATCCATCTAAATCATTTCTGTAACCCTGATCTAGGATTTGTCCACAATTACCACCAAAGCAAGGAAGTGCAGCGGTAATTATAGGGTGGGAGCTATTAGCTATATTGTTGTAATCAGTGTAATCTCCTTGATACCTAAGTCCCCCTACAAAGGTAGCACCTGCAGCACTAGACTCAGCCCAAGCTAAATTTGCAGATAATACACCACCATTTCTTACAAAATCCTCAATAGAAGCTAGAATTACTCCATTTGGCATTATATTCGCATAGTAGTTATCAAATTGTGCAGATGGAATTATTATTTCTTTAAATCTAGATAAATTAATAGAGCCAATTTGGTCTGAGCTTATGGTGCAAAAATTTACTCCTTGTGCTTGAAGTTCATTAGTCACAGAATTGTATCCCCAAGAAGGATTATCTTGAATTAATAGCACAGTTTCATTACCTGTGCAAGTGTTAACAGTTAAAGCTTGTATTTTTTCTTGCCTGCCTTGAAAATAATCTTTTGAAGTGCTCTTAATAGAATTTAAACTCTTCATATTTGTCACCTTTTATTTTTATTAGAGATTTTACTCCCTAATATATACTATGTTAAGAAGTTTAGTCTTGTTCCTTAAAACCTTAGCTGGGTTTTAACTTAAAGTATCCCATGTGGGCACATTTTTTATATGAAAGTAGTTGATAATGTACCTGTTAATTAAATTGTAAATCGCAGTTGAAGTATGCCTTTTTATCTAAGTCTAAAATTCCCTAATGAAAATCATCACCTAAAACTCTTCCATAAATTTCAATTATTTTTATTTCTTCATATAATCAACATATTATTTTTGTATACTTTCATTATTATTAAGTTAAATTCTGAAAAAATGATGATCAACTAGTCAAGTGCTATAAAAAGGAAAGTAATACTTAACCTTTGAATAATGCAGATTAAAATCCATATAGCACTCATTATAAAGTTTATAAAAAAGCAAGTTATTTTTATTCACATAGGTAAAAAAGTGTTTTTATCTGTGTAAATATCTTTCTAGGAGGGAATTTATGAGTATTAAAAAAGAGAAAATTAAAGTCTACGACATGACCTGTAACTCATGCGAAAGCAGAGTTGAAAAAGCCATTAAGCATATTGATGGTGTAATTTATGCTAAGGCTAGTTACAGTGGCCAATATGCAGTTATAGAGTATGATGATACCAAATGTAAATTAGACAAAATTAAAGCATCGGTTAAAAAAGCTGGATATAATACAGAAGACTCAAATGACTACAAATTTATGGGAATACTCATTGTTGTAGCTGCTATAGTATTACTTGGAATGAAAACTAGTGGATTTGATATGGAGGCTAAACTTGCCAATGCATCATATGCTGTTTTATTCCTAGTTGGAGTTCTCACCTCCATTCACTGTGTAGGCATGTGTGGTGGAATAATGCTTTCTCAAAGTTTAACAAAAGTAAGCAAGAATAAATTTGAAGCTATAGAACCGGCACTTATGTATAACTTAGGTAGAGTTGTATCCTACACAGTCTTGGGAGGAATAATTGGTGCTCTTGGCTCAGTATTCTCTCTTTCAATTGCCACCCAATCTGCTCTACAAATATTTGCTGGTGCATTTATGATTATAATGGGCCTTAATATGACTGGCTTTAGTGCTTTTAGAAAACTTAATATTAAGTTACCTTTTTCTTCTTGTAAGGTGAAAAATAAACCTAGAACCCCATTCTTAGTAGGTTTATTAAATGGACTAATGCCTTGTGGTCCGCTTCAAACCATGCAATTATTCGCTTTAGGGACAGGCAGTGCTACAAAAGGTGCTTTATCAATGTTTATGTTCTCCCTAGGAACAGTACCTCTCATGTTAACTTTTGGTGCAGTATCGGGGCTTTTAAGTAAAGGTTACACAAAGAAAGTTCTTAAGTTTAGTGGAGTTTTAATTATAGTCCTTGGTCTTATTATGGGAAACAGAGGCTTTACCTTAGCAGGGATAAACCTTAATCCCTTAACAGCCGTTGAAAATATAACAGAAGGATTATCTAGCAGAACTTCAAGCAATGCTAGCAGCTCAAGTAATTCTACCAAATCACCTAGTGATAATGGTTCTAAGGCTATTATAAAAGATGGAGTTCAAACCCTTAATATGACAGCTAGCAACAGAGGTTATACCCCTAACGTATTATATGTACAAAAGGGAGTTCCAGTTAAATGGGTAATTGATGGACAACAAATAAATTCTTGTAACAATGCTATTGTAGCTCAATCTATAAAAGTTGAAAAAAAACTAAAGAGTGGTGAAAATATAATTGAGTTTACTCCGGGAGATAAAGACATAAACTTTAGCTGTTGGATGGGAATGATAAGAGGAAAAATAAAAGTTGTAGACAACCTAGACAGTGTAGAATCATCCTCTAGTTCAAACTCAGGCTCTGAAGTAAAACGAAGCATTTATGGCACTGATATTAGTAAAGCTAAAACTGAACTTTTAGTAAATAAAGCTGTTAAAGCTAATGAGTCTCAAGTTGCAAAATTCAATGGTATTGGTTATGAATTTCAGCCATTAATAGCTGTCACTGAGAGCAATTTAAAAACAAAGGTTACCTTTGTTTTAAGTAACTTTGATGAGGCAGAAAGTGAATTTAATATTTTAGATGGTACTACAACTGAAGAAGTTACTTCTTTTGATGGGAAAAAAGGTATTAATGAAATAGAACTTAGTCCTAATAAGTCTGGATTTTATATGATAGTTAAAGATGATTCTATTTTAGGTATAATACAAGTGGTAGATAACCTAGACAATGCTGACTTAGAGGAAATCCGTAAAACATATATTAAATAAAACTTTCATATTTATAATTAAAAGGAATCTGTAAGCCAACCAGATTCCTTTTAATTTCATTTTCTATAGACTTTTCTGAAAATATTAAATTTAGTAAAGAAATATATTATAATTCACTTCATCTTCATAGCATCTACATATGTTTGTATTACAATATAAGTATAGTAAAGTTAATCAATACCCCATCCCAAAATTGGTTAACATTTCACTAAGTTAATAATAATTCACATTGTGTTAAGGAGTAGTCAGATGATAAATTTGACTACTTTTTAGCTTTTTAAAAATATTACCTTTATGTTGGAAGCTCAATAATAAATCGGGTAAAAGTTCCAACCTTACTTTCAACTCTAATATTACCACCATGAGCCTCCACTAAGTTCTTTGTTATAGTAAGCCCTAGACCTGTTCCACCTGTAGTTTTATTTCTTGATACATCACTTCTATAAAATCTTTCAAATATATGAGGTAAATCTTTTTCAGGAATGCCTTCTCCATTGTCTTCTACTACAATAATTACTTTATTTTTAATTTTTGATAGAGAAATTTTTACTAGCCCTCCTATACTAAGATACTTAAAAGCATTAGATAAAAGATTATAAAGAATTTGTTTGAATTTATCTACATCCATTAAAGCATATACGTCATTTTGAAGATTGGTTATAATTTGAAATTCATTCTTTTCATATAAAGGGATAAAGGTTTCTACAACTTTCGTTATTTCCTTAGTAATATTTTGCCTTGTTTTATTTATAGTAATTTCTGGCTTTTCTAATTTAGAGAGGTTTCTTAAATTATCAACAAGCTTTGTTAGTCTTTCTAATTCCTCATAAAATACCTCTAACCTTTCTTTAGTTGGCTCCCATACACCATCAATTAATGCCTCCACATGCGTTTTTAAAGTAGTAAGCGGCGTTCTGATTTCATGTGCCATATCTGAGGTTAATCTTTTTCGAAGTGCTTCCTGCTGCTGCAGGGTTTCTGCAAGATAATTTATAGAACTTGATAGTTCTTGTATCTCTGTTGTATTAGTGTTTACGCTAGATCTCACTGTTAAATTTCCTGTTCTCATGGTATTTGCTATTTCTTTAATTTTCACTAATGGTTTTGATATCTGTCTAGATAAAACGAAGCTCACTGCCAGACCTAAAATAAGAGTTATTACCATTGATACAATAAAGGATTGACCTAGTGTCATTTTAAAAGTTATAGCGGCATTACTTAAGTAAGAAGTTCCAAAGTATCCGATGGTAACTTTTCCAAAAGCTTCATTATCTTTTTTTATAATCAACTTTTCTTCTTTATAGTCTCCTAAGTTTAAACTCCCCATATTCCCCATCATCTGACCCATTCCTCTACCCATCATAGTTTCCATCATATTCCTGTGCCTCAGATGAGCATCTCCAGAGGTATATACTTTATTATCATTAATATCTACTATTTCAATATATAATTCATTTAATTCAGCGTACCTTCTGATTTCATCATATTTAAATCCTTGAAACTTATTTTTCTTAGAATACATGTCTTCAATTGCTGCTACAACTTCATTTATTTTCACCCTATGCTCTTCAACTAAATATTCGTTAAATCTCTTAGTTATCATTAAATTAGAAATTAAACTTGTAATTATTAAAGAACAAATAACTACAGCTAAAAATCCTAAAGAAAGTTTTCTCTTTAAAGACATGTTCATTAATGTTTTCCTCCAAATCTATATCCAACTCCATATACAGTGGTGATATAATCAGGACATTTGGGATTGTTTTCAATTTTTTGTCTTATGTTTTTTACATAGGTATCTATAGTCCTATCAAAACCTTCATAATCATATCCAAAAGCCCTTTCCACCAACCGCTCCCTAGAGAACACTTGTCCTGGATTAGTTAATAATGATATTAAGACCTTAAATTCATAAGGAGTTAGAGTAACCTCATTTCCCTTTTTAAATACCCTCATTTTGGGAACATCTACTTCTAAGTCACCATCATTGAAGACTAAGTGCTCAGCTAAAGGACTTTCTTCCCTATATGCTCTTCTAAGAAGTGCTTTTACCCTTCCTACAAGTTCTCTTGCACTAAAAGGCTTTGTTAGGTAATCATCAGCGCCAATTGCTAACCCTTCTAGCTTATCCTCTTCCTCCACTTTTGCTGTAAGCATAATAATTGGCACATGTGAAGTTTCTCTTATTTTAAAACAAACTTGTTCTCCCGATATTTTGGGAAGCATCAAATCTAATATTACTAAATGAAATGTATCTATCTTAAACACTCTAAGAGCTTCTTCGCCATCTGATGCTGTTGTCACTTCATAATTTTCTTTTTCGAGATAGGCCCTTACAACCTCCAATATTCTTTCCTCATCATCAACAATTAATATTTTAAACTTTTCTTTCATAGTTTCCTCCAAATTATTACATAGGAATTTTTCATATTTACAAATTAAGTTCCCTTCGATTTGCTTTGTGTTCATAACTTAATTGCAATTAATTAAGTCCTCATATATCTTTTAAAATTATTTTCTTTTTAATCATTATACAACGAAAATAATTAACCTTATATCTGTTAACTAGTATGTTCTTTATTACATTAAAGTAGCTAGAGATAACTCTCTAGCTACTTTACTACCTCATATTATCTACGTAAAATACTTTTTCTTTTTACATATTCTTCTTCATTGATTTCTCCTATAGCAAACTTTTCATCTAATAATTTTATAGCATAGTTATTATTAGTAAAGTGACTTCTAAATAGTTTCACTCCAAAGTATATCACCGCTATTATTATTAGAAATCTAAACATCATGGGTATTATCATCCATGATGACCATCCTGATCCTATTCCACATCCAAACATATTTATACCTCCTACAATATAAAACTTCTTTATTTTTCAAATTAGGATTCTCTTCGGATAATAGCTTAGCATTTCTATTTCTGTGATAATCCATTAAAATTACCCATCATTCCTGAGCTATAATTACTATTACTATTAAAGTTTCCCATCATACCTGGGCCAAAATTGCTATCCCCTTTAAAATTTTTCATCATTCCACGCCCAACACTTTGATTAGTTCCATCTTCACTAGTGTTAGTTCCACAAGCACCAGGGCCAAAGCCATTCTCTTTGTGGTATTCTTCCATTGCCTCTATATTTTCATTCCATTGTTTTGCTTCTTTCTCAGTAAGGGTCCCCTGTTCTACTTGCTCTTTAACTTGTTCTTTTTTCCACTCAGTCATAGATTTAAACCATTCTGGTGTTGTATTATTTTGTTCTGCTGCATAAGCAAATCCTGAAAAAGTAACTAATGCTGCAGCTACCAATGTTGATACAATAACCTTTTTATTCATATTTATTCCTCCTAGAAATTATCTTTATTTTTCCTTTGTCTATGTTTATATTATAAAACTAAATCATGGAGCAAATATGAATGTATTTATAAAATTATATCTTGACCCTATCTTCATAGCATCTACATATGTTTGTATTACAATATAAGTATAGTAAAGTTAATCAATACCCCATCCCAAAATTGATTAACATTTCACTAAGTTAATAATAATTTACATTGTGTTAAAGAGTAGTCAGATGATTAATTTGACTGCTTTTTAGCGTTTTTTGTAGATCCTCATTGAAAACAAATAAGTGAATATATGACCTCTTGAATTATTATAAAATATTGATTAACTAATATTGTTTTAAAGTAAAAGTACACTAAGTAAAGGGACTTAGTAATCTTAATTACCAAGTCCCTTTACTAAGGTTATTAAACTTCTTGTATTTCTGTTACTTCATATCCTGCATCATCAATAACAAATCTAATATCTTCATCTTTTATGTCATCTTTTGTTTCTATGACAGCGTATTTTGCTGCTAAATTCACTTCAACATTTGATACTCCATTCAACTCACTTAATGCTTCTTTAACGTGATTTACACAGTGATTACAGCTCATGCCTTCTATTAATATTCTTTTTTTCATTTTGTACTCCTCCTAATATTTATATTTGCATTAATCTTGGTAATACTATATAGCTTTTATCTTACTGGCCTAAATCTCTTTAATCTAAGTGCGTTTAGTAGTACTGATACCGAGCTAAAACTCATAGCTGCCGCAGCAATGATAGGATTTAAAAGTGGTCCTCCAAGTAGGTATACAATTCCCATGGCAACTGGTATACCTAAAGTATTGTATCCAAAGGCCCAGAATAGGTTCTCTTTTATATTTCTTATAGTGTTTTTACTTAGTTGAATTGCAGTTGGAACATCCATTAAATCACTCTTCATTAAAACTATGTCTGCTGATTCCATAGCAACATCTGTTCCAGAACCTATAGCTATTCCTATATCCGCTTGTGCAAGAGCTGGTGCATCGTTTATACCGTCACCAACCATGGCAACTTTTTTGCCTTCAGCTTGAAGTTTTTTCACTTCATTTGCTTTATCTTGTGGTAAAACTTCTGATAATACCCTGTCAATTCCTACTTGCTTAGCAATTGCTTCTGCAGTTCTCTTATTATCACCTGTAATCATGGCAACTTCGATACCCATTTTGTGAAGTTTTTCGATTGCCTTCTTACTATTTTCCTTAACAGTATCTGCAACAGCAATAATTCCTGCCATGGCTCCATCTATAGCCACATACATTGGTGTTTTTCCTTCACTTGCTAACTTATTAGATGTATCCTCTAAGTTTTCTAGAGATATCTTACTTTCCATCATAAGTTTTCTATTTCCAAGTAAAATGTCTTTACCATCAATCTTAACTTCAATTCCGTGACCTGGTATAGCCTTAAAGAAATCTAACTTTTTAAACTCCAGCGATTTTTCTTCAGCATCTTTTACTATTGCTTCGCCCAGTGGATGCTCAGATCCTTTTTCAGCAGAAGCTGCCAGTTGTAAAAGATACTCTTTAGTTATTCCACCATTAACTACTATATCTGTAACCTTTGGCTTACCTTCTGTGATAGTTCCTGTTTTATCAAATACTATGGTTTGAATTTTATGTGCTGTTTCTAGCGCTGCACCACTCTTTATAAGCACTCCATACTCTGCACCTTTTCCTGTACCCACCATTATTGCAGTTGGGGTTGCAAGTCCTAAAGCACATGGACACGCAATTACAAGTACTGATATAAATATTGTAAGGGCAAATATTCCTGTCTCTCCACCGATGAAATACCAAGCTAGGCTGGATAAAATAGCTAGTGAAATTACTACGGGAACAAAATAACCTGAAATTATGTCCGCCATTTTTGCAATTGGGGCTTTAGATCCCTGTGCGTCTTCTACTAATTTTATAATTTGGGCAAGTGCTGTATCTTTTCCAACTCTTGTAGCTTTGTAGTGTATGGTACCGTTCTTGTTAATACTAGCACCTATTATTTTATCTCCAATATTCTTTTCTACTGGCATACTTTCACCAGTTAGCATAGATTCATCCACAGAAGTAGTTCCTTGTACTACTTCTCCATCTACAGGCATTTTTTCTCCTGGCTTAACTACTATAATATCTCCAACTTCAACTTCTTCTATCGGCATTTCAATTTCTTTACCATCTCTAATGATAATAGCTGTTTTAGGGGCTAGGCCCATAAGTTTCTTAATAGCTTCTGAGGTTTTCCCTTTAGTTACTGACTCTAAATACTTTCCAAGAAGAATAAGGGTTATAATAACTCCTGCTGCCTCGAAATATAAATCATAAGCATAATCTACATTTCCATCAAAAATTTGAACTATAGCAAATATACCATAAAGGAAGGCTGCGGAAGTTCCTATTGCTATCAAGGAATCCATATTGGGACTTCTTCTAAACAGAGATTTAAATCCTACAGTAAAGAACCTATTTCCAGCTACCATAACTGGTAAAACTAACACAAGCTGTATCATCGCAAAATTTCTTGGATTCATCATAGGATCAATAATCTCAGGAAGTACAAACCCAATTCCTTCACCAAACATGTGTCCCATGGTTATAATAAGAAGCGGCACTGTGAAAATCGCAGATATTACAAACTTCTTCCAAAGGAGTTTTATCTCTTTTTCTTTTCTCTCTTTGTCCGCATCCACTGTAGCTTCGTCCTCTATAGCTTTATAACCTGCCTTTTCCACAGCTTTTTTAATATCAGACACTCTTATTTTTGAAGGTTCATATACTATGCTTAACTTTTCAGTTGCCACATTTACATCTGAACTAATAACTCCATCTAGTTTTCTAGTTACTTTTTCAATAGTTTTTGCACAGGCTGCACAGGTCATGCCTTGTATTTTTAAAGTCTTATTACTTGCTTCAATTAAAGCCTTATATCCAGCTTTTTCTATAGCTCCTTGTATGTCCTGCACTGTAACCACACTTTCATCAAAATCAACACTAAGTTTTTCTGTAGCAAAGTTTACATTTGCTTCATTAATCCCTAACAGCTTCTTAGTTGCTCTCTCAATGTTTTTAGCACATGCTGCGCAGGTCATTCCTTCTATTTTTAATGACTTAATTGCCATTTACTTTCCCTCCCATGTTACTATTTTATTTATCTGTTATCTTAGACAAAATTTCTATTATTTCATCTATCTTCTCTTCACCATTATCTTGCTTTACTGCATTTTTTACGCAATGGTGTATATGTTGCTTTAAAATTAGCATATTAGCTTTCTTAAGAAGAGCTTGAGCGGCAATAATTTGATTTGATACGTCCATACAATATCTCTCTTCTTCTAGCATTTTTATGATACCTTCAATTTGACCTTTAGAAATTTTTAATGCTAACATGGCTTTGTTTCTTTCCTCGTTCATCCTTCATCTCCTTTCATACATATTAACCATAAAGATTAATTATTATATGTTGGTCTATTTTGCGAATACTTAGTTTTAATTAATTTGGAATCTCCATGTTCCAGATTCCCTAACTATATAAAATAGACCTAGTCCATATCATCATTGCTTTATTGTAATTTCCATTAATGGACTAATATGAAAAAATTACTTACTAAGCTTTCTATACTTATATAGTACACCACCCCCTAGGGGGGTGTCAATACATAAAGAAATATTTTATTTCTTTATGTCGTATACCTGAATGATTTGGTCTGGGTTTTCTCCCATTCCCATATCGTCCTTACCGGCAGCTTTAAACATCCACCCTGTACCCTCAAGCTTATTTACATCAAGTCCTGCTTTTACAAGGGGTTCCGCCTTAAGTACAAAAATCATGTCTGCATCATTTAATCCAAGTTCTTCAGTCCATTGAACTTCATTTCCTTCACCAAGTTTTAATCTATAATGTTGTAAATCTTTATGATACTTTACAATGTCAGAGTCGGCTTTGAATAATCTTCTCATGGCATCCTCTGAACCATTAGAATCTTGTTTTTTATCACTTACATTATAAGGTTTAATTAATCGATTAGGTAAGTCTTCTCCTTCTGCTCTACCTGCAGGTTCAAACAACCATTCATTTTTATCTAATTTGTTTACATCAAGACCTGCTTTAATCAGTGGGTCTGCTAACATTACCATTGCGTAGTCTGCCTTGTTTGCTGAAGTATCTTTACTCCATTCAAACTTTTCTCCAGTTGGAAGCTTAAATCCCCAATGCTGAAGGGCATTATGAAAACCTTTTTTATCAGGATAAGCTTTTACTATTTCGTTAAAAGCTACAAGCGCATTATCTGCATCCTTACTTCCAGCAGAAGTTCTGCTACACCCTGCTACAGATAAAGCTATAACTGATGACATAACTAAAGTTAATATTTTTGTTTTTCTGTTCATTTAATTCATCTCCTCTTTAACTAAGTATAAGTTGTATCTATATCATATTTAATTCATGTGAAGACCGTATGAAGATACTATCCTGAAACTTCTTGCAATTTGATTTTTTTCTACATCTTTTCCAACAAAGATTTTATATGCCTTAAAGGACCTATAAACTAATCAACTACTGAAATGCTATTTGTTTTTACACATTAGTAATCTGCTTAAGAATATTGATTAAGCTGATTTTCTTAGATTATTTGCATACTGACTAGCCTTCGAATTGTCTCTCTTAATCACTTTATATACTTCTTCATATTCCTTAAAATCCTTAGTTGAATTTTCAATTACACTTTGTGTATAAGCTTCTCTGTATTTTTTATTAAATAAATATTTGATAATGTTTATCATATTGCCACTCTCCTTTTTAAAGTTTAATAATCACTATGGAATAATATTAACTCTTGTATATAAAGATAATATAAAGGTAGTATAAAGATGTTATGAAGATACTGTTTTTCTTATGTTGATAATATGTTAGTTATAAAAAAAATTGGCCAGTATACTTAATGTATGCTGGCCAGATTTATTCTCTCTATATTATAAAATTTTTATAAAACTTTATCTTTAACCTTACCTGAAATTTTCTTACTTCTCATTACAGTGATTATTCATGATTTTGTGTTTCATGTCCATCATGTAGTGATGCATACCTTTCTCATGTTCTTCTTGCAGTTTTCTCATAAATTTTCCATTTACATTACATGGTTGTCAATGGAAAGTAGTTTATTTATTTCAACTTGAATGAAAATCTAAACAATTATTAAGTTCAATA
Source organism: Clostridium punense (assembly GCF_017874425.1). Classification (GTDB taxonomy): domain Bacteria; phylum Bacillota; class Clostridia; order Clostridiales; family Clostridiaceae; genus Clostridium_J; species Clostridium_J punense. The sequence continues at coordinate 63,185 of NZ_JAGGLL010000020.1, forward strand.
GTATCATTGCTTATTTATAAATAATTAAAATTAACTCCTTGTAAACTTCTTAAAGAATACTTTAAATGTAGATCCTTTTCCTTCCTTACTATCTACACTAATACTTGCAGAATGAAGCTGAAGTATGTTCTTAACAATGGTTAAACCTATGCCACTACCTTCAATTTCATGTCTACTCTTATCTCCTCTATAGAGCCTTTCAAATATAAAATCTAAATCTTCTTTTTTTATTCCAATACCATCATCTTCAATTTCTACTATGATATTTTTAGCATCGGTAAGCAGTCGAATAGATATATTTCCATGTGCTTTATTAAACTTTATTGCATTAGATAATAAGTTTATAAATACCTGCTTTAACTTATCTCTATCTCCAGTTATATTATATTTTTCATTAGGCTTTATATTATAATTAAGTTTAATCTGATTAGCTTCTGCAATGGTATAAAACTCCTTATATACATCATTTAACAGCGTATCAAGAGGTATCTGTTCAAAATTTAATTTAATACTCTCCTCCTCAAAATCCTTTAAAGTATTTAGATTATCTAGTAATTTCCCAAATCTCATTACTTCTTCATTAAGGTAGTTAAGTCTTTCTGCGGTCACTGGAAAAACTCCGTCAATCATTGCTTCTAGATTATTTTGTAATACATTTAATGGTGTTCTTATCTCGTGTGAAATATCTGAAACCAACCTCTTTCGCAGTAAATCTTGGTTCTTTAATTTTTCTCCTAGGATATTAATGCTTCGTCTTAAGTCTTCTAGTTCTTCAATATTGCTTTCTGTGACAGATTTAGTGTCAAACTTTCCTTTAGATAGTTCCACTGACATATTTACTACTTCTTTAATTGGTATAGAAAACTGCTTTGAAAAATATAGACTTATAATAATTACTATGAACAAAGTTATAATACCACTGACTACAATACTTGTGTTAATTGAGGTCTTAAATTCTGCGTCTTCCTTTGATAAAAGCACTGAAGAATATTGTCCAATATCTATATACCCTACTACATTTCCTTCTGATTTTATCTCGAAAACTTTTGAAGTGTAAATTCCCATATCCTTTACATACATTGAATTTAAGTGGGACAAATCACTAATATCACTTGGGTCCATTCCCCAAATTACTTTTTTATCTGCATCTAAAAGAGTCAAGCAATAGTTATTCATATCCGCTTCATGAATTAATTCTATACCTGCATCAGATGCCCATTGATTATTTTTTTTATATATTTCCTCTAAATAACTTACTATTCTTTCTTCTCTTTTTTTCTGAGTTTCTATCATGTACTGATTAAACTTGTTACTTATAGTCATATTAACAAATAAAGCAACTAAAATTATTGCTGAAATAGATGCTATAACAAACAAAATGCCCAGTCTTTTTCTTATGGTCTGCATTTAGCTCTCACCACCAAATTTATATCCAACTTTTATTACTGTTATTACATACTTAGGGTTTCTTGTGTCCTCTTCAATTTTCTTTCTAATATTCTTTATATGAACATCTACAGTTCTATCATACCCATCAAAGTCAATTCCAAAAATTTTATCTATAAGCTGCTCTCTTGATAAAACTTTTCCCTTATTAATTATAAGAGTATAAAGAATATCAAATTCATTAGGTGTAAAGGACACCTCTTCTCCATTTATTTTTATTAATCTTTTATCATAGTCAACAGTTAGTCTTCCATCATCAAATAGAAGCTCTTCTTTATCTTCCTTTTTTTCTGTATCTAATCTTCTAAATAAAGCATTGACCCTTGCAGTAAGTTCTCTTGGACTGAAGGGTTTAACTAGATACTCATCTGCTCCAATATTTAACCCTTCTACTCTATCATTTAAAGCACCTTTAGCTGTAAGCATAAAAATGTGAACATTAGATTTTTCTCTAATGATTTTGCACACTTCCTCACCACTAATATCTGGCAACATTAAATCCAGAATAATTAGTTTAAAATCTAATCTTTCAAAAAGTTCTAAGCCTTCTAGTCCCCTGATTGCAGTGCTTACTTTATGTCCTTCCTTCTCTAAATAAGCTCTTAAAACTTCTGAAACACTAACTTCATCTTCAATTATTAATATATTACTCATACTACTTCACCTCTAAATTAGTTTTTTCTGAGAATTTAAATTCTTTTACTAATCTATTATTTTTTAACATATCAAAATTTTAGCATTTCTTTTTAAAGATTGTATGAAGATTTTATGATAGGAAATAGGTTTTAAGCTTAAATCTGGACATAAACCAACCCTAGTTTCCATAAGTCTTATTGCGAATAAATAAATATAATCTAATCATAAAAGCCTATATTACAACAGGAAATAAGAAATTAATAGAAATAACTTTAATGTATCCATTTTTATAATAATAGGTCTCTATTATTTCATATTATCTTCATATGTATTCTTTATATTAATTAATGAAATAAAAATTTATAAATAAGGAGTTTTAAAATGCAGTTACTAAATATTCTACATAAAATGAAAACCAGAAATAATAAAAAATACAAACTAATACAATCATTATTTGCCCTATTCTTAAGTCTATTTATTATCTCTTTAGCGGTAAAATTAACCTTACTTTTTAAACCATTATACTATTTTGATATTGACTATTTAAACATTGAAAAGCTATCAGGCTTTACCAAGGAGGAAATAATAAAAAACTATAATTATGTAATTAACTACTTACTAATTCCAAAGATACAGCAATTCAACCTTCCATCAATACCCTATTCAGAGGTCGGTGAAATTCATTTCAAAGAAGTAAAGAATATATTTATTTCTTTTGATATTCTTCTTATTATATCTTTAATTATAAGTACCTTTGGTCTATGGACAAGTGTAAAACTAAAAGATTTTAATATTTTAAGAAAAACCTCCATAACCTTATTAGTGTTGCCATTAGGTCTAATGACTGCCTTTTTAATTAACTTTGATGTAAGCTTTGTGATATTTCATAAAATATTTTTTCCTAATGGAAACTGGCAATTTGATCCTGACTTTGACCCCATAATTAATATACTACCTCAAGAATTTTTCTTTCATGCAGCAGTACTAATCTTAATTTTAATAGCTCTAAGTAGTTTAATCTTGACTTTAGTTTATAAAAAAGTATCCTCAAAGAAATATTCAGTTAAGTAACTTAGAATAGATTGCGTTGCCATCTTACCGTCTGCAGGTTTTGATTGCTCTGGTTTTACTTAATATGTTATAGAAATTTTGATGTAAAACTAGGACGTACTACAAAGGATTAATAAAGAATCTGAGAATGCAATTAAAAATAAAAATCACTCTTGGTGTGAATTAGATTAATTAGCTAACTCAACTCCAAGAGTGACTTTATAAAATGAAAGGATGATGGTAATTAAATAAATAAACGGGAGCATCCATAGATTTGTGTAAATCAAATCTGTGGATGTTCTTTTTATGCATGTGTGATTGGTAAAGATGGAAATAATATCTATAATATATTTTTGAGAGGAGAAATAAAAATGAATCCATTAGTATTACCAGATATTGATCTTAACAAGGAATTGAGTAAGTGCAAAAGTATGGAGGACTTAGTTGGCAAGAATGGATTAATGCAGAAATTATTTGGTGGAATAATTCAGCAGTTTCTTGAAGCAGAAATGGAAGATCATTTGGGTAGAGAAAGATATGAGAGGCAAAATTCTATAGATAAAAATTACAGAAATGGCTATAGTTCTAAGAATATAAAGAGTAGTTTTGGTGAAGTTGAGGTAAATGTTCCAAGAGATAGAAAGGCAGAATTTGAACCTAAAATAGTTAAAAAGTATGAAACTGTGTGTAATGAACTTGATAAGAAGGTCATCGGGCTTTACGCCAGAGGCATGTCAGTGGATGATATTAAATCAGAAATTGATGAACTGTACGGGGTAGATATCTCACCATCTATGATATCCAAAATTACTGATAAAGTACTTGATACAGCTACCGCTTGGCAGAACAGGGCGTTAGACCCAATCTACCCAATAGTCTATATGGATGCCATTCACTTTAAGGTTAGAGAAGAGCATAGAATCGTTAGCAAAGCTGCTTATATTTGCATGGCATTAGATATGAAGGGCTACAAGGATATATTAGGTATTTGGATTGGTGAACAGGAAGGTGCGAAGTTTTGGTTATCTGTATGCAATGATCTTAAAAACAGAGGTGTTAAAGATATCCTTTTAGCATGTATGGATGGCTTAAAAGGACTTCCTGAAGCTATTAAAGCAGTTTTTCCTGAAGTTAATATACAAAGTTGTGTAATACATCAAATAAGAAACTCAATAAAATATATAGCTTCAAAGGATATTAAGACTTTTATGAAGGACTTAAAAGCAGTATATCAAGCTATAAATGAAACAGTAGCAAGTCAGGCATTACAGAGTTTAGAATCTAAATGGGGAGATAAGTACCCAATAGTTATACAATCTTGGAATAATAATTGGGAAAACTTATCCACCTACTTTGACTTTCCCCAAGAAATAAGAAGAATAATTTATACCACTAACGCTCTAGAAGGCTTTAATAGACAACTAAGGAAGTTTACCAAGATAAGAACAGTATTTCCTACAGATGATTCCCTTAGAAAAGCCTTATATCTAGCCACTGAGCAGATAATGATTAAATGGACCTCCCCACGTCAGAATTGGGGTAGTACTTTGGCTCAATTAAGCATAATGTTTGAGGAAAGAATTAATCAACACATATAAAAGTAAAGCTTGTACTGTTGGTATATTAATGCATAATAATAAAATTATTACAAATAATAAAGATAAAGACTTATAAAAACCCATTATTATTATTTCCATAAAATAAAAAAATTACTACAGGAAAATAATCCCATAGTAATTTCCAATTAAAAATAAACTTCAATATTATATTTTACACAAATCTATATACGTTCTCAAATAAACTATTTTAAAAAATATTATGCTTTATTTATTTCCTTACTCTCCCCTTCTTTTCCACTACAACAACTTCCACCTTTCATGCTCTTAAACATCATAGGAATCATAAATAGCATCATTATTGGACAAATAAATGGAGAGATAGTTAATAACAAGGCTTTAAATCCTCCTCCAATATTCAGTAATGGTATTGCCCCTATGATTAAAAATGGTAATCCACAGCAAAGCACCATCATAAGCATATGCTTTATTGGACTATGCTTCTTGTTTGTTTCATTGTTATCTCCGTGACATTTCATTATATACACCTCTTTTTGCTTTTATTAGTTTAATAAAGTTCATTTTAATGAACTAACTTAATCACTTTGCCAGTTAAAATTGACTCATTGACTATATATTTAATATCATCTTTAGATATGGACTTATCTCTATACACAACTTTTATACTTTGTGAATTCAAATCTACATTAAATTCCTCCAACCCTTTAAGCCCACTGAGACTTTTTACTACATTCATTAAGCATTTGTGACAAAGCATATTATTTTGCTTAAACTTTGTAACATAACTTTTCATCTTCTTTCCTCCTTTTCTTAATTGTATATCATCCATATGAAGATAAAATGAAGATAGCTTCTATTCAGAGTTAATCTATTAAGTGAAAAATATCCCTTCTCTAAGAACAAGTAAATATTTTACCTCTTTATATTATCTACATAACTTTTGTATATAATTACCTTATGTGGAAATCATAGAATATTTTTTTACAAAGGAGGAATTTAAATTGCTCTATTTTATTAATTACAATCTAGTTGAGAAAATAGATTTACTTAAGTAAACTTGAATTTTGGCTAAAAACTGTGCAGATGCCACAGAATATATAGTTTCTATAAATAAAAGTTTACAAGTTACTGATAACTAGTTGTTAATAAAATTTTATGTTAGAACTTTCTATGGGAGGAATTAAAGTGAAATTAAGTATAAGAATAAAATTATCTTTTGCATTTGGAACCATTCTACTCTTTATGCTCTTATTATCAGCTGTTGGTTTATATGAAATGAAGCAAATAAATTATAATGTAGAAAATATCTATACACAAACAAATGCAATTAATTATATAAAAGATGCTCAATATAACATTGCCAATGTACAAAGGGCAGAAAAAAATGTGCTCTTGTCTACTACTTTAGAGGAAAAACAAGAGCATATTATGCATTTAGATGAATACTATACAGATGGAATTTTCAATAATCTTCAAGAATATAAAAAAATGCATCATGCAACTGATAAAGATAAAATTGATTCAATAATAAAAAATATTGAGCAAGTTCAAAGTCAACAATCTAAAATTATCCAGTTGAGCATGAATAATAAAAGCTCTGAGGCTCTACTTCTCTCTGCGGAAAATTCTAAACTTTTTAAAAGTATTGAAGATGAAATCACCATTATAACTAAAAACAATGTAGAGCAATCGAAGATAGAATATAACAATAGTATGTCTATATATTCCAAGATAGTAAGATTAGTACTTTTATCTTCTTTCTCAGCATTTATTGTAAGTATTGTTCTTACAATAGTAATTTCATCATCTATTATAACCCCGCTACGTAAAAGCATAAGTTTTGCAAAAAATTTATCTCAAGGGGATTTGACTGATAATTTAACTATAAAGTCTAAGGATGAGTTAGGAATATTAACAGAAGCACTAAATAACACTGGAGAAAAACTTGAAAATATTGTAACCAAAATTAAGGCCACCTCCTTAGAGGTCAATACTGGTAGTGACCAATTGGCGGCTGCAATGGAAAATACAAATAAAGTAACTAATGAAATTGGAGAAAAAACTGTAAATGTAACCCATAATATACAAGGTATAGTTACAGCAGTGGAACAAACTAATAATAATATTAAATTAATTTCTACAAGTTCAGATAAAGTTTCTTTTCTCTCTAAAGAAGCAAAAAACAACTCCTTAACTTTTAAAGAGCATGCATACAAAGGCAAGGATTCTGTTGATATTACAGTTTCTACAATGAGTGACATTGAAGAGGCAACAAAAAAAGTTAAAACTAGTATAAATGATTTAGAAACTCTATCTAGTAGTATTGGTAATATCACTTCAATGATAACTGATATTGCTGAACAAACAAACATGTTAGCATTAAATGCAACTATTGAAGCAGCTAGAGCTGGAGAACATGGTAGAGGCTTTTCAGTGGTTGCTGACCAAATAAGAAAACTGGCAGAAGAAAGCGCCTCTGCTACCAAAAGCATAGAAAAGATGATTTTAGATGTTAAAATAAAAACAAAAATTTCAGTTGAAAATATTTTAATAACAGAAAAAAGAGTAAAACAAGGTTCTTTAGTAGCAAATGATACTGAGAATATAATTAATTTAATAATAGATAATATGAATATTTTAGTTAAACAAATTGAAGAAATATCATATCAAGCATCTAATCAAGCTACATCAACAAGTAGTATTTCCTATAGTATGAATAACATAGTAGAAAATACTCAATTACTTTATGATGCTTCTCGTGATATAAATTCTATAATTGAAGAGCAAATAGCAGTTACTCAAGAGGTTACTTCCACCACAGAAAATTTATCTAAACTGACAGAAAGCTTAAATTCCATGGTAAAATATTTTAAAGTTAATCTTTAAACTCTGTACTTTTAATAATTTCAATTAAAAATACAATACTTTCATAGTTTTTATCCTAAAATATAGTGGTGATATTGTTTTCCAGTTAATAGATAACTTTCTAGTAAGTTGTTTACTAGTCCCCAGCATATATAGGCAAATAAAACAAAATTTAAGCCATAGGAAAATGAAAAGCTATTTATATCTTCTACTGATATAAAGGTACTTGAGACTGTAATAAAAAATATAGCAATCTAAAGTGGTTTGCTACTTAACTTGATTATTATCTGTACCTTTCTTATAACTCATGTTAATATCTATTATTCAGTCATATAGGTGCTCTGCTACTCATAAAATACTTATGTATTAATTCTTAGGAGTATATATGAATAACATTTTTATCTCAACACTTACTATGGGGACATTAGGTTTTATCATTTCACTTACTGGGCTACTTACTGGAATGTTACTTTCTTCTTTTGTAAAAAGACGTGGCAAAAGATTTAAAGGTACATTACTTGGGTTTGTTGGTGGACTAATGCTTGCAATTGTGTGCTTTGATTTATTGCCAGAGTCCTTTGAAGTTGGAAGTGTATATATTGGTATAATAGGTATTACCTTTGGACTTATCATTTCTGTATTACTTGATAGCGAATTAGAACATAATCATGAACATACCTCTTCACGAATAAATCATAGGTACTTTAAGGCTGCTATGTTAATGGCTATTGGAATAGGAATTCATAATATTCCTGGTGGTATAGCCTTTGGTTCTCTATTTTGCAGTAATTCTACAAAAGGTTTTCACCTTGCTTTAGCATTGGTGATTCATGGAATTCCTGAAGGTTTAACATTAGGCATACTTCTTAGAGAGTATAAATCTAATACCGCTATGCTTCTAGCCTTTTCAATGATTACTTCTTTGCCTATGGGATTAGGGTCAGTACTAGGTACACTATTAGGTACTCTCTCACCGCTGGTTATTTGTTTTAGTCTTGCAATTGCTGGTGGCATGATACTTTATATTATTTATCGAGAGACTTTACCAAGCTCAATGGAAATTTGGAAAGGTAAGCTCTCAACTGTAGGAAATGTTTTGGGAATGATTGCTGGAATTTTAATGATTTCTTTTCTTGGAAAATAACCTATAAAAAAACTCAAAGAGGTTGTCTCAACGATCAGTTTTGAGACAACCTCTTTATGGATAAAGTTATGAAAATTTCTTATTCAAAATTAAGTGTAAGTTTTTCTTCTGTGTTTATTTATACTTAGAAAAATTTATAGCATATATTAGATTCAATTGGGATTATAGCACATATTTAATCAGCTTTTTCAAGTATCATAATCTTATACATGCCTCCAAATATGCTGTTCCTTTCCTCAAGAACTTTTAAATTTATGCCACTTGATATTTGTGAAAACTTTCTATTTATATCGGTTCCAAGGGATGTAGTTAATTTATTCAACAAGGCTTTTACTACACTTTTCTTTTGTTCCTCACCAGCAAACTTATCAAATATTGCAATTTTTCCATTTGGTTTTAATACTCTGTAAGCTTCTTTTAAACATTTATTCCCATCTGGAACTACAGACAAAATAAGATTTAAAATAACATAATCAAATTCCTTATCCTGAAAGCTTAAATTCATGGCATCCATATTTAATATATTGGCCTTCTCCAGATTAAGAGTATCAGCCTTTTTCCTTGCAACTTCTAGCATTTCCTCAGTTATATCTACTCCAGTAACTTGCACTCCCTTTGGTAAAAACTTAAAATCCTCACCTGTTCCTACGCCAATAAATAAAACCTTATCTTCTGGATTTAATGTTAAAAGATCAATTTCTAATTTTCTTTGATTATTAAATATACTGCTGCCAAAAAACTTATCATATATTTTAGACCATTTTTTATATATTTTTTTGTTTCTTAAATTGTCCATAGATACACCCCCATAAAAGTTATGCAGCCATAAATTATGGCTGCATAGTTTTTGCTATTTTTCTGTTTTCATTGCTCTCATAGAGTTTAATACAGCAATTAGTGTAACACCTACATCACCAAATACAGCTTCCCACATTGTACCTACTCCAACGGCTACAAGAACTAATATTATTGCTTTGATTCCTAAAGCAAAGATAATATTTTGCATTACAATTGTTCTTGTTTTCTTTGCTATTTTTATAGCAGTTGCAATTTTAGAAGGTTCATCAGTCATAATAACTACGTCAGCAGCTTCAATTGCAGCATCTGAACCAACACCACCCATTGCAATACCTATATCAGCTCTAGCTAAAACTGGAGCATCATTTATTCCATCACCAACAAATATTAACTTACCTTTAGAAGACTTTTCTTTATCTAAAAGCTCTACTTTTTCAACTTTTTGGTCTGGTAATAATTCTGAATAAACTTCATCTAGCCCTAATTCTTTGGCAACTTTAGTTCCAACAGTTTTATTATCTCCTGTTAACATTACAGTTTTTCTAACTCCACTTGCCTTTAAAGCTTTTATAGCTTCAGCTGAATCTTCTTTAACTTCATCAGATATTACAATATATCCAGCATATTCTTTATTGATAGCAATATGAACTACAGTACCTATAGTTTCTATCTGTGCATATTTTATATTTTCTCTAATCATCAGTTTGTGATTACCCGCAAAGACTTCTTTTCCTAAAACAGAAACTTTTACACCATGTCCAGATATTTCTTCATAGTTTTCAATTGATTCTTTAGCTATATCCATACCATAAGCTTTTAAAATTGAAGTTGCTATTGGATGGTTAGAATAACTTTCTGCATAAGCTGCATAAGTTAGAAGTTCATCCTTTGTAACATTTCCTTGTGGCTGTATATCAGTTACCTTAAATACTCCTTTTGTAAGAGTTCCAGTTTTGTCAAATACTACTACCTCAACGTTGTTTAAAGCTTCAAGATAGTTACCACCTTTAACAAGAATACCATTTTTTGAAGCCCCACCTATACCTCCAAAGAAACCAAGCGGAATAGATACTACTAAAGCACAAGGACAAGATACAACTAAGAAAGCTAAGGCTCTATATATCCATTCTGAAAAAGTTGCTCCACTTATAAAAAGTGGTGGAAGTACTGCTAATGCTATAGCAGAAAAAACTACAACTGGTGTATAATATCTAGCAAACTTAGTTATAAAGTTTTCTGTAGGAGCTTTTTTACTACTTGCATTTTGTACTAAATCAAGGATTTTAGCAATAGTAGAGTCTCCAAATTCTTTTTCTACTTCTATAGTTAAAAGACCATTTTTATTAATAACTCCACCTAGTACGTTATCTCCAATGCCTACTTCTCTTGGAACTGATTCACCAGTTAGAGCAGAAGTGTCTATCATAGAATTACCTTCAATTACCTTACCATCTAGAGGAACTTTTTCCCCTGGTTTTACAACTATTATATCGCCTACATTAACTTCTTCTGGGGATACCTTTTTAATATCATCACCAACTTTTAAGTTAGCAAAGTCAGGTCTTATATCCATTAATGCTGCAATAGATTTTCTAGAACGATTAACAGCCATACCTTGGAATATTTCTCCTAATTGATAGAAGAGCATAACAGCTACCCCTTCTGGGAACTCACCAATTGCAAACGCCCCAATGGTTGCTATACTCATGAGGAAGTTTTCATCGAAGACTTGCCCCCCTCTAATATTCTTAAGAGCTCTAAGCACAACTTCTCCACCAACAAGTAAATAACTTATTAAATAAAGTATTAGCTCAGTATAAAAACTAAAGTTAAACATTGAAGCAACTGCAAAAATTGAAGCTCCAACTCCAAGTTTTATAAATTCACTTTTACTACTTTCATGATTATGGTCATGATCATGTCCATGTTCATCATCATGTGAGTCCTTGTGAGTTTTATTTCTATTTCCTTCTAAAACATATACCTTTACATCAGGTTCAATTTTTTTAACATATTTTTTAACTTCTTCTACAATACTATCTTTATCTACATTGCTCTCAATTTCCATAATAAGTTTTTGAGCCACAAAATCAACTACTGCACTGTTAACACCCTGAAGGTTTCCAGCTTCCTTTTCAATTTTTGCTGCACAGTTTGCACAACATAATCCCTCTAACATTATCACCAATTTATTTGATTTTCCTGAAGTTTTTTCTTTTACAACTACATGGGATTCAATTTTATTTATTGTTTCAATGGATGCAGCAACTAGTTCGTTAACCCTACTTATTTCTTCTAGTTCCATTGTCAAGGTCTTAGTTACAAAATTAACTGAAGCATTAGCAATTCCATCCATACTATTTAGTTTAGTTTCTATTTTTGATGCGCAGTTGGCACAATCTAAACCCTCTAAGATGAATTGTTTCTTAATCTTTGTAACTGGCTTCTTTTGCACTGCATTTAATTGCATTATTGTCTTTGGCTTCACAGTGCTTGACTCTAATTTTATTTGTGTTGGTTTATTATCTTTTACACTTGGCTTTGAAATCTTATTATTACTCATTCCTTACTCCCCCCAAATCTATTTACTTCTCATTTAAATGAGCTAATCCTTGATCAAATATACCTTTAACATGATCATCATCTAAGCAGTAATAAACAACCTTTCCTTCTTTTCTATACTTAACTAACCTAGCTTGTTTAAGAACCCTTAATTGATGTGAAATAGCTGATTGATTCATGCCGAGTAAAGCAGCTATATCACATACGCACATTTCCGATTGGAATAATGCACATATAATCTTTATCCTTGTACTATCTCCAAAAGTTTTAAACAAATCTGCTAAATCATATAATGTTTCCTCTTGTGGAATAGTTTCTTTAACCCTTTTTACAACATCTTCGTGAATAACATTGCAATTACAGGTATCAATTATTTCTTTATTATTTTCCATCCCTAATCACCTCAACTGAATATATGTTTATCTGTTCATATGTTTATATATTCAGTATATGCTAACTATACATTTTTGTCAAAGATTTTTTTCATAAATTTAGTAATTTTTTTATTCATACTCATTCCTCCTAGAAGTTCCCCTTTTATTTTCTCTATCTATGCTCATGCATAGTAATAAATCATGGAGCATATATGATTGTATTTATTAAGTTCCTGAGCAAATGCGTGTATGCACACTCCCATTTAAATAGCAAACAGCAACTTACAACCTTTTACACGCTTCTTGAAACATAGTAATTTCATGGCCTTGCAGTCACTTTTTATTAGGCTAAAAAGTTGAATTTCATTTATAATAAAAAGCACTATGAAAACTCAGCTAGAGTTTCCATAGTGCTTATCTATATATATTCGTGACTTTTATTTTTTATTAAGTTTTTAGAATCTCTTTAGTTATAGAAAGAGCTATTTCTTCCAAAGTAATTATCTTATCTATATATACTTTCTGTTATGTTAGTACTGATTCCACATTCTTTTCCAAGCCTTATAATAGTGCCTCCAATAAGGTGTCCTTCGTTTTTTCTTTTTCCACTTTCTATATCTCTTTGATAAGACGTCTTTGTTTCATAGGGATAAAAACTGGCATTGTTAAGGTAAGTTTCAATTATAGAGGGCTTCACAGGAATTCCTTTAGCCTTAGCTAGTGAAACAACCTCCTCCATAATGCCTTTTATCAGCTCTTTAGCTTTTATATCCTCCATGACTTGTCCAAAGGTCATATCTAAATGAGTGGTAACCAAAGCAAAGGGAGCAAACATAATATATTTTTCCCAAATTGTAGGAAGGGCATCTTCCATCCATGTAAAAGGAATTTCAGCAACACTTAGCATGTTGTGAAGCTCTTTTGGTTCATAATCCACCTTTTGTGGATCTCTTCCTAACACTAACATGGTGGTTCCTCCCTTATGTAGAACTACTCCTGGTTCCTTTATAGAGGAAGATATAAAGATACAAGAGGGCAAAATAATTCCAGTTTTAAGTTTTGCTCTTATTCTTTCATATATGTCCACACCATTTAAAGGTGCAATAATCACAGTTTTATCATCTACTATTTTATTAATTTCTTCTATTGCTTCTTCCAAATCATAGCCCTTAACACAAAGGAATATATAGTCCATCACAGGCAGTTCATTAGCACTTTCTACTGCAGCTACAGGGCGGCATACTAAATCCCCTTTTGACGGTGTCATCAGCTTGAGACCACTTTCTTTTATAGTATCTAAATGTTTTCCTCTAGCTATAAAATATACTTCATGACTTTGGTTTTTACATTGATTTGTGCTATGACTAAGGATTCCACCTAGATATCCTCCAACTCCCCCAAGGCCATAGATACATACTTTTTTTGTAACCTTTTCCACTTTCAATCCCCCTATTTATAAATTTTCATAAGTTTATGATACTGATTCTTTTGAACTCTCTATTTTATTTATTGTGTCTTCATCTATAGCCTGCTTCAATTCTTTCATATACTTTGAGAATTCTACTTCTTTCTTCCCATATGTAAGGTTTAATTCATACTCAAGTGGTAGCCATGTTGATATATGGGCCTCATTGTGTTGAATTAGTGTCTCCATCTTATCCAGCGCCTTATAAATTTTCGCTTCCAAGGTCTTTTGCTCATGCATTTCTAAAAATAGCATAGTAAGTTCTTTTTTATAGGGCTCTGGTATACTGCTAAGTAATTGGGTAATTGCCCTATCTTCTTCAAGCTCATGACTTTCAGTTTTGTAAAATGCAGGTATATCTCCTGTGACTGCTTCTCCTAAATCATGAAAAATACACATTAATATTACTTTATTGATATCAACCTGAGGAAATTCATCCTTCACAAAGTACGCCATTAAAGATAATCGCCAGCTGTGCTCTGCAACACTTTCATGACGATTAGAAGAAGTCCATGAATGTCTTGTATTATTTTTAAGATTTTCTGCAACAGCCATAATCTCCATAAATTTTCTTATGTTCATTTTCCCAAACCTCCTACTATATTGTGAAATTATCTTATTTAAGTATATCACGCCAAAGGGTAGTTAAGGATAAATATATTTTCAAACTCTGTTTAGACCAGTTTGGATTTTATTTTAAAATAGAATAAGCCACTGAGAAAAATCTTCCCAGCACTTTAGATGCATGGACACTTTTTCTTAGTGGCTGATTAAATTCTCTTATAAACCTAGGGTTTTATCAAATATAACCTTTATATTTCTCTAGTAGATTAGTAGGAGAAACTTATTAAGGCATAATAAAAAATTTTAATTTGCTTCATTTTTTAGAAAAAGACTATTTGAAAACTTAAGGAGTTTACTTAAAGGGTTCAAACAAAAAAATACAGTAATTTCTACAATAGTTTTTGTATCAAAAAACCTATGCTAATTGGATAATTTAGCATAGGTTTTGCATTTAATTATCTAAGTATTAATAAAGAATATTACCATACAATTTCAGTTATGTGTTATCCATAATATCAGATACTATTGTATATAACTTTTCCATATTTCAAGAAATATTTCACATCTACTTCTATAATCACTATTTAATTGTAATATCATTTTATCATAACTCATTATCCCTTGATATAATAACTCTACGATGTGATTATAAGTTTCATCTTTAGATACTTTAAATTCATTTGCCCCAATAACATCTACTTCTAAATACTCGAGTTTCTCTGAAAACCCATATCTATGAAAGTTTGTATTATATTGATTATCTCTCATAACCATTTGAGTAACTAATACTTCCATAATAAGTGTATGGGCTAAATGTGAAGAAATTAAATAATCTTTTCTCATTAGTTTACCTAATGCTTGTACTGCAACAAACCAAAACCAATCTACTTTTTCTATATCCCAAATTAATGAAAGGTTTCTTTTTTGTATTACATGTTCATCAATAGATGTTTGTTCAGATGTCAGCAATGGAGCAAGTTTATCACAACGGCAAATGAAAGTAAAGTCGATTCTTATGCCTGTCTTTAAGCATATACGCATACCTTCTTTATCATTAATTCTTTCTTGAAATATAATTCCAAAGATTTTATCTTTAATCCCTAATCTTGAAAAATATTTTTTATAAATTGGGGTTTCAGCATTATAATCATTAGGGTGTAATTTGAGATAAGCATTTATATCAATATCGCTGTATTTGTCGTGGTAACACTGCTCTAATCCCTTCATAATATTTTCACAATCATCAATAGATGAAATAAAAACATCTTTAATTTGAACCCTTTCAACCTCTGGCAATGTAAATAATACTGATAAAAAACTTTTCGCTTCTTGTTGCATTATTTCTTTGTTAATTTCCATATTCCTTTTCCTCCTTTAATTATTTAAAATTAAAGGCTACCTCTTAATTTTCCCATATTTCTCATCTAAATCACCCCTCGTCAAACGTATCCAGTTCAAATTTACCATATTTTCCAATTGCTATTTATTATTTCATATACCTATTAAACGCTACTATATTAACTCTCCATCTCACCACTTGCTGTAACAAGAGCTCCCTCAAGTATTATTTCAAGTTAAATTACTAATTTCATAATAATTTCGTCATCATCACGTTTATTTGTATCTATAAAACCTAATTTTTCATAAATATGCATTGCATGAGAATTTTCAATACTACATGTCAATATAATATCATTGGATTTTCCAAATGGTTTTGACTTTATATACTCTATACATAACTTTACAGCTTCGGTTCCGTATCCTTTTCCTTGATATTTCTCATCAATCATCAAATGCCAGATATTATATGTTTCCTCATCATAATCATAAATAACCATAACATACCCTACAATAGTGGTCTCTTTATAAATTGCAAAGGGGGTGCATTGATTATAATATACATAGGCCTGTGCTAAACTACGAATAGGATGCGATACAAACTTATCTTGTCCACATCCAAGTTTTAAATTAAAACACTCAATAAAATTGCTTTCATCAACCTTCTTTAAAATTAATTCATTATCCACAAGGCTCCTCCTCTTATTCTTACTATTATTTATTTTTTTACATTCGCTTCATAGTGCCTTTCATTAAGCTTCACTACTTCAAGTTCTTTTATACTCTTCTTTAATTTCAATGCTAAACTTTCAATTCCAAAAACTTCTGTGAAAGTATGACTCCCAACCATAAGATTTACCCCTTTAAACTGAGCGTGTTCAGTAGTATGCAAATCACATTCACCAGTAATATATACATCACACTTATTTTCAAAATGCTTTTTTTTTTAAATATATAATATATCTAAAGGCTCATCATTTTCATTTTCAAAATATACATTACTTGATGGTTTAATGTGATAGTACTCATTTTTTTCAATAGGATAAGATTCTTCGTTAATTCTTAAAATTCCTTTCCCATTCAGAACAAAAAGACTAAATTCACGTGGAGATTGTTTTAGGCACTCATTGGCTTTTATTGAGAAGAAAGCATGAATAATTCCTTTTTTAAAGTCTGAAAACAATCCAATTCCCTTTACATTATGCAAATTTATGCAATTCTCATGTTTGACGAAAATTTTTCCAGGATACTCTTTGCTGAAGAAGTCATGGAATTTATGCAACCTATCAATAAATTTCAACTTTTCTTCTTGTATCTCATGGTTCCATCTTATAAATTTATCCTGGATTTTGTTTTTCAGATTGATAAGAGAACACATTACCCCATCTTTATTTGGTTCATTAGCAAATGCAGTTAGGGGAGACAATTCATTCTTATATAACTTTTCAAGGGTAACAATTGTTAAAGTGAACGTCTCTTCAGGAATAATTTTTTCCTCATTATAGATGTTTATGTTTCCATCCCTAATATCAACCTGCCATATATTATTTTTTTCAATATCCAAGAATTCAAGTTGAATTCTTATAAAATAGTCTTTATCAATTTTCTTAATAAATGCTTTAGAGAAATCATCAAATATCTTTTTAATTTCCATTCTTTTCACCTACTTTTTTATTTGAAATAATAATACTTTGCTTATTATAAGCATTTTCCACTTGAGTAAATATAGGCGTTACCGCCTATACTCCTCTACAGAACCGTACTTGCCCTATTAAGGCATATGGCTCTTCACATCATATTTTATTCATCTATAGAATAGGCTTACATTTATTTTGGGTTCCAATAGCGGAAAAGTCTTCAATAAGCCATTGAAGAATGTATCAATTGTGTAACTCCTTCTTTGACTTCTTCTATTTAACCATTTAAGTAGAAGCCATTTGACCGAGTTCTGAAAACTCTTCACACCTCTTGTATTATCTGTAACACCATAATATTGATAGTGTCCCCTTAGCTTTTGATTAATTTTCTTAATCAGTTCGCCGACAGGCATTATTCGATTATTCTTAATCCATTCTTTCATAGTCTTGACTTTGCTCCTAAATTTCTTCCTGCTAGTCTTAACCTTACATCTGAAGAATTTCTTCTTACCAGCTTCGCTACAATAGAATGTAAATCCTAGAAAGTCAAAGGTTTCTGGTTTCCCTAGACCTCGCTTAGCCCTATTTTCCTTAGCAAATCTCCCAAATTCTAATATCTTTGTTTTCTCCAAAGCAAGCTCTAATCCAAATTTCTTGAACCTCTCTATAAGCTTCAAGTAAAACTCTTCTGCTTCCCACTTATTTTGAAAACAACATACAAAATCATCACAATATCTTATTAAGTAGGCTTCGCCTTTGCACTGCCGCTTAACTTTAACAGCAAACCAATAGTCCAAAACATAATGTAAATATACATTTGCAAGGACTGGAGAAGCTCCATTTCCTTGTGGTGTTCCTCGTTCACTATCTAGATATTTACCTTTTTCCATGATTCCAGCTTTTAAGAATTTCTTAATTATATTAATAAATTTCTTATCCGCTATATCATGTTCTAGGAACTTAATTAACCACTCATGGTTTACATTATCGAAGAAGCCTTTTATATCTGCTTCAACTATGTAGCAAACCTTGCGGTATTGGATATCCTCAATTATTTGCCTAACGGCTTGATGACAATTTCTGTTTGGTCTAAATCCGTAGGATTCATTAAAGAATTTTGGTTCATACACTTCTATTAATATCTTTGCTATGACATTTTCTACTAATTTGTCCTCATAACATGATATACCTAACGGTCTCATCTTCTTGCTTCCATCTTTGGGTATATATGCTCTTCTTATAGGTTGTGGCTTATAACTATCATTTTTCATTCGTTGTACTAAATGCTCAATGTTAGTTTCTAAATTCACCGAATAATCATCCTTTGATACTCCATCAATTCCTTTTGCCTTCTTCCAATCCATTTCATTATGGCTAGCTATAAGAGTCTTTTCATTGATGTAGTATGCAAGATTTTGAACCTTTCCATCTAAATTAGCTTTTCCTATGTTGAATTGTATTCCAAGTAGCTCATTAATCATGTTCTTCAGCTCTCCTGTCTGCATAATTTTAAGCTTACTTGAAGCTATGTTGTGCTAACCCCTTCCCTCCACCTGCTTTCGCAGACTTCTAAGGTACTATGAGTTAGTCGGACTTCCTATAATGCTTTTGCTGGTCTTGCTCGTTCCCTTACTTAACTTTGCATACTGGAAAAAAAATAATTTCCCAGACACTATAGGACCTCAGCTGTTCTAGTAATATACTTGTCATCAAACTCGCCAAGCACTCTGACCTCGGAAGAGTTCCATAAATCTCACCATAACAATTTATAGAATGTTGTCTGCGACTACTAATACAGTATCGACCTCTTCATTAAAAAAAGAATAATTTCGCGGCTCAATAGCTTCACTTTCGTTTCGGCTCGTTTGCTCCCTGTCCTACGCTTAAATCTAACGTTACCGTTTCGACTCCAAGGACTCGGTACAGGCTACTGGCTAGGTATTACCTGATAGGATTCTCCTACTATATATTAAAAGCTTACTAATGATAACAGAGTTATCCATTATCAAGAGGAAACATTACGCAAGAGCGTGCTGTTTCACAGCTCGCACATTAATTCCATTCTACCATATAATTACTGTAATAATATACCTATAACCCAGAATTACTTACATTAAAACGCCCATAAGGACACTCTCTAGCCAATACGTATTCAGACTTAAAACATTAGGTATCTTAATAGCTTGCTATTTAAACTCCTAATGTTTTAATTTATTTTTCTATCCATGATTTATGTGCTTCTTTACTTAATTTTAGTGTAAGCCCTCTAAAATAAAGCCTCTACTTCTTCTTTTATAGTTAAGTTTGAAATTAGTTTTTGTTATAGTCTTAAATCACTTACATTTTAAATTGCCATGTAAAAAAACGTAAAATTCTATTTTGAATAATACGTTTTTTAAAATAAGCTATATTTCAATGATAATTGTATTTGTGTAAAATTAAATTTTATAGTCAAGAGTATTGATTCTAAGGTTCTTTTTTATTCCCTTCAAATTTCTTGCTGCTAATTTCTTTAAAAATATCATTATTTTCATTAGAATTCTGCTGATTATTTTGGTTATTTACTATGATACCCTTCACTTGAGATATTTCAGCCATCAGAGTTTGAAAATCTTCCTTAGTTAGAGGTTTTTTATTATCCATAAGTTCATATCCTAGTTGACCACTCACTTCTATTGTTGCATATTTTATATCTGAAATTGAAGATACCCCCATTTGCCTCAAACGTGTTTCTAGCCTATCAATAGATAATCTTAATTTCCTCAACTTCTTCATATCAGGCACCCCATTTTCAACAACTATAACTGCTTTTCCTGAGAACAACTTTTCTAAGAAATCTACTTTAACCTCTAGGTATTCTGTAATTATCATTAACACAGATAATATAAAGGCCGCTATGAATGTAATCAGTAACCCATTGCCAGTTATAGGCTGAATTAATAGAGAGCCTAGTCCTATCATTACAACGGTTTGAGATATTGTCATCTGGGAAATAGATTTTCGTCCACCAATTCTTAAAATAAACGTACCTACAAAGAAAATAAGTATTGCTTGCCAAATCCAGTCTAGATTCATTTCATTCAGCTCCTTAAAAAAATTAATTGCTTTACTTATTATCTTCCCCTACTATCATTTAATTCATTTCTTATCGGATTTTTATGAATGAAATAATGGTCTCATAACTCCAGAAGAGTTCTATAACATATCAAGTATCAGCATCACTATAGCTAACAAATGAAATAATTATTCATATTAGGAATAAATGAACTATTGAGAGTTTAGCAAGACTAGTTTACTGATGAAGGAAAATCAACATATCACCTTATTCTTTTCTTTTTCTCTACATAGTATATAACCTAGATTCTCTATAACATACTTTCTTACTTGTTACACTAAAAGATCATTAATTCTTTCAACAATATATGAAACCTCCCTATTGTCTCTTGCTTAATTTTATTATGATATGTCTTCAATACTCACCGCTGCCTTGGTTATAATCAAAAGCTTTGTATTACAACATAATATTTTTAAGTTAACATGTAAAAACACCACAAACTTCATTTATGAATAATGTGGTGTTCAAAGTAATTATTTATTTTAGTGTTGCTAGGTTAAAATTGAAAACTGTATAGTAAAATAACTTTCTATTTAAACCAATCTATTATCTCTTTTACAACTTCATTAGGCTTGTCCCAGTGAATCAAATGACCTGCTTCCTCAATTCTTTTCAGCTTGGAATCCGTACATTTACTAAAATTCTCAGCAAAGTTGTTTCTGTACTCATTCATTGAATTAGGTAATGTACTTTGTAATAAATAAATTGATTTTGGCAACTTCTCATAAATAGAACTAGGTGGACAATTATACATTGATTTTATAGCAGCTTTTGCGGTAACACCATTTGCATGCCATCTATATTTCCCCTTTTCTACCTGTACTAAATCTTTTGAGGCTTCTTCTAGTAGATTAGACCACCTTATATAATTGCTTTTCTCAACTTCAATATGTTCTTCAACTGAATCAAAGCAATAGTCATCAAAGTCTTGGATATAATAATCAATTTCTCTTTGTAAGGAGGTTATATTTCCTGATATGGAAGTCTGATAATCATACCATTCCTTCTTTAAATAATATCCTCCATCTAATAACATTGTCTTAATTACTTTTGATGGGTAAGTGTATAAATAGTAAAGTGCAATATCTGCACCATAGGAATGTCCTAAAAGATAAATTTTTTTCTCAGTTATAGTTGAAATAACTTTGTCAATCCATGTAACCATATTAGGCATTTCATAATCTTCTTCTCTCTCAAATGCTGGTGTTTTCCCGTGTCCTGGTAAATCTATAGCTATAACATTATACTCTCTCCTTAACAAATAACCTAACTCAATAAAACTCAAGCTTGTACCACCTAAACCGTGAAAACATATAATTGTTGGATCTTCTTTATCTCCCCACTGATGGATTCTTGCCTTATTATAATCTTTATTAATAAAAATCTCTTTCATTACTTTCTCCTTAAAATATATTTGGAATACCGTATTATTTGAAATCCAAAGAACATTTCCATTGTCTAAAATTAAAACTTGCGTTGCCTTTTAATCTTAGAGTATATCAACATATATAATGAATTTTTTCAAACTGCATAACTTATGTATATTCATCAAACCATTTCTTAAATGTACAATATATATAAAGGCTCATCATTTTAGTTTTCAAAATATACATTACTGGATGGTTTAATGTGATAGTACTCATTTTTTTCAATAGGATAAGATTCATCGTTAATTCTTAAGATTCCTTTTCCATGGAATTGATATGCCTCTTAGTTGTATCTAATACATACTTGTCATCATGCACCTACTTTAAAGATTAAGCTGGTTTTTAGAGAAGTTTGCTTGTAAAGTTATATGCAGCCTCATCTTCCCATTGAGATATCTTAACATGACCTAAAGGTAATCCCTCAGCATTAAAATTTAAGAGTTCCTTAAGAGAGCTATAATACAGTTCTCTGTCAATCCGAATTTTGCTTAATAAAAGTTTTTGAACACAAGGCTTACTGTTTGCATCTGAAGGGAGCATAAGCATGTTTAGCCCTCCGAAATATCTTTCTTTGTTAACATTTGGTTTAATCATACTTATACAAGCAGTCCCCTCGCTTTGACTATAAAGATTAAAAGATATCAGTTTATCTGAAATACTATACCTTCCTGAAAAGCATTTAATTACCTCTCCATTAGCTAGTATCTTAAATACCACATCCTTATTTAAAATCTCAACAACGCCTTCATGTATAGCTCCTCCCCTAGCTATATTAGTTACCAAAAAATAAGCATAATAGTTTTCTTCAAAAACATTGAAATCTGCATCCAGACTGTTTTCCATATTTTCAATATCTATTGTTGTTAAAGGCAATAATATAAGCTTTTCCATGCTTATACCATATATCTCACATATGTAGATCAAAGTTTCTATTGATGGAAAGGCCTCTCCTGATTTGTACTTAGAAAGCAAGTCTTCTGATACACCTATTTTCTTAGCAAGATCCTTTTGAGTTGCTTCAAGTTTTATAAGCTTCTTAAGGTTATATATAAATGTTTTAGAAGATTTTTCATATATAATGTTTTTTAAAGCCTTTACTTTATTTACATTTTCAAGTGCGCTGCCCGAGCTGCTTTTGATAAAGTCCAATTTGCTTTTTACCTTTTCATCAATTTCTATTAGCTCATGTAACTCTCTTTTCATTCTCCCATCTCCCTTGTATTTCTCTGAAGATCATTTATATTTTTGTGTAATAATGTTCAAGTTACTTGAATAATATTCAACTTATTATTTGATATTTTTCAACTAAATTTGATACTTATACATACTTATTGAGTCATCTCAGTTAATATATTACCATAATTATGAAGCTTCCAAAATATTCAAACAAAAATAAGGTTGGTGTTTCTAGTGAGTAAAATTATTTATGCTATTTTATTAAGTTTCTTATTATCTTCCATCATTGGAGCAATACTTATCCCATTGTTTAAAAGATTAAAACTAGGACAAAATATTCGCGAGGAAGGTCCAAAGAGCCATTATAAAAAAGCTGCAACTCCTACCTTTGGCGGTATAATATTTATTCTCTCATCTATAATTACAATGTTGTTTTTCATAAAGCAGTATAACAAGGAAATTAAGTTTGTTTTCTATTCCTTAATAGTATTCGGCTTCATAGGTTTTCTTGATGACTTCTTAAAGAAAATCCATAAGAAGAATGAAGGATTAACATCAAAACAGAAGATGCTACTATTACTTTTTGCTTCAATCACTTTTGCAATATATGCATTTTATAATCCTAGGATTGGTTCAAAAATTATCCTTCCCTTTGTGGGAAGAACGGTAGATCTTGGACTATTGTACATACCATTTATTATATTCATTTATGTAGCCACAACCAATTCAGTAAACTTAACGGATGGATTGGACGGTCTTGCTACATCAGTAACTCTGCTCATAATGGTATTCTTTGCTTTAGTATCTTTTAATATGGGTTATTATAGTTTAGCAATCTTCTGTGGGTGTATGTCCGGTGCATTATTAGGGTTTTTGAGATTCAACTCTTTTCCAGCAAAAATAATTATGGGAGATACTGGCGCCTTGGCTCTTGGTGGAATGGTAGCAACAATAGCTATAATCCTCAAAACTCCACTAATTATTGCAATAGTTGGAGGCATATATGTTCTAGAAGCATTATCTGACCTTATTCAAATTATTTCATATAAAACTTTAGGCAAGAGAGTCTTTAAAATGGCACCCATTCACCACTCCTTTGAGCTGTCAGGATGGCATGAATCTAAAATTGTTTCCTTATTTTCAATAATAACAACTATTTTATGTCTTATAGGATTTTTATCTTTTTAATTTTTCTGCTGAGCCGATTATTTACTACGCAGGACTATTATCTTAAATCTATTCTACCATATGATTACTGTAATAATATACCTGTAAAGTATTCATCAATATTTTCCAACAAATCTTACATTTTATTGAGTTAATTCCCAATATACTTGAGTTAACTTTTATTTTCAGTTTTGAAAAAACTTTGTTCTCAGCTTGAAATTAAAACTACGTAGCTTTTTATCAAATTCTGAGCCAAGCTCCAAAAAACTTTATGCAGCTTGAAGGTTAGTATTAACTTTCAAGTTGCATAATCTCATTTTTGTTATCCTCATAATATTTTCATGTTCATCTTCTACCTGACTTGATTATCCATATAATTTTCATCTAATAAATTATTATTGAAATTAATTCATTAAAAATAAGTACTATTCTAATAATCTTTGTTTTTATTTTATTTAAAATATTTCTATATAGCACAGTCCAGAATTTAAAATTTCTCATTAAGACTTCTCATATAATACTTTAACTTTTAAAATTCACTTCATCATTTATAGCTTTCTATACTTACCAAATGCTTTTTCTGAATCAATGTGAACTTCTTTAAAGAAAAGAATTATCCAAATAAGAATTATCATAATTGCACAGTACTTACTTATACAATATGATAAAAATGCTCCTAAAAGTAAAATCATAGACCAAATGAAAAGACAGTTTCGCATATCTAAACTCATTTTCTTTTTATCATACTTTTCTCTATCATCTTTAGAAATGGTATTAAATCCACTAATTAAAATAGCACCTTTTTCTTTTAATAAAGCAAAAATAATTGAAAGCACAGAAAAGGGTACTGCTAATATTAGACATATTATTCCCCATACATTCATTCTATTAGCCTCCTTTTAATTGTAATACAATTAATTAGGATATAATATAAAACCTAATTTTAACTTTTAATCAGTATTTAGGGCCTTTATAATTAACATTCTGATTGAAACTCCTATATTTGTTTTTAATTAATTTCTTTATTTTGCATCTGCTCATGTATCCTTAAAATCGCAAAAAACAAAATCACTAAATTAAGAATAATAAATGCTATTTGAGCTAAGAAATCAAAAGATAATAATGATTGAATCTGTAAAGAATTACCGATCTTATTATTTATGAAACTGTTTATGGGTTCTTGTACATACCCCTTCAAGTATATTAAGCTCAATACTCCTATAATTGCACTTACTATTTTACTGTTACTAATTTTCAATAACCATAATACCAATGCCATAAATATTATATAAGAAATAAAAAATTTAGTTGCACTTGTTACTTCAATATCAAAGATAATAAATTCAAAATTGTACCATAATGTAAACACATAGGATACAATAATGTATACTATTGTACAACTAGTATTAAAAACCGTTCCATTTTTAAAATCTGTCACATTGCTTCACCACCTTTATTTAAAATCGATACTTAATTGTTATCACCAATTAATGAAATTAAACCATTTGCCAGAGTTTCTCCCCAGCATAAGTAATCATGTCCACTATTAAACTCTTCATATTTAACCTCATATCCCTTTAATTCTAGTACATCTCTTAGTTTTTTATTAACACCTATCATATTATCTTTTGGTTCAAGAATTCCTACATTTAAATAGAATTTAAGGGGTAATCTTTCTATTTTGTTAAATTCAGTACTCATCCAACAAGCACTTTCAACTTCCTTAAAGTCTTCTGGTTTGTACCAATATGCCCCTGATTGTGAAAGCACATTTCCAAAAATATCTGAATGTCTTAATCCTAAATATGTTGCAGTAAGTCCCCCTAAGCTAAGTCCACCAATTATTCCATCCTTAGCTTCAGAAGAAATATTATAATTTTCTCTAAACCATGGAGTCAATTCATTGATTATAAGATCCACAAAACCATCACTACAACATAATTCCTCATATCTTGTATCAGTAGAATCAATAAATAATACAACTATTGGTGCTATCTTTTTATCACAAATTAAGTTATCCAATACTGTTTTTCCTGAAAGTATATTAAGATACTCATCACCATCAGTTAAAATTAAAAACTTATATGGCATATTAGATTTTTTATACCCATATGGTGTATATATTCTAATTCTCCGATCTTTTTCTAACTTTTCACTATGAAAGTAATATTCCTCTATATCTCCTTTAGAAATATTTATCCTTTCTTTCACCCAAAAATGTTCTTGTGCCTTAGGCATTACAACATAAGAAACCTTTTTTTCTTCACCATCCTCCTCACATAAAATTAAAAAATTCTTATTCAGCTCATCATGTGTCAAATTAACTTCTCTCGCTTCCCATCCCTCATCACTATCAATAAGTGAATCATTTACAGAAATAGTATAATCAAAACGTAGATCATTTTTTATTTTACAAGTAATATACCATAGGTTGGTATTTAATAATCTCTCCATTTTATACTCTAAGAACTTTTCCCATCCAATTGGAGGTATAAATATAACATTTTCAACTTCTTCATCTGCTCTATAAATAAACATTACTAAGTTATTTTCTAAATCCCCTGTCAATTCTTCTATTAAAGGCGCCCCATTTCTTTCTATTTTGTTTCAAAACTCCTGTAAAGCAGTATTATTTCCTTGTTCAATATCCTCTTCTAATTTCAAAATTATTCTACTCTTTATTTGTGATTTTTCCATATGATTTCCCCCTATATTACTAATTCAATAAATACCAAAAAAATTAAGTCCATTACGCCTCAAGGTCTTGCGACCTATATTAAGCCTCCCTATTATTACTCCCACAGGTTTATTAGGTCAATCCAATATCTTTGAGTAGTCTCAGAAAAAACTTGGTTAAAAACCTCATTTTCTAATATTCCATTGTTGTTTTGAATAACTTTGGCTGATGCAATATTTAATTTGTCGCAGGTTATTAAAACTCTGGTTAAATTTAATTCCCTGCACTTTTCCAAGGTCAATTTTAACATTAGGGTTCCATATCCTTTTTTTCTTTCAGTTGGTCTTATGGAGTAGCCTATATGTCCTCCCCTACTTAATAGGGATTCATTTAATTTATGCCTTATAGTAATCATTCCAATGATTTTACTATCTTGGTTTCTAATTAAAAAGTAGGTATTTGCAGGCACCTTGTCCTTTTCTATCTTTGACATATCTATAGACTTCTCAAGTTTAAGTAGCCATTCATCATAATTATCATACCTATTGAGTCCTGCAGTACCATTGATTTCTGAATTATGCTGTAGGAATTCTTGTATGTATTCAAAAGCTTGCTTTTCAAATTTTTTAGAAGGAGCTATTAAACTAAACTCACTCATTTTCTCACCTCTTAAATTTAATAGTTAATTATAATCCATATTTTTTACTATGGCTTTACCCATAAGAAAATTGCAGCACATCTACCATTTTATTGCATTAATTTCCAATATATATCTGTACCCATCCAACCCACAGTTTCACTAAAACATGAAGTCATTGAGGTAATAAATGGTTATACTAAGGTTCATTAATAATTTCTATTAGTGTTTATAGGCTTTATATGGTAAAATAATACTATAAATCAATATTATGTAGATGATGGAATACTGAAAAGTCGCTTGACACCGTAGGAGAAAGAAGTAACCAATCCGAATTACTTTGAAACTCTCAGGTAAATTACAGTTTCTTGATACAACTCTGGAGAGACTACAATTTGTAGCATCGAAGAAGTAATACGGTTTGTACCGTAAAATCTTTCAGATAAAAAGACAGAGAAAAGGGTATTTTCTTTATAATACCTTTTTCTCTGTCTTTTTATATTTTCAAATGGAAAATTTATGCTTTATATTGAATAATACGTTGAAAGTTTAGGTCTTCACCTTCTATAAGGTGCTACTAAACAATCTTGCAGCTTCTAGGCCTTAACTAGGAACTTTAGTGTAAAAAATTCCTTTATTTAGTTCAAATCTATTTTTAAAGTTGCTTACAAAATGAACTTGTTCATTATTTATAATCATACAAATAACCATAAGAAGAGATAGAATTTTCTCAGTTGTTTAGAGAGGCTTTATGTAAGAGCTCAACATAAATGGATAACTTTCTAAATTCTTAAAATGCTTAAATTAGAATAAGGAGGAGTTAAAAATGGAAGTTTTAAAAGGTTTATTTACCTTAATGCTTGTATTAGTGATGTTTTATTTATTTAGCTCAAAAGCTTATAAGGGTGAAAAGGCCATGACTGGCTTGGCAGGAGCTGCTGTAGCAACCTTTTTGGTAGAGGCTATTTATAAATATATTTTAGGTGATGCAGTAGGTATTGCTTTTGCTGCAGAAATAGGAAAAGCCGCAGGTAGTGTAGCTGGAATTATTTGTGCAATACTTGTGATGTTAAAAATGGATGTTGAATTTGATGTAGCTGCAGCTACTGGGGCAGTGTTGTTTGGCTTCGGAATTTTACCAGGATTTGTAGCAGGCTACCTATTAGCCATAGTATACGACAAGTTAAAAAGTAAATTAAATGATACTTTAAAGTTAATTGCTATATTGCTGTTGTTTGTGCCTTTAGCAAGATTCATAGCAGTATTAGTAAATCCGGTGGTAACTATGGCCCTTGAAGAAATTGGTGTTACCATTGTGAATGCTACAACTATGTCACCAATATTCATGGGTTTTGTACTTGGAGGAATTATAACTGTAATAAGCACATCTCCACTTAGCTCAATGGCTTTAACTGCAATGTTAAGTTTAAAAGGAATTCCTATGGGAATTGGTTGTATAGCTTGTGTAGGCGGTGCTTTCGCTAATGGCATGATGTTTTTAAAAATTGGAATAAAAGATAAGTCTAAATTGATTTCCTTAATGCTTGAGCCATTAACTCAAGCAGATTTAGTTACTAAAAATTCTGGTCCCTTATATACTGCAAGTTTTATAGGTGGAGGCTTAGCTGGAATTATTGCGGTACTATTTAAAATCAAAGTAGATGCTCCAGGAACAGCCTCATCTATCCCTGGATTCTTTACACCTTTTGCTTTTAATGACCCAATAGTAGTTTCAAAAACTCTGTTATTTGCAATTATTGCTGGGATACTTGGAGGAATTATAAGCACTTATGCTTACGGCTTTATAAAAGAACTAAAATTAAAAAACAGTTTTCAAGCCACCTCTAAAAACACTTAGTTAAAATAAGTATTTCACTTTACTAGCTTTTGGCTATTCTTCAAAATACGGCTGGTAATATAAGAAATTAATGGAACTCCCTTGGGGTTCCATTAATTTATATTATTTTCAAAGAAACCGCGTAATAAGTCAATGTAACTATCTGTATGAATCAAACTAATTTCTCCATGACCACTCTTCTCAATGATTTTTAAATAACTACCTTTTATAGTGTGGTGAAGTAGTATTGCTGATTTTTTCATAACTGACAGTTCCTTCTCTCCAACCAGTATTAATGTCTTTGCTTTAGTATTACCTAATGTTGATGGTAATGAATAGCCACCATTACTTTTTGTAATATTGATTAGGGATTCCTTTGTCATCCGTGAACTGTCCATGTAATAGGCTTCAAATAATTCTTCGGGGACATTTAATGTTTTAGCCTGTAGTTTTGCATACCACCTTTTTTTTATTAACCCATAACACAGGTTATACATTGGTACAGTAAGCTTAGTTGCCATCTTCATTGGATAAACTAAAGCACTTTCTATAACCGCATACTCAGTAATATCGCCTTCTCGTGATAGTATTTCTACAACAATTTGAGCGCCAATGGAAAGGCCACAAATTGAAAAAACTTTTCCCTTATAATTATTCTTTATATACTGAATAACCCCTTCTGCTGATTTTTCTATGCTTATAAAAGTGTTATTCCAATCATCACCGTGTCCGTCAATTATGGGTGTAACAATAAAATAATCATTTTTTAGTGCTTCAATTTGTGGTTTTAATGACCACCAGGACAATCCACCACCATGAAAAAAAATCATTACCGGCTTATTTTTATTTCCAAACTCTTTAAATATCATATCTACCCTCCACATACCAAAAATCACAAGAGTAATTTTCTTAGATATTTGTATACACAAATTGTAACCTTTATATCAAACTAATATATTATTATAGAACTATGCCATTTTTCAATATTTCGGTTAAAGCAGGCCTACTTAACAATACATGTTTCACTTTCATCTTCCCCCTTATAAAATATAAATAATCCTTAAGATGCTTTTCCTTTATTTTTTCAGGAATACCATAAGCTGCCTTAGCAAGGCTACCTATTATTGCAGCGAGGATGTAACTGTCTCTACCAAGGAATTTTACATTTCTTATTTCACTAAGCTCAATTGTCACACCTCCACTATTTTGATTCAAACCTCTATAATTAATAAATCCAATATATTAAGCTCTCTCCATAGAAGGAGTATCTTTCATACATATTAATAAGTTTAAGTAAACAATTAATGCTTTCGTAAATTATCTTCTTATGACTTAATTAATTAAACCATATTATACCATAATTACATATAAAAATACCTCTATCCTAGTATTTTGAGGAAGAATAAACACATCTTTGTGCGGTGATTAAGCCCCTTTTTAAGAATAGTTTTTATAACTATTAAAAATGAAATCAGAATTAAAACCCAACTTATAATCGAGTCATACATGTTTTACTCATTTTCTCAAATCTAGCCATAGCAAATATCAATAGTAATTGAGGGACCTTTTAAAAAGTGAAACTATAATATTAGTCTGTAATGATATATGTAATTGAAAGACTTAAAGGATTTTATAATTATTAATAGAAATATTTACTTTTAGACTATGCAACCATTTTTAATATTTTAGGGTCTAATTATTATACAAAGCATATACGTATATGAGTTTTGGAGGATAATATATGGATTTATTAATCAAAAGAGCCCAAAAGGGAGATGAAGAGGCATTTATTGAAATCATGAATCAATACATGCCACAGATGTATAAGGTTGCTAAAGCCAGGCTTAAAAATGAAGCTGATATTGGAGATGCTATACAAGAGACAATTCTCTCTTGCTTTAAAAGTATCAAAAAGCTTAAGAATACTTGTTTTTTTTAAACTTGGCTAATTAAAATTCTAATTAATAAATGTAATGATTTATTGGGTGATAATAAAATTATTTATGTAGATGATTTCCAAGGTGCAATTGATAGTAATATGGAGTTACAAGCTGATAACATTATTGAAGATAAATTAGACTTTGAAAATGCTTTAAGTATTTTGAATCAAGAGTACAAGCTGGTAATTATACTTTATTATGTCAATGGGTTTAACACACGGGAAATTAGCGAAATTCTTAATGAAAAAGAAGGCACTATTAAGTCACGATTAAGTAGAGCAAGACAACAATTAAAAGTGCATTATGTTAAGTCAGAAAATAAAAGCTTTAGTAATGGAGGTTGTTAGAATGAGTACAAACTTTGATAATCAGTTAGAAAACATATTCAGTGAGGATATTGAAATTCCTAAAAGTATTATAGATAAAAAAGAAATGGCTTTTACTGAAATAAGAAGCATGTCAAAGAAAAATAAGGTTTCCAAAAAAAGAAAAATTATTTCTGCAGTTGCTGCAATGTTTATTATAGGTTCAACCTTTATTGCAACGGATGCATTTGCAACTATTGGTGGTAAGACAATATCCGCAATTAAGACCCTATTCTTTAAAGATGAAGGGGTTCAGAAAGCTATAGATAATGGACTAGTTCAAAACCTTGGTAACGTAAACACAGTGAAGGATAAAGGCATAGAAATTGGAGTAACGGATATAACTTATGACAGCTCAAAACTAGCACTTTCCTTAAATATAAAATTTGACGATAGAGGTTTATTAAATAATCTACAAGAAATAGAGTTTGATATGAATTTAAAAGATAATAATGGCAGATATCTTATTAAAAGCAGTACTGAAAATTTAAATGAAGAACAGCTAAAGTCACTGAAACAGTTAAAGGCTGATTTTGACTCTAACAAAGTAATAAATAAAGAAACTGGAGAAATTAAGTACAATTTAGTTGTAAATTCTATGGAACCTATTTCAGGGATAGATGATGTAACTTTAGATATTAAGGCAGTAAGGTTACTAGCTTCAATTAATGATAAGCTTCAGGAAAATATATTCTCAGAAGCTGAAAGCAAATTAGAGGAATACGAAGTATTTAACTATAAACAGAGAAACCTAAGGTTATATAATTTAATTGAAGGTAAATGGCAAACTAGTATAACTTTAGATGAAAAACTTAAAGATGGTAAGGAAGTTCTCTATGTCCCCGAAGGCGTTAATGGAGATATAATAAGAGTTACTAAAGCGGAGCTATTGCCTACTTGTATGTATGTAACCTTAGAATTTGATTCTGATTTTAAAGGGGAAGATCGTAAAAAAATTATTAATAAAATAGATCAAGCTACCTTAGTCGATGATAACGGTAATGTTCATAATTCCACATTAAAGGGACATTTTACAGGTGATGATAATGCTCATCTGCTAAAAGTAAAAAGTTTTGAAATTACTTCCTTTGATTATGATGGAAACTTTAAAGTTATTTTAAATGATTTTAATGGTGAAAATAAAGAAATAACCTTGATTAAAAAGAACAAGTAAATAGTTACTAAAAGAGATATGATCACCATATCTCTTTTGTCATTAAAAATATTTAAAAGTTTCTTATAGTAGCTACATTTGAAGTCATATTCTATGGTTAAGTTTTTTGGAGTTTATGAGCCTGTATGATAGAGCCTATTGGTTCCTTTTTCTTTAGTAGCTTAAGTCATAACAGATTATAGTTCTAACCAACATTACAATCAGTTGAGCTAATATAAAATCATTTACTTAGATCTATCACATCTACCTACTCTCCTAATAAAATTAGTTAAACCAATAATCACCATGAAAACAAATCCTACAATTTTAACTGAATTATTATTTTTTCATATACTACAAGTAAAATTATGGTTGAAGTCAAAGCAAAAAGATTTGTTACAATTAATACTAAATTTTTTCTCATAACTCCCTCCCGTTCTTTGGCATAATTTTATATGTTTACTGCATATGAAATTACTATTTTTCAACACTTAAGAAGATGTTAACTTAACTAGGCATCTTTAAATTCCTTATATTCATCAATATAAAAAGTCACATTTCCACAGCTAGTGCATACAGCTGCCTTTAGTTTAGCTTTCTTATTGCTTAAAAAACCCCTAAACTCTTTTGAAATAATAATATCTTCAATTTTCCACCTCATACCAATTTCGCAGTCCTCAAGCATCTCTTCTCCACATTGATTACATATTCTACTCATTTACAATCCCCCTTTTCATAATATACTTAATACTACTTAATCATTGATAAATATACTTCTAGGACATATTCATCTATACGATTTCTAAACTCTCAGTAACTAACTTTTATATTTCATCTAAAATAGTAGCAGTGCAAAAGAATATTGTAAAAATGATTTCTATGCACATAAGTATAATTATCCAAGAGTTGCGCTAATCTACAGACATACTGCCCTTCCCCCAATAAAATAGACACACCAAACTCGTTATATCTCGTTTTTTCATAAGATAGCTAGTTATTTTACTTTTAAGCTGCAGTTACTTT
>NZ_JAGGLL010000021.1 GCF_017874425.1 Clostridium punense
TATCAATATTGGTGTTCACAAGATTAGTATTGATATCTAGAAGGCGTTTGGTACGTTGTATTTTTTGGTAATTTTAAATTACTTGTAAAGTGGTGGAATTAATATTTGCATAAAATATTACCTATTACTTTACATTGCTGCCTTTAAAATAAAGCTTATATATATGCATCATGTTAGAATTTCATTTTAATTTATAAAACTTGGTGCAAGGAAACTCTTCATTTTTTTATTTCAATTCCGCAGCATGAGCATTCATAACAGACTTTTCCTTTACTTGCGTTGATATCTACAAATGTTGATAAGAATACATATTTAAAGCAATACTTCTTGTGGACCTAGGTCAATATTTTGGACACTTTTTTTATAAATTTGACGCCTTAGCTAAATCTTCTTTAGCCTGAGGCGTTAAATAACCAATTGAACCATGAATTCTTTGTCTGTTATACCATCCCTCAATATACTTAAAGAGCGCCAGCCTTGCGGCAGCAAAATCATAGTATATTACACGATTAACTTCTTCTTTCTTTAAGATAGAATGAAATGACTCTATACACGCATTATCATAAGGACAACCCTTACCGCTGTAGGAGGCTGTAATATTGTACCTTTTTAGTTGCTCTATAAACGCTTCGCTAGTATACTGTGCTCCAAGATCAGAATGAAAAATAAGAGAGCCGTTAGGCCTTTGTGTTTCATAAGCATTTCTTAAGGCTGTAATAATTAAGTTTGTATCCATAGTTTTTGCAAATGAATATCCAACTATCTTTCTTGTATGAAGATCCATAACTGAAGCTAGGTAACACCAGCCATTTTTTATTGTGTGTATATAGGTTATATCGCCTACCCACTTTTCGTTGATTGTTTTTGTTCTGAAATCTCTACGTAGTATATTTTTTCTTTCAACGATTTCACTCTTGCTACTATATGGCCTAAATTGTTTAACAACCACTGATGCTATATTTAACTTCTTCATAAGTCTCTGAACTCGCTTAATACTTATATTAAAGCCCTGATTTGTAAGTATGTTATGAATTTTGGGTGCACCATATCGCTCACTACTCTTTTTATAAATAGCAAGTATCTCAGATTCGTATTTTTGATTTTCAATAGCTCTCTTACTTGGAGTCTTATCAAGGAACTTGTAGTAAGTACTTCGAGGTATGTCAAGCACCTTACACATAGTTTTAACCGAATAGTTCTCCTTATTTTCATTAATAAAATCTAATATGGATTCTCTTCCTTTGCGAACATGGCGATAGCTTTTTTTAATATTTCATTTTCCTCTTTAATGCGTTCATTTTCCTTTTGAAGCTTAAGTAACTCTTTGTCATTATCCACAGCCTTTGGCTTATTATCAATTTTAATTATAGGCTTTTTTGATTCATTGGTAGGTGGATTCTTAAGCCATTTATATAATGTTGCGCTTGTTACACCATATTCGCTGCATAACTCAAGCACTGGCTTGCCTGAGTTATATACCTCTATTAACATTTTCTTAAAATCATCTGTATATCTCTTACCTCTACTCCTCATACGGACACTTCCTTTCAACAACTTTATATTAACTTGTTATCTAAACTTGTGTCCATAAAATTATACTAACACTACTTGAAAATAAGAAATATTGATATCAAGAAGTATTGATATCAATAAAAGAAGATAAGAAGATATAGTGTTTATGCGGGTTTTAGAAGTTTCTTAGATAAATTGCCCTTATTTATTCACCTTAAAAACCTCAGATAAATGAAACTATTTATATAATAGTGTCTAAGTACCCACTGATCATCTCTTTATGAGTCAACAACTACCCCTTAAATGCTATAGCATCAAGTTGAAAGTGAAGCCCATCTTCTCCACCACGATGTGCAAATTCTGTTTGTATGGATTTTCTTGCAGGGTACTTGCCATTAAATCTCTCTTTAATTACCTTTTCTAACACAGGAATATTCCAAACATCTCTAAACAAACAATCAATTTTTACCACTGACTCTAAAGTTAAGCCAATTGATTTTAGTCTTTCTTCTAAATGGTCAAAGGCACCATTAATTTGATTCTCAACAGGCTGTCCAATATTACCAACGCAGTAATTTATAAAAGCAAAATCTCCTGCTTCAACTATACCAGAATGTGCCCATTCCTCGCTTACATCACTTCTTACAATCTCTCTCATTTATTCTTCCTCCTTTTAAATACAAAAAAATCTATATTTTTTATGGTGGTCTATGTATTATTTAACTCAAAATTTTTTTACTAATTATAGTATATTTTATCATAGGATTTTTGTTAAAATATACCTAAGATTCAAAATCATTCAATAAAAAAGTAATTCTAAGATTACTTAATAGACTATCTTTTAAAGATAGTTCATAAACAAAAACAAAAGAGGCTAGTTCAAAATAGAAAGTAATTTCTAAGCTGACATAGTCTCTTTTATTTATTATATCAATGGGATCTTTAAGAAAAATCGAAGCATTCACCATTCTATGAATTCTTACCTTTATTTATATTCTATCATGATTATGGTTGAACCTTATAAACCCCATAATAAAAAGAGGTATATCAAAACAAATTCATTTGTAAAATGTTTTGATATACCTCTAAAAATATTTATTATTCATAAGTTAGACTAAGTTAACTTCAGCTTCAAGTATCCATTCTCTAATAGATTTTATGATAGATTCAATACTTCCTTCTTTAAAAGGATTTTCTAAGTTTCCTAATCTAATAACCTCCATAAAGGACTTACTTCCCCCTGCACTACATACCTTCATATAATCTTCCCAAGCTTTATCTCTATTTTTCTTAGCTTTACTCCAGAAATTAAATGCAACAAACTGTGCTAATCCATAATCTATATAATAAAAAGGCCCCCAGAAAATGTGTGATTGACGTAACCAGAATCCGCCTCTATCTAAAAAACTATTTTCTTCATAGTCCCTATAAGGAATATATTTCTTTTCAAGTTCTCTCCAGAAACTATTTCTCTCTTCATATGAAGCTTCAGGCTTTTCATAAACAAAATGTTGAAATTCATCAACTACAGCAATGTAAGCTAATAAAAATAATGCACTGCACATATGAGAGAATTTATATTTTTCTCCATCTTCCTCAAAAAAGTCCTCTACCCAAGGTTCAGTTAAAAATTCCATGGTCATAGAATGAATCTCTGATATATCTTCAGTTGCTGTTAAATACTCTGGTATTTTATAATTTCTGCATAAATAATGTTGAAAGGCATGTCCAACTTCATGGGTAAATACATTGAAATCTTCTATAGTTCCTTTGTATACGCAGTATATAAATGGTGCAGAGTATTTGGGGATATACTCACAAAATCCCCCCTCATCCTTTCCATCTCTTTTTTCAATATCAAAAAGATTTCTCTCACAAATATATTTAAAGAATTCATTTGTTTCTAATGACAATTCCTCATACATCTTTTGGGTTTTCTTTATAATTGACTTCTCGTCCCCTTTTAACAGAGGATTACCACTTAAGAAAAATATTGATTCATCATAATATCTTATATTTTCCACATTCAACCTTTTAGCTTGTCTTTCCATCAATTCTTTGTTCAATGGTACAACATATTCTAATATTTGCTTTCTAAAATTAGTTATCATTTCTTTATCATAGCCAATCCTATTCATTCGTGCATATCCCATATCAACAAAATTTTCATATCCCATTTTTATGGCCATATTATTTCTTAGCTTTACAAATTTATTAAATATTTCTTGCATTTCTTCTTCATGTTCTATATATATTTGTGTTTGAGCCTCATAAGCTCGCTTTCTCATTTCTCTATCTTCAGAGCATATATACTTATCAAAATCCCATCTTCCAAGTTCTTCTCCTTGAAATTTTGTCTTAAAAGACTGCCCTAATTTAACATATTCTATTATCAACTTTTTTTCCTGTTGTAAATCCTCTATTATGTCTTTTGAGATACACTTTGTCTTCATTTCCGCTAAGTTAAATAGATGATCTCCATACTTTTCTTTAAGTAGAGATTTAAACTTTGAGCTATTTAAAGCTTTATAGTAGTCACAAACTAAATCCTCTAAAATAGGTTCGGCATCAGCATAGTAATCCATTTCCTCACTATAAAATTCCTTATCTACTCCTAAGTTACTTCTTAACTCGCTTAATACTCTCATTGATGTAAACTCATTTCTAATATTATTAATTTCATCTATTATTAAGCATTGTGTTTCAAAAGAATTAGCTTCATTTATTTTGTTTATTAACTCATTAACTTTATTCTCAGTTTCTTTTATATCTACTCGTTGGTATATAAAATTCTCAAATTTCATGTTTGGTTATCCCCTTTAAACTCTCTCTATTTTATACCTTTTATAATCCCAATAACTTTATAAGGAAGCTTCTTCTGCAAAATATTCCACAAATACATTTTTCTCCTTTGTAAGACCTTGCATAACCTTTCTTTTCATCTTCATCCCCAAACACATTGAACTTTGCCAATATTTCTGTTCCAAAATCTACAAAGGGATCTTCCTTTAGCGGTAATTATATTTCATCAAAAATAATTCCTTCTATTTTATCTATATACTCATTCAAGTAATCGAAGTTATATACATTGTTTAAAATAATTATCTGGATATCCCCATCCCACACAGAGTTACATGTAAGAAATCCTGGCATAGAACCGTCATGATACACTAATCTACGTGTCTTTCCACCCATCTCCATGTCACTTACAATAAGTCCATATCCATAGTAAGTATCTTCATCCATCTTTGCTTGTTTACTAAGCATTTTATTTAGAGATTCCTCACTAATTACTTTTCCCTTGTATAAACCATCATTCCATAAATATAAATCTTCTATAGTTGAATAAATTTCTCCTGACCCATGATATCTACTCATATCCCCAAAATCACAGTTTATTTTAGCGCCATCCTCATTGAAACAATACCCACTAACTCTTCCATAAATTATCTTTCTATGGTTATCTATCCCTGAATCCATCATTGATAGTTTATGAAAAATATTTTCTTGGAGATTCTCTTCATAGCTCTTATTAGTTATTTTTTCTATTATGTATGCTAATAAAGTATATCCAGAGTTTGAATATGAAAACTTTTCTCCTGGTTCAAATTCATAAGCCAAGCCTTTAAAATGATTAATAAGGTCTTCAACAGTGTGACTGGTTCTTTTAAATATTCTCTCATATTCTTCACCATCAGTATAATCAGGTATGCCTGATGTATGAGTTAACAGATGATGAATTGTTATCTTATCTCCTTTAGGATAATCTTCAATATATTTATCTAAGGTATCCTCTAGACTTAATAAATCTTTTTCAACTAATTGCATTACTAAGACAGCTGTAAATTGCTTAGTTATAGAACAAATCCTAAATTTTGTATTATTTGTGTTGGGAACTCCAAGTTCATAATTTGCCATCCCCAAGCCTTTACTTATTACTTTTTCACCTTTAATAGAAACTAATAATTGACCACTAAATGTGTTATCTTCCTTCAAGTGGTTTTCTATATTCTTTCTAATTTTTTCTATCATCTCTTTATTTATCATAAATTCCCACCTAACTCCCATAATAGATTTTTACAGTGATTTAATTGCCATATACTCTCATACATTACCATATAAGGCTATTATGTTTATATCTCATAAATAATTCTGTGCTGAATTTGATTGGAACCTTAAATCTTAAAGGAACATTCCAATTGCACACTCTGTCTGCTTATAAAGTTTATAGCCTATACTTTCATAAACTGATAATGCCCTTTTATTATCACTCCACACTTCTAATCTTGACTCTTTAATGCCTAAAGCTATTAGTTCGTTAAGTGCTTTTAGAATTAGATTTCTTCCAATACCATATTTTCTCCATTCTTTCGAAACAAATAAGTCGTCTACCCAGCCATACTTACCTTCTACTTCATCTTCTTTTATAACTATGACAATATTACCTACAATCTCCCCTTTGTGTTTAGCTGCTATACTAAACCACTCAGTGTTGTTCTTTAAACTTTTTAAATCTTCCACAGAATATCCACTAGTAAATACTTTATTTTGTTTTTCCACTAATTCCATTATTTCTTCCTCATCTTTAAATTGAAGACTGGAAAATGGACAGCTTCAATGTTCTTAACAGAACCAAGGTAGGTTGCATAATTTAATTCCTACTTTTGTTTTCTAGAAATGAGATAGTAAATTTAATATAAATAAGCCCTAATAAAATAGCAAGATATAATCCCCTTATAACAAAACTGTTAGTAATATGCAATTGGTTATGCATAATATCTAGCATCATCACAAAGGGGATAAATAGTATGGAATCTACTGTTATAATTATCTCTGGAAAAATTGTTGGATTAGGTGTGCTTTGATAAAAAAAGGATGTTATATATTCAATGTCTATAATGATAGGTAAACAAAATATTAGGATGACAATTAAAAAGTTTATTATTGCAATTCTTTCTATTCTCCATGCCTTAGACAGAATTATAAATGTTAATAAACTTATAATCACCACAACCACAGCACTTTCATTAGTATGGTATGTTTCTTTGACATCAAAAAACAAGGAACCAACAATAGATATTAAATACATGAAAATATAAATAGTTATCAACTTAAATCTATCCTTCAACATCATTCCACCCTTAATTTATATATTAGCTCCATATGCTAGTATTATAGTTTTTTTTAGTCCCTGGTTATCTTTATAATACAAACCTAAACTCTTGATGCTAGTAGTATCCTACCTACGCTTCTTGTAACTAATAAATTAGTCTTTATAAAAAACTATTGATTTTCCAGCAAATACTCTTTAATTCCTTTATATAAGTACCCTTTTGCCAGTTCATCAATAGAATCGATTTGGTCTTTATTAGTACATTTTTTAATCTTGTCCAAATTATATCCTTCTTTGATTACAATAAATTTTCCTATACCTGGAGTTAAAGCCCTCTTAGGACATCCATAAATACATTTTAGGCATAGTAAGCATTTATTGCTAAACTGTGGTGTAGAATTTATAATTGTTATGTTTGTTCTTGGGCAATTTTTTTCACACCATCCACACCCATTACAATTTTCATTTACTTTTATTCTCTTACCGCAATACCTTGCACCATACTTTTCTAGTTCTCCTAAATTAGAAAAAAATTTATTGATTAAATTAGGTTTTGTTCTTCGTGTGATTCCCTTGGATAAATCACTAATTATTTTCTCAATTCTATTTGGAAGAACTTCAAGTAATCTTATTGATAATCCATCAACAGTTCGAATTATCCAATTACTAGGCATAACAATCATTTTTTCATATATAACCTGGAACCCCTTATTTTCTAGTCGTTTAATGCAATGTAATCTACTGGCAGTGTTAGGAGTAATTTCTCCTCCACCTGAAACAGATATTACTACTGCTGGCTTTTTCTCTACCTTGTCAACGGTTTTAATATATTCGTAAACTGCTTCAGGGGCATTACAAGCATGAACTGGATATAAAATTATCAGCATATCTTCTTTATCATTGGTTATTGTATTTCTACTGTTAAGTTCATGTACTATAACTTTTTTTTCTTGTGCTTCTAAGAGCCTTTGGAAAGTACCTGCAACTTCACCAGTACTTCCTGTTCCAGAAAAAAATACTATTTTAATTATTTCAGTAGAATTATATTGGTTCATATATGTCACCAACCTAACTAAAATTAGCTTTGAAAAGAGGTGCTATTTCTTTGTAGAAATAAATAACCCAGTTTCCTTGGGAATATTTATGGACCCTTCTTTTTGTCTTATTTCTTCAAAGTAGTCATAGAAGCCATGCAAATCATTTTCAGTATAATGTGCTATAGTAATGGTAGATTTTAGCCAATCTACTAGATCTTGAGTTTCTGTGATAGCTAAGGAATCTTCATAATCATATCTTTCAACTTCATCAAAATGCTTACTTAATATTTCCTTCCCATTTTGCAGATTGAAAGTAAAGTTTTCTGTAAAGGAATTCAGTTTTGGATTAACCTTTTTAAATGCATCTCTAAGAAATGGTCTCATACCTCCATTTCCATTTGTTGCTGAATAAAACTTCCCACCACTTTTAAGTACCCTGTTAACCTCAGATAGTGCTTTTGATAAATCTGGCACATGATATAACATGTGATTTGCTATGACAACGTCAAAGCAATTATCTGGGAATGGTATATTCTGAATGTCCACCTTTTGTGCTAACATATTAGTTCTACTTGAATACTTTTCCCAAACTGCTTTTACCATGCCCTCTGAAAAATCCGATAAAACTAAAGTGCAATCCTCAGGAAGCTTATGAATTTCCTTTTCCCATTGAGCACCATTTCCACAGCCTAATTCTAATATGCGGCACCCCTTTGGAAACTCATATTTTTCAAAAAGCCAAGGAAAAAAACCTTGCTTATTTGTACTGTATTTATCATGTAATTTAGTTCTTATTGATAGGTTACTACCATCTTTATATTGTTCTTTCACATTTTCTACTTTGTTCATTACTGACATAATATTCCCTCCAACGATATAAAATTCTTTTAATTTAACACTAGTATATTTTCACTAAGAGGCTATTAATAATTTTTATTAATTTATTGAACTTCTTCAAACCCAACGCACTGCTTAGTGTTATTTAAATAGTCAATCCTATATTTTTTACCAGATTTTAATTTTCCCTTTATAAATAACTTTGCTTCATAAAGCTTTAAATCATAAATAAATATGATATTACTACTTTTTGCCTCTTGAATATTATAAATTGTACCAACTGTGTATTCATAATTGTTTTTCATTAAACTAGGAATATCCTTAACTGCTGGAACTACCATGTAATAAATATAGAAAGGAATTGCAATAAAGTAGAACATAGATGCTAAGAAAGAAAAACTACATTTAAACAGCAAAGTAACTTTCGATTGGACTTTGGCATTTACAAAATATCCAATACATCCGTTCGCATTCTTTGATATTTTATAAAGTCTTAAATTCTTCCTACCAAAATAATAAGATATTCTTGAAGCTCCTGCTATAAGTGCTATACAGCTTAATAAAATTATAGTGTTAAAAACTACCATGTATTTTAAATTAAACTCCATCTGAATTTTTCCTTTCATAAATTAAACTGTTTTGTTTTTTATAACTTTAACCATAACTCAGTAAGAAACCCTAAGATTACGGCTATTTAAAAAACCTTATAAACCCATAAGTTTTTTTACATGCCTATTTACATAAATAAAAATAATACAAACTTCATTACCATGGTTACTAAAAATATTAAGATGCCTATAATTAGAATTTTAATACTTTTATTCTGAACCAGTTTTTCACCATCAGATATTAAGTCATCGTCACTTATTTTTCTGTGTTCTTTTAGTGTTTTCTTAAATCTGAGAATTGCAATACCTATCATGGTAAGCCCTAATAGTTCTATAGCAAAAAATACAATATTAAATATGCTCCTAAGCACTGCAGTTCCTCCTCGAATTCCTATTGTTTTTTAACTTATCTTCCGGTTCTTAAACTTATAGTAAATGAACACCTTAAGAAGAAAGCGAAGTGAAAAACTTCTAACTATTCTTATTTTATAGTTATCACGTATCAAGAGTTATTTGTTAAATTTTAAGAGTAATATTTTTGGTACACTGGAGCTATCATTAGAAAGTTGCGGCTCGTATAATAGTCTCAAATTAAATCCAACATTTAGCATACAATTGATTGTAGTGCTTAATGTTTTATGCCAAAAAGTAATTGGTTTCCCTAAATGTTCACTTAACATTTCTTGATATGGACCTTCATTAAAATAATCTTTTAATCCAAAACATGGATGCAAAATAGAAATTAAAAATTCACCACCTGGTTTTAATACACGATAAGCTTCCTTTATAGCCGCTTCAAGATTTTCTACTGCCATTAAACACATGGCTGATACAACGAAATCAAATTTTTCATCTTCAATTCCTTCTAAAAAACAAGCATCTCTTACATAATATTCAATTTCCTTAGCCTGGTTTTGTTTTAATGCTTCATTGATTAAGTTTTCGCAATAGTCTACTCCTATTACTATAGCTCCTTTACTTGCAAATAATCTCGAATATCCACCTTCTCCACACCCTAAGTCAAGTATTCTTTTCTCGTTTATATCACCAAGAATTTTTAATGTCTCTGGTATTAATATATCTGTTCTAACTTGATTAATTTTTAAAGATTCTAGCCATTCATTTGAAGCATTGTCGCATTCATTTAAAATATCATTCATCTATTTTTCCCCCATCGATATAAATAATTTTTGC
This sequence comes from Clostridium punense, assembly GCF_017874425.1. GTDB lineage: Bacteria > Bacillota > Clostridia > Clostridiales > Clostridiaceae > Clostridium_J > Clostridium_J punense. The sequence goes on from NZ_JAGGLL010000021.1 coordinate 10,302, forward strand.
TTTACAATACAATCTTTCTCGTGGATAGATCTTTTTAAAAGAAGTTGTCCTATTTTTGTTCATTTATCATATTTTCCTCATAATTATCTCCCATAGTAAAAATTATCTCTTCGGTACTTAGTTATTTATATACTTTTATATAGTAAGAGATGATTCATTGTTAGCATTTATATATATTTATGGACTCCCCTATATGGTTTCGTGATTGAATTGTAACTTAATCATATCCACAATCTCTTAAGGTAACCACCGTAGGACTCACTTATAGGTTAAGATATAACTCTGTACCCTAATAAATAGCTTATACTAATTATATAGTTACCCATTAAATCTACAATAACTTTATAGCTTGTTTTAGATCATTTTTATGAAGCTTTTAAGTTTTCATGTGTTTTTTTATTCAATTTAAACTTAAATAGAAAACACATGAATTGAAGAAATGTATTTAATACTTAATTCGAGTTATTTATACTTTCAGAAATAATTACCTAGCAATATAATTTCTTTAAGTGTTGACCCTCACATGATGTCATAGTGTAATATAAAAATAAAGGTTGAAGATATAAGCTAAAACTCATAGCCGGCAGAGTATTAGGTGATATTCTCATCTTAATTTTAAACTTGGAGGTATGTACATGAGAACAGTAAAACAAGTTTCGGACCTTACAGGGATAAGTGTGCGCATGCTGCATTACTACGATGAAATTGGATTATTAAAACCAAGTGCTGTTACAGATGCAGGCTACAGACTTTATGACAATGAAGCTCTTTTAACCCTACAACAAATTTTATTTTTTAAAGAACTTGATATACCACTAAAACAAGTTAAAGAAATTATGGATGGTCCACATTTTGATAAAATGCAGGCTCTTGAAAATCAAAAAAAACTACTCCTTATAAAACGGAATAGATTAAATGGTTTGGTAGAGCTTATAGATAAAACCTTAAAAGGAGAAAATACAATGAGCTTTAGAGAATTTGATATGAGCGAATATTATAATATACTAGAGGAATTTAAGAATGAAAATAGTGACAAAGTAATTAGTCAGTGGGGAAGTATAGATAAATTTGATGAAATCATTGAAATAATAAAATCTAAGGAAGCAAAGCTTGTGAACATGGCTTTGGAGGAATATGGAAGTATAGAAAAGTATACTGATGCTGTAAAGAAAAACTTGAATAATAGTGTGGTAATAACTAAAGCAGCACAAATTGATGAGTTTAAAAAGGATTTTCTTTGTGACAATCACCCAAGGTTAAAAGAATTATTTAAAACTCTTGTAGCTGACTTAAGTAAAGATCCTTCTTCAAAGGAAATTCAATAAATTGCTAATGAAATAACTAATACAACTAAAAAGGATTATGAGGTTTTTAGAGCTGACATGGGAGAAGATTATTGGTATACTATAGTACAACTTTTCTTAGTATTTCCTATGTGGATAGAAGAAGTTGATAAAAAATATGGTAGTGGTACATCTAATTTTATTGGAAAAGCTTTAAAAGCTTATTTGGGAGATTATGAACCTAAATTAGACAAGCTATATAAAAACCTTACTGCGGACTTAAGTAAAAACCCTTTATCAAAGGAAGCCCAAGAAATTATTTCTCATATAGTAGATGAGACACAAAGGCAACATGAAGTCTTAAAAGTAGAAGTAGGAGAAAATTATTGGAGCTACCAAGCAGACCAGTATTTATCAGAACCTATTTTAATTAAAACTCTGGATAATAAATATGGCAGTGGTGCATCTAAGTTTATTGGAGAAGCTCTAAAGTTTTATGCAAAAAATAATAAGAATCAATTATAAATGTCATGTTAAGTAAACCATAATAAAATAAAGTCCTATTTACTCTATAGCTTCCAATTTGTATTTTTCCCTAAAAGGGCAATATGAACTGGAAGCTATTCTAATCATAGTAGGTCTTAGTAAGGGTACAGCAAAAAAATATAATACTAAGTGCACTCTTTAGCACTGCAGTTTCTGATTAAATTTTTATTGATTTTTCAACCTAGTTCACAGGTTATTAAGCTTGCAATAAATGAACACCTTAAGAAGATTACGAATTAATTAAACTGCTATGTTTATTTTGCAGCCTCAATAATCCAGTCAACTATATAATTAAATCTTTCTGATGTAAGTGCATGACCACCTTCATATTGTTTAATACTAATTTGTTGCCCTGCATTACATTTTTTATATTCCTTTTCTGCCTTTTTATAGATATCCATTGCATCTTTGGAGTATTTATCTTCTGTTGCTGATACAATTAGAAATTTAGTTGGGCAAATCTCGCATACTACATCATCAATATCATAATATCTCATAAAATTTGGTATAACACTTGCCATTTCAATACCAACATTGTTCTTAATTCTGTTTCTAAATGTTGCGGCACTACCGCTAGCACAAGCATAATGTATTCTTTTATCAAATGCAGTAAGGTAAATCGTTGTATTACCTCCATATGAATGGCCTAAACAACCTATTTTATTATAATCAACGCAATCCAATCCATTTAACACACTGATTGCTCCTATTGCATCTTCAATTACTGTTTTTGCCAGAGTCTCACCTGTGAGTATTCCGTAGCACATTGTAAGAAAATGCTGCCAGTCATCATCTTCATCATTTTTATTGATTCCTGAGGCATTAACTCTTCTATCCTCAAAACACAATGAATCTGGCGCGATGACAACAAATCCCCTCTGTGCAAGTGCAGGACCAAATGCTTGAAGAGGATTCCCAGCAAGACCGCAAACTTCACTCTTGCCAAGATTTCTTTCTCTGTTATGTTGATGATTTATTAAAACTGCTGGGTGCTTTCCTTCTCCATCTGGCAAAAGCAAAAAGGCACTGTTTTTACGTCCATGTACGAAATATTGAATAAGTTCCCTTCTGTATCCATTACATTGGAATGTTTCTAAAACCTCATAATCTATTCTGCTATTCACAGGCTTCAAGTCAATAAGTTTTACCATCTCTTTACTATTTATACTCATACTACCTCCTTCTAATAAATACAAATTTATACTTTTTCGATATACGGATTTTATTTACTTCGACTTAGATTGCAAGTGTGTCTTTCTATAAAAATATTTTGTATTAAGTTTACTGTAGATTATGCTTATTAGGTGCTAATGTGAAAAATCGTTATTTGCACAATTAATTGATCTACCTTGCTCGTGAAGTCACCAAGTTTTGTTGCTATTTTCATCTATGACATCTCATATTTCATTTAGGTTGTATGACATTGGTGTTTTCCAAGGAGTATTAATGTTTTTTTCTGTTTCAATAATTGTAAATCCAAAATGTTTATAAAATAACAAACCATTTGGTGAAGAATTTAACACAATTTTATTAAAACCGCTTATCTTCAGCTCACAAACCATTCTGCTCATCAAGTCGGTTGCAATACCTTGACGTTGATAATCACTGTCAACAAACATCAAAGAGATTCAATTGTTTCCGTATGTCTCGATGATGCCAATGACTTTTTTGTCATCCAAAGCAACAAACATCAGGCGGTTACCCGAAAGATAAATATCAGGATTTGCAATTCTTTCTTCAATAGATAAGCGCATACGTTCTGTGTGCTCTGGGCCATAGTCCAGCGAGTCATATTCCATAAATACACGTAGTGCAAGGTCAAGAGCAGAGCGAATATCCTCAGCTGTTGCTTGCCTTATTTGATAGTTCATTTTACTGCCTCCTATTCCTTAACTTGATAATGTTATGAATATTACCTCTAACTAACTTTCCATATTTTCTTATAATAACATTGCACCGTCTAATATAAATAATCTGTAGTTCACACTTATCTACCACTATGTCTTATTTCCACCTGAAGTAATCCTCAATCATAGTTTTAAAAATGTGATAAGACCACTTCATAAAACCCTTTACTAAATAAAGAGCTTCAACTTTTATTAAATTATAGATTTGAATCTTTTAGACTCTTATCAAAAGCTTTAATAAGCTCTGGATAAAACTCTTTAAAACTTTTATATTTATCTCTGTTCTTTTCAAAGTCTTCAAGCTTTTTAGTTAGTTCATCAATGTATTGGAATCCTCTGTTCTTTTCATTAGCAATTACTTTTTCATATGCCTCACTACCAGAATTAATATAGGTAATCCTAGCTACAACTGCCCTAACTATATGCTCATTAACACTTATATCCCAACTTGAATAGGCTTGCTTAGCCATTTTATCCTGAATAGGTTCGTAGAGCTTTTTATATTTATTAACTTCTGCTATATTCTCTTCAGTTAGAGAATTTACAAAGGAATGGCTGAATTCATGTAAAGCAAGGTATCTAAAGCCTTCTTCATCTCCAAACATAGGGATATTGCCCTTCAATGAGTTAGGCCCCTCTATGCTGTAGAGATCATATAAACCATTTTCATTTTCAATACTTGGTCCAAAGCCTCCATTATGAAACATAGGAGCTAAAATTATATTATAACTATTTTGTTTCATACCATAGTACTGCTCTAAGTAGCTTATATAGTTGCTCTTTCCCATAACCTCTGCATTTTTTTCCACTACTGAATTATAAAAGTCTCTATGACTATTAAAAAACTCTTGAAACTTTGTATCCACTGCAAAATTTTTAAGTTCCTTAGCCAGCTTATTTAATGACTCTTTTGTTGCCCTGCTTTTAAGCTCTTCATTAAAGTCTTGTTTAATTTCTATATTTATAGGATTTGATAGATAAAGCATTGCAGTTGGTGGCGCATCAAAGGAAAAACCTGACCTGCTCATGGTATCAAACTGCTTCACAGCTTCATGTTTTGAAAAACTTGAAAAGTATTTCATTATATCGTCCTTATAGTTAAAACTCATATTAGTTATTAAGTCAAATTGTTGGTCATAGGTTCCTAAAGCTTGAACAACAGCTAGAAGCTCCATTCTTGGGTCAATCATTACATTTATTCCATTAACATTTTTAACTACTGGTTTTAAACTCTCCTCAACTACTGAGGTTGAATTTTTTGTAGCTACCTCAGTAACCTTTGGTTTCCTTAGCTTAATAAAACATCCCCCTGCTATAACTATTAATATTAAAATTATTAAACCATATTTAAACTTTCTCATGATAATTCCCCACTTTATAAATTGTTTTATTTTTATATAATTTTACCTATAATTAAGTTACACCACTAGAAACTAAACCCATAAATTACCATTACCATAATATTGCAAAACAAAATTCTAAGTACCATTTTTTATAAATAACTAGGTAATATCCATTTACATAAACAATTAGCACATAAGATCTTTATTTATTTCCAATAAGGTAAACTAGCCCATTTGCCAAGGTTTCCCCCCAACTTAAATAATCATGTCCACCTTTAAACTCTGAGTATTCAACCTGATACCCTTTAGAAAGAAGTACATCTTTCATTATTATGTTTGGTTTTATCATCCTATTTCCCTCAAGGGTTCCTACTTCTAAGTAAAACTTTAAGTTCAGCTTTTCTTTTTCTTTAAATAAATTACTAATCCAAGTTTCCTGAAATTCTTCTTTTGAGTTCACATTTTCAGGAGTCCATCCAGGACACCACCAAAAGGACCCTGATTGGGATAAAACATTACCAAATACCTCTGATTTCATTAGACCTAAGTAAGTAGCAGCCAATCCTCCTAAGCTAAGACCACCTATTATGGAATCCTCTGACTTATAGGAAACATTATATCTTTCTCTCACATAGGGAACTATTTCCTCAGCTATAAAACTAGTAAAATCCTTATTACAGGACAGCATCTCAAATCTATTGTCCTTACTTTCTATAAAAACTGTTACTATAGGTGCTATTTGCTTTTCATAAATCAGGTTGTCCAATAATGAAGGTGTTAAAAGCCCATGAACGTATTCAAAGCCATCAGTCAAAACTAGCATTTTATAGGGTTCTTCTTCTTTTGAATATCCTCCAGGAGTATAAATCCACACTCTATACTCATCATTTAAAATCTTACTTTTATATCTAAGCATTTCTAAGTTTCCACTAGGAATATCTTCCCTTTTTACAGACCACATCTTAGGCTCTGCTTTAGGAAGTTCAACCATATTGCATGTCCAGGGCTGTGAATTTGGAGTTTCTTCATCCTTTGGAACTAAAACCTTTTGCTTTGCCAATGGATCAATTCTTATACATTCTTCATTTCTTTTTTGCCAATCTTCATTTAAAGGATCATTTACAGTTAAAAAGTATCTAAATCTTAAATCATTTCTTACTTTAAAGGTCTTATACCAAATATCAGTATCTTGAATCCTATCCATTTTATTCTTTTCGTAATCTAGTCCTAGACCTCCATCAAGAACTACAACATTTTCAACTTCGTTGTCCCCTTCATATAAAAACGTAATTAGTACATTATCAGTATCTCCCTGGATTTCTTCAATAATTGGTGTATTATTTTCTTTGATTTCTTTCCAAAATTCATCTATATCCTTTTTATTTCCGTCCAAAATGCTTCTTTTAAAATTATTAATTTTTTCACTTTCAAAATTCATGCTATTCACAATAAATCCCCTCTTTATCAACGGTTAAGTTCAAGTTTTTAAAGGTTCAATAAGATCCTTTCATATAACTTTTTAGTAAATAAGTTCCTTATAAATTATATTTTACCATGTAGTTAATGTAAAAATATACCTTCAATCTTTGATTATTTACACAGATAAAAAAATAAAGACAGTTTACAGTTAATACTTTAATTTAATTAAAGCTTTAGCTGCAAACTGTCTATAGGCTTCATAAGTAACCGTTTAATCTATTATGCATGAATGAATTTCATGCCCAAAAGGTCTTAAGGGAACCAGGATAGGCTCATGTATAATTTAAGCTTTAATTCTGGTTCCCTATTTGATTGAATTTTATTATAGTTATTAAATAATAATTATCCAATGATTGATAGGTGCTATTTCCTTCAATTATCCTATAGCAATCCTACTTCTGCCTTTACTATTATCTTTAATTATTAAGATCAATGTCTATTTTATACTTATCATCAATTTCAGGTTCCTCCATAATAGGAAGTGCTATTTTGTATTTCTTGCTTTGATCTAAAGGAGGAAGTTTTACTGATGCAATTCTCTCCTCCACATCTTCAAGCACCGCCATAGGTCCATCAAATTCTGTCCCTATATCATTAAAATCTTCATCTAAAATTTCCACAAAATTAATCTTTCCAAATGGATATGCGCTGCTACCTTCCAGCTTGAAAGTGATTTTAGTTTCTTTGTCTGTTGCCTCAATACCCTTTATAAGGGCTGTGCTGTTTTCCCCTACTTTTATTACCTTATTAACAAGGTTACCTAAGGTTTCAAATTCCCTAGCTTTATCAATATTATAAACATGAGTAACCTTAGCCCAACCATACCCCTCAGATTTTTCCTTTTCTGTTGCAGCCCTTGATTTTGTTACAACCTCCTGTGGAATGTTTAAATCAGTGCTACTAACTGTAGTTTGTAATATTTGATATTTAATACCCTCTATCTCCTTGGTCTTATCTTCCGATTTCTTTAACACAGGTACAACAGTTAGTGATTTTACATTTGACAAGTTATTGATTATATTTATACTTCCTTCATATCTCTCCTCGTTAGAGTGACCACTTCCCTGGGTAGTTTGCAATATTCTTCCTTTATCATCCATAACAACAAAGTTATATATACCAGTATTATGAAATTCACTTTTATTTAAATTATCGAAAACTCCTGTGTAATTTATTGTATTTCCCAAAGGACTTATAACCAGTTTTTCAAGCTTTAAGGTGCTACTTGGCAACTTAATGGTTTTATCTAGATTTAAATCCTTTGACTTTGTTGAGTCATCTGCCTTTGAGACCTTAAATTTAAATTCCCAAGGCCCTTTTACCTCGTCTACCCAAGGAATATTTATTTTAACATCGACTTCCTCAGATAGCTCCATATTCGAAACATTTGCATAGGTTATGATAATAAGTTTATTATCACCTATTTTTTTATCCTTCTCACTATATGAAGCTACTGATTCACCATTTAAACTTATAAAGCCCATATCTACTCTATTTTCACTAAGATTCTCCCCTTCAACTATTGAAGTTATTGCCAAGGTATTATCATCAATTACAATTTCATCTATTGTAACTTTTATGCCGTTGTTCTCTGCAGTCTTGTTCACACTAGTTGAAAACTGCTCAAATTGTTCCAACTGCTCCCCCATGTTACCATGCTTCACAAGTTTGAAAATAGATTCCATTCCTGGGATTGCTTTTACTATTTCAGGATTCATAACCCCTGCAGCTGTTGTTATAAATACTGCTGCTGTAGCTGCAACTGCTATGTTTTTATATTTATTTCTAGAACTACCCTTTTTCTGCTTCTCTCTTCGACCTCTTTCAATTCCCTTTTTAACTGCTAAATCTATGCCTTCTGGTATTTTAATATCATTTATTAAACTATCTATATTCTCCATATTAAATGCTCTCCTTACCCATAGATATTCTCAACCTGCTTAAAGCTTTATTTAGATGTGTCTTTACTGTACCTGTTGGACAATCAAGAACCTCTGATATCTCAGTTATGGTGAGATTCTGAAAATACTTTAGTACTATAACATTCTTCTGCTTATGTTCAAGCTTTTCAATGGAACTAAGGATATCTAGCTTTTCATCAATTCCACAGCTTTCATAATAGCTTGAAGTATCCGAAAGATTATCCATTATAGACAAAACCTTATTCTTTTTTTTCATAAAGTCTTTAGCATTATTAATCAAAATTCTAGTTATCCAAGTTTTAAAGTATTTAGGCTCCTTTAATTTGCCTATGGACATGTAAGCTTTATATACAGTCTCCTGCAATATGTCTAATGCATCTGCTTCATTTTTAACATAAGCATAGGCTGTTCTGTAAAACCCTTCTTTATTTATGTCCATAAGATATTCAAAAGCCTTTTCATCCCCTTGGATTGCTAGCTTCACCTGTTCTTCTATAACCATAGCTAATCTCCTTTAAGGTATTAATTACGCGTAATTTTTGTTTTAGGCATCTTTGACTTATTATTTATTTTTAGGTACCTTACACCTATTAGACATTGATAATCATAAAACGGTTTTAAAAATCATAAAAAATCTGCAGAAGAATAAAGATTCTACTGCAGATTTCTGTAGGACTAAAACTATCCTTGGCTGGCTCAGTATACGCCATGATGCTATTAAACTGTATTAATGTTTTAGATTAAACTTAAAATCTGCTGGAATTTTTTTATTTTCAACCACCAAACAAATGCTAAAGAAAATCTCTATTATCATCATCATAACTGCAAGAATATAAGGTTCGAAATTTACACCAACTATAAGAGATAAAATTGGAACTAAAATAGCAAACGTAATATATGATTTTGACTTATACAGCCACCCATAAGGCAGTAAATGTGCTCCAAAAATCATTGCTATTATCATTAACATTTTTTCAGGTAATGTTGGATATATCCACATTGCAATTAACAGATATAGCATTTGATTGGCTGAAAAAAGAATTCCCAAATTAGTTAAGGGATTTTTCTTGTTTTGAAAATCCACTTTAATAATTTTAGATATTAAAAATGCTAAGGGCATTAACGGTGCTGTAAAACAAAATGTAAGTAAATTTTTAGTAAGAATAGGTAACGCTGTTATGTGAATAAAAAATACAGCACCCCAAATAATAATTGATGCTAATATGAAATGTAATCCCTTCTTTTGCTTAATTGCACAATCCAAGCGTAATTCTTCTAAGTACATAGTGAAGCCTCCCCATTATAAAAATGTATTTTTATAATATTTTTTATAAGAATTCTGTTTATAGATTCTATTATTTAAACTTTACAACAACTTCTCCTCCTGTAGCTTCATCACCAACTACCTTTAAAGTATACTCGCCTACCTCAGGTGCAGTTAGTTCCACAATTTCCTCTTTGCTCCCTTCAACAAACTTAAGAATATTACCACCTTTATCCAAAATTAAGAACACAAGCTTTCCTGATTCTATTTTTGAACTATACTGAAGTTTTACACTTTGCTCCTTGTCCAGTTTAAGCTTTGACATGGTGTGTGTTCCTCTAAACTTTTCAAACCTTAATTCCCACGAATCCCTAGTATCACGAGGCATAAACATTACCCCGCTAATTTCATCCTCTGATTTAGTTATATTAAATTCACTTAGATCTACACTAGTTGGTAAGTTTTCTTTACTTTCAACTTTAGCTTCATAGTTAATGGTATTCCCTTGATTCATCTTCTCATTGTTATCTTTACTACATCCTGACAAGGATAAAAGAATCCCCATAAATAATATAATTAATGACTTTCCTCTCATAATAACCCCCTACTTCTTAATAACTATTCTGATTCCCCATTTTAAAGTAGCTCATTATATAGCAAATTTCATCGGACAGAATATAAATATCATATTTTTCATTTAATTCATTGCAAGCTCTCTTCACTGCTTTATAAAGCTGTGGATTGGCTTTAATATATTCTTCCTTACCTTGAAACCCTATTACAGAGTCACCCTTTTTAAGTCTTTCAATCATGCATCCTATATGAAGAGTTGTACCTATAAGCACTTCCCTATCCATTTTTATATTTAGCTTTTCTTCTATTTCAGTTATGAATGTCTTAATATCTTTAAAAACTTCAGCTCCATCTATAGCTTTAAGTTGATTTTTTAAGGTATCTCCCATTTTCATATAAGTAGCTTCTACATCTATAAGCTGCTGAATTTCCTCTATAGCTGCCCCACTTATAATTTCGTGAAGCCCAAAATGCTTTATTTGCTTATTTATGTCGAAGGAGCTAACTATACAAAGAATATTTTTTTCCCGGGAAATAGCCTTAATCCTTGAATTGATACTTTCCCTTGATACTAAATTGAAAGGGATTATTTCAAGTAGATTGCTGTCATATCTAAGGTTCTTTTCTAGTAATTCTTTGATAGTTCTTGCACTGCCTTCTCCTGTAGTGCAAACTGTTATAATAGCCATTTTATCCTCAAAGTTGTTTAAGTCTTGAGTCTGTGAAATATTCTGTTCAATTAAGCTGTTAACGTTTAAGGTTTCTTTGTAAACTTGTTCTAAAGAGCACCCAAGCATGGATTTTCTTGCTGCTTCTAAAACATGAAGAGTACTCACCAATGGGATAGTCCTTGTTTTAATTGAAAATTCTTTCTCTAGCTCTTCTCCAAAGGTTGTTAAAGAACCCATGTCTACTAAAATCATCATATCTGAAGCTATATTATTTTCTCTTATCACAACCTTCAACCTCTGAAGCACTTGTTGAGGTTTTTCTTCAAGAGGAGCATTTATGCCAATAACATGATTTATTCCTAAAAGCTTATTTGCCACCTCTGCCATGGAAGTTGCAGTATTACTACCATGAGCGATCACAACTACTTTTACTTCTTCCTCATACTTTATGCTCTCTTTTTCATCATAAACTAAAAATAGTGCAATGAATCCTGCTTCATCAATAGGCATTGTGATATCAAGAGTTCTTTCTATTATGTTTAAGCATTCTAGTGCCACTGAAAACTCTTCACTATGGTCACTTCTTATCCTGTTTAGTTGAGGATTTATTATTTTTTTACTTCTGTTAACCCTTTCAATTGCATTGGCTAAATGAGCTGCTAATCCAAAATAAACCTTTTGACTTAATACCCTTTTAAGTCTTTCCTCACTAAAAGTCATTATATGCTTTATAACACTAATAATTTCCGGTGAAATTATATTTTCTAGGCTGGAAATATCTGTTCTTTTGCTTACATTATAAATATACTTTGCAAAATAGTCCTCTATATCCCTACCTATTTCCCTTTCAAAGTCATTTTCCTTTACACCCTTTGCCTTAAGTTCATGAACTCTCATGGCAATCATGTCATATATAGTGTCTTCACTGTTATCCTCTTGAAAAAGAATTCCTTCATTGTTTTTATTAAAAATACAGTATCTTTTATTGAAACCTATGAGCTTGTTCCATATTTGCCTATGTTCAGTTTCCTTATATAAGCCTTCCCTAATGTAAATAGGAAGCTCTGAGCTATTTATCTTTATTTCACCTTTTTTCCCAGCAGCAAAATCTGCATAAGCTTTAGCACAAGCTAATTGAATATCTGTTTTAAGTTGCCCTATATTATTTGTACAATCATAGCTTAAAAAAGCTCTCATGGAATTTACGGACACCTTTATTTCTCGCTCTAATCTAGTGGATTCTTCTTTAAAGAAACCACTAATAAGGTTGAATCTTTCCTCAACACTTCTCTCTCCTAAAGATGGTATTTTAATCACCATAGGAATTCTTCTGGTAAAGGTTCTTAAAAGAGCTGACTCAGGATTTTCTGTAGTTGCGCATATAATCAGCACCGTTGCTCTTCTTTCCTGCTCCGTTTCCCCAAGCCTTCTGTATATCCCCTTATCCATAAAGGTAAAGAATATTTCCTGTCCCTCTGGTGGAAGTCTATGAACCTCATCAAGAAATAGCACTCCCACATCAGCCTTTTCAATAAGCCCTTGCTTATCTGAATCTGCCCCTGTATAAGCACCTTTTTTAGTTCCAAAGAGCTGACTAATTAAAAGCTGAGGGTTATTCGCATAATCTGCACAGTTAAAGGTAACAAAGGGAGCATTATTTTGAAGCTTCTTTGTCTCTAAGGCATACTTATGTATAAGAGAGGCAAACATAGACTTTCCAACTCCAGTGTCTCCAAGGATTAAAATATTCATACCCTTAGGAGGATAAAGCACTGCAGCCTTAGCTTGTTCCACTGCAGTAAAAAGACTTTCATTAAGCTTTGAAAATTTATCTATGGTAAAAGTAAATCTTTCAGTAGGCTGATCTTTTGAAACACTAAATACTACAGGCCTACCACTACTTTTAGAAACCCTGCCCTCTTCACATAATTTATTTAAATCACTGCTTACATTGGCCCTGCTTAAATCTAGAGCCTCTGCAACTTCTATGGCAGTTGCCCCCTTTTCATATTCCTTTAGCTTTTCATAGATAGCATCAATTCTCTTCAAGTTATCACCTCCACTCAGATGATTAAAAAATATTTGCATTTACAGTTTCTGCACCAAAACTTCTAAGGTAAAATTCCCCTTTATACTATAATTCTAATAAATATCTAGTGAAATGTCTAAGGTAATTTAGTGATTTTTGGAAATCTTTCGAAAGTAATCTCCCATAACTAAGATTAAGGCATATAGTGCCTCTAACATAAAGGGACTAACAGTTTTAAACTTTTGGATATGAGTACTATTTTTTGAAGAGTGAATAATGCGGTGCTATAAGCCCAAATCTGAGGGGTAAATCTATAGTGGTTTAATGTACTAATATGAAGTATATGATATAATTACCATTGAATTGAAAATTTTATAATTTAGCACGCAATTAAGAACGATATGATGGTTATGTTTAATTGGAGAGAATTGCATTAATTTCAGACATACATGCTAATATACCTGCATTGGAAGCAGTGTTATTAGATATAAAAAATAGGGTAATTAGTAGAATTATGTGCTTAGGTGATTTGGCAGGTAAAGGCGCAAGTCCTCAAATTGCAGTGGATATGATAAAAAGCAGTTGAAGTGCCAGGTTTTCAAAAATTTTTACATGAATTAAAAACTGGTGAAGTTTTTAGAATTAACTAGATAAAGGTAATCCTAAAAGTGGATTGTGTAATGAAGAAATAGTAAAAGAGTTTTATGGAGGAATGGATTTTTTATTAGATAAACAACTATAAAAATCTCCGTCTAAATACATCTCATGTTAAGGTTCAATCTTACGGACATTTTTACGCCCATTCTTCCATTTAAATACATCTCATGTTAAAACTCAAGTTGAAGAGGTTATACAACCAGTGAAGTATACTTTACTATTTTAACGCATTTTATGTTAATATTCAAGTTTACAATACTTTAATAAATTAAACCAGTTTATTTGGATACATATCATGTTAAGGTTCACGTACATTAATCCATTACTGAAAGGCTTGTCTATATCTATTTAAATACATCTCATGTTAAGGTTCAAGTTTTAAATTGCTCAATGTTTCTTACACCTTTTTCTTATTTAAATACATCTCATGTTAAGGTTCAAGCCTTCAAGAATTACATAGCCTTAAAAAGCCTATAAAATTTAAATACATCTCATGTTAAGGTTCAAGTACATATCAACATTATCCCAAGAATGAAGTATATTTGATTTAAATACATCTCATGTTAAGGTTCAAGGAACGCAGGCATTGTTGCTTAAATTTGCATATCTTATTTAAATACATCTCATGTTAAGGTTCAAGTTGGATTATTGTGGTTTTAGTTTAGATTTAGGTTTACATTTAAATACATCTCATGTTAAGGTTCAAGGTCGGAATTGACATCACTTATGATATTATCACTTAATTTAAATACATCTCATGTTAAGGTTCAAGGAGCTGTATTTTTAAGTTTTAAAGATTGGAAGGAATAATTTAAATACATCTCATGTTAAGGTTCAAGTCTTCAAATTTTGCATTTTGCTCAACCTTCTCTTTATTTAAATACATCTCATGTTAAGGTTCAAGTAACCCAATAGCACATAAAGAGTTCGTTAGGCTTAAATTTAAATACATCTCATGTTAAGGTTCAAGCTTATCAGCTGGAGAGCATATAGTGGGGCAACAACTATTTAAATACATCTCATGTTAAGGTTCAAGAAGAGGATTATTACCATTCGGTACAGCGGTAAAAAAATTTAAATACATCTCATGTTAAGGTTCAAGTATAGCAGATGGCAAAGATGCTGAAGCCTATATTGAATTTAAATACATCTCATGTTAAGGTTCAAGTATCTGTCCCCAGTTTCTCTATTAAGCTTGTCTATTGATTTAAATACATCTCATGTTAAGGTTCAAGATTTTTAAACCTCCTAGTTTTATTATTTTCATTAGTATTTAAATACATCTCATGTTAAGGTTCAAGGTCGTGATGACAATTGGAACTACCTTCTTTTTTTATATTTAAATACATCTCATGTTAAGGTTCAAGGAAAATAATTAAATCAAGCCCAGCACTAGCAGATGAATTTAAATACATCTCATGTTAAGGTTCAAGAAGTTAGCGATATGAGGGGAGGTGAGCCAGTAAAATTTAAATACATCTCATGTTAAGGTTCAAGTGCTTATGCGAGTAGTACAGAATGGTATGTTAATGGATTTAAATACATCTCATGTTAAGGTTCAAGCTAACATTAAAGCTGTAAGTGGCGCTACTTCTGAATTTAAATACATCTCATGTTAAGGTTCAAGTGCTATAATCACCAAGTAGTGCCATACCTCTTTCAGATTTAAATACATCTCATGTTAAGGTTCAAGAAAACCATTGTCATTGTACTGGATTTCACCTTGCTTCATTTAAATACATCTCATGTTAAGGTTCAAGAAATAGATGGTATTATTGCTATGTTAATGGCATTGCATTTAAATACATCTCATGTTAAGGTTCAAGCTTGATGACTTTCTCTTTGAAATTGCCAACAAACAATTTAAATACATCTCATGTTAAGGTTCAAGCATTACCAACTTATGCAATTAAAACATTATAGGAGATTTAAATACATCTCATGTTAAGGTTCAAGAACAATTCTCCACATTTCAGGCAAACTGTACCATTCATTTAAATACATCTCATGTTAAGGTTCAAGCCAACTAAAATAAATCTTCAGTTATTTGGAATTGAATTTAAATACATCTCATGTTAAGGTTCAAGATGCAAGGCAAGAGTTTGATAAATATATTCAGCATAATTTAAATACATCTCATGTTAAGGTTCAAGGATAATGCGTCAGGAAAGGTTTTATTTTTTATCCAATTTAAATACATCTCATGTTAAGGTTCAAGGGGTTAAGTAGTCCAGGATAATAAAAGTAGATTAAATTTAAATACATCTCATGTTAAGGTTCAAGGTTTTGTACCCACGACGATGCGGCCGATGTAGCTTCATTTAAATACATCTCATGTTAAGGTTCAAGCGGTATGCCTATAGCTCCAAGAGATTCAAGAAATCGATTTAAATACATCTCATGTTAAGGTTCAAGGCAAAAAAATATATTTAACTATGTAGTAAAAGAGCTATTTAAATACATCTCATGTTAAGGTTCAAGAAGTTTTATGATGCACAGGGCAACCTAAAAGGAAATTTAAATACATCTCATGTTAAGGTTCAAGATACAAACTGCTTGGAGAGGTATAAAAAATATTACATTTAAATACATCTCATGTTAAGGTTCAAGGAAGCTGGAGCCATGGATAGTTACCCTATTGAAGCCAATTTAAATACATCTCATGTTAAGGTTCAAGCACTGATAAAATGCCATTCTTTAATTTAAGTTTATCCCTAAAGGCCTTTTATTTCAACGATTTATAAATAATTTACCAAGTGAAACATCTTAAACTTTAAAGTAACTGAAAATAAACCTTAGATCAGTAATTTCAAGCCTTTGGCTGACCTAAGGTTATAATTCAGGTTGGTAAAATTATATTATCAAATCTTCTCCAGTACTATTTTGCTGGACTCCTAAGATTTCTTCCCCATACACACTACCATTTAGTAATTTTATAATACAAACAAAGTCCTCATTTTTATCTATTACTTTGTTAAGATCCTTCTTAAGAAGTATGAAATTTGAAGGAGTTATTTCTCCTCGGAACACTGACTTTTGAAAGTGAGATAAATACTTTTTACACACCTTAAAAACCCTGTTTACTCTTTTTTCATTTACATCGTAAAACAAAAAGGCGTAGTTATAATTAATTTTATTACTCATTTACATATTCTCCTTAATTCTAAAAGGAATAAATTCTTTGTCCTCTAAAATAAACTTTATAAGCTTATAGCAATCAAGTTTTATAGCAGTTCTGTATGTAATCTTTCGCTTAAGCTTAGGATGGGTAAATACACTTTCAAGCCTTTCTTCAAAGGCTGTGATGAAAATATTTCTTCCCTCTTCATTTAACAAACAATAATTAAGCTTTTTATCAAAATGTTTATTTACTTGTATTCTTTTGTTATTTACCAACTCAAAAATAGTTTTAAAAACTATCACTGGTTTAAAAGCCTCACTGATATCTAAACTTAAGGAAAATCTTCCTTCTGAAGGCTCATGTAAAAAACTTATTCTTTGGTCAAGGTGAGTATTGTATATTGAAGTAATTGTTTTTCCATAAAGCAAGGTATTTCCAAAGGATATTAAGGCATTTATAGGGTTATCTGGTGGTCTTTTTACTCTTTTATTCATTATAAAGTCTTCTGGGAGAATATATTTGAAATCCCCATAAAATCTTTGCCATAACTCCCCTTCTACTTGCAATATTTGTTTTATTTGATTTGCTTTATTTAGATTTTCTTTAAAATCACCTTTTATCCAATCAATAGTTTCCTTAACACCTTTTTTATCATGCTTATAGTAATGGTATAAAACTTCATGAATATTTTCTCCTATAGCTAAAACAAAACTCTTAGCTACTTCAATCCTTCTTAAGTTGAAAGCCTCAACTTGTTTTATTAATAGTTTACCACTGTTGTAGTAAGTCCTTGGATAAAAGGTTCCACTATATCCTTCGTGGTAATTAAAAAAATGAAGAGTTATATTATTTTGAGATAAAAAATCTAATAGTTTAGTATTTATGCTAACTTCTGAAAAGCAATAAATTTCTTTTGTGTTTTCTACTGGAATATAAACATTTTTTCCACCTTTTCTAAAGCATAAGGAATTATCCTTCCTTGTTAACTCTCCCATAGAGGTTATATATCTTGTGCTCCCCATGATTTCCTCCTTTTAAATATAGCAATACTCATAATATGAGCATTTTTTGCACTTAGCTTCATTAATAACTTCTGGTGCCTTTTCTCTATCCAAAAGTGCTTCAATATCCTCAATTATTTCATTTAGTTGTTTATAATTATCCTCGGTAATTTCTACATAAATAACTTTATTTGCAGTTTTATTCTTTTCTACAAATTCTAGCTTACCTTTCCTTTCTATGCCCTTATCTTTTAGTACTTTTAAATATAATAACAGCTGCCATTTTGCTGCTTCCACATCCGCATCAGACTTTTTAATTTCTATTAGGTATTCCTCAGTAAGCTTATCTATTTTAATATTATCAATGGTTATCTCACTGTTTTTAGATTTCTCTTTCTTTTCTTCATGAATTGCTTTTCCGATTTTCACATCTTCACTGTTATCTTCTAGATTTATTCTGTTTCCATGAAACCAACATTGTCTTTTACAATGAAAAAAATAGTTTATTAATGTGCCATTTACTTTCATAACTCCTCCTAAATAAACTCTCCAATCCCCTTACTAAACTTTTTTCTATCAAATTTCCCATTGGTGAAGTAGTTTTCTCCATTGTCAATTTTATAGATATCCCCAATCCTATCTTCATAAGTAAAATCTCTTGTATTGACTTTATAGATGAAATAATTTAGCTTTGATGTTACTTTAGATAATTCAACTTTCTTTTGTGAGTAATCTATTAAGTTATTTCTTAAAAGTTCTTCATACTCCTTCCAAACAGCTTCTCCCTCTAGCTTTGACCCATCTTCCAATTCAATAGTTCTGGTTAAAAATACAGTAACTTCATTTTTCTTATCGTCAATTAGCTCCATTCTTTCCCTAACCATAAAAAAATCTAAACTTCCTATTACCTCATCCCTAAAGACTTTAAAGTTATTATCATTAAGCTTTTCTCCTGACTTATTTATCCTATCTAAAATTTCATCATAAAACACTGAGAAGTCTTTATCTAAAAGTACTGTTCTCATCTCCTTTGAAGCAAGAGTTACACTCTTTTCCTTTCTAAAATCTCCCCTATAAATTGAAGCTGCCTCATCAAAGTTGAACAAATAAACCTTACAATCTGATTTCCTGCAAGAACGATTTATTCTTCCTAAGAATTGCTCCTCTGAATCTAACATAGATATATCTTTATATCCTATATCCATATCTATATCTACTCCAGCTTCAATAACTTGAGTAGCTACTAATATTATGTTCTTTTCATTTTTTACTTTGTCTATAATCTTATTTCTATCTATGCTATTGTCATCTCCAGTAATAAGTAAGATTTCTCTTTCAGATTTCCCACTTTCTGATGTTTCACCATAATAATCATTTAAATAATTATAAAAAGTTGTAGCTGTTTCCTTTTTAATAAACTCAATTAGTATATTTTTATCATTATTTTTCCCTGTGGTTGTAACGTGATTTCTTAAGTCTTCAAGGTTTACTTCCTCATCTAATAAAGAAAAGTCTAGTCCTACTCTATCTTTAAATATTGGATGTTTAAAATACTTATCTCTGTTGTCTATTAATTTAATAGCAATTTTTTCATCCTCTATTAATTTGTTAAAATTCGGCAAAGTTGCGGACATTATAATGAATTTCATATTTAAAGTCTTTGAGTATAAATTTAAAAACATGATGATTTCTTTCCATATGGAATTTTTATAGCTCTGTATTTCATCTAAAACCACTACACTATTAGCCATTTGAAATAGAGGGAATAAGTTATCCTTAGAAGTACCAAATAAATAGTTAAATATACTTACATGAGTTGTAAGTACAACTGGGTAGTTGAGAAATTGCCTATCTAGTAGTGATTTATCATAGTCTAGCTTCTTCCACTCATCCCCCTCTTCTATATTTCTTTCCTTAATGGGAACCACAGAATTAATTACAGCAATATCTTTCATTATTTCTTCCCTTTGCTCAAATATCTTCTCCAGGGATTTTATATTTTGTTCCACTAAGGTGTTGAAAGGATAAACATAAAATATTTTATTTATTAGCTTGTCTTCTTCAATTAGTTTAAAACTTAAGTTTAGAGCAACATTACTTTTTCCACTTCCAGTTGGTGCTTCAAGGTAAAAAATACTTTTATTTATATTCTCGGTTAGCTTTGCGTCTGCATCTAAAAACATTTCATTCCTTAAAATATTTATATCTTTAACTTTATCTAGTTCTTTCAAAGAACCGTAGCTATTTTTTTCATAACTTCTAATTCCCTTACAAACTTCTGTAGCTTTAAATACATCATAGAACTTGTGAATTTCTTTAATTTCTCCAAAATTTGAAACCTTGCATCCCTTCATGAAGTCCCCAGTTGAATAAAAATCACAAGCTATGAGCAATGAAAGCATTAATCTAGTGTAAATAAATCTATATATTTGTTTATCATCATTGGTTTCATCCCTGCTAAACATTTGCTTCTCAGCTAAGTTAAGCATTTTCTTCATAAGGTTATTTTTTTCGGTAAACTCAATTTCTTCTTTATAAATCTTATTAAACATGGCCATTTCCTCATTATAAAGCCTTCTACCTTCACCATCTATATTTGTAAACTTATTTTTGAAATCTTGAAAACTATCAAGACCAGTGTGATGTTTTGAAATAATATATGAGTTTATCACCATAAAACCAATAAGTTTGTTCCTAATATTGCTAGATAAGCTTTTATTATCTCTTATTTTCTTGTAGAAATAATTCATAAATATCAATGAAGAAAGAAGAGAATGATTTGAATTATTAAACTTTAACCCTTCCTTATTATTTAAAGCAGGATTATTAAGCTTTTTATATTGAAAGTTGCAATTAATTTTTCCTAAGTCATGCATGTAAATTGTATTTAATAGTATTTCTTTAAATAGCTTTCTCCCCTCAATATCCTGTTCTCCTAAAAGCTCTTGCTCAAGATTTTTAAAAACCTGGTCTAAATTTTTAGCTTGAACAATTTTATAAAAATATTCAAGACAAAGCTCCATATGATTTTCTAGTGTTTCATTTCCCTGCTCATTTTTATGAGCAAATATAAAATCACTATTACTTAAATTATTCTTCAAATTAAACTTCTCTACATTTTCAAAGTACATGATTTTCCTCCTAAAATTTATAAAATAAATAGGAGGTTTCCCTCCTATTTATTTTTGTAACAAGCAAACTCCTTTTAAAGTGCAACTTTGAAGGATCTTTAATCCTCACAAAGCTATCCTTATAACAAAAGCATTTTATTCACAAGCTTTTCTTTCCTATAACAAAGGTTGCTTTCATCCAAGTGTTCTCCTTCAAAGAATATAAGAAAATTTACCTTAGAAAATATCTTTAAAAAAAGAATATGAATTTTCCATCACAGTTATATACCAAAGCTTCCTTCTTAGTACTCAAAGACGAGTTAGTGAAGATGAACCTTTCAAACTCATACTTGTTTGTATTTTCTTCTAATGCTACAGGTAATAATTCTTCATACTTCCATATGCTTTCATAATCATCCACAGAGTCAAATATGTTATCTTCCTCGCACACATTAAGCTGAAAATAGTCTTCTATATATAAGCTATGAATTTTATCAACGTTTTCTACTCTTTCCACTGTCCTAATTATTTCCACATTATCTATATTGGCAACATGATCATTCTTACCAAGATAAGGTAGATACTTGAAGCTGAAAGAACTTAACCTATTTGCAATTTCTTCTTCAATTTTTCCTTGCACAAGCAAATATATACTCCACTTTGGGTTTTCTAACCACTGCTCTTTTACAATTAGGTTTCCACCCTTCTCATGAGAAGCATAGCCTACAGAGTTATTAAACACTTGAATTTTTTTCTCAATGTATCCTTTTTCATTTTCAGGCACTATAGCAACCTTTATATTTCTTAATTTCTCATAAAACTCTGGATAAGGACCTGTTTCTATTTTAGTATTACACTCTTCATATACTTCTTTATAAGTCTCTCCCATCGCTTTTTGGTTATATCCCTCAAAACCCATAATTGCCCCTAAAATCCCAAGTAAGGCTACTTTATGAATATTACCATAAGTAAAATAGTAATAGGAGTTCACATCAGGCTTCTTAAAAAAAGCGGTTCTTCCACTTAAAGTAAATTTCAAAACATCCATTTTAAACCTCTTCTTTTGTAAAAATATTAAAGTATTTAGCCTTGTTTAAATTTTTCTCAATTACTGTTGTATAAGGGTTATAGTACACTTCTATAGCTTCTATTTTTTCACTTACCTTATTAATTAGTTCATCACATTTAATTATTATGGAGCTTTTTTCTTCTCCTTTTTGGAAGTGAATATATTGAGTTAAATCTGGCAAATATAAATCATCCTTTGTTTCGACAAATAATGCAAATTCGTTCTCGCAGCCAATTTTAGAATTAGTACTATAGGAAGTAGCTGCAATAGTAGCTGCCTTTTTAAACTTACTATAGTCTTCTTCTGTGTAACCTTCTGTAACACCAAAGGATTTATATTCGTCATAACTATGGGGATTTATAGCAAAAGGATAAAAATAATGAGCTTCATTACTTACTATTTTTGTACCTAGTGTTGAAGACTTTGCTTCTCCACCTTCCTCATCCTTCTTCTTGTCATTACCCTTACCTTTATCAGATGCGTCCCTAAAAGGTGATAATATTTGTTGCTCTTCTGCACTGGTGCCTTCATACTTATTAAAGCCTTGACCAATTTGAACTGCACCTGTTATAGAAATGTTGTTACCTTCTTCTGCAAAAGTAGCTCCAAAGTTTTTAACATCAATTGCCATAAATAAATTAGTTAATAGTTTTTTACTATCTTTGTTCTTTTTTAGATCCTCTTCATTGAAAATAAACTCATATCTTTCCTTAAGAGACCTTGGTATAAGATCAGTTTCTCCCTTTTTACCCTCTTGTAATTTCATAGATTTAATATACAAGACTTTTTCCCCTTGTTGCTGCCACATCTTCTTCATAGGGAACTTAAATGCTTTATCACTACCAAATACCTCTCCGTCAGAAGTAGTCTTAGGGTAACCTGTAAAATCCGCATTCCAGTTACTCATCCTAGATACAATTCCTAAAACTCCAAATACTCTTTTATCCATTATGTTCATCCCCTTTACTTAACCTTTCATATATTAAGCTGCTGCTTAAATAACCAGCTATTATTAACTCCTCTTGAACTTTCCCTTCAGAACAATAAGATAACACTGCTCTCATAAGCCTTTCAAATCTTACTCCTTCAGCTGCATAGCTATACTTTTTAAACATCTTACTAATTTCTGTTTTTATTTTTTCATCATTCTTAGCTCCAATAATTGGATTTGCCAAAGAATGATTCTTTTTGCTAGACTTATTTAGAGATATAAAGTAACTTGTAAGCTGCCCTACTGCAAAGTAGTACTCTTTGTCATTTTCTATTTCAGCCTCAATGTTTTTATTATTTATTTTTTCTCTTAAGGAGTTTTTAACTTCCATTAAAATATCTGCCATATGAACCTCTCCCTCAAAATAAGCTTTTAAAGACCATCTTAAATTAAACTGCTCGCAAGCCCTTGGTATGGACCCCTTAACAATAGAACCCTTTATTATGCTTAGACTGCTTATATTTAATACCTTCCAAACACCATTATTGCTTCCCTTATAAAACCAATTAAACAATGCTCCTCTAGCAAGGAGTAGGTTTCTTTTTAAATTATTATCTATTAATGAAATATCTTTAGGATCTGTAAAATAATTATTTACTAAATACCCACTAAAAAATATTTCATTAACTATATTCTTAACCTCTTTCAAGGTGTTAATTGAGCCGTACCTCACCTTTAAATGCTTAGTGTCAGTATCTAGAATATTATCAAGGTTTATAGTTCTAATTCTATGCTGATAATTAACCACATTATCAAAATCATGGATTTCTACTTCTTTTCCCTTTTGAAGCCTCATATAAATACCAGTAAACTCATCTTCCAGCATTTCATCATTTGAAAAACTTAAAATTTGCTTATCATCTATGTAGATATTCTGTTTACCTTTTGAAAGCTGGTTGCTGAGATAATCAAAAAATTTTCTTTGAATGATTACTTCATCTAAAGATAATAAATATGGTACTGTTACCTTTCTAGTTTTATTTTCTAAATAAGGCTTTTTTGTGTTTAATCCCATATTATCATTGGGAAGTCCATAAATACTTCCATTTATAATTTCATTATAATCTGTGCTATTAAATATATTAGGTATAAAATACTTTTGACTCTCTTTCTTATATTCCCTCAAATCATACTTAAAGAAAATTTTAAGTTGAGTTTTGTCATTACTCTTATCATTAACAAAACTGTATAAATTTTCTTTAATCCAAGCTCTAATCTTTTCAAGTCTTACTTCATCAACTGCTCCATATCGCTTTTCCATTTCTTCATACATAGCTCTTGATTTTGATTTAGAATACTTTAGTGTAGGGTTTTTTAAAATGTCATAATAACCATCAATTACTTCCTTTGATATTTTTCTATTAGCTATATTTTCCTTTTTTACAAAGAAAGTAAAATAGTTGTTGCTAAATATATTTTTATCTTTAATGGCTTTGTTTGACTCTAAATATTTGCTCATATAATCAGCCTGACATATAAATCCATAGTAATCACCAGATGTATCTACTTGTTTAGTCTTCTTATCTTGCTTTATATGAACTTTATCTAATATTTTAAAGCTATCTCCTTCTTCACCAACAATAATATATTCACCATCTACTGGTATATAGTCATCTATTATTAAATTATCCTCATAAATCTCATATTTTTTCTTAAAGGTTTCAATAGCGTCCTGTAACACGTTTTCACCTCCCTATAAACACCTAAAGTTTACAAATCCAAAACCACGGCTGTTAGATTCTCCGATTCCTGTGCCTAGAGCCAAGTATGCTAATTTTTGCGATTCTTCATCATCTGATATTACTAAGGTTACTTTATCTCCCAATAACTCTACATTCTTCACAACAGTTGAAACAGGTTTCTTATTATCAAAAGATATAAAATTATACACTGGAAACTTCTCTTCAAGCTCTGTTTGTAAAAATTGATTATACTTCTTTATTAAGTTTGATTTAATTCTATTCTCATAATCAGCTAAAGATAAGTTTCCTCGCCAGTACCCCATATCCGTCTTTATAACACAAGGTGTAATAGAGTAAATCTTTTCAATATGTTTTTGGGGTAAAGTTTTTTCTTCTATAGTTAAGCTTTTTAAGCATTCAGTCTTTTCATCACATAAATATTTCTTAAAATGCTGTGCCAATTCTCTATTAATAGTTCTTATCTTAATATTATAAACTCTGCCATTTTTATAAACTCCATTATCTTCAAGAGGAAACAGACTATTAAAGCAATATCCTTTAAACATATTTTTATTGTGAAATTCTAAGAAATCACTTTCACGAGCTAAAGATTTATCTATTAACTCTGCAATTTTAGCCAGTGCTTCATTACTTCTTATATTCTTTAAGACATAAACCTTCAGGTTTAATTCCAAAACATTCAAATCCTTCAAATCCTTCACCACCTGGTTACATTATATCATTCTTCACAAATTTTTCCATAAAACATTTGTGAATGATTATTTACATTTTTATTATTAGTTTTCGTATAGTTAAAATCTCACTAGTGAGGTATCTTCATTTACATAACATGCTATAACTCAAAAATATTTTAAAGATAATTAAATTTAGATACAAGAGACACTTTAGCACATGATGAAAAGTTTGCTAATACTAGACCTAACTATTTATATCTATATCCATATTAGTAATTTATTTTATTTAAAATCAAATTAAAATTTAACTTTTTTACAACTTAATAAGAGCTGTAAATATGGCTTTTCCAATTTTATAATACCAGAAATTAATTACCTTTTTTTACTTTATAATTACACATATAAGCTTAGCTTATATTAATAAATAGAAAGTGCAGGAAAAGGCAATAGGAATTTTTAGTATAATTTCTTTATTATTCTTTCTAACTTGATAGACCATCAACGTAACCTTTAAATAAAAAAATATAAAGGGTGTTCTTTTAAAATTCAATAAGAGGTAAAAATATATATGAATGCTATTTACTGAAAAAGTTTTGGTGTATTGAAAAGGTTATGCTACTCTATAAATGAGGCTCACTGCTATTTTAGATTTACCATTATGATATCTTATGTAACTTTATGGCAGGAAGTTTATTCTTTTTGATAAGTGCTTCAACATCGGGTGGTATACATTCACAGAGTGCTTTAAAAAATTTCATATATGTATTAGTACAAGGCAAGAATGGAAAAGAAATTTGTATGAAAAAGGTTTATTATAATTATCATATTAAATAAAGAAGGTGTAGGAATTGGAAACTAAAGCTATTATGCTTGATAGTCTAAAATATATTGAGAACAATTGAGTTTAGAGATGAAATTCGTCGTAGAGCGAAGGCAGAACAAACATTAGATATATATTCTCCTATAGCTGCTAAATTGAGTAATGAAAAGGTAATGGCAGAATTAAATGATTTGTCTGTAAAGTATATTTAAAATTTACCATGAGAATTGAGTAATTTCTTTATTATGTAATTATGAAAAACAAATATATTCTTATTATTATTTAATGGAAATGGAGAAAGAAGATGAGTGATAAAATGATGTATTTTGAGGATTTCATTAAAATAATACTTTCATGTTTCTTAGGAGGATTAATAGGTCAACAGAGGCAGATGAAGGGTATGGCTATGGGGGTAAGGACACATATAGTGGTTTGTGTTAGTGCTGCTTTAGTTCAAATCATTTCAATAGATTATAATATTTTAAACGGTACAAATATTGATGTAATGAGATTAGGAGCTCAAGTAATATCTGGTATAGGTTTTTTAGGTATGGCAAGTGTAATTAAAAATGGTAATAATATCATAGGATTAACCACAGCAGCAAGTATATGGTTTATTGCATGTGTTGGTTTAGCTATTGGAAGTGGCATATACTTTCCAGGTATAATTGCAACAATTGTAATTTATCTCATTCTTAAAGATGTATTTAATCTAGACAAAAGGACGGAAAGTAGAAAAAAAATTAAAGATGATCATTAATTTAGAAGTTATTTTATGTGGAAGAAACAAGAATAGTAAAACTAAAAATATACAGAAGAGTTTTGAAGATTTTATTACTAAGGGATCTTGAAAAGTTAAATAAATATCTACTCTATTTTTAGTTATTATTTATTTTTAGATGCCTAGAATAAGTACAGAAGATAATGAAGAAGAGACTATTTTATGAAATTAGGTACATTCTTACAGGATAACTGCTGAAATATTATCATTGCTACTTAAATATAAAGCTATAAAATAAATACAGTTAAAAGTCATAAGCATTTAAAATAAATTTATGAATTGCATTGAAATAACTAATGAAAGTTGGAAAACCGGTGAATTATTGCGAAGATATTATAAAATATATAAATAAAATAAAAGAAAAATTGTATAACAATATGTATTGCTCAGCACAGGAGTTAGAAAAAGATTTTTACACAATTAATGAACTAACTGGTACTAAACCAAACACCACGGAGTATGAATATTTAAAGAGTGTATTTACAGTGCAGGAATTTCTTATAAATGAGGTATGTAAAATACATGAGAGTGAAAATGATTTAGTTAATGCTAAACTTTTTAGTGAAAATTTAAATATAAAAGAACTTAAGAAGCAGCTTAAGGATGGAAAAATGGCATTTAATATATACTCATTTAATGACAGTGGATATGATTATTTTTTAATTGGGGATATACATTCAGATTCAGTAAGTTTAAAGAGAATACTTCATATTTGTAATTTCTTTAGCAATGTTGTTGAGAAAAAGAAAAAACGACTTATTTTCTTAGGTGATTATGTAGATAGAGGTAAAGCACATATTAAAACCTTAGAGTATTTATTGGCTTTAAAGTTTTTGTTTCCTAACTATATATATTTATTAAAGGGAAACCATGATGCTGGTATTATAGTTGAGGAAAAAGTTAAGCTCAGCGTAAAAAAACCAGAGAATGAAAGTGATGAGGATTATTTTCTTTTATATTTGAATAACCTTTTAAGCAGTGATAACACATTAAGACTTCGCATACTAAATTCATATCTAAACTTTTTTAATAGTTTATGTAATATTGCTTTTATAACTAACCAAAGTGTTACTTTGTTAGCAGTACATGGTGGTATTCCAAGACCTAGAAAAAATGATTCAAAATATTATAGTTATATTAATAGCATATCTGATCTTACAAATATTAAAATAATAGATAACATGAATAAAACTATATGTAATAATATGCTTTGGAGTGATCCTTGTGAAAGTGATGATAATCTCAGAGAGAACTCTGGAAGGTTTAGATTCACAGTAGAACATTTTGAGGAATTCCAAAAGCATATAAATTTTGATTTATTAATAAGGGGGCATGTGGCAGAGAAGAACGGATTTAAAGGATTCTTTAATGATAGATTGTTTACCATATTCTCTAGTGGTGCTATTTTAGAAAATGATATAAATATAAACAATGAAACAGCCTATGAGGATATTAATCCAAGGATACTTGAGTTTTCTAGCACAGGACAAATTTCTTTATTAAATTTAAATAGTTGATTTATGTAAAATTAAATAGCCTATAAAAATACCGTATTATTCTCGTTGAGTTTTACGGTATTTTTTCATGGCAATAAAAAAATAGAATTCTCCTTAATTACAACTAAAATATATTAAATTCACCTCTTACATTTTGTGTTCACTCTCAAAGGAACCTAGTAAGCTTTACACCTATCCTCCATAGTTATCTATTACTTTCTGTGCTTCCATGCATAGAAACTCCTTCATTTCCTCTGGCTCAATTACTTTAACCTGATTACCTAGTTGCATAAAAAATCTTCCTGTATATTCTAAGTCGCTATAGTCTATTATTTCATCAATATAGCCACCTTCTCCATTTGGGTTCATAACAATGCTATCTCCTAGATAGGGATTATTTCTGCATTCCCTTACCCCTAAATCTGTTAAAGTTACATATAACCTTATGGGGTTAATTATTTTGTAGGAACTTATATATTCTTTTAAGGAAATATCTAGGTCTTTATATTGGGCATTAGTGTCTTCTAAGTCTAAGATTCTATCAACCCTAAAATGCCTCATATCCTCACAGCCAAAATCATAGGCTGGTACATACCAAAAGCCGTGGTTGCTGTATATGCCAATAGGAACTATTCTATAGTTTTTCTTTCCGTTTTTTGAGGCATATTTTATATTTATAATTTCCTTTTCTAAGGAATGCTTTAATAATTCCTTTATATAAGGAGCTTCAATTTCTCTTTTATGATTCCAAAACATTAAGGAGGACTCCATTTTATCCACAATACTTTGAAGATCTTCTGGGAGTTTTGTGTACAGCTTTCGTGATACTGAATTTATATCAATTTCAAAGGGAATGGTTTTATAATGTTTAAGAGATTGAAAAGCAAAGAATATGGCAAGTGCTTCATCTTCATTAAAGTTAATTGGAGGAAGCATTCGCGTTGATAGTACTCTATATCCACCATCTTTTCCTTGCTCTGTATATAAATACACTCCCATATCTGAGAGTTCTGTTAAATATCTATGAGCAGTTCTTACTGAAATATTAAATTCTTCAGCCACTTCATTGGCAGTAAATCGCTTCTTTGTGTTTACATATTGCAATAATTCAAATAACTTTTGTGCCTTACTCATTATTTATTTTCAACCTTTCTCACTTAATCTTGTCAAGTTCTGTCATATATCCATGATATTCTATATCTATTACTTAATCAAGGAGGTACTCATGGATAAAAACAATATTATTATTTCTGGTGCACGAGAAAAAAACTTAAAAAGTATAGATGTTACAATACCTAAAAATCAAATTACCACGGTGGTAGGTGTGTCTGGGTCTGGAAAGTCCGCCTTAGTTTTTGATACCGTTGCAGCGGAATCTCAAAGACAATTAAATGAAACTTACTCAAGTTTTATAAGAAATAGATTGCCTCATTATGGTAAGCCAGAGGTGGATTCCATTAATAATCTTTCCGTATCTATTGTTATTAATCAGAAAAGACTCGGGGACAATGCCCGCTCTACTGTAGGAACTGTAACTGATATTTATAGTCTGCTAAGGCTATTGTTTTCAAGAATTGGCACTCCCTTTGTGGGATATTCTGATATTTTTTCCTTTAATAATCCTCAAGGAATGTGCGAGGAATGTGAGGGTCTTGGCGTATCACAAGGTTTTCGGATAGATCAGCTACTAGATATGAATAAATCCTTAAATGAAGGTGCAATTTTATTCCCTACTTTTTACCCTGGAGGCTTTCGTTGGAAACGTTATGTTCATACTGGATTATTTGATAATGATAAAAAGCTTAAGGATTATAGTGAGGAGGAACTAGATACTTTGATTAATAAATCTGGCTTCAAACCCCAAAATCCAACAAAAGATTGGCCTCCTACTTCCTTTTATGAGGGCGTTATTCCGCGAATAAAAAAAGCATTTCTAACTAAAAGTTGCAGAGAAGCAAAGCTATATAAAAATCATATAGCAAGAGTAGTCTATGAGGATCTATGCCCTGCCTGCTCTGGAAGTCGCCTAAACTCTAAGGTATTAAGCTGCAAAATAAATGGAAAAACCATTGCAGATTGTGTAAATATGACCATCTCTGACTTAATAGACTTTTTAAAAGAAATTAAGGTACCCAGTGTAATTACAGTTACAGAGTCACTACTTCAGCAACTGAGTTATGCAAAAGAAGTGGGCCTTGGATATCTGTCCTTAAGTCGTGGAACTTCTACCTTATCTGGTGGTGAGTCTCAACGTATAAAAATGATACGTCAGCTTGGTAGTAGCTTAAATGGTTTAATTTATATTTTTGATGAGCCAAGCATTGGCCTCCATCCTCATGATATTCTTAGAATTAATAGCCTATTAAAAAGGTTAAAGGAAAAAGGCAATACTATTTTAATTGTGGAGCATGACCCAGATATTATTAAAATCTCTGATTGCCTCCTTGAAATGGGGCCTGGTTCTGGGGTTCTAGGTGGAGAAGTTATGTTTCTGGGAAGTTTAAGTGAGCTTTATCATAGCTCTACCTTAACAGCTAAATATCTAAAGAGTTGCCATGAAATGAAAAAAACAATTAGGGAACCTAAGGGTTGGTTAGAAATAAACAATGGTTCCTTACATAACCTCCATAATGTTCAGGTGAAGATTCCAAAAGGAGTAATGACTGTGGTAACAGGGGTAGCTGGTTCAGGAAAAAGTACACTGTTTAATAAACTTCTTCCTGCTTATTATCCACAATGTATTTCAATTAATCAAAAGTCCATTACCACTAACAAACGTTCCAATATAGCTACCTTTTCAGGTATTTTAGACCCTATTAGAAATTTATTAGGAAGTGTAAATAAGGTTGATGATTCCCTATTTAGTTTTAACTCAAAGGGTGCCTGCCAAAATTGTAAGGGGTTAGGAACCGTGGAACTTGATTTAGCCTTTATGGATGCAGTAACAGAGGTTTGTGAAGTTTGTAATGGGGAAGGCTTTACTAAAACTGCACTGCAATACTTATACAAAGGCAAAAATATCAGTGATATTCTAAATTTAAGTGTAGTTGAAGCTATAGAGTTATTTAGGAATCAACCTTTTGTCAGCGAGCTAAACAAGCTACAAGATGTTGGGCTAGGATACTTAAAGTTAGGGCAACGGCTAACCACTTTATCTGGTGGAGAGCTCCAAAGACTAAAACTTGCCCTTGAATTACAGGAGAAAAATCAAATTTATATACTAGATGAGCCAACTACTGGATTACACCCTTCTGATATTGAAAAGTTATTATTGATATTTGAAAGACTATTAAACAATGGTAGCACCCTAATTGTTATTGAGCACAATTTAGAAATCATGTGCCATGGAGACTTTATAATTGACATGGGGCCAGAAGCAGGAGAATTAGGTGGAAACATAGTGTTCTCTGGAAAACCTGAAGATATATTAGGTTGTGAAGAATCAATTACAGGCAGGTATATAAAAAATTATATTAATGATTCTAAGTACAAGGTTTAAAACTTCAACTATTAATTTACAGCTTAAACCTCACAACCCCAAAATAATATTAACCACCTAGGTTGCTTCCCTATCTGCATAGAGAGGATGGAAATTATGCTTCTACTCTTATTTCTACCAGGCTTGTCTTAGTAGTCGGTGTGATATATTCTAATTTTTATACTCTCGTTATATCTCAGACTACTTCTGAAATCTAACGGGTTATATATCTGATTTTTAAGATTCCATGAAATCTTTATAAAGAGATATATTTAAAGCTTCTTTTATAGATATATTTATAACCATAAATCGTGAAAAGTTCTTTTATTGAAATCTTAATATACAGATATCGTGAAAAATTGTTTTATTGAAATCTTTATAAAAAGATAAGAAGATATAGTGTTCATGCGGGTTTCAAGGGTTTTATGTGGAATTAGGCTACTATTTTTTATTGATGTGATGATGTAATTAAGGGATATGTAAAAACCAAGTATTTTAAACTTCATTTTGACATATCCCTCTTTTAAAGTCTCTATTTAGAATCTTATTGAGTTTTTCATGCTTAATACTAAAAGCTACCTTCCAAAGCTGGCTATAAAACTACTACTTGAAACAATAATATAATAATAAGGATTGTGTAGAAGAAATATCTTCATAAGAGGTTCTAGCTTCCTTTAAAATCACAAGGTTCTTCGCCTCTATATGATTTAGATAATTTATAAAATATTCAATATCAGAAAGCCTGCTAAGAAAAGATTCATCATGTTTAAAGCATTTGAAAATTCACTCATAAGCTTATTTCTGAATAAATTTTACTAGCTCTTCATTAAATTTATCCTTTTGATCATAAAACACTCCATGACCACTATAGCTGAAAGGTAATAGTTTTGAATTTTTAATGATTTTGTTTTGTATTTCACCTAGTTCAAAAGGAACAACCTTATCATGGATTCCATGAATAATTAAAGTTGGAACATTTACTGCCTCTAAATCACAAAACAGCACTTCATTTAACCAAGTATTGGCAATGGCTGCGGTTGACCATCCAGCCGCTTGTAAGCCTAACTGGAAAAACCAATCTGAGAAGGCTTCACTTATGAACTGGTAAAAGAATATATCTCCAAAACCTCTAAGCATTTTAGGTCTATCGTCATATGTTCCTTCGATTAGCTGTAGAACTGTTTCCTTATCTAATCCGTAAGGAAAATTAGAACGCTTAATGAGACTAGGTGCAGCTGCAGAAACTAGAACAAGCTTTGATATTCCATACCCTTTATGTCTCCCCATATATCTTGCGGCTATGGCCCCTCCAGTTGAATGTCCTACAAGTGTAATATCACATAATCCAAGTGTATCAATTACACTTTTAACATCATCTGCTAGGGTATTGTAATCATATCCTGTCCATGGTTTATCTGAATTTCCAAATCCTCTTGTATCTATTCCTATACATCTATAACCTTGCTTAGGGAGCTTGTCAAACTGATATTCAAACAATTTATGACTGCCAGGCCACCCATGTATAAACAGAATTGTCTTTTTTCCTTCTGGATTCAAATCTTCCACATATACTTTTACATTTGTAGAACATTTTATATAATAGCTCATTATGAACCTCCAATAATTATTAGCTCTACCACTATATTATTCACTTTGCAAAAGAGTGTGTATGCTAAAACTATTGTCCCAAAGCCTTATCAAGTTTTTCAGGCTTAATGTTGAAAGCTACATTCCAAAGTATTAGGTTAGCTACAATACTTACACCTAAAAGTATATAAAAACTATAATCCATTTTGCCTATAAAATAGTGTGCTACCCATATGGCACCAATGACAAACATTAAGATAAAGTTTATGCCTACGTCAGATTGTTTTGCAGCATCATAGGGTTGTGAAAATGGCAGGCCTTTTTTCATAGTCATAAAGCATAATAGAGTATAACTCATCATATTCAAAAGAATCACCACTAAATCTCCTGTTATCCTCACTCCAAAAATAGCTATGAAAACTGCTGCTTGAAACAAAAATATAGGAAGAAATAGCTTAGCTATAAGTGCTTTCATAGTTCCTTTAAACACAGGCTTATAGTTGTTAATTGGCATAGTTTTATAGATCCAAGCTCCTTTATAGTTTCCGGAGTACTTAACCATAATAATAATTGAAGATAACATCATTCCAGTAAAGTATATAAAAAAGTAAGATTTTCCCTTAGAAATCTCAGCAAAGGAAGACATAGATAACCTTTGAAAGATAAATATAAAAGGAAAGATTATAGCAAGCCCTAAGGATGGGTATACCTTAAGCTTAAATTCCCTTTCATTTTTGATCATGTCTGAGGTAAACCTAAAGAACAGCCTCTCCTCTTTGCTTCTGCACAAAATCTTTGAAATTAATTCCCCAGGTTTTCTTTTAACTTTTTTCCTCTTTCCAGAGTTATTAGTCATCTTTTGAAGATTTTCTTCAAACATAGCCATGGACTTAACATAAAACGCTATTGCAGTAATTGGAACTACAACAGCCATCACAGAAAGAATACCATAAACTAAATTTATCTCTGATTTTTTCATTATCTCAAATGGGGCTGCAAACCATACAGGAGGCAGCAAATATTGCCACCACTTTGGTGTAAACTGAACATTCATTTCTGCTACCTGGAATAGTCTCCCCACCATTTGATAACCTATAGCAATTACTAAGCTTAGAATAATTTGAAAATAGTTGATTACATCTTTAAGCTTTTCTCCATCAAAGAATCTTAAAATTATAAGATATAAGAAGGAAGTTAAAACTATTATAAACATATCTAAGAATATCACTGCTACAATAAACATAAGAGTAAATAATATTCCATGCTTTGAAACACTAGCAATAAGAGCTGGTAAAATCAAGGCTATGGTTACATAAAACATATATAAAGACACATGAATGGTCTTTGCAAAGTTTAAGGTTCTTGAATCTACTGGCTTTGTGCCTATTATATTTTTATCCCTCACATCTAAAAGTACCGATGAAAAATCTGAAATTAAAGAGGACATAATTAAAAACATAATTATCCCAAACACAATACTCATTTGATATAAATAACTGCTTTCCATGAGAATAAAAGGAATTAACATTAACCCAATAAGGATATATACCCAGAGGGATTTTAAAAACCTATTACTGTTGTCTTTTTCACTTTTTTTATTATCATTAGCTGCAAAAACTGTTGGTACTCTTCTTCCATCCATTAAAAGCTTTATTTGAAGTATTTTTCTCATTACCTCATAATCTACTCCAAGTTTTTTGAAGATGGACTTAAACCTATCTAAAAACTTTAAAAATTTAAAATCCTTCATAAGTCTACACCTCTTCAACCACAGAGACAAACTCCTCTGCAATAGTTTCATACTGGTTAAACCCTGTAAGCTGGTTGAAGATTTGTTCTAGGGTACCCTCTTTAATATTTTCCTTAAGCTCATTAAAGCTACCATCTGCAACAACTTCACCATTATTTAAAAGTATTATTCTATTGCTTATTTTCTCCACCACGTCCATGATGTGTGAGGAGTAAAATATGGTTTTACCTTGCTTTGAAAGATGAAAAAGAATTTCTTTAACTAC
Source organism: Clostridium punense (assembly GCF_017874425.1). Taxonomy (GTDB): domain Bacteria; phylum Bacillota; class Clostridia; order Clostridiales; family Clostridiaceae; genus Clostridium_J; species Clostridium_J punense. The sequence goes on from NZ_JAGGLL010000021.1 coordinate 45,822, forward strand.
CATTACACTATTTGCATCTAGTCCACTTAGAGGCTCATCTAAAAATAATATGTCTGGATTGTGAAGAAGACTAGAGATAATTAAAACCTTCTGCTTCATGCCCTTAGAAAAAGAGCTAATTCTTGAATTATAGGAGTCTTTTATTCCTAAAAGCTCCATAAGCTTTTCTGCTTTTACATCTGCCTTTTCAAAAGTTAAGCCATAGAGTTCTCCTATAAAGGTGAGATATTCCCTTGCTGTAAGGCTATCATAAATGTCGGCAATCTCAGGTACATATCCAATTCTTCTTTTATATTCTTTGCTATCCTTTGATATATCTTGTCCTAATATTTTAACTTCTCCCTGGTACCCATGTACAATACCTAAGATAATTTTAATAGTAGTACTCTTACCTGCTCCATTAGGTCCAATATATCCAATAATTTCTCCTTGGTGTATTTCTAAATTTATCCCCTTTAAAACCCTTTTTTCCCCATAACTCATGGACAGGTTCTTAATCTCTACTGTCACATCATTACCCATATAAACTCCCCCAACTGTTAAATTAATACTTATAATATATCATTTTCCATTTACAATTTCAAATTATAATGTGAATTTAAACTAATTGTTTAAATTTTTCTTGAAATTATATTTATTATTATTCATTAATTAAATTTACATTTAATTTTAATTCTCTAGAGTTCATATAAAATAGTGACCAATATATTACTACTGTTTTTAAATTGGTTTTATTATTTTCTGTTAGGTTTATAAGTAATGTTTATCTTATCTTTAAGGGCTCTGTGCCTATATTGCACCATCTATATAAGTAAAAAAACAACAGAAAAACCATGAATAATATGAAGAATTAATTCTTATATTATCCATGGCTTATTAAGCCCACCCTAATAAATCTTCCTTTTATTGAAGCCTGCTAATAAATATTATTTTAAATTTCGTGGTTTTCCTAGAAAATTAAAATAATAAACCAAATAACTTAAATAAGTTTGTAGTTAAAAAACATACTCCAAAGGCAATTATTGTTGGTAAAGCAAAGCTGAATGCTGTCCACTTCCAGCTTCCTGTTTCTTTCTTAATTGTCCATAAGGTTGTAGAACATGGCCAATGAAGTAAACTAAATAGCATTGTATTTAGTGCAGTTAAATACGTCCATCCGTTATTTCGTAAAACTTCCGTTAAAGACTCAAGACTCTCAAACTCTATCATTGAACCAGTAGATAGATAAGACATTAATAATATAGGTAGCACAATTTCATTTGCAGGTAATCCTAAAATAAAAGCCATTAAGATAAATCCATCAAGCCCAATTGCTTTTGCTAATGGATCTAGTAGATTGGCAACATATGCAATTATACTAAGATTTCCAATATATATATTACCTAAAATCCATGTTAGGGCTCCTGCTGGCACTGCTACAAGCACAGCTCTAGACAATACAAATATAGTTCTATCAATTAAAGAAGTATAAATAACTCTTCCAATTTGCGGCTTGCGATATGGTGGTAATTCTAAAGTAAAAGTTGATGGTACCCCCTTTAACAGAGTTTTAGATAGAATAAATGATACTAAAAGAGTTACCCCAATACCAATTATAACTATAAGCGTTACAGACAAGGATGGAAGGATACTTAAAAACTTCTTCTCACTTATCATGGCAAAAAACACTGTAGAAATTGCAATAAGTGTTGGAAACCTACCATTGCAAGGGACAAAGTTATTTGTAATTATGGCAATTATACGTTCTCTAGGCGAATCGATAATTCTGCATCCAATTACCCCTGCTGCATTACACCCAAATCCCATGCACATTGTTAAGCATTGCTTCCCATGAGCACAAGCTTTTTTAAATAAATGGTCTAAGTTAAAGGCTATACGTGGAAGATATCCTAAGTCCTCTAAAAGGGTAAACAAAGGAAAGAATATTGCCATTGGTGGTAACATAACAGATACAACCCAAGCTAATGTTCTATACATTCCTAACACAAGAATTCCATGAAGCCACTGTGGTGCATTCATGGCTATAAACCATTGAGTTAATTTTTCTTCAAAACCAAAGAGTAAATTAGCCAACATTTGTGAGGGAATATTAGCCCCCTCTACCGTAAGCCAAAATACTAGTCCTAGTAGAAGAAGCATCAAAGGTATGCCAAAAACTTTGGAGGTTATTATATCATCAATCTTCTCGTCTCTTTTCCATTTAGAGCTGTCACTTTTAATGCATTTATTGGTAAGCTCTTTAGCTAACCTATAAGTTTCATGTGTAATTGATTCTCTAATGATTTCTCTATCTATATTTAAATTTAAATTCTTTACTTTAGAATTTGTATTCTCAACAGTTTCATCACCTAAATACTCTTTTAAGGAGTTAGTAATACTTAAATCACCATCAATTATTCTTAAAGCAAGCCATCTAGAGTTCATATTAGGAATAGTTTCCTTTATGATTGGCTCCACCTCACTAATTAATTTTTCAATTTCATCCTCATACCTAATTTTCATATTAGAATACTTATATTTATCAAAGCTAACTTCGTGAACTATGTTTTTTAGTTCTTCCAGACCAGTACCATTTCTAGCTGCGGTTAAAACAACTGGTATGCCTAAATGCTTTTCTAAACCTTGTTTATCTATAATAATGTTCTTTCTTTTCGCTTCATCTATAAGGTTTACGCATAGTATTACTTTATCTGTAAGTTCCATGATTTGAAATACTAAATTTAAATTTCTTTCAAGACATGTAGCATCTGTTACAACTATGCAGGCTTCAGGATTTCCAAAACAAATAAAATCTCTTGCTACTAGCTCTTCCACAGAAGACGCAAAAAGAGAATAGGTTCCAGGTAAGTCTACAAGAATATAGTCATTATTTTTATATTGAAATTCTCCCCTAGCATTTACTACCGTTTTTCCTGGCCAATTACCTGTATGTTGGTGCAGCCCAGTTAATGAGTTAAATACAGTGCTTTTTCCTGTGTTAGGATTTCCAGCTAGGGAAATCACATGTTGACTTTCACTAGCTTCAATATTAAACATATCTTTTAACGATTCTTTTTTCGATGTTTTATAAGTTAATCCCATTTTTTACTCCTTTATCTTATTGCTAATCACATAAACTAAACTTGCTTCTTCTTTTCTAAGGGCAATCATAGCTCCTCTAATTTTATAAACTACTAAATTATCCTTAGGGCCTTTTCTAATAATTTCAACTTTAGATCCTTTAACTAACCCAAGAGCCATTAACCTTTCTTTTAGTAAATCTTTAGCTTCTAAACTTTTTACTTCCACTATTTCTCCAACCTTCATTTCACATAATTTGTGCATTACTTTCACCTCGAAAATTATTTAATTTAGCTTAGGCTATAAGTTTTAACCATGTCTAACATTCACCCTGCTTTATACTATGAATGAAAATAAAAAATGGTTACCATTAGCATAAAAAAAATTGTAGTGAATATAATTATGTATATTAAAATGGGGGTGAATTTATGGAGAAGAATGAATTTTATACTTTTAGAGAATATACTAAAAACTTTAAGAGCAACTTAACTCCCTGTGAAGAAGATTATGTTGAAATGATTTATAGATTATCAATAAGCAACAATGGCTACACAAGGGTAAATGACCTAGCAGCTGCTTTAAATGTTAAACCTCCTTCAGTTACAAAAATGATAAAGAAGTTAAATAATAAAGATTTAATTGCTTATGAAAAGTATGGAATAATTCAATTGCTGGATAAAGGAAAAATCACTGGTAAAATACTTCTAGATAGGCATAATACCATTGAAAAGTTTATGAAAATGTTGGATATATCAGAAGATATACTTGAAGAAACTGAAAAAATAGAGCATACCATTAGTGTTGAAACTTTAGTTAAAATTAAGGAGTTAGTAGATTTCTTTACAGAAAATAGGGAAGCCCTTGAAATGTATAAAAGATTCAAAGCGAGGCTTTAGTTACTCTTTTTAGTAGTATATTGTTCTCAGATGATTTAATAGTATAACTGTATTAAAAGAAGGCCACTCCCCCTGGCCTCAAACAATGTTTTACACTGCTAATAAACTAAACTTTCACTAAGGCATCTGAAAATAAATAAAAAGTGCCCTTGCAATTTAAAATTGCTTGGGCACTTTTCTTTTAGTGTGAACATATAACACAATTTCTACCGTTGTGCTTTCCTCTGTACATGGAAAGATCAGCATTTTTTATGGTAGAATTAACTCCTATTCTTTCATTATACTGCGCTACCCCAAAGGTTATAGTAGTATTAATCTTGTTTCCATTATAGAAAAAATTATAACTTTCAACTTTTTCTCTTAGTCTTTCACATAACTTGGCTGCTTGATGGTGATTAGTATCAGGTAACAACATTAGAAATTCCTCTCCTCCCCACCTAGCAAAAACATCTTGTTCTCTTAAAATACTGTTCACCATATTGCTTAGCTCCACTAATATATAATCTCCACAATTGTGACCATAGACATCATTTATAGTTTTAAAGTAATCTATATCTAACATTACAATAGAAAAAGCTTTTCTGCTCTTCGAATACTCTTCAACTTCTTCCTTAATTTTCTTCATTATATAGTAACGATTATATATTCCTGTTAAAGAATCGGTTTTAGATAATAGTTCTAATTCGCTTTTTTTAGCTTTAAGATCTTCAGATTTTTGAGAATTATTTAAAGCAATAGCAATATAGGCACCTAAAGCTTTAATCATCTCCAAAGATCTATTAGAATGGGCATTATCCCTATAACTTTGAACTGTCATGGCACCAATTACCTCTTCCTCAATGATTAGAGGATAATAAATCATTGATTTAACTCTATGACTTGGACTGTTAGCTCCAAATCTTATTTGTTTTTCTCCATCAACCATAAGATCCTTTATAAAAATTTCCTTCTTTTCTCTTATACATCTTGCTGCATAACTTTTCTCATCATTAATGGAAAGACTATACAGTGGACGAGGTTCCCCTTGCTCCATAAGTATTTTAAAGTCTACACTCTCATTTTCTTTATTACATAAGCAAATTCCAAAAACATCTGCAGCCATGAGTTTACCAATATTTTTATAAATCATAAAAAGTACTTTTTCTATATCTAGAGTAGCAGTGATTTGTTGAACAATTTCTCCTATGATTTTAATGTCTTCATAGGCTTCTTCAAGAACTTTAGTTTTAAGTTCATCTTCTTCACTTTTCCTCTTTAATTCCTCATTTTTTAATCTTTGTATTTCTGCATCCTGCTTTGCTCTTTCAATTTTGTATTGGGTTGCATGCTTAGCAAGCTTATTATTTAGTTCCTTAGTCTTAATCTTTTCTTCCAATTCATTATGCACCTTAAGACAATGAAAAGCCTGTTTATATTCCCCTTCCTTCTCATAGGTCTCAGACAAAGTCCTATAAACACTATTTAAAAGGCCATGCGCTTTTATTTTTTCTGCTTCCTGAGCAGCTTGATTAAGATAAATAACAGCCTGATGATTTTCATTTTGCAAAGCATATAACTTTCCAATGTTATAAAGCATTTCTATTTCAAAATACTTTTGCTCACTTTCCTTGTATATATTTAATGCAGTCTGGAAATTTTCTAAAGCTTTATCCCAAAGCTTCATTTCTCCATAAATTAACCCAAAGGTATTATAACACTGAGCCACGTCACCTTTCTTACCATTAAGTTTAAAGGTTTCCAAGGCACGTTTATTCCACTTTAAAGCAGATTGAATGTCGCCTTTTTTATGATAGGTGTCTGCTATATTTGATAAGATTAGGCTTTCTATCTTATCTTCTGTTTTAGTTGAAATATCTAGAGCCTCTTGTAAAAACTCTAAGGATTCATCAAACTGCCCAAAATTATAATAGATTACAGCAATATTATTTAAAAATGCTGCATCTATTTCATAGTTATTTTTTTTCATAAGGGCAAACCCCTTGGTATAGTGGCTTAGTGCTGCTTCAGAATTACCTAAGGTATTGTATAGATTTCCTAAAACATAAGCTGCTTTAATCTCCCCTTCTAAATTTCCTTCAGCAGTTGCCCTATTACTACCCTCATGAGCCATTTCTAAAGCCTCATCATATTTCCCTTGAAAACTACAATACCTTGCTAAGGTAATTTGGCTTAGAGTAAGACCCTTTTCATAATTTATATTCTTAGACAAATCTTCCGCCTTCTCGATAAGCGGTAGTGTTTCTTTTATATCAGTCCTAAATAAGTCCCAGCTTCTATTAAGTAGTACGTGAATCTCTTCTTGAATTTTATCTTCATAATTGTTTTCCACTACTTTTCCCTCCCGGCTTGTTTATCTGTAACTTATAATACATATACATCTTTCAGTAAATTCTAATCATTAATATCATTTTAGAAGCTTTAAGTCTGCCATCTTCTTTAAGTAGCAGTTGCTTTGGTGTAGCAAGAGTGCTTTGTTAACAAATTTCATTTATTTACCAAAATCTGCTTACAAAGTAACTCTACAAAATGGACTTGTTTATTAATTAATAAAAACATCTTTGTACATAGAATGCAATAACGATACTGTGCGAATATATTTAATTCTTTTTTGCATTCTCTTTAATATGAGTTGCTTAAAATTATCTTTTAATATTTAAGTAATATTGCAATTTATATATAAAATTATAATTACTTAAATATTACCATAAGTATAAATAAGTGTCTAAGAATCTTGATAAATATTTAACTACTATCCCCTATTATAACTATAAGAGTGATGGATTCTGAATATTACTCAATATATTTACTTTTCTCCTTGTTTATCTATAGATATACCGCATCTTAGCTTTAAATAAACTTAAGTTTTTTCAATGCGTTGATAGCAAAATACTTTAAGGTTTCTAGTGGTAAATCTATAGAGAAACCACTTCACCAATTAATTTATATCTTTCAAGAAGTGGTTTCTCCAAAAGAGATAGGCAAGCTCAATTAGTGTAATTATCTGAGCTTTTATTAATATCAAGGAATTTCAAATTTAAAGATATATAAAGTTTTGAGCTTGTTTATCTATATATATACCAATAAAAAAACATGCGTAAACAGACACCTAATTCATCTGTTATGCATGTTTTTTTATTATAGGTTTTCATAATAGAATTTTAACTTTTAAATATAGATGAAATTTACCTCCATAAACCCTTGAGAGAACTATGGTAGTACTGATAATAAGTTAAGCGTTAACTCTGGTTCCCTATATTTAGTAAATTTATATTGCTCTAGTTTCCTCTAAAAGCCACTCTTTACACTGCTCATCTAACTGTGGTGAAAGAAGTTCATAAACCTTTTTATGATAATTATTAAGCCAATTGATTTCAAAATCTGTAAGCATTTCTTTAACTACTGCACCTAAATCAATTGGAACATAACATAAGTCTTCAAAATACATAAATTGTCCAAATTCAGTTTTTTCTCCTTCAGCTACAATTACTGTATTTTCTGTTCTTACCCCATGTCTACCTTCTTTATAAACCCCTGGTTCTATGGTTATTACCATGCCCTTTTCTAGTTTAATATTGTTTGGAACTTGACTAAAACGTTGTGGCATCTCGTGGACACTACCAAGGAATCCTATTCCATGACCTGTACCACACTTATAATCAAGACCTTCATCCCAAAGAGGTTTTCTTGCCAATATATCTAAATTTGAACCTGTGGTGCCATAAAGGAATTTTGCTGTGGATAAAGCAATTACAGATTTTAATACCAAAGTGAAATCCCTTTTTTCTTCCTCAGTTAAATCACCTAGCACTATAGTTCTTGTAATATCTGTAGTACCTTTAAGGTATTGACCACCTGAATCTAAAAGGAAAAATCCTTGTTTTTCAAGTGTTACTGGGATTTCCTCATTGTAAGGATTATAATGCATCATTGCAGCATTTTCTCTGTAACACGCTATGCTATCAAAGCTAGGTCCAAGACAAAGAGGCTCAGTTCTTCTAAGTTCTTCTGCTTTTTTAACCACATCAACTTCAGTAATTGTTCCAGTATTTTCTTTAACCCATTTAAAAAGCCTAACTAATGCAGCTCCGTCCTTTATATAAGCTTCTTTCATATTTTCTACTTCAACCTGACTTTTTATTGCTTTAATCATAGTAGTTAAATTTGGCTCATTAATTTTTTTAGCATCTTCATTTACACTACTAACTAAGCTGTAATTTACATTGTTATAATCTATTATCACTGAAGCCGTATCTTCTATAGCTTTAAGGAAAGAATAAACTTCCTCATATTCCTTAACAATAACTCCAGCTCTCATTAATTCTTGCTCCACATTAGCATTTACTTTATTTTTATCAACAAATATAAAGGCTTCTTTTTCTCCCACTAGGCTGTAAGAGATGATAAAAGGATTATTTGGAATATCATTTCCTCTGATGTTAAAAAGCCAACAAATATCATCTAGGGATGAGAGTAAGTAATAATTTCCTCCAAGGTTTTTCATTACCTCCCTAACTTTATTAAGCTTTTCCTCTCTACTTAAACCACAGTACTTTGTATCATGAATAAACACTTCATCTGAAGGAACTTCTGGTCTGTCTATCCATATAGGACTTATTAAATCTAAAGTACTATTTATTTTTATCTCCTTACTTTGAAGTTCTTTTTCCAACTTTTCAGCAGCAGAGGCCGAAAAAAGCATACCATCAAAACCTACAGTTTCTCCCTCTTTTAATTCTTCCTTTAACCACTGAGTATAGGTTGGAGTCCCTATTTCCGCTGCTTTAAACAGTTCTATGCCACTATCCTGAAGTTGTTTTTCTGCTTGAATATAGTACCTTCCATCTGTCCATAACCCAGCTTTGTGTTTTGTAAACACTACTGTTCCTGCTGATCCTGTAAAACCACTTATCCATGCCCTTGCTTTAAAATGCTCTCCCACATATTCACTTAAATGTGGGTCTGCACTTGGCACAATATAAGCCTCTATCTTATGCTTTTCCATAAGGTCTCTGAGTTTTGATATTCTTTCTTTAATCTCCATATCCCATTTCCTCCCTAATATTTATTTTAAAATTTTAATAACATTTTGATAAATTTCAATTCTGCTAACCTCTTTAATTGACAGTTACTCTACCTACTTACAATTATTCTCCTAAGGCTTCTGAAGCTTGATAAAAGGAAGTTTTCTGTTGAAGGTATATATAGTTTGAGAGGATTAAGCTTAAAATTCCTGAAACTACCTTTGCAATAAAAAAAGCTCCTAGTAGGTTTGGCTCTACACTTGCAACATAAGCAAGTTGTCCTCCAAATATAAATGCCCCACTTACTGCAAAGGCTGTACACATAATCTTTCCTTTTTCATTCATATAAGATAAATTTCCAAAAACCAAAAGATTACTTGCAAGATTTCCAATCATTGCTGTTATGGAATTTGAACTTATTTCTATTTTCTTGCCTAACCTATCCATTGGCATTTTTAATGCTCTATTAATTACTTCAAGCATTGGATAAGCCCCACCAAGAATTATTGAAATTTTTCCTACTAAAGACATGGTTTCTTCAAAGGGTGTAAGGAGACCACCAAAGTTATAACCATAAATTAATTGAATTTCTTGAAGAGCTAAACCCAAAATACTCAGCATTATAATTACTTTTCCAAAGCCCTTGAAAATTTTCATAGTTAAATTTTGAGCCTTAAAAAGCCCAATTACTAATAAGATGGAAAAAGCCACTATTGGCATCATATTCCACAAAAGAAGGTTCATATCCATCCCTTGCCATATTCCAGCAGCTATAATTCCTACTGGAATGGATACAATTCCAACCATTATTCCCTTTGCCAAAGGCTCCTTATCCTGCTCACCTGTCATACTAAAAGCTAGGGGTAAGGTAAAACTAATAGTTGCTCCTAAAGTTGCCCCAACTATTACTCCTAAGAAAGTTCCAAGCTCACTATTTATAGCTATATTTTTGCACAGTTCATAGCCTCCCATATCCACAGCAAAAAAGCTACTAGGAATAATAGAAGGATCTAATCTAAAAAACTTCCACATTACCGTTGATATTGGGGAAATTAATTTTAAAAGCATAGGGCATAAGGAATATATTCCTATAATACCTAAGGCCAAAGCACCCATGGTCTTAATTCCCTCTTCAAATTTATTCCCCAGATTTAAAGGATTACCCAAAACATAATCCACAGCTCCAAGTAAAAAGAAAGCTCCTATTATATATATAACAAACTTACTTATCATTTTTACCACCACTAAAATAATTTGGAGAATTTACTGTAAGAAGCTTTACCACTTTATTAGTATTGTTACACCAATTATGAATTCTAGTGGAATCTAAGGAAATACTGTCTCCTGGATAAAGATCATACATATTATTATCAATGTATAAAGTAAGGATTCCTTCTAATACAAAAATAAACTCTTCACCAGAATGCTTATATAAAGCCACCTGCTCCTCAGTCTTGTGTGGAAAAATTTCTATAAGCTTTGGTAAAAAGGCTCTGTTTTCAAGGTTTTGGCACAAACCATAGGAAATAAATCCCCCATCCTCCATACTAAGCACAGGTCTTTCATAGCTTTTTATTACAATTCTTTCAGGTTTCTCATCAAAATGAAAAAAGTAGGAAAGATTAACTCCTAATATGGTAGCTAGATTTTCAAGAGAATCTACAGCAATGGAAGTTAATCCTCTTTCTAGTTGTGACAAAAATCCCACAGATAGTCCACTCTCTTCACTTAATTTTTTCAAAGTGATATTCTTACTATTTCGCAGTTCTTTTATTTTATGTCCAATATTCATAAACTTTTACCTCCTTATTTCTACATGAATATTATACCATATTGTCAAATATAAAATCACCGCAAAATATTTTTTTTCACCATAATGATTAAATCATATAAAAACACCATAATTATAAGAATTAATCTTCAATTACAGTGTTTTTTTCTTAAATATTCAAAGTATTAATTAGCTTTAAACTATATAGATTTTCCTAAAAATATTGCAAATTGTGAGGTTTGTTCTAAGCTTTCAAGGTTTTACTGATTTTTTCTTTATTCCTTTAAAGATTAAATCTCCTCATTTATTTTCTTCTTGCTTTACTATAAACCTGTGTTAACTTTTTATTCTTTGAAATATTTCACTTGGTATATTTATATATAAATAACTATACTGATTTTCACCATTAGATTCTATGAGTTTTCTAGTCTCAATGGCACCACCAATTCTTTCTAGAACTCCATGCAACAAATTAAAGCTGAACTTTCCAAATCCCCATTCAATGTTTGGATAAAGCTTACCTTCCTCCTTAACTGTTGAATTAATTATTATGTTTCTTACTTGTGGCGCGTAAAAGCCCATTAAACTTTCATTTGATACCCCCCATTGAGATATTAATGCTACAGCTCCTGTTAATACGGCTCCTGCCATAGCCCCACCAGTTCCTATGATTAAAGAATTGTTTAAACCCGCTGTCAGTAAATTTACCCCAGCATTTGTCACTGTTGGCTCTAAAGTTGTTCTTATAGGAAAACCTTTTCCAGAGCTTTCTACTATGGTGTTATTTATTTGATTATAATTAGAAGTTGCAACTATATTAGAAGCCCCACAAGGGGTTAATAGAGTTATACTAGGATCTGGTCTTAAGAATCTAGTATCCCCCTCTAGCAATTCAGACTGAGGCATCCAAGCATTATATACCCCATTAATAATATCTACTCCGGTAAGTCTTATATTCCAGACTCCTTCCGTAGTATTTTTTATTAATATATTCAAACTTAAATATCCCGATATTGTGGTTCGTGTGATGTAATCAATACTAATATTATTTTCTTCGAGGCTAAAGTATCTCAGCTGTTCAATATTAGTAGTTAAAGGAATATTACTTAAGGTGTTTCCACTAGGGGAAGTTATTGTTATTGATATAACATCTTGACTTCTAAAGTAGATTGTTATATTTAGTAGAGTTTGTAACTTACCCACGTTAATTAAAATATCACTTGTTGTTCCATCTTTCACAACACTTCCACTAGTATGAGTGCTTCCAGTACCTTGATTTCCTGTTTCTGTAACAATAAAAAAATCTCTTCTGTTAGTTAAATTATCAATATACCGTTCTGTTATAGTATCTCCATTTCGTCCTCCAAAATTAGACCCTATAGATAGATATACTACCATAGGCTTATTAAGACTTTCTTGAAGTTCAGAAAGGTATCTAATTGCAGCTGTAATATCAGAGGATTGGTAAACATTGTTAACGTCCTTAACTATACCTGCAGTTGTTAATATATTTTTTTTAGCTTCTGTTAATTTGACAACTGCAAACTGACATTTAGGAACTATGCTATTTATCCTATCAACTTCCCCAATTAATCTTCCGCCAATAATACCTGCTATGGCTGTACCGTGGCCTACTTCATCCTTATGTGCAACTATATCATAGGGAGAATTACCTGTTGTATTCTTACTTATCCTTATAGCATTATCTATATCTTCTTTGTTATATACTGTTCCATAGGGATAAAAACTTGGGCTAGGACCTTTTTCAATTGTTTGATCCCATATTGACACAATTCTACTCTCACCATTTTCATTAATGAACCTAGGATTTAAATAATCCATTCCTGTTCCGATAATTCCAACTATAATATCCTCACCGGTAAGAGGTATCTGATTCTCATAAGCATTAACTCCATTACTTGTATCTCCATCCACCTTAAGTTCAGACAGAGTATATATTGCATTAGGTTGCAAGCTTATGATTTCTGGAACACGTTCTAGTAAGGTGTTTAGCATTCCATTTTTAACAAATAAAATTGCAAAAAACTTATCAGTTATATATACATCTGCATAATCCACTTTAGATATAGCTGTAAATATATCTCCGGAGTATTCAATGAAGTAAATTTCATAATCTTCACTAAAATAATAGTTTCTAAACTCCTCATCTGTCAGTGTTTTAAAATCCCCCTCCCCTAACTCCCTAGGGTTTCTCCCATCATATCCCCATTCCGTTAAGCTCATAATATACCTTCCCATAATTTGTACTTCTAGTTACAGTATATTAGTTAAATGATAATGAGTTCATTTTTTATAGTAGTTTTTTTTGAACTTCTTTACTATAATCAATTATTTAAAACTAGGAGCAAATTTATAGCCAAAGTTAAACTAATAACCTTTAATTTTATTAATCTTTATAAGATTTTGCTATTATATAGTGAAATATCTATAGTAATAACTTTCTTAAAGTTCTTATCCTATTGGCCGATAATATTAATTGGTAATTTCTTAAAATAAATTTTAGAGAAAGAAGTGATAAAATGATTAAAAATTTGAAAATGAGGTTTAAAATATTAACCTTATCTCTAACTGCTTTTATTTTGATTTTAACTGTGGCTGCAGTAGGTTACATGGATATGACTAATTCTAACCAGGAATTATCCTCATTATATGATAATAATTTATTACCAGTACAGTATCTTAACGATAATAGAAACCAAGCTAGAGCTATTGAGGCAGATATATACGCAATAATTTTGAATGTTGGTAATAAGAGTATCCAGGATGAAAAATTACAGGACATTCAAAAACGAAGTAAAACTTTTGATGATAATTTTAACAATTACAAAAAAGTAGACCTAGATAAATTTGAAACCGATTTAATTCCTGTACTTGAGGAAAACCTTAAAAAATATAGACAGGGCAGGGATGAGACAATTAACTTAGCCTTAGAGGGAAAACAAAGTGAAGCACTAAATAAGTTTAATTCTGTTCAAACCTATTTAAATGAATTTCAAAAGCATTTAAAAGAATTAGCTGATTATAATATTAAGGTTGCTGAAGATACAGAAGTACATAATGTTGAAAATGCTAAGTCAGTTACTAAACTTTACATAATTCAAATAATAATTTCATTAATTGTAGGTATTGTTATGTCACGTGCTGTTTCAAATAGTATCGTAAAACCACTAGTGCTTATAAAGGACTTTGCAAACAGACTTAAAAACTCTGACTTTTCTACTCCTATTGTAATGTCGAGAAAAGATGAATTAGGAGAAATTGGAACTGCACTTAATGAAGCTCAAAACCAAATGAGCATGGTGATTGGTGAAATTCAAATCTCTGTTAATAATTTAAGCTCTGAAAGTGAGGAACTATCTGCAACAGTAGAGGAAATGACTGCTAAACTTGAGGAAATTAACTTTGCTACAGAAGAAATTGCTTCAGGAGCACTGGAAACTAGTGCAGGAGCAGAAGAGGTTGCAGCTTCTACTGAAGAGGTGGATGCAAGCATTCAAGAACTTTCTTCTCAGGCTTTAGAGGGAAGCAATAAGGCAGAGGGAATAAAGGAAAAAGCAACCCTAGTAAAAAAGGAAACCAATGATGCTTTTGAAAAAATACAAAGAATTCAATTAGAAAAAGAAGAAAAAATTAAAAATGCCCTTAAAAAAGCCGAAGTAGTTGAAAATATTAAAATCATGGCAGATGCCATTTCTGGTATTGCAGGCCAAACCAATTTACTTGCACTAAATGCAGCCATTGAAGCTGCAAGAGCTGGGGAGCAAGGCAGGGGTTTTGCAGTAGTTGCAGAAGAAGTTAGAAAACTTGCTGAGCAATCTTCAGCTGCAGTAATTAAAATTAAAGAAACCATTACAGAAGTTAGAGAAGCCTTTGATGATTTAAAAGAAAATAGTAATGAAATTCTCTCCTTTATAAACAAGGATATTACAGAGCAATTTGTAAAATTTGTTGAAGTGGGAAATGATTACTTTGAAAACGCAGATTTCTATGCTAAAATTTCTGAAAACATAGCATCTATGTCTGAGGAGATAACTGCAACTGTGGATCAAGTTAATGGAGCTATTCAAGATATGGCCCTAAAAGCACAAGGATCAAGTGAGAACTCTGAAAGCATAAAAGGTGGAATTAATGAAGCTTCAATTGGTATGAATCAAATTTCAGTTGCCGCTCAAACCCAAGCAGAAATGGCTGAAAAACTAAATGAATTAGTGTCTGGTTTTAAAATCTAACACATTACTTATTTAAGAACTCCATTTATAGATGTCTATAAATGGAGTTCTTTTAAAATATTTTTAAACATCTTCCTAAAATAAAAACTAGCAGGACTGAAAATAATACTTTATGAAAGTCCTGCTATAAAAAAGATGAGTTACATGTTAAGTTTCACAAATTTATTGGACTTTAGAAGTATAAGGGGGTTATTTCGTAGCCTTCTTATGGATTTGAGATCCCCCTATAACATAAGTCCTCCAAAACCAATTTTATAAAACTTCATTTTACAGTAATGATTTTTTATATCTTAAAGTTTTTAATCTCACCCTCTAGTTTCTGTGATAATTGTTCAAGTTCTTGTGCATATTGAGTAAAGTCATTCATGGTAGCAGTAATTTCCTCTGTAGAAGCTGAAACTTCCTCTGTGGCTGAAGCAGTTTCTTCAGATATTGAAGAGATATTCTCTATTTGTCCAACTATATTTTCCTTTCTTTCTTCAATATTATCTATAAATTCTTGTATCTCACCTACTTTACTATTTAATACAAAAATTCCATTAATAATATTATCAAAGATACTCTTAGTTTTCTTCACAACTTCGGTCTGATTGTTTACTGCAATTTCATTTTCCTCCATAGCCTTTACTGCAGCTATGGATTTATATTGAATTTCACCAATTATTAACTTTATTTCTTCTGCAGAATTTTTAGATTCCTCAGCTAACTTCCTTATTTCATCTGCTACCACTGCAAAGCCTCTTCCAGATTCACCTGCTCTTGCCGCTTCTATGGATGCGTTCAGTGAAAGTAGATTTGTTTGTTTAGTTATACCAGATATAGACTCAGAAATCGAAGTTATTTGCTCCATACTTTTATTAACATCCTTCACAAGCTTTCCTACTTCTATAGAAGATATTCTAGTTCCATTGGAAATATCCATCAACTCTTCCACCATTGTAAGTCCAGAACTACTTAACTTTTCAGTATCTGAAGATATCTGCCCCATATTTCTTGTTGATTTCGATATTGTATCTAACTTTTCAGACAAGTCCTCCATGTCATTTGAACTTTGTTGAGTACTTTCTGCTTGTTTAATAGCCCCAACTGTTATTTCATCCATAGCTTGAGCTACCTGCTGTACCGCAGATGTAGTTTGCTCTGACATATCAGCTAAATTACTTGCAGTTTCTAGCACTGATTTAGAAGCTGAATTAACATTTTTCATTAACCTTGAGATATTTTCTATCATTTTATTGAATGAGTTTCCTAAGCTTTTAAATTCATCCTTTGACTTGATATCCACACTAACCGTTAAATCACCTAAAGATGCTTTTTCAATAACCTCTTGAACTCGTCTCACATTATTAGAAATACCATTACTAATGAAAATTGATAGTACTGTAGCTATAATACTAACTAAAACCACTGCTGCTAAAATAACAAATAATATTTTATTTGTATCTTGTAATAATTCCTCTTGGTTTAAAGTAGCAACGATTTTCCATTCTGTTAAGCTAATTGTTTTATAAACTGCGAAGTTCTTAACTCCATCCAGTTCATAATTTGCAAAGCCACTTGATTTAGATATCATCTCACCCCAAAAGCTTTGTTTTTTCATAATATCGGTTCCAATATATTGGGAATTAGGATGAATAATCATAATTCCTTCTTTGTCACTAATAGCTATATATCCTTCATTGCCTATTTTAATGCTAGATAAGCTCTCTGTTAATTTCTTAAGAGATATATCCATTCCAACAACCCCAACTAACTTGCCATCTTTTTCAACTGCTTTTGATAATGTAACTACGTATTCTTTAGTTGCAGTATCTTTGTAGGGTGGGCTTATTGCTATATCTCCTTTTTTGTTTACAGCTTCTTTATACCATCCTGTTTCTCTATGATTGTATCCAACTGGAAGATCAACCTGAGGAGAGAGTAACATCCTACCAGCTTCTAACCCATAAAATGTGTTTAAGATGCTATTGTCTGTATTTCTTGTGTCTTCCAGGAAAGAATTAATATATTTTTCTGAGTCTGGTACATTACCATAATTGATGTAATTATAATTAACTGCTAGAATTTCTAAAGGATTTCCCATGGCTGTAAAATAGTTTGTAAGTCCTCTGTCTATTTCATCCATAGTTTGCTCGCTTGTTACTTCCAGTTTTTTTAGCAGTATGGAGTGAGCTTGTCTATATGCAAAAATCCCCACTAAAATCAAAGGAATTAAACAAATAGCTAGAAAGCTAGTAATAAGCTTAAATCTTACAGATTTTAGACCTAATCCTCCCACTGATTTAACCTTTTTCATTTGAATCCACCTCCGTATAAAAAACAGTAAATGAAAATTACTTTATTTAAGATAGTTTTTATTAATATAGGATTAAAACTAACCAATAAAAACTCTTTAATCCTTACTTGAAAATTATAATATCAATTAAATAGTTTGAAATTGGGCTCCAAGTATCATTAATAACTTCCTGCTTCATTCACTACTTCATTTATAACTGATTAAGCTACTTTTTGCTAAAATTCAAAACTTGGAACCCAAAATATAAGGGGATGAGAAATTACAAGTTTAATTTGAATTTTAATGTCCTAGAGTATAAAAATTATTGATATATCATTCTACGCTCCACAACAAGTGTATTTATCACCTTAAATATTGCAATTTAATTTTATTTTTCATTTATTTTTCTGAATATTTCCATAATTTATTCTAACACTTTATTCTCTTTATTTCAATAGTAAAACAACATAAAATAACAAATAACTTTATATTTTCCAATATTAAATCCTTCTTCATTCTCTTCTAAATCCCTGTCAGTTATTACTACAATGGGAATATTTTTATTTCTATATCCACTGCATACTCAATGCATCTTAATTTATATGCTACTAATACCTGATTTTCCTTGTGAGAAATAGTAAGAAGAACTCTAAATGAACTTTTAAATTTATTTAGTTTTATCTGTTGATTCATTAACGAATAATTATGATATCTAGATTTATCAATATTATTAGCATATTCTAAAGAAAAATCAAGTAAACTTATCCCCATCAATATACTACTTACACTCTAATTATAGTTGTCACAAAGTGATCCAGGTGAAATTTAATCCATACAACATTTACCACAAATAATATAAAAGCCTGCATTCTTCTTTAAATAACTATTTAATTATAGCCACTTGAAGATTTGCAGACTTATTTATATCATATTTTACCTTTATTACTTTTAAGGTT
This sequence comes from Clostridium punense, assembly GCF_017874425.1. Lineage (GTDB taxonomy): Bacteria > Bacillota > Clostridia > Clostridiales > Clostridiaceae > Clostridium_J > Clostridium_J punense. Next base: position 64,051 of record NZ_JAGGLL010000021.1, read on the forward strand.
TTATTAGATGTTAATTTTGCATCCTATTTTGAGTTTGTTAATAATGATAAAAATCAATTGGAAATTTTATAAAAGTACTACAGGTCACCCAAATTTTTCATAGAAAACAAAATATTAAAGAAGAAATAAAGAACTTTTATAATAAGCTTAATAAGCCAATTTTATTCGGCGAACTCGGTTTTTCCTATTACAGTAATTACTCTTTTTCTCCATATAAGATACTGATTTTTTCAAAATCCTTTTCAAGAATCTGAAGGCATGTCATCAACTTATCTGAAAACTTTCCACACTCACCATTTAATATCATCTGAATTGCTTCATTATGGTGAAAAGCTCTTTTATATGGGCGTTTTTCTATCAGAGCATCATAAACATCTGCTAAAGCTACTATCTGGGCACAGGGCGGTATTTCATTCTCAAGTAAACCATCCGGATACCCTCTTCCATCAGCCCTCTCATGATGATAACGGCATATGTCATGTCCAAATTGTGCAAGTTCAGGATCGTATTTTTCTAATATCCTATGACACAATTCATCCCCAATAGTAGTATGAGTTTTCATTATTTCAAACTCTTCTTTTGTTAGCTTTCCTGGCTTCAATAAAATACTATCAGGTATACCTATTTTCCCAATATCATGCAATGCAGAAGCTTTGCAAAGTAAATCTATTTTATCTAAGCATACTCCAAACACCTCTGGATAAAGTTCCGCTGCTTTTTCAGTTAGTAAATATGTATATTCTTTTATCCTTTTTATATGCTGACCAGATTCTAAGTCTCTAAACTCAACAATGTCTGCAAGATTATCAATAATTGTAATATTAAGCTTTTTTAACTTTTCGCTTTGAAACTCAATGTTTTCTGTCTTTTCTTTAATAATCTCCTCTAGCTTATTTCGATGTACAATCAATTCACGCTCTGCACTTTCAGCTCTTTCTTTTAACCTTACAGCTTTATTCCTTTTTATATAATAAAATGTAATAGCTGAATTCAATGATATAAAAGAAAAAACATATATACTAATTAACAGAATTCCATAAGCATAAGTATTGCTATTTATTACCTTTCTATCAACCACATATACTACACGCCAATTTGATTCTGTAGCTTTATATACAAGGGAATATTCATATCCCTCATTGTAAAGTTCTATAACTCCTGACTTTTTATCAAATACTTCCTTTAAATATGGTTCTATATATTCATAATTATTCATTGTTCTATCGAAGATAGACTTTCCTATCATGGTAGTATCACTATGTGCTACGAAGTTTCCGTCTTCATCCAAAATGAATCCTTTTTCTATAAAGCTTTCTTTGCTGATAGTGTTATTTATTATTTCGTTTATTTTATTCTGACTTAGATCAAGTCCAACTACACAATGCTCAGTGCCTTTCACCTTCTTAGAAATAGTTACTGTCACTTCATCAGTTAGTATATCTTTATAAGGCTTAGTAGTTACTAAATCACCACTAATTATTGCCAATTCATACCAATCTCGATCTTTAGGGCTAAAATCTTCATATCTATCATCTATAGTACTAACTATTTTATCGTCATATGCAATATACAAATTTGGAAAAAGGTCTGTATTACGACTTATCATTTGGAAACTTTCTAAAATTAGTTGCTTAACATTCATTTGATTTTCAGAAATATCTTCTATATATCTATAATCTCTTTCAATAAAATTGATAATATTTTCTCCAAAAAAAACTATATTATCTAACTCATTAACTGTTTCCGCACATTTAGAAATCCCCTTCTCCACATTCTTTTGGCTCACTTCATTTTCAAATAATCTACTTCCTCCTAACGCAATCATTAATAAAGCAGAATTTAAAAAAATTATAATTAGTACAAATAAGTAATGCCTTTTTATAAAGTCTTCTATTTCATGCAATTAAATCACCTCCCATATCTTTAATTAATCTTTTAAAGGATATCTATTAGATAATAGTGAAACTCTTCGGATATAGAAGAAATATTTTCAATTTGACCTCCTATATTTTCTTTTTTCTCTTCAATATTATCTATAAATGCTTGTACCTCTACTGCTTTATTCTTTAGAATAAAAATATCACTATCTTTATTATCGAACACTTCTTTAGTTTTATTTACTACTTTAGTTAGGTTATTAACATCAAATTACTTGTAATTTGTAATATAAAAATAGACACCTGTCAATTACTTCAGATGTCATTACTATAAAGTGAAATATAACCGTAATTCTATTTTATGTTAATAAGGTAATTATATCATTTTCTATATTTTTACACAACACTTCAATTTTAGACATTTTTCCTTTATTTATTCAACATTTTTTGACTTTCTCGTGGTAAATAAGAAGGTTTTTAACCAAAGCACCCAATAGTGTCAGCAGTGCTTCAATAAGCGCAAAATAAAAGAGGGTATTTTAAAGGAGTTTTTGAAACCACTCTAAAAATACCCTCTTTTGTATATAGTAAGTATTTACATCAATGTTATTAGTTAAGTTCCTCTCTAGTCTTTCTAGCTGTTATGAGGATCTTATTTTAAGGAATTTCCCAAATCTTCCTCTGCAGTGCTAATAGGTTTAATTCCAAAAGTATCTACTAGGAATTGTAACACGTTTGGAGTAATAAATGCTGGAAGGCTTGGTCCTAAATACATGCCTTTTACTCCAAGATATAGTAATGCCAATAGATCTGCTACCGCCTTTTGCTCATACCAAGAAAGCACTATAGTTAGTGGTAATGAGTTTATGTCTGTTTCAAAAGCATCAGCAAGCGCTAATGCAATTCTTACTGCTGAATAAGCATCATTACATTGACCTACATCTAATAATCTTGGAAGTCCAGCAACAGTTCCAAAATCAAGTTTATTGAATCTGTACTTACCACAAGCTAAAGTTAAAATTACACAATCCTCTGGCACTTTTTCTGCAAATTCAGTGTAGTAGTTTCTTCCTGGTTTTGCTCCATCACAGCCACCTATTAAGAAGAAATGTCTTAGTTTGCCTTCTTTAACTGCATCAATTATTGCTCCTGCATGACTTAAAGTTGCCTTATGTCCAAAACCAACTAAGATTTCTTTTACCTCTTCCTCCTGTTCAAAACCACCAAGTTCTAGGGCTTTGTTTATGATTTCTGAGAAATCTTTATGCCCATTTTCATCTTTAGCTATATGTTTTACATTATCCCAACCAACTACACTAGTTGAGAAAATTCTATCTCTATAAGAATCTCTTGGCTTCATCATGCAGTTTGTTGTCATTAAAATACAACCTGGTATACCATCAAATTCTTTTTGTTGATTTTGCCATGCACTTCCGAAGTTTCCAACTAAGTGGGAGTACTTATTAAGCTCTGGATAACCATGAGATGGTAACATTTCTCCATGAGTATAAATATTAATTCCTTTGCCTTGTGTTTGTTCTAATAACATTTCTAAATCTCTTAAGTCATGGCCAGAAACTATTATGAAAGGTCCTTTTTTAATATTAACATTTACTTTTGTTGGTGTTGGAGAATTGTATTTTTCATTATTCCCCTTGTCAAGAACTTCCATTACCTTAACACTTTTCTCTCCAGTTTCTAATAAAACTTTTATTAAATCTTGAAGACTTAAACTGTCATCAGTAAGGGCTTCTAGAGCTTTGAAATAAAACTCGTCCACTTCATCACTTATATAATTTATGAATCTAGCTTGGTGAGCATAAGCTGCTATACCCTTTAATCCGTACTTTATAGTTTCTCTAACTGAACGAATATCTGCATCTAAATCTTGGTTATACATTATTCCAGCCTTTTTAGCATCTTCAAGAATTTCTTCTTTGGTGTTACTTAAATTATAAAGTGCTTCTTCTCTATCTAAATTCTCACCATTTAACTTATTTCTTAATTCCTCTTTTACTTGTTGAGATTTCTCAAGGGCTCTCATATGAGCTTCAGGGTCAAAGTTTACATTTGTTAAAGTCATAAATAAAGAATCTTCAACAAAAGAAACTATGTGTTTAGATATTTTTTCTCCTTTTCCAATAAGCTTCATTGCATATATGCTTATGCCCTTTAATTGATAGATTAATAAATCCTGCATTGCTGCAATTTCTGGTGTCTTTCCACAAACTCCGATTTTAGTGCAGCCTTTTCCTCCTGCTGTCTGTTCACATTGATAACAAAACATTAACTGTTCCATAGGTTGTCCCCCTTTAGAATTATTTCTATCTTTTTAAATACTCAACTACGAATTGGTACATTGAGATGATTTATATAATATTTTACATAATATTCTACATTTTTGCAATATTTTTAAATATTTTTTCTGAAATATTGTTTTATATTAAAATTTATTTTGTTGAATTTGATTTAAATCACATTAATCTTCTTAAATTCCTTATACAATTAATACATAGTTAGGAACAAAGCTTAATTAAAAAGCTTTAAAGTTTAGAAGTTTTACTACTTAAATGAAACTTCAAAGTATCTTGTGTTTCAATTAAGAGACCACATTTATAAAGAAATTTATATTTTATACCCTTCAGCTATAGATGCAATAAAGGAAAATGAAATTTGGAAGGACATGAAAGAAAAGTGTGACCTTATTGGATACTGCCCCTTCACTCAAGAAATAAAAGGAGATGTTAGCTATGTCACAATTTGCTGCACAAGTAGATGCAAGAAAATATGAGCCAAAGGATAAACACGCTGTCATTTTTAGAACCTTTTTCGACTTAAAAAAAGGTGAAGTAATGGAATTAGTAAATGACCATGATCCAAGGCCACTACACTATCAATTTTTAGCAGAACTAGATGGTACCTTTACTTGGGAATACCTAGAGCAAGGACCTGAGGTTTGGAGAGTTGCAATAGGAAAGGTATCATAAATTAAAATTAGATTGTATGATTAAAATTTAATAAACCCAAAATGTAAATAAGTCTGTAAGTACTTTAAGTCTTCTATTAAAATAGTGACTTTAAAGTATCTACAGACTCTTTTATTTTAGAAAACCAAATTCAAGACCTAAGTTATACATTACGCCTATCTTGGTTCTCTTAAAGCTTTTTGAAGATGAATAAGATAAACCTTCATCATGGAAGCCTAAATTAATAAGTATTACCTAAAATGAGCCTTAGCTTCATTATAATCAAAAACACTATAACAGTATGATTCTAACCCTACTATTATATTTCTTAAATAATTTTATTGTTTCACTTAAGTTACAATTGTCAATTGAAGTTTCATAAATAATAATGTCTGGATAATACTCTTTAACTTTACTTATGGCTTCCAGAGAATTTTTAGCTACATAAACTAAATTGATTTTTTCTTTAAACACTACACTAACTATTGAATTATGGACTACCTCTAGATCTCCAATTAACATCACTCTATCCAAATCAATCACCCAATTTAATTGTAACCCATATTGGTTTTTTCGACAATGTTATTTCACACCTGCTCTTGAAAAAACATATTGTAGTATCTTTCTAGCTTAGAATTTAGCTCCAGAATGCTTATATGTCGTGCTTCTCTAATTATTTCTTTTCCTTCAATAAAAACAAGAATTACAGGAATAGTAAAAATGTTATAGTAAGCGGAAATCTTAATACTTTGCTCCACATCCACTTGAGCATTTTTAATTCTTGGGTACTTCTTCAAAAGCTCCTGAACCTTTGGCTTTAAAGCAGTGCATACCCCACAATTATTACCGCCAAAGTATACCAATGCCATTTTATTATTGTTTATTAACTCCTCAATAGCCTCATTAGAATTTATTATATCCATATTAATCAACTCCAATTATCATTTTATAGGAACCCAAAGTCGGCATTTTACTTTATACATAACTCTAATTTACTTAGATTAAAGCTTATGACAATGAAAAAACTAAACTTTCATCATTGATATTTTTAGTCACAGTAATTTGCTTTTAATGCTTTGATTATGTTTATTATTCTTTTATCTTCAATACAGTAAGTAATAGAAAGTCCCCTTTTATTTGATGATAGAATTTTACTGGCTTTAAGTAAGACCAAATGCTGGGATAAGGCTGATTGGGTCACATGATTTAGCTTTTCATGTAGCTCACTAACAGTCATTGGTTTTTCAATTAAATGGCACACAATAGCTAATCTATTTTCATTGGATATTACCTTTAATAATTCAGATATTTCTTTTACTTTATCTAACATGATACTCCCCCTAATTGTACAATGAGTATTTTAGTATTTTCTTATTTACTTATATTAAATATAAAGCTATACTTTGTCAACTTTATGTTTTTAATTGTAAGTAGCATTTCCTTTCTCAAGCCTTACAATTCCTCCAATAGCAAATGCAAATTTATATAGCTGACAAAATAATGTAATCAAAAAAGCCTGAAGTATAGTAATTAACCCAGGCTAGACCATTATTTAATTATTTTCCTATTCTAAACTGTTATTGAATAGGCATAAAAATCCTTTCTAAATTGAGTTTGCAAAAGTTATAATCACACTTTTATACTTTTTACATATTTTGATATTGATATATCGTAATATTATGATATACTAATATAGTAATGTGATTAACTCCCCCCAGGGGTGTGTGATATTACAGGGGTGTGTGATATTAGGAGGATGGTTTATGAACAAATTATTTCAACTATGGAAGAAATATTCCTATGCGCTTTTACTTATATTTGTTTTAGTTAGTCTTTTTGATTTTAGAATTGGAATGGCTGCAATTATTTGCATGATAGCACCTGTAATAGTATCTTTTTTCAGAGGAAGGTTCTGGTGTGGAAATTTATGTCCTAGAGGAAACTTCTACGATAATATTATGTCTAAATTTAGTAAAAACAAGCCTGTGCCAAAGTTTTTAAAATCTACATTTTTTAGAATTCTTGTGGTGTTATTTATGTTTACCATGTTTGGCTTAGGAGTAGAACAAAACTGGGGAAATCCCGCTGGAATAGGTATGGTGTTTTACAGAATTATAGTTGTCACTACCTTAATTGGTATAATATTATCTCTATTTTATAACCACAGAACTTGGTGTCATTTCTGTCCAATGGGAAGTATATCAGCTTTCGTGTCTTACTTTAGAAAAGATAAAAAAGTATTAGAAGTATCTAGCTCTTGTGTAAATTGTAAGATTTGTACTAAGAAGTGTCCAATGGGTATATCCCCTAATGAGTATAAAGGTAATGCTTTAGATCACCCTGATTGTATTCAATGCTCAAAGTGTGCAATTGCCTGTCCTAGAAACTCTATTGGTTATGACACATTAGAAAATAAGAAATAAATAATCTAAATAATATTTATAATTTCTCAAAGGGCTTAGGATGATATTATCTTATAAAGTCCACCATGAGAGCAAATAAAGCTAATTAATGATAACTTGAAAAGGAGTTGGATTTTATTAATTTCCAACTCCTATTATTCTTTATTCTTAGAACATTAACAGCCCTTTTATTACACTGTAAAGGCCCAACAAGGCTATTGCACCACCAAAAATTTTATCTATAAGACAGAAGGTTTCTATTTTAAAACTCATCTTGTACTTGTGAATCAACTTACCTATGACAACCCAAAATATCATTGATCCAAGGAATATAGATAATACAAACAATAAATTTTCACCTATATCTCTCCTGTGAATTTTAATTCCCATCTTTGTAAATATAGTTATAAAAATTAAAAAAGTCGTGGGATTTGAAAGCCCTAGGAGAAAATTTGAAAAGCCTGGATGTAGCGTAAACCCTTTCTTACTTTCCACTTCAACCCTATTCTTTAATGCATTTATAAAAATATTAATTCCAATAATTAAAAATAGTATTCCAATTGTTTCATCAACTAAAACTCTATGCTTATGTAACACTCCACCAATAAAACTAATGCCAAATACTGCACATAGAGCATAAACTACATCAGAGGCAGCAGCACCTAGGCCTGAAAAGAAGCCTACTTTCCAATCATTATTTATAATCCTTTGTATAGTCAAAATCCCTAAGGGCCCTATTGGTGTGCTTACAATTACTCCAATAAACAAGCCTTTTAAAAATAGTTCCAACTTATCACTCCCTATTATATACTGTAGAGCTATTTTCTCATTTTTTCTTAAATTACTTAGAAAGTAGCTACTTAAAATTCTAACCTAAAAAGGGAATATCTTCAAAGCATATTTTAAAGCGAAAGTACATCCTATTATAAAAATTCTTCTTAATATTGTTCTTCTTCCTTACTACCTATTTGAAACACAAAAAAATATATGGATTAAACATATCTTCAAAAATATAAGTAACTAATAAATTTCATAGTAACTTGTCGTTTAATAGCAATAAAGGTTATAATTTACATGTCAGAATTATTTGTGGAGTATTATAAACTAAAACTAGAAATAGAAATTAAATGCTCTTTAATATAGGGTTTAAAAGGAGGATTATTTTGGATATTATTAAATTAATATTGATTTTTTCTTGTATTGTTATGGTAATAAAACTTAAAAAACCTTTATATGTATCAATATCTGCTGGTATATTAGGTACAATTTTATTATATGGCATAAATCCAGTGCAATCTATTAAACTTATTAAAGATGGAGCTTTTAGCCTAGCTACCCTAAATCTTATTTTAGCTTTTTACACAATTACCTTTCTTCAGAGAATGATGGAAAAAAGAGACCATTTAATGCTGGCAGAGAAATCTTTAAGCAATTTGTTTAACAACAGAAGAGTAAATGCAATGATTGCACCATTTATAATTGGCTTATTACCCTCTCCTGGTGCAGTGCTTATAGCCTCTCCAATAGTTGACAACGCTGGTGAAAATTATATAAGTATAGAAGAAAAGACTTTTATTACTAGCTACTTTAGACATATTTCTGAAGCCTTCTTACCTACATATTCAACCATACTATTAGCATTAAATCTTTCTGGAGTAGATATGACAGCCTTTGTAATAGCAATGCTACCAATGGTGGTTGTATTATTTTTGTTAGGGTATTTTATGTATGTTAAAAAAATTCCAAAAGATATTGAAGTTAAAAATACAAATAATAAAAGGCAAGACCTTAAGAATTTAATAATTAGCTTATGGCCCATTGTTTTCACCATTGTAATTATCTTAATGTTAAAAATACCTGTTCACTATGCAGTTTTTCCAATTATAATACTTTCATTTTTTCTAAACAAATTTAGCTTTGAAGAAATAAAGCCAATGTTTGCATCTGCAGTAGAAAGCAAACTAATACTAACTACTATTGTAATAATGGTGTTTAAAGAAGTTTTAACCTTTACAGGAGTTATTCAAAGATTACCTGAATACTTTTCAGCATTACCAATTCCACCAGTAATTATTTTTATGCTTTTATTTTTCTTCGGCACCTTAGTAGCTGGAGCTCAAGGCATGATAGCTATAGCTGTACCTTTAGCTTATGCTACTATCCCAAATGGTGGACTAGCCTTAATGGTCCTAATTATGTGTACAACCTATATTGCTATGCAGATTTCACCAACTCATATATGTTTAGCAATAGTTGTAGAGCACTATGGAACATCCTTTATAGACTTGGTAAAAAAGACTATACCCATACTCCTAAGTTTCATTGTAATCAGCTCTCTTTATAGCTACTTGTTATATTTTCTGTTGTAAATCCTGATTAATATTAATATGTTAAATACCTTATGGGAAACCACTTAATAAAAATAGACTTGGATAAAACCAAGCCTATTTTTGTATAAACTTAAGAACTTTATGTTAAAGTCGTAGCAAGCTGTTTAAAGTCTAGCAACTTTGGAAGCAGATTTTGACTGGCACTAAAGCACATTTTCTAGGCTGGACAACTGCCACTTTTTAAGATGGCAGACTTGAAGCTTCCAAAATGTTGTTAAAGTTCAGGACATAAGGGCTTGTACCAACCTTGAGGATAGTTGTCAACTGGACAAACAAAAGGTGCTTCCTTTCCTTCATGCAAGTAACCACAGTTTAAACACTGCCATATTTCAACAGTATCACGTTTATATAAAGTACCATTTAATACGTGGTTATATAATTCTTCAAACTGTTTTCTATGGAGTTCAAGTACGACCCTAGCCTCCCTATAAAAAACTGCAACTTCATTAAATCCTTCCTCTAAAGCTTTTTTTTCATACTCTAAAAAGCGTTCTAAACTATTGGCTTCAGATAACATAGAGTATCTAAGATTCTCCTGTAGTGATTTAATTTGCCCAAGGAATCTGCCATAAACTTGTCTAGAGAGTCCAAGCTGATGTTGAGCAAACTCCTCATAAATTCTTGCAATAAATTCAAAGCCTTCACTTCTAGCACGTTCTGCAAACAACTGATATTGAGTTACTGTTCTTGAGTCCAAAGCAAAAGTTCTTTTCAAATTTTCTTCAGTAACCGTTCCATTAAGTTCCATATCTTATCCTCCTAAAAGTTTTTCCATTTACTAAATTAATACAATATATTATAGTGTATTAATTATTATTACTTCTTCCTTATTGAATACCTTTTAGGTATTCCAATAAGGAACCTAACTACAAATGGAATATAACTTTATAGTAAAAATATTTTCAGAGCAGGATTCATAAACTGCTTCTCACTGACATAATCAGTTGCTTGATAACTTCACTGTAAAATCTTTCTTTGTAGAAAAATAAATAAATTTTTATAAAATGTTGTAACAAAATAGTCTTATGATAGTCTTATATATGAAAGGCGGTGAAATTGTGACAGGATTTGAAGAAATATACTCTATATATTTTAAAGATGTATATAGATATGCGTTGTGTCTTTCTAAAAATGAAAGTATTGCAGAAGAAGTAACTCAAGAAACATTTTTTAAAGCATTAAAAAATATTAACAATTTTAAAGGTGACTGTAAGATAAGTGTTTGGCTTTGTCAAATTGCTAAGAACACATATTTTTCATATTTAAAGAAAGAAAAAGGTAGTGATGAAGCTTTTGAGGATTTACAGCTTGTTTTAGATTCTAATCTTGAAAGGGCATTCATTGTTGATGAGAATGCCTTTGAAATTCATAAATTAATTCACAATTTAGAAGAACCATATAAAGAAGTGTTTACTTTACGTTTTTTAGGTGAATTATCATTTTTAAGGATAGGTGAGTTATTTGGTAAAACGGAAAGCTGGGCAAGAGTCACTTATCATCGTGCAAGAATAAAGTTAAAGGAGAAATTGATATGAAGTTATCATGTGAGGTCATTAGAGATTTGCTACCATTGTATTTCGATAAAGTTTGTAGTAATGACAGTTCTTCATTGGTTGAAAAACACTTAGCTGAATGTCCACAATGTATGAAGGAACTTGAAAAACTTAAAATGGATATAGAAAGTCCGAAAATTACAGATGGGGAGGTACAATTAATGAAAAATATTTCAACAAAATGGAAAAAAGACAGAAAATCATCCTTTGCAAAAGGTTCTATGTTGATTTCGGCGTTGGCAGCAATAATTTGTTTTGTTTCTTACAATATTATAGGTGCAGAGGTTTTACCAGACGGTACATTGGTTGAACCCTTCGCACTAATACCAATTGGATATGTATTTCTGTTGGTGTTTATTATTTCTACGATATGTAATCTTATAATTTCAAGGAAACACAAAGCTAACACTTATTAGCACATCCTGGATAATATATATGCTTAGTTCACGTTGCTCTTATATAATCATTAGTTATAGTTTATTAGATTAGTGTTAAAGCATACAAAATTTTAAGGGAAGCCATATGGCTTCCCTTATCTTATAAAATAGTGTAATCTATTAATGTTTTAACCAGCTTTGAGAATTTGATGCTAACTCTTGTACCTCGTTAATAAATCTACTGGTATGGTACCCATCACAAACTGCATGATGAACCTGGATAGACATAGGAATAAATACTTTATTATTCTCCTCAAAATATTTTCCAAGGGTAAATATAGGAGTTAAATAGGTTCCATGATCCTGTATATTAAGATTAAATCCAGTAAAACTCACCCAAGGTATGCAAGATATAGGAAATGTATTAGCTGGTTCATTTAACTTTGGATCAAAGTTCATAATATTCCCGTAGTTTTTATTATCCTCAACATACTTATTATAAAAACCTGAAAAACTCTTGTCATATTCTGTCCAGATATTTGAAAAAGTTTTGGTCTCCTCATGAAAGATAGTGTAATTTGGACTCATACTATCCCAGTATCCTAAATTATTGTTTTCATCAAAGCAAGTGCGGAATTCTTCATGATTATTTATCACAGTTGCAATGATATATATAAGTGTTGGATACAGTTTAAGTTTTGTTATTTTAATATCCTTCAATAAATTTGTTATTTCTATATTTGCTGTGATGCTGTAAGTACACTTAACTGAATTAAAATAGTGTTCAAAATATGGTTTTCTGTCCCATTGATCAATATCTATTAAATTAAATTTCATTATTTTGCCTCCTAAAAATTTTTTAACTTATTTTAGCAGGCTGACTTAATTGAGATAGCCACCTTATTCCCTCCAAACACATATATTTTGTTTGGATTATAACACATATGCCTTAATGAATCAATTTATCTTGTTTTAAACTTACTTAGTTCCTCATTTAAAACCTCTGATAAATTTTGTAGTCCCATAACATAATTATTAAACTCTTCCATTGTAGCATTTATCTCTTCTGTGGAAGCTGATACTTCTTCAGAGGAAGCAGCTGTTTCTTCTGACACCGATGAGATGTTTTGAATTTGACTTACAACTTCTTCTTTTTGATTATTAATCTTTTCAACTTTTTCTTTTATATTTTCAACCTTTTGAATTAAGTTACTTATAGAGCTATATATATCGTTAAATATAATATTTGTATCTTCTACTGTTTTATCCTGCTCTGTAACAATATTTTGAGCTTGCTCCATAGCTTTTACTGCTATATTAGACTTATTTTGGATAGCTTCAACAATTCTTTTTATTTCTTCTGTAGAGTTCTTGGATTGTTCTGCTAGCTTTCTTATTTCATCGGCAACTATAGCAAATCCTCTACCAGCTTCCCCTGCTCTTGCAGCTTCAATAGAAGCATTAAGAGAAAGTAGGTTTGTTTGTTCAGTTATTTGCGTAATGGCCTCTGAAATCTTACTAATCTCCTTAGTACTCTTACTCATATCTTCAACTATTTCAGCAACAGACTGTGTTGTTTCTTTAGTCTCTTCTGATTTATCCATAAGTAGTTTAACCATTTTTAAGCCTTTATTGCTTAAATCTTTAGTATTTAAAGATACCTCATCTATTTCTTTCGTTGAGGTTTCAATGCTATCTATGCCTTGTACTAACTCGTCCATTTCATTAGATGCTTCTTGAGTACTTGAAGCTTGCTGAACCGCTCCATTAGATATTTCTTCTATTGCTCTTGATACTTCTGCCACAGATGCTGTAGTTTCTTCTGTCATTGCAGATAAATTAGTTGCAGTATCTACAACTGTTTGTGAAGATTTTTCAACATTTGATAAGATTTGTGATATATTCTCTATCATAAGATTAAAGTTTTTTGCTAAAACTCCAATTTCATCACCTGATTTTATCTGAACAGTTTCTGTTAAATCTCCCTTAGAAGCTTTAGTCATTACATCTTTTATTTTATTTATATTTACAGTTATTGATCTAGTTACAAAAATTGAAATTCCTGTTGCTATTACAGCAGTAATAATTAATACTATTATAAGAGTTACTAAGATAGATTTTGTATCCTTATTTAACTCTTCCGTTTCCATAGCTCCGAGTATTGTCCACCCAGTAACAGGACTGTTTGTATATACAGCAAACTTATCTTTTCCATTATATTCATAAGTGCTAAAACCATTCTTCTTTTCCATTACTTCCTTCCAAACAGGAAGCTTAGAAAAGGTATCAGTGCCAACTAACTTTTCATCTGGATGGGTTAGAATTAAACCATTTTTATCAAGAATCATGGCATATCCTTCTTCTCCAACCTTTATTTCTGCTGTGCTTTTTGCTAGTGTATCAAAATCTATATCCATAGCAACTACACCAACTACTTGTCCATCTTTTTCTACTGCTTTTGAAATGGACACTGAAGTTTCTCCAGTAGTTGCATCTTTATAAGGGTCACTAAACACAACTTTCCCCTTATTCTCCACGGCATCTTTATACCAGGGTCTTGAAGTTGGATCATAGTCGGCTCCAACTTCAGTAGCTGGATATACATAAAACTTCTTACCAACTGTCCCTATGTATATTGATTCTACATTTGGGTTACTTTCCTTCATACCTTTAAGACTATCCATGAGGTAAGGTAAGGATTCCGGATTGCTATGTATATTAATAAAATTATAGTTATTGGCAAGCATTGTTATATTATTGCCCATAGCCGTAAGCTCTTTATCAATCCCTCTATTTGCTTCTCTTAGTAATTGAGAACTTGAACTCTCTAGTTTTTTAGCTATTATTGACTTAGAATTAAAGTAGGATACTGCTCCAAGAATAATTAGTGGAATAATACAAATACCTAGTAAACTTACAAATAGCTTTGTTCTGATACTTTTAAACTTAAATCCAAACTTCATTTTGCCCATGAAAACTTTTCCTCCCGCTACTTAATTACTATTTAATTTAAATATAATTAAAAAACTAAATAGTAATTTAAACTCACTTTCCCTTATTTTCGTCATTATTTCCTTTAACTTTACACTATTTTTAGTTTTATTTAAATTTATTCATGTTTTTATCCTATATTTCGACATTTGCAACTAAATAAAAATATCGCCTTGAATTTATCACCCTTTCATTTTATTAATTATTATCTACTGAAATTTAACTACTGTTAAATTATTTTTCTCAGTAGTTCATAATATAACCCCTGTATATTTATACACATGATATTGGATATATGATTATAAAGATTTAATGATATCTTTATAATCATATATCGTGAAAAATTCTTTTATTGAAATCTTTAAAATAAGAAAAAAAGATAAGAAGATATAGTGTTTATGCGGGTTCTAAGAACTTTCCATGAAATTCTCACCCTAATTCCCATAAAAAACTCCTCCTTATTACATATATTTATAAAGAAGCAATCTTTATAAATATGTAATAAGGAGATTTTTATATGACTAGAAAAGACTCTAAGAAAACTTTAGAAATAGATGATTTTTCTTCTGACTATGATGTGGAGGAAATTGGTTTTGATAATTTAATTGTGGGCTCCCCTGTGGCAACTTTTAGTTTTAGTGACAACACAGAAGAAGCTAGTAACGGAACCTCTTCTAGTTCCATAGATTTAACTTGTCCAAGCAATTCTTCTAACTATGCTCATAGTGCTACTGAGAGGATAAAAAAAGAAACAGCCTACAATACAATTAATACCTCCAGTGAAATTCTGGATAATCGTAAGGCTAAAGCCGCCCCAAATGGCATTACCCCTCCAATAGATGGTGAACACTTTGATATAAAAAGAGGCTACACCTTTCGTAAATCTACTCTTAGAAAGCTAAATGAACTTAAAGCAGCTCATCCAGATGTTAATGTGTATCTAAGCACAATTATAGATGAAGCTATAAACCACTACTTTAACTATGTATTTCTTGAAAACAACAAAAGATAAAGATTAGTCACATGTTAAATTATGTATATATCTAGCTATGAATCTATTTATAGGTCTATGACATTTTACATAATGGGTTAAAACCCTTTATTGTGACTGATAAAAATATTGCTTTTCACTAAAAACCTTTCCTATTTTTGCATATATGGTTTATGTGGAGGTGATCTAAATGGAAGTAAATGAACTTATTAATCTTATTGGCAACGTGGGCTTTCCTGTAGCCATTAGTGCCTATCTTTTAATAAGACTTGAAAAAAACATAGCTATGTTAACTTCATCTATAAACAAGCTTAACACCATAATTTCAACTAAGCTTGGAGTTGTTATAGACAACACTAACGAAAAATAATTTTTCATTTCTGTAAAACTTCCTTCTAAGTGCATATATATCCTTTGTAAAGATTAATTCATCTTTACTAATACTTTTTATAACCTTAAAGGAGGTGTTCTTATGGCTATTTCTAAAGTTTTAAACTCTGCTACCTTAAGTATTGAGGTTGAAAACGGTACTGACAAAACTGGTGCTACAGTTTACAGAAAAAAGAACTTTTCTGGTATAAAGCTTACTGCTGATCCTCAGAATGTATTTGATGTAGCTGAAGCTATCAAAGTAGTTTTAAAACCTAACACTAGAGACTACTACCTAACTGAAAGCTCAAAGCTTACTACTCCTTAATAGAAGTTAGTTTGCAAAACTAGAGAACTTCAACAACATAAGTTTATTTATTAGATTGTGCTTCTCTAGATTTGTGTTTCTAAGTGAGGATTTACCAAATTCATAAAAGAAAGTAGGTGAAAACATGGAATATTCATTAGCAATGACCTTTGTTACCACTAGTGGTGATAAAGTTTCAATGACTATAACTGACGTAAAGAGCAACATCACTGAAGTTGAAGCTTCTGCTCTTATGGATACCATTATAGCGAAGGATATCTTCCTAACTAAAAGCGGTTCCCTAGCTTCAAAATATGGTGCTCAGCTTACTCAAAGACAAAGCACTAAACTTGATGTACAGTAGCATCATGGCTTTAAAATAAAGAACAGGGTATTTTCAAGATGTATTTTAAACATTCCTTGGAAATACCCTGTTTTTATATTAACTTATAATTTCCTTGGCAATTTCTTTTATTCGCTCTAAATTTAATTCTGTTATCCCTGCTACAAACTCATAACCCATGCCTTCACGAAGTAATTTTCTTGCAATCTCCTCCTTTGCATCATTTGTTCCTTTTTGAATTCCTTTTTCAAACCCTTTTATAATTCCCCTTTTCTCAACCTCAGGGTCATAAAAACTTTTGAACATAACTTCTACCTCCTGGCTTAACCCTTTATAATAATTGTAGGTATCAATGAAGTAATCATTTAAATTCTGTATTACTGATAACATTTCGCTGTAATCTTCTAGGGTAATTTTATCACATTTATATGCCTCACTAATAGCTTCAAGGGTATTTTTTATTGTAGTTAATATATGTACATTAATCTTTTCTACACTTAGCCTTTTCTTTTCTTCTGATTGCTTACTTATCTTTAAGTTCTCCATAAATCTTCTGTAATTAAAAAGCTGCAGTGGATAAAGTAAATACTTATTTTCTTCAAATAGTCTTTGAAGATCGTATTCCCAATATTTTAATACATTGATTTTATAATTGAAGCTTCCTTGCTTAGGAAATTTAATTCTTAAGTTAATCTTATCCTCTAGACCCTTTTCCTTTTCTAAAACTATAAGATAAGGTTCAGGAAAACTGATATCTATAGTATTTTTATTTAATTCCATGGAATTTTTAACTGCCTTATCAAATCCATACCTAAAAATTCTTATGCCCATGTCCTTTTCATATTTAGTTTGAAATTCAATGGCATAATCATATAGTTTATCTTTATAAGTAACTTCAATATATAAATCTGCTCTAAAGCTTAAAAGACCGTTATTTATGTTCCTGTTTAGATTTTCCACATTGGGATAATAAACCTCTGCCTCATATCCAATATCATCACCATAAATTGAATTTAGGAAATCAATAATAGGTTTCTTATTTTTAAGGGTAAACAATCGCTTCATTATGCTATCCATATTTAATGAAGTTTTACCTGAATTTTTACTTGCATCACTTTCATAATTTGAATCTTCTTCTTGAACTAAGGTTATTACATTACCTTGTTTTAAGTAATACATAAATTCACTTCCTATCATTAAATATTATAGACAAAAAATCCATTTTTAAACATATGTTCGCTATATAAGATAAATCTCTACTCTTTCAATTACATTTATTGACACTAGTGGTGATAAGGTTTCAATCTAAGATTGATGAAATAAAAAGCCACTATGAAAATTACTATAGGAGCTGTGACTCTGGAGTAATTTTCTCAGTGGCTTGAATGTTTTCCACTGATAGATTTAAAATTAAGTTTAAACATCAATGATAAGCATACCTTCTTGTCCAATTTCAAAATAAGATATGAGTCTACCCTCTTTATCTACTGAAAATGCTCCTCCAAAATAATATTCATCAAGATAATTTGTAGCCAAAGTAATAGCATTAGTTTTTTTCATCTGCTCTAGGTATTCTCTAAATACTTCCCTTTCCCATATTTCTTTGATATTTGTCTCTGGATAAAGACATCTTGCAAAAGGGAAAAATAAATACTCAACACTTTCTTCTCTTACTTTGCTTACAAGTTCTTCTTCAAATAAATCACCACAAATTAAGAAACAAATGGAGCTGCCTTCATTTTATTCCTCCCTAAAAAAATTTACTAATCTTCTTATGTTTAAAAAAATATAGATGCCTGCCCAAATAAACCATCTAAATCTGACACTTGAACATCTAAAAAGTTCTTATTTTCAGGCAACAATTCATTTGGAACAGAAACCTGAACAAAATATGCTGTCATACTGCAATCCTTACAATATTCTTCAACTTTGTTTACTTTATAAACTATGCATACCACTTGCTTTGAGCCCTATACATCTCTGCATATTTCCCATTTTTACTTATAAGTTCTTCATGGGTACCTATTTCACTTATGCCCCCATTATCTAGTACCACAATTCTATCTGCTATTTTGGCAGAACCTAATCTGTGCGTTACAATTATGGCTGTTTTACCTTTACACATGTCTACAAATTTATTATAAATCTTAGTTTCCTCAATTGGATCTATGGCTGCAGTAGGCTCATCTAAAACAATAGTGTTGTAATTCCTATAAAAACCCCTTGCAATTGCTATTCTTTGCCATTGTCCACCGGATAAGTCTATCCCATCAAACTCTCTAGAAAGCATGGTGTCATAGGAATCTATAAACTTTTCCTCATCTATAATTAAATCTGCTTTATTTAAGGCACTATTTAATCTTTCACTATTAACATGGCCATTCTTCCCAATATCACTAATAGCTATATTTTCACCAAGAGTCATTTTATATCTTTGATAGTTCTGGAAAACAGCAGATACATTTTTATATAAGGATTTCATAGAAGCTTTAGAGGTTTCCACCTTCCCTAACGTCACAATACCACTGCTAGGAGAAAATAGTCCTAGCATAAGTTTTACTAAGGTACTTTTTCCTGAACCATTTTCACCAACAATAGCAATGGTTTCTCCCGGCTTAACTTCTAAACTAATATTGCTTAATGCTTCCTTTTCTGCTCCTGGATATTTAAAGGAAACCTGTGTGAGAGTTATTCCTGTAGCTTCATTAGAAGCTATATCTTCCCCTCCTCTTTCAGGCATTTCTAAAAACTTCACTAACCCTTTTACATTACCTAAATTTTCCGTAATGGCTCCTACGTGTCTGCAAATTATTTCTTCCATGATATGAAACATACTGCCAATAGATGCAAATACCGCACCAAAGGCCCCCACAGTAATTTCCCCTCTTATTAAAGCAATTACAAGTAAATATAAAATGCCCAAATATCCTAAAAGTGTTATTGCCTTCATTGTAAGTTCCATAATTCCAGAGGTTTTTTCTGCCTTCCAAATCTTCTTATTTAATGAATCAATAGCTGATAAATATAACGATTTAAAATACTTAAAAGCTCCAAGAAGCCTTGTTTCTTTAAAATATTCCTTATCAATAATACATCTTTCATAGTACTGGAATTCTCTTCTTATAGGTGCCGATTCATCAGAAAGCTTTGTAAATACCTTAAGCCTTAAAAATTGAGTAAGTGCTACTGGTATAAATATAATTACCAGTGATATTGCCAGTATTGGCTTTAAACTATAAAGGTAAATTCCCATGACTAAAAAGTATGGAATATAGTAGGTTAAAACAGTTGAAATTATAAACACTAAATACATGCTATTAAGCAAGCCCTCATTAGCCTTGTTTATGGCATCTAAATTAGAGGGAACTTCAAAGGTTAATGCATCAAGTTTTCCGGCTTTTTCGTTAATTTTCCCTGCAATATTACTTTGAACTCTAAAACTTATATCATCAGGAGTAAAATTAGCAACACCATTTAATATTTGATTTATTATCAAAGTGGCACCTAAAGCCAATACCATTAGTAGTACTTCTTTAAAACTCCCTTTGTTGCTCACTGCATTGGCAATGGCATCAAAAAACTTTTGAGTCATAATAACAGTAACCACATGAGATATTCCGTGTAATATTGACAACAAATTATCCACTATAAAATATACAGGACAAGTCTCGAAAATCATGGGGAGTACAGTTTTTAGTATTTTATAAAGAGATATATTATCCTTCTTCTCGCCCATCATAAATACCAACTCCTTTGGCTTACTGTTGTCTATATAAAAGCTTTTATATAGAACTCCTCCTTAAAATATATTTTAAAAATTATAATTGTTCTTCTTATGGAAATGTAAAATTAATTTTGAGTATTTATTAGTAATTAACTCCTTATCTATTCTATACTTAATACTTTTATTGTTATATTCCTCTATAGAAAACCCTGCTTTATCCAGAATACCTTGCATTCTTGTATTTAATTTACTTGTATAAGTATAAATGTTATTTAAATTTATCCCTTCTACTTTCACTAAGAAATAGCATATCAGCCGTGCTATTGTAAACCCATCTCCTTGATATTTGGGATCAATAATTAGGTCTTCTATGCATAATGAATTATTTTCATAGTGTAAGCTATATGCTAAGTAACCCTTTAAAATATTATCATTGCTCATCAAAATGTATCTTGTCCCATTTTTTAACCTTAACTTAAAGTTTTCGTACCATAAATTAAAGTCTTCCTCCTTTGAAGTATCAGATGGAATTATAGTCGTCATAGCTATATAGGTTAGCTCAAAGATTTCATTTATAACCTTGCTATCTGGCATTTTCCCACTGGATATACTTGCTTCTTTAGGGTATTCATTAAATAACAACATAAAACCTCCTACATTGTCCTTTTAAAGTTGACCTTAAACTTATATTAATAATATGTTTCTTTAAACTTTTAATGCTAGTTATAAAGGATTTATTTTATATTTTACTTAATTTATACACAAGGCAATAAACAGCTAAGACTTCAACATAATGAAGGCTTTAGTTTTTAACTGCTTATCTATTAATTGGGGTAGTAATTTAGACACATAACAATAAGCCACTGAGAAAATTACTCCAGAGCTTAAACCTCCTGAGTGTTTTCTTCGTGGCTTTATTATTTAGTAAGTATATTATCTTAAAAACATTGTAATACTGAAATTTAATCTCTTATTAAGAATGTTCCGCACTAAACATTTTTTACTTATATACCACTTCACATTCTTCAAATACTACTAACATATCCTGGGAAAATTCCATATTAAATTCTTTCAGTTGTCTTGTGAAGAAGTCTATATGTACCTTTGGGAATGGATTCACCATGAAACCTAAGATCATTCCTAATCTTCATACTGATTTTCTTTTTACTTATATAGTCTATACCTTTGGTTGGATTGCAGCTGCTATTTTAATTACACTAATTGTAGTATTTATTCTAAAAATCATTACTGTAGCAAAGGTTACTAAGAATGCTTACGGAAAGCTCATAGTTTCTGGTTTTATTGCAGTTTTAACTACAGAGTTTTTACTTAACATTGGAATGAACTTTGGAATTGCTCCCATTGTTGGTATCAGTCTTCCTTTTATGAGTTTTTGGTGTTCCCAGTTACTTATTAATATGACTATAGTAGGGCTAATTTTAAGTGTTTACAGAAGAAAAGACCTAACTCATAATATGGCTAAGAGTGAAGTAATTTAACTTATTTTTTCCCAAAACACTAACGCTTGTAATTTTGCAGGCGTTAGTCTTCCTATAGTCTTTACTCACTCTATAGATTAGCACATTATAAGAAAATACAAACAGCATTTATTCTTCATTGTGACTAAAACTAATTACTTTAGTACCCATAGGACTTGTTAGCACAGTAACAGTTTCAATACCTCCTGGTGGATTATGAGCACCTGTAAAAGTTTCAACCTGAACTATTATTTCATATTCAAATTTTTCAGGTGTCTTTTTAATACTTATAATTTTTGCATCATATAGATCAAATTGTTTAGAGTATCCATAATACTCATCCACTGAATTTGAGATATATGGGTATAAAAAACATAGCAAACTTCCTTTATATAATTCTTGCTGGATTATATCCTTATCAATGTTAGTAGAAATATCTTTTGAATAAACATTCTTAGGAATTAAACATATCATTAATAACACTAAAACAATTAATTTTTTCATAAAATCACTCCTTATTGCAATATAGTTTAAGTAATAAGGAATTAATTTATTAGAAGTTCAGAATATTTTACTTGAACGTAGAGAAAGCTTTAATCAAAATAGTCTAACAGTTAAAATAGCTTTAGATTTTATGTGACATGGCAATAAACCACTGAGATAACTAACCAAAGCTTGCAGCTCCTTGATGTTATCTTAGTGGTTTTATCTTTTAGTAGCTATATTGAGCTTTAAAACATTGAAATACTGTGATTAAGTCGTTTATGTTCTCTGCTCATAAATTTAAAATTAAGTTTAAACATCTACCATTAGCATACCTTCTTGTCTAATTTCAAAATAAGATATGATTCTAACCTCTTTATCTACCCCAAATTTTCTTAAAATATTGTTAGTCCAGCTAAGACTTGAGTGCAGTGAAATCTTTAGATGTGTAGTGTCTACAGATAATGCTCCTCATAGTTGCTACTCACATTTTCTTAAACTATTCCAAATAGATGCAAAGTATTAATTTTACATATCTTAAAAAATTTTGAACATATGTTTGTATATCCGTTATTTTCCTGTCAACACTATAGATATACCTTATGGAAAGGACTGATTCTATGCAGTATAATAGTATTATGGAAGGTTATTTCATAAAAGAAGATTCAAATAAATATGAAGATTTTTTGTTGAAACCTAAAAATGATTTTGTGTTTAAAAAGATTTTTGGTGATGTAAAAAACAAAGACTTATTAATTTCTCTTTTAAATTCTATTCTAAGCGATAAAGTTAATGATGTAACAATTTTAAATTCTGAATTACCTAAAGAGAACATTGAAGATAAAAAAAGTGTTTTAGATGTAAGAGCTGTAACAGATGCCGGTTATCACATAGATATAGAGATTCAAGTTTTAAGAACTGTTTCTATGCCAGAAAGAAGCCTTTATTACTGGTCAAAGCTCTACATAGAACAAATTGCTGTGGGTGAAAGTTACAAAAAACTTAAGAAGACCATAGCCATTAACATTGTTGATTATGACTGTATAAATACTAACAAATATCATAATATATTTCATATTATGGAAGATGAAACAAAGCTAAAGTTAACAGAGGTTCTAGAAATTCACTTTATTGAACTGAGGAAGCTTAAAAATATTAATACTATAGATAAATTGTCTCAGTGGATGAATTTTATAAAAGGCGATTCAAAGGAGGTTATTTTAGAAATGGCTAAGGTAAATAGTGACATAGAAAAAGCTTATGATATTTTGAGAACTATGAGTCAAGATAGGGAGACTCGTGCCCTCTACCTTTCAAGAGAAATGGCTCTTCATGATGAAGCAACTAGACGTGAGGAAGCTTTGGAAGAAGGTGTTGAAATAGGAAGAACTACTCTTTTGATAAAGCTGCTAAAAAAAAGGTTTAAGGATTTTTCAAAGGATATGGAAGAAAAGATAAAAAAACTTCCAGAAGATAAATTTGAGGTTTTATCTCTTGACATTTTTGAATTGAAAACTATAGAAGATATCTATAAATATATCTAGGCGAAAATATATAACTGCAGTAAATCTAGCTGCAGTTTCTTTATTTTACTAATTTGACATTAAATAAAAATCCACTTCATTACATTACTTGTAAACATATTAAAATGCTTATAAAAACTAATTAAGCTATCATCACATTGCTTCTATTTCATCTTCAAATTTTACTAAAACATCATCAGCTCCTACCCAACCAATAAATAACATTTACTGTTATTCTTTATAAAAGCTTTTAGGCATCTGAAAATAAATAACAAGTCAAAGATGTGAATACTATTTTGTGTTCACAAGCAAGCTTGTGTTCACAAGCAAGCTTGTGCAGACAAGGAAACAGGTTCCGCAGATAGTTGAGCTATCAAAGGGTTCTGTTGACGCAGTATAGCACAAAATAGACGAGCATATTGACTCACTTATTTTTTGAAGATGCCTTATATGAAAAAACCCCTTGTCATCTGGCATTTTCTCACTAGTTATACTTGCTTCTTTAGGGTATTCATTAAATAACAACATAAAACCTCCTACATTCTCCTTTTAAAGTTGACCTTAAACTTATATTAATAATATGTTTCTTTAAACTTTTAATGCTAGTTATTAAGGGTTTTATTTTATATGTTTTACTTAACTTAGGACAAGGCAATAAACAGCTAAGACTTCAACATAATGAAGGCTTTAGCTGTTAATTTCCTCACTATTAGTTGAGGTAAATTTTTAAGACCTATAAAATTAAGCCACTGAGAAAACTCCGTAAGGGCTTGTGGCTCCTTGGTATTTTCTTAGTGGCTTCTTATTTTAGTAAGTATACTAAGTTTTAAAACATTCAAATACTATAATTAAGTCACTTCTTAAGAAAGTAGCGACTTAACTAATCCTATATTAAAGCTTACTAACATTTTAAAAACACTATATTTAAAGAAATAATTATGATATACTTATTCGGTAAAATAATCCGTAGAAGTGGATGGCTACGGTGGTTGTACGTTTTCCACCTTGGGCTATTGGTGAAGTCTCATCATAGCTTAAGGGGGTGGTATTGGATATGCCAGAACTAGTGGTAAAAAGTATAGTCATTGTTTATATTATCAAAATGATATTAAAACATAATCTTTTTATTTCGACTCTAAAAATCAAGGTTAAACTTCTTGGTTTAGACATAGAAATTAGTAGCAAAGAGAAAAAGCACCCATCCGACAAAGAATAGTGCTTTCATCTCTTATTTAACGTAAATTCAGTTAAAAATCCAATAGCCCTAAAACTAAAAACGTTCTAGGATAGCTTAGTGTTAGCGCACTAAGCTTTTCTTATTTATATTATATCATAGACTCTTTGAAAATAAACCTATAATTTTTTATAATTTCATTTATCATATTGCATTGAATCTAAATCAATCTCATTATTAGATACTTGCCCACTCATCATTCTTTGTATGTATTTATCATTACACATTACTACTCTTTCTTGTAAATCCTACTGTAATATTCGTAAGGTAACTTTTTTACCATATAACATACTCTCCCCCCTATGGTTACTTTCTTGTAATATATAAATCATTAAATTCATTATCAAAAACTACAACAATACTTCGCATTCATTTACATTTATGTAGTAAATTGCAATAGAATTACTATTGTAATTACAGATATTCTGAAGGATTGTTCAAAATTTCTTGAAAAGCATTAAAAAATTGTCCAACATGTATTCCGTCAACTAATGCATGATGTGCCTGTACAGAAAGTGGCAACTTAATTTTTCCGCCTTCTTCAAAGTACTTCCCCCATGATATCCTTGGTATACTGTCAACTGGTTTCATATGAATTGGATGAGTAATACTAGTAAATGTAACCCAAGGAACACTTGTTACATACAATAAATCATCACGCCCAGGTTCATCTTCTATACTAATATTATTTTTTACCTTCTCAATTTCGTTTAGTGTATTGTTTTTAAACCTCTTAAATTCCTCTGTAAAGTTTGATGTACAGAAACTAAATACTTCCTCCTGTGCCATTACAGTAAAAGAAGGGCTTACAATTTCATGTTCAATAACCTTGTCTTCCCTTATCCTAAATCTAAATTCTTTTATACTATTCGCTGTCTTTGTAGCAGTATATAATAGTGATATAAAAAATGGTAGTTCTTTTTCTATTATATATTTGTAAAAATTAGAAATA
Organism: Clostridium punense; assembly: GCF_017874425.1. GTDB lineage: Bacteria > Bacillota > Clostridia > Clostridiales > Clostridiaceae > Clostridium_J > Clostridium_J punense. Next base: position 90,011 of record NZ_JAGGLL010000021.1, read on the forward strand.
TCAAGGTTTCCACAAATACTAAAATGCGGATAATCTAATTGTTTAAAGTAATTATAATGGTCTTTTCTCTTCCAATTTTCTATGTCTATATATTTCATTAACTTTGTCACCCTCCATTAGAATTTTAAAATCTGCTGATGAACAATATTTCATTAGTCTGACTTTAAATAAAAACTTCTACGTTATTATACTAATCCTATTTTACCATGACTCATTATAACAATATATCCATTAAATCCAATTAGTTGAAGGTAAATAAAAAATCCAGTACAATTTCTTGCTACGACTTAAACAATGTAAAAGCTTTTTCTGGAAATTACCTACCAATTATTTATGTCAAAATTTTAAGATACATATGAATAAGCCACTGAGAAAACTACTCAAGGACTTGTGTTTCCTTCATATTTTCTTAGTGGCTTCATCTTTTAGTAAGGATATTAGGTTTTAAAATATTCAAATACTATAATTAAGTCGCTTCTTAAAAATCAGCTCACAAACCATTATGCTAACACCAATATCCCCTTATCCGGCCATATAGTTATCTCTGTTATTACTTTATACTATACAGCTTTGTTAATTAAATAATTTGCTAATACTTTCAGTAGCATCTAATAAATGTGCTATTGAGGTTCCTTTATTTAGGCAGTCTATTACATTAGCAATAAAACCAGAAAGGTCAACCTCATTCAACCATTTTGCTTCTTTTACATCATTAGGTATATAACTTAAATTAGTTGAGTATACCTTTTCAATTAAGCCAGACTCATAAAATTTATTAAATTTTGCAACACCCTCTGTGAATAGTGCGAAGGTTGTTGCTATAAATATTTTATTTGCCCCACGTTTTTTCACTTCCATTACAATATCAAAAATCGATTCACCAGAAGAAATCATATCATCAATAATTAATATATTTTGACCTTCAATATTTCTTCCCATATACTCATGCTGTACAATGGGATTCTTGCCTGATACTACTTTAGAATAATCCCTTCTCTTGTAGAATAACCCTATATCAAGCCCTAAAACACTAGAATAATATATAGCTCTATCCATTGCACCAGTATCTGGACTTATAACAAGAAATTTATTTTTATCTTTAATAAGTTCTCCTTCTTCATTAATTATAGCTTTAACGATTTCATATGTAGGATATAAGTTATCAAATGATATTAGTGGTATAGAATTTTGAACATTAGGATCATGGGCATCAAAAGTAATAATATCGTCAACACCAAGCCTCTCAAGTTCTTGTAAAGCAATAGCACAATCTAAAGATTCTCTCCCTTTTCTCCTATGTTGGCGGCTAGAATACAAAAGTGGCATGATTACAGTTATTTTTTTTGCCTTCCCACCTAATGCTGATAAAACTCTCTTAATATCTTGAAAATGATCATCAGGACTTTTATGATTCTTAAAACCATGCATTTCATATGTACAACTATAGTTACCAACATCACATATAATATATATATCCTTCCCTCTAACTGTATCTTCTAAAACAATTTTTCCTTCACCATTTGAGAATCTAATCTCCTTAACAGGTATCAGAAAGCTTTTCTGAACAGAGTTTGTATGATCTGTATTAATTCTCTGTCCAATTAAATAGTTGTTTATTTTTTCACATAGCTCCCTACTACTCTCTAATCCTATTATCCCTATTTGTCCATAAGATACTACACTTTGTTTTGAATATGTTTTCATACAATTGTCGAGTATACACTCGACTTTCACCTCTCTTTCATTAGTATGTGAGTGGGCTAAGTCTATCGCCCCTCACAAAATCCAACTACCCTACTAAGGCATTAGGTTCTTCATATAATTCTTAAATTACGTTCCAATAATAAGATATATCTTTGGTGCTACAATATTATACTAACGCCACTTAATTCATAAGAAAAGTGTATCACACTTACCATTTTATTGCATTTGTTTCCAAAATACTTCCGTTAACTTTTATTTATAATATCGTATTATTCAACTTTCAAAGACCATTTATGTCACACTTTTATCAACTTTCTATAGTAATTGATTTTTCTTTGATTTCCGATTGCACCAACAAAAATTGTAATTAAAGCCCCCAAAAATACATACCTGTAAAAAAATTCGGGTATCCTTTGATTTAATAAACCCAGGGCAATCATCAATATAAGGTTTAGAATGCATATAATAAGACCTATTTTTGAAACCTTATTTATTACTACCTCACTCCCTAAATAAAAATATGCATTATATTATAGTTGTTCACAATACTTTACTAATTTGACCTTAAATAAAACTTCTAAATCTATCTATCAACCTAATTTTACCATATAATTACAGTAGTAATATACATATACTTTTAGTTGCATGAATGTGAAATAAAAATAAAAGCCAATCTACAGCTGGTAGTTTTTGCTGTAATCATGCTCCCAAGCTTTAACAGGTTTAACTTTTTAATATATTAGATTATTCTTATCATTCAAGAAATTATTAATCATCATTCTCTTTATCTCATTTTTTTATTTGAGTTGAATTTCCAACCTTTGCATCAAAGTTAATTGGAAGGTATTTTTCATCAATTATCTTTTTATAGTTTATATCAGAAAAATAATTACAAAAATTAATTCCTACATAAATTAATCTATTATTTTCTTTGTCAGCCAAAGCATAAATATACCCAGTATCGTTTGCACTAACTGCACTTACTGGATAATTAAATCCAGTTGAACCATATATAAGATAATCTTTATCGGAATTTAACTTTGATAACCTCTCTGTTTCTTTGATAAAATCCTCATCACTGCATGTATATACAAGGTATAATACAATGTTTGGGTCAAATGGATTATAGTAGTAATAACAAAAATCTTCAACCTTTGCCGAATCAGGAGTACTTTCGGGAAATATATCAATGTTATTCTTACCATTATAGCTGAACCATCTAACATAATTTTGTCTATACTTGCCATTATCACCAAAATGCTTATTATAATCTCGTATGTTAGTAGTTTTATCTCTTTCTACCCATATTGCACAAAAGGTAAGGGGCAACGCAATAATTATTACAATAAAAAAACTTAATATGATCTTTGTTTTCTTTTTCATCTACTTATTCTCCTTTTAAAAATTGTATTTTTTCATCGGTGTTAGGATTATTCAAATTTTTATCCATTATGACTTTTACCTCCAATTAATTACTTGTAACCCACATTTGTTATAGTTAAACACATTATAAGAAAACTGAGTGTTTGATTTTATATTCTCACTTTGCGGTAGACAATCTGTAGTAATAAAATTAGGGTAACAGAAAATCCTATAATACTAATTTGGGTATCATAATTATGATAATGATAGGTTAATGCTTGTTGCATTGACATAAACCATAAAAATAATGGTATTAATAATAATAGAATATTCACAAGAAGGAGTCTTGTCTTTCTTATATAAAAACTAATTGTTATTAAACATAGTATTAATAATATAGTTGCAGTTTTCAATTCATCATCAGTTATATTCACTGGTATATCACTTGATATAATCATTTTATATACCCAAACAGTAAATATAAATACATTTACGCATATTCCTAAAGAAATATCTATTGCCTTTTTCACTTTATAAAATCACCCTTTTAATTTATTATTGTTTATTTATAGCCTCAATTCCTTGTATTTATTATAACATAAATTAAATAAAATGTAATAACTATACATTTACACCAATTTAAAACATAGCCTAAACTTAATTTCTTTCTAAAAAGAAAGGGAGTGTCGCAAAACTACTTGAAAAAATAGTTTTGCGACACTCCCTTTAAACTCATCATTATTTACTAGTTTCATCTTAAATTAACTGTTCTATATTCCTTCATTAACTGTGTTTTACTATATAGTTACTGTAATAATATATCTAAAACTTCTGAGTGATTAATTTTAAAAATATAATTTAAACAGCATGAAGTGCAGCTTCTTTGGAATCACCACTGAATAATCGCCTTTCACGGCTATCTATGATTAATATTCCCCTTGATGAAATAGGGGTTGTACATGTAATTTAGAAATGAATTTGATAATAACTCCTATCTATGGAATCTGTTTTCTTGCCAGCACAAGCTTGCTTGTAAAGTTAAAACTTTTTCACTTTTTTCACTTATTATTGTTTTCTAATGCCTTAATTTAAAAATAACTGTTATAATAAAATATAAATATATGACTTTGTATACTGGACGGTGATTAATTTGAAAAAAACTCAAAAAATTACGGCACAAGGTAAGCTTAGACTGACTTCTGTCTTTTGCATACTTACTCTTATTTTTACTCTACTTCTGTCTAGATTATTTTATATAATGGTAAATAAATCTAAAACCTATAAAGCCCTGGCACAATCACAGTGGACAAACCAAATGAAGCTTTCTCCTAGAAGGGGAAATATATTAGATAGAAATGGTAATAAGCTTGCAGTAACAGTTGATGAATATAGAATAGAATTAGATTTTGTTACCTTAAACCAGACTCTTAAGGAAAAGAAGATGACATTAGATGAATTAGTCCCAAAGCTTTCAACTATCTTGGGTATGAAGGTTGAAGATATCAATGGAATATTTAATAAAAAACTTGATAACGGGGATCCTATAACCTCAGCAATTCTAAAAAGAAATGTAGAAAAAGCTCCTGCTGATGAACTTAAAGCACTTGGTTTAAGAGGCATTATAATATCTCCAGAACTTGAAAGGTTCTATCCAAATAATAATTTACTATCTCAAGTTATAGGTCACACAGATTATGATGGGAAGGGTATTACTGGAGTTGAGTTTAACTATGGTAAAGAACTTGAGGGTATGTTAGGCCTTAAAGGATTTCAATCAGATATTACTGGAAATGAACTTCCCTATGATTCTTTTAATGTAAATGCAATTAATGGTGAGGATGTTGTTCTGACCATTGATCAATACATACAACTGCTAGCTGAAAAAGCTGCTGAAAAAGCCCTTAAAGATAATAAAGCTAAATCAGTTTCTATAACTATTATGGACCCTAATAATGGAGAAGTACTAGCCATGACAAATAAACCAGACTATAATCTAAACGCCCCTTGGGAAGTTGGCTCTACTTCAGAGGAAATTCAAAATGCTTGGAAAAACAATGCGATACAAAGTGCCTTTGAACCAGGCTCCATCTTTAAAGCCATCACTGCTGCAGCCGCTTTAGAAAACAACTTAGTTGATGAGAATTATAAATTTAGTTGTAATGGAAGTCTTAAGGTTGCTGGCCAAACCATATATTGTTGGGAAAGAAATGGACATGGTGAAGAAAACCTAGTTGATATTTTAAAGAACTCCTGTAATGTTGGTTTTATGGAGCTCGGTGAAAAAATTGGTAAAGATAAATTACTAGAGTTTGCTAAAAAAATGGGATTTGGTGAAAAAACGGGAATTGATTTACCTGGTGAGTCTACCGGAATTCTTTCAGAAGGTGGCTCTATAGGACCTGTTGAACTTGCTACCATGTCTTTCGGACAAGGAATAGCTGTTACTCAAGTTCAATACTTAGCTGCTTTTAATGCCATAGCCAATGGAGGAAACTTAATAACTCCTCATATAATGAAAGATGTTGTACGTTATGAAAATGGCACAAAAGTTGTAGATAAGGAATATGAACAAACTAATCCAAAGAAGGTTATAAGTGATACAACTTCTGCTAGATTAAGATCAGCTCTTGAAAAAGTTGTAACAGAAGGAGTAGGAAAACCTGCTTTTGTAGAAGGCCTTCATATTGGTGGAAAAACAGGTACAGCTCAAAAATCCAACTCCTCTACAGGTAAATACGAATCAGAAAAGTATATAACCTCCTTTGCTGGTATGGCTCCTGTAGATAACCCTAAAATAACAATGCTAATAACTATAAATGAGCCTGATCCATCAAAATATTATGCTGCTCAAACTGCAGCTCCTGTAGGTAAAACTTTGTTTACTGATATTATGAATTACTTAAACAGTAAGGCTCCATAACATTAATCATTAGGCATTAGTATATTTAGTCTTAATGAAAGCCGTACAATTTGTTAGTTGTACGGCTTTTTCAATATCAACTCATAGTTTCTTTAGCTATTTCCTTATATGATCTATACTTAATTCTGCTCTATGATATAAATTAATAATTCACACCTTTTCGAGGTAACCGGATTAACCCCTTCGTTTTGGACAAAACCTAATAAATTCTTCGATTTTCTTAGATTTACACTCTTATCTGAATATTAGTTGTATCCTCTCCAAA
>NZ_JAGGLL010000022.1 GCF_017874425.1 Clostridium punense
TTTTTTTACACAAACTCTCAAAAGCAACAATTCCAAGGCCTTCCAGGCATTTTGCTAGCGCAAAAAAAGTTGAATTTCCTATATAATAAAAAAAGATTGGCATTAAACCAATCCTGAAATTCTAACTATAATCTCTCAAAAATAAAAAAATGGCTCCGCGAAGAGGATTCGAACCTCCAACCTATCGGTTAACAGCCGAGTGCTCCACCGTTGAGCTATCGCGGAATATTATGCCTTACAAGATATATTATATCAACTTTCTCAAAAATTACAACACTTTTTTGAAACTTTTTTTATATTTTTTATAGCATTTTTCTATATCTGTTATAATTACAGAAATATCCCCCTACTTATCACTAAAGGACTCACTAAACCCTGTTATGATGATTTATAATTCACAAATCGCTACGGTCTTTTGTTATATATGTTTTAGTTACTATAATAAGCTAGCTACATATAGCTTCTCCAGATAAAGAGAGTTTATTCATCCTAAAAAAATTAAAGGGAACCAAGATGGTTGTCATATAACTAACCCCTATCTTCGGTTCCCTTCTTAGAATAACAGCTTAATTACTTAGCTACTATTTTATACTATTGTATTGGTTTCATTGTTGGGAATAAGATTACATCTCTTATTGAATAAGAGTCTGTTAAGAACATTACTATTCTATCTATTCCTATTCCAAGACCTCCAGTTGGTGGCATACCAACTTCAAGAGCATTCATGAACTCTTCATCTATCATGTATGCTTCATCATCTCCAAGTTCTCTTTCTCTTAATTGTTGCATAAATCTATCTCTTTGAACTATTGGATCATTAAGTTCTGAGTAAGCATTACATATTTCTCTTCCATAGATGAAACCTTCAAATCTCTCAGTAAACTCATCATTACCACGCTTTTTCTTTGTAAGTGGTGATATTTCTACAGGATAGTCGCAAAGGAAGGTTGGCTGAATTAAATGCTCTTCTGCATATTCTTCAAATAAAGCATTCAATACATCTGCCTTTGTACAATCTTTTAATTCTTTTTTGAATTCTAAGTGTTTTTCTTTAGCAATAACTCTAGCATCTTCATCAGTTTTAACTTGTGTAAAGTCTACTCCAGCATACTCCTTAACAGCATCTACCATAGTGATTCTTCTCCATGGTGGAGTAAGGTCTAATTCTGTTCCTTGGTATGTAATTTTAGTTGTACCATGAACCTTCATACATACATGAGCTATTAAATCTTCAGTAATTTTCATCATATCATTATAATCAGCATAAGCTTCGTAAAGTTCTATCATTGTAAACTCTGGGTTATGTCTTATATCAATTCCTTCATTTCTGAAGTTTTTACCCATATCATAAACTTTTTCAAAACCACCAACTATACATCTTTTTAGATATAACTCAGTAGCAATCCTTAAGTACATATCTATATCTAATGCATTGTGGTGAGTAGTAAATGGTCTTGCCGCAGCTCCACCAGCTATAGGCGAAAGAATAGGAGTTTCAACCTCTAAATATCCTCTACTATCAAGGAACTCTCTGATACCACTGATTATTTTTATTCTCTTCATGAAAGTATCTCTAACCTCTTGGTTCATAACTAGATCTACTTCCCTTTGTCTATATTTTAAGTCAGGATTTTTTAATCCATGCCACTTTTCAGGTAGTGGTTTTAAAGATTTTGCTATAAGCTGAACATCAGTAGCCTTTACAGATATTTCTCCAGTTTTTGTTCTGAAAACTTTTCCTGTTACTGATAAGAAATCCCCAATGTCAAAAGTCTTAGCATCTTTAAATTGCTCTTCTCCAACGCCATCTAATCTTATATAAACTTGAATTTTTCCGTATCTATCGTGAACATCACAGAATCCAGCTTTACCTTGGATCCTCTTGGACATAAGTCTTCCTGCTATAGTAACAGTTTTTTCTTCTCCAGAAGCTTCCATAGCTTCAAACTCTTCTTTAGCCTGCTGAGAAGTATGAGTTCTTTCAACTTTGTACACATCAAATGGATCTTTTCCTTCAGCTTGTAATTCTGCAAGCTTTTGTCTTCTAATCCTTACTTGTTCATTAAACTCAGCTTCTTGATGTTGTTCATTTTCAACTTCTAGCTCAGGTACATTTACATTGTTTTCTCCTGTAGACATCTAAATTCCTCCTATGCTCTTTTTATTTCTAACACTTCATACTTGTTTATTCCATCTGGAACAACAACCTCTACTATCTCTCCCACTTTTTTACCTACAAGGGCCTTACCTACTGGTGACTCATTAGATATTTTATTTTCCATTGGATCAGCTTCTGCAGAACCAACAATATGATATTCTTCTATCTCATCAAACTCATAGTCTTTAACTCTAACTACTGCACCAATGCTAACTACATCTTTTTCTATTTCACTTTCATCAACTACCGATGCATTTCTAAGCATATTTTCAAGTTGAATTATTCTTCCTTCAACAAAGGCCTGCTCATTTTTAGCTTCATCATATTCCGAGTTCTCACTTAAATCTCCATATCCTAAAGCAACCTTAATCTTTTCAGTTATTTCTTTTCTTTTAACGGTTTTTAAGTATTCTAATTCTTCCTCAAGCTTCTTTATTCCCTCATAAGTCATTACATATTTTTTAGAATCGCTCATTTTTCTCTCCCCTTTAATTATATAATAAAGCTACATTTTCAATAGAAATTTCATTGAGACCATGTAAAACTTAATTTAAAATGAATCAATTTTGGTTACTTTAAAATCTATTTAAAAATGATATACCTCTATGATTTCTTTAATATTATACTTTATAAAATAAATTATTTATTCTTTCTTTTAAATGCTTTAAGTTATTATAAAACACACTTACTGCATTGTCAATAATAGGTAAGGGAAACTCTAGAAATTACCCTCGCCCTCTATTAGAGAACTTTTATAGTCATTCAAAATTCCTAATACATCTTCATATTCAGTTGAGGAATTAACTCTATCCTTTATTTCAGTACAATATCTTAAACCTTTAATGTACCAAGCAATATGTTTCCTCATTTCTCTAACAGCCTTTATTTCTTCAAAGTACTTCATGGCTAATTCAAGATGCAAAATACACATATTTACCTTATCTATTGGAGAAGGTTCTATAATAGCCTTACCCTGTAAACCCTGCTGTATTTGCTTAAATATCCAAGGATTACCCATAGCACCCCTAGCTACCATTATTCCATCACAATCAGTGTATTCTTTTAATTTCAGAGCAGCCTCAGCAGAAAATACGTCTCCATTACCTATTACAGGAATACTAACGCCTTCCTTAACCTTTTTTATTATATCCCAATCCGCTTTACCTTCATACATCTGTTCCCTAGTTCTTCCATGAACAGCAATGGCATCCGCTCCCGCTTCTTCTAAAGCTTTACCAAACTCCACCGCATTAACATTATTCTCATCGAAACCCTTTCTAAACTTCACTGTCACAGGTTTCTTTGATACCTTTTTCATTTCTCTTACTATTTCAGCTGCAAGCTTAGGATTTCTCATCAATGCTGAGCCTTCTCCATTTTTAACTATCTTTGGTACAGGACATCCCATATTCACATCTACAATACATATATCTTCCATAGTATTAAAAACTTCACAAGCATGCGCCATAATCTTAGGATCACTCCCGAAAATCTGAAGCGCCACTGGCTTTTCCTCTTCTGATATCCTCATCAGACTTTCGGTGTTCTTACTATTATAAAACAATCCTTTAGCACTAACCATTTCTGTGTATACTAGACCACAGCCCATCTCTTTACAAATTCCTCTAAAGGCAATATCTGTTACACCAGCCATAGGAGCTAAGGATACTTCATTTTCAAAATAAAGACTCCCTATTTTCATTTTCTCACCTATTCTTTAGTCTTTTTAGAGTAATCTTATTAATAAGTTACATTTATCTTTCTAAGTATTATTACAGTTAAGTCTTTATTTTAAGCACAGCAACAATTGCCAAAAACTTAGAAATCTATCACTACTAACTTAAAATCCTTCTACTTAATCAGCTTTACAATTAATCACGCTTTTCCAAGATTAGTATTCAGTATACCCATTTTAGAAAGCAACTTGCTTTATTTCAAACACGATTTTATTATATATAAGTAATAATACTACTAGTATAAAGTTATTATTACAAATTTATCACTCTATATTTTTTTGATAAATTATTCTTAAGCCATCTAAGGTTAAGAATGGTTCAACTTTATCAATAGTATTTGAATCTTTAGCAATTAACTTAGCTAGTCCTCCAGTTGCAACAACTATTGGCACTTCTTCTCCTTTAGCTTGCATTTCCTTTTTCATCTTATCAACTATATAGTCCACTTGACCAATATAACCATAAATTATTCCGGCTTGCATACTAGCTATTGTATTTTTACATATTACGGTATCAGGTTTAACTAGTTCTACCCTTGGAAGCTTTGCTGCTCTTTCAAACAATGCTTCTGAGGATATTTTTATTCCTGGACAAATAGTTCCACCTAAATAATCTCCATTTTTTGCTATAGCACAAAAGGTTGTAGCCGTTCCAAAGTCAATTATAATCAGCGCCTTTTTATAAGTATCATAAGCTGCTACAGCATTGACAATCCTATCGGCTCCAACTTCTTTGGGATTATCATATTTTATATTAATTCCGGTTTTAACCCCCGGTCCAACAATTATTGGAGTAGTATTAAAATATTTTCTTATCATATGTTCTAAGGAGTACATAATATTAGGTACTACAGAAGAAATTATTACCCCTTCTATACTCTTCATATCTACTCCACTTTGATAAAACAGTTGAGTTACCTGTATTGCATACTCATCAGCAGTTCTTTTATAGTCTGTAGACAATCTCCATTCAACTAGTAATTTTTTTTCCTGATAAATACCCAGTACAATATTTGTGTTTCCAACATCTAAAACTAATATCATTTCAATTCACCCCTATATAATTAAAAGCAGCTATTAAGCTGCTTTTAAAAACTAACTGTTCATTTAAAATATCAATTTAATTGTAACAAGTAAATCTCATTTGTCAAGTTGCTTATATCATTACCTTAGCCAGTAATTGTGGATTAAACTTTCTATATTGAGATTTTCTCCCTTTAAGCATACTTTAAACTTAAATTGATAAAACAATCTACTTATATAGTCGTATACTAATAACCGTACTTAAAACTAAAATACTCCACTCCCCCATTTGCATAAACAAATATATTAATCACCGCTCTTTGAAGAAAGTTAAAATTACTTGTGGTTTCTAAACTTAAAAGTCTCTGATGCCACAACTTTGCAATTATCTTTTAAGCCAAAATTTAATTTTTCTATAATTAAATCCATTTATCTAAAATATTTTTTAAGTCAAAATTCTTTATGTATATTAAAGTGTCTACTCTACTGCCCACTGTTTTTCCGAATTTATTATGTCTATTATATCTACTTCATCTTTAAAAATATTAAATACTTCTTGTTTAATAGTACCTTCTCTTTCATTATATAAAAGATCCATATATAGCTTCTTTAGTGCATTTTCACTATTGGTTATTCTCTTGTTCCTTAAAACTTGCTCCTTGTGGCTACGGTTTTCTTTATACATTTTAACTACCTCCTTAAGAGTTTTTCTAAAGTCCAAATGTGGTTATTGTGCCTTTCAATGAGTGTCTTTACTGTATCATACTTAGGCGTATTTTCAACAGTTTTTAAGTATTCCTCATACTGATTAATCAGTAAGGTTTCCTTCTCTATAAGAGAAGTTATTACAGAAGCTTTCTTTGGAATCATATTAGTAGCACCTCCTTTTCTCATATACTATCCATAAAAAAAGAGTCTATACTTGCTAAAGCCTAGTATAAACTCTTTTAAAAGATTATTAACATTTGAACAAAATTTGCTCTTTAACTTAACCACCGAAAAGTGACAGCAGAACTCCTGCCGCTATTGCACTACCAATAACTCCAGCTACATTAGGGCCCATGGCATTCATCAATAAAAAGTTACTTGGATCTGCCTTTTGCCCCTCTATTTGAGACACCCTGGCTGCCATAGGTACTGCTGAAACTCCAGCAGACCCTATAAGAGGATTAATTTTCCCCTTTGTAATCTTGCACATAATCTTACCAATAACAAGTCCTCCAAAGGTTGCAAAGGCGAAAGCGAGAACACCTAAGCATATTATTTTTATTGTGTCTACCCTTACAAATACGTCTGCTTTTGCAGTTGCCCCTACTGAGAGTCCTAAAAATATAGTTATTATATTAATCAAGGCATTTTGAGCTGTATCAGTTAATCTTCCAACTACTCCTGATTCTCTAAATAGGTTACCAAGCATCAACATTCCTATAAGAGAAATTAAAGAGGGAATAAACAAAACAACTAAAATAGTAACTAATACAGGAAATACTATTTTTTCTATTCTTTTTACTTGTCTTAATTGTCCCATCTTTATTTTTCTTTCTTCCTCTGTTGTCATCAATCTCATAATTGGCGGTTGAATAACTGGCACTAAAGCCATATATGAGTAAGCTGCAACTGCAATTGGACCAAGCAAATGTGGCGCTAATTTATTTGTTAAGAATATTGCTGTTGGTCCATCTGCTCCACCTATAATCCCTATTGATGATGCTTCTTGTGGTGTAAATCCTAAAAGAATAGCCACAGTATAAGCAAAGAATATTCCGAACTGTGCACCAGCTCCCATAAGAACACTGGAAGGGTTGGCTAATAATGGACCGAAGTCCGTCATAGCTCCAACACCTAGGAATATAAGGGGAGGGAATATCTCCCATTTTACCCCTCTCGAAAGATAATGTAATAATCCACCCGGCTCTCCATTTACTGGTGCTGCCATAATATCTACTACTGGTAGGTTAGTAAGGAGCATTCCAAAGGCTATTGGAAGTAATAGTAATGGTTCAAACTCCTTTCCAATAGCAAGATATATTAATACTAAAGAAATACCAATCATAATTAGCTCATTACCCTGTATGTTAGCAAAACCTGAAGTACTTATCAAATCCTTTAATACGTCAAAAACATTCATTAAACAACCTCCTACTCTTCAACATATTATTTAAAGCTAAATCTAAACTAGTCCCTAAAATGTTGAATAAAATTAATCCATTTAGCATTTACTTCACCATAGCTAAACTCACCTCAATACTCAAGTAATGATGAAATTTATTAATAAGCTATACGTTAAATAAATGCCTTACTTTGTAAGAAACCAAGGCTATGACTTAAACTATATCTAAGCATCCCTTGGTTTCCTTAATGTTTTTATATATGAATAAGTAGCTTATCAACTTATAATTCTAAATAGAAAGTTAAACTCCCCACTTAGTCTGTCTAAGTTTTTTATTTTATTATTTTCCAAGTTTTTAAAACTAATTTAGACTTTTCAAATCTAAATTAAATGCATTATTAGGATATTACAACAAGTAAATCTCCTGAGTTAACTGCTGCACCCTTTGCTACATTTACTTGAGCTACTGTTCCATCTACTGGAGACATAATTTCGTTTTCCATTTTCATTGCTTCTAATACTACTAGTACATCACCTTTTTTAATTGTAGCACCTTCTGTAACATTAACCTTAACTATAGTTCCAGGCATTGGGCACTCAATTTTCTCTCCTGAAGCATTAGTTGCTTTTGCAGCTGGCTTTGGTGCTTCAACTGGAGCTGGCGCTGGTGCTGCCGTTTGTTGTGGTGCTGCTACAGGCTGCTGAACAGCAACTGGAGCTGGTGTTGGGGCTACTGGTTGTGTAAATTCCCCTTTAACTTCCTCCACCTCTACTTGGTATGTATTCCCATTAACAGTAACATTATATCTTTTCATAATCTAATCCTCCCTAATTATTTAACTTCTCACCTATAGAAGTTTTCTGCCAATTCGAGCTTAAAGTATTTACTCTCTTTATACTTTTAATATTTAATCCTGATGCCGGTACATCGAGGTCTGCAGATAGTGCCGCTATTATTGCCGCTACTATTTCATATTCTTTGCTCATATCTATAACTTCTACAACTTCTTCTATTTTTTCTTCTTTCGCTACATTTAAGCTTTCACTTTTTTCCTCATTAGAGTCTTTTCTCACTCCTAATAAAAAGCTTTGAGATCTAATTACAAGCCATAGTATTATTAAAATTGAAAATACTATGATCATAGCAACAAAAGAAACATTTAGTGAAGAAGCAAATTTGCTTGCTATCGATTCATTCATGTTAATCCCTCCCTAAACTAATGTGCTTCCGTGTTTTTTAGGGTAGTTTAACTCTCTCTTACTTTGCAGCATATCTAATATTGCAAATACTCTTTGCTTAGTTTCATTTGGATTAATAATATCATCAACTAATCCTAACTCTGCTGCTTTAAATGGGCTAACTACTTCCTCCATATATCTTTCTACTACTTCTTTCTCTTTCACCTTTGGATCTGGTGAAGACATTATTTCAGCTCTATACATAATCTTTATCTGGTCCTCTGGATTAGTTAGAGAAATTTTTGCACTCGGCCAAGCAAGAGTAACATCAAAAGCAGCTTCTTTTCCTGCTAATGCTACATAACCAGCTCCATTAGCTTCTCCAATTATAAGTGAAACCTTTGGCACAGTTGCATCTATTAAACTATAAAGTAACTTACCTGCATTTCTTCCAAGCCCTTTTCTTTCTTCTTCAAGACTTACAGCAAAACCATTAGTATCTACTAAAGATAAAACAGGAATGTTGAAGCTGTCACATAATCTAACAAAGCTAGCCACTTTCATGATTCCCTCATTAGTTATCTTTGATTTTACAAAACTATTCCATATTGCTCCTACAGTTAATCCATTTATTTTAATTAACCCAGTTTTAAAACTTTCAACGAATTCTCTATTCACTTCTAAAATACTGCCTTCATCAGCAAGATTACTTATGATTGTATCCATTGAATAATTATCATTAGCTACCATTTCATCTAAATTAGCTTTTGAAAGATTTAAATTGTTATCTTCTTCTCCAAGCCATGGTGCTTCTAGATTGTTACTTGGTAAATAATTAATTATAGTTCTTCCGATTTCAAAAGCTTCCTCTTCATTTTCAGCTAAGAAATTGGCATTTCCACTTTTGCTTCCATAATTTCCATCGCTAAACATGGATGAATCTATGTATCTTTCTTCCATAGAACCTATTTTCTCACCAGTATTAACTCCAATTTCTCCAATATTATTAACAGCTACAGTAAAATCAGTCATTGTAGCTCCAAGTGCTGCTATTCCATAGCATGGTCCGCATATAATTGAAATTTGTGGAATAACTCCATTAAGTTTTCCTATTCTTTTTAATACCATTCCATAAGAAGATAAAAGCTCTATGCCTTCACTTAGTTTAGCACCTATAGAATCTATTATTTGAATTACTGGAGCTCCCATTTTTCCTGCATGGTCAAGTAAATTACATATCTTCTTAGCCATAGCTTTATTAAAAGCTCCACCCTCAACAGTGTAGTCATAACTATAAACATAAACTAATTTTCCATCTACAGTTCCATAGCCTGTAACCACTGCTGCATCTCCTGAAACTAAGGCACCTAACTCTATAAAAGAACCTCCATCTAATAATAGGGCAATTCTCTCTCTTGCTGTAATTTTATTTAAATTATGTTGCATTTGGATTTTTTCATTTCCTCCGCCTTGGTGTGCTTTATCCCTAATTGAATGGAACACTTCAAGTTTATTCATTTCATTGCCTCCTGACTTTTATTACTTTTTCCCTGTATAATAATAGCATAATTTCTGGTATTTGTACATAAGATTGCAAGTTTAACTTCATTTTTCTGTGAATTCCTTTATTTATGTAGAGGTCGTAAATATAAAAAATCACATTTGAAATCTACTTAACCACTTATTTTCTAATCCTTTAAAATAACTTTTATTTATTATTTATCCATTCTTAATTTTTGCATATCCCAATAATTTATACCTAAAACTAAATTATTAAGTTAAAATACAAATTCGTCTTTCTCCTCTAATAGAAAGTATGTATACATTTTATTCGAATAAGCTTCAATTAATTGTACTTTTTAGGATATGCCATAAATGTTTCCACTCTTAGTATCTTATCAAAGTTTCTTCTGCCCCAAAATGTTACTCCTATATAAATGTTACTCCATAAAACAAAAGAGACTAATAAAAAGTAATTAAAACCTTTTAATATAGTCTCTTTGAAAACTTATTATTTTTTTATTTTTATATTAAAATAATCCATAGATAGTTCCATCTTCTTCAATATCTATCTTTGCAGCTGATGGTACCTTTGGAAGTCCTGGCATAGTCATTATAGTACCAGTTAACGCTACAACAAAACCAGCTCCATTAGAAAGCTTAACTTCTTTAACCGATATATTAAACCCTGTTGGTCTTCCTAGTAAACCTGGATTGTCCGAAAGAGAATTTTGCGTCTTAGCAACACAAATTGGAACTTTATGAAGCCCTAATCTCTCTATTTCCCCAATTTGCTTTTTCGCAGCTGGTGAAAACTCTACACCATCTGCTCCATATATTTCTTTAGCAATAGTTTCTATTTTTTCTTTAATACTTAAATTCTCATCATATAAAACCTTGAAATTACTCTTCTCAGTTTCTATAGTTTTAAGAACTTTGTTAGCAAGGTCCTGTCCACCTAATGCTCCCTTTTCCCATACTTCTGTAAGAGAAACTTCTACCCCTAAGGACTCACAGAAGCCTTGAACAAATCCAACTTCTTCATCACTGTCAGAAATAAATTTATTTATAGCTACTACCACAGGAACGCCATATTTTTTTACATTTTCAATTTGCTTTTCTAAATTTACAATCCCTTTAGCTAAAGCTTCTACATTTGGAACATTTAAGCTATCTTTTTTAACTCCACCATGATGCTTAAGAGCTCTAATGGTGGCAACTATCACTGCACAGCTTGGCTTTAATCCTCCAAATCTACACTTTATATCAAAGAACTTTTCTGCACCTAAATCTGCCCCAAACCCTGCTTCTGTAACCACATAATCTCCAAGCTTTAAAGCCATTTTAGTAGCAAGTATACTATTGCAGCCATGAGCAATATTAGCAAAAGGTCCTCCATGGATTATTGCAGGTGTATTATCAAGAGTTTGTACAAGATTTGGCTTAATTGCATCTTTCATTAAAGTAGCCATTGCTCCTTGAACCTTTAAATCCTTACAGTATACTGGATTTCCATCTAAATCATAGGCTACTAGTATACGTCCAAATCTCTCTTTTAAATCCATTAAATCTTTTGAAAGACATAATATAGCCATAACCTCTGAAGCTACCGTAATAGTAAATCCATCTTCTCTTAAGAAGCCATTTGGTGTTCCTCCTAAGCCTACTACAATACTTCTCAATGCTCTATCATTCATGTCTAAAACTCTCTTGAAAATAATTCTTCTTGAATCAATTCTAAGTTCATTGCCTTGATGTATGTGATTATCTATAGCTGCCGAAAGAAGGTTGTTAGCTGCTGTTATTGCATGCATATCCCCCGTAAAATGAAGATTGATATCTTCCATTGGAACTACTTGAGCATACCCACCTCCAGCTGCTCCTCCCTTTACTCCAAATACTGGACCTAAAGAAGGTTCTCTTAAAGCAATTACTGCATTTTTTCCTATGCTGCATAATGCTTGTCCAAGCCCTATTGTAACAGTAGATTTTCCTTCTCCTGCTGGTGTAGGGTTTATAGCTGTAACTAAAATAAGTTTTCCATCTTCTTTGCTTTCATTTCTTTTTAATACATCCAAAGAAATTTTCCCTTTGTATTTTCCATAAAGTTCAATATCATCTTCTGTTAAACCAATACTTGTACCAACCTCTAATATTGGTTTCATTTTAGCCTTTTGTGCTATTTCAATATCACTAAACATCTGTGCATCCTCCTAAACTTAATAAATTTTAAAGCTTGCTCATGAATTTTTCAATATTCACAATATATCTAATGTGAGTTCCCTCACCAATTAGCCCTTTTCCGTCCCATACCTGAACCGAAAATAATATCTTTTTCCCGTCTATATTATCCACCACAGCTTCACACCTTACTTTACTTCCTACAGGTGTAGCTTTTAAATGCTTTATACACACCTCAGTCCCTACAGTAGTATACCCATAACTCAAGTGCAAATCCACAGCACTTTTAGCTGTATTTTCCATAAGTGCAATCATAGCAGGTGTTGCGTAAACCTCTATGCCTGTGGCACCATATTTACTTGCAGCCTCATTTTCGCTAACAACCTTTTCTATAATAGCACTAATACCTTCCCTTAATTTATTCCCCATACCCTTAAGCTCCTAACTTTGAATTGTGAACCTTCTGAATGTTAATGTCATAATCTGTTAATTAACTATTTTATTATATCACAATTTTAAAACTAGAGTACACACTTGTAGAAGTAGGTTTAACGACTTTTTTCGAGTCTACATCCCTCGTCCTCGTTAAACGAACATTTTTCTCATATTTTTATTTTTTGTTCGTATTTATTTCTTGCACTTTTCTTCTCTTAATTTTCTCACATTGCCACCATTCATCAAATTTACTAAACTACTAAATCTCCAAATTTAATTTGATTTATTATAAAATAAAATCTATTTTCTACTTCAACATTTAAACTATTACTTTGAATATAAGGATTCTTGAAAATAGATAGAAAAGCTGAACTTGATGTAAGTGTATAGATTATTTAAATTGCAAATAATTTTAGATTTAAAAATATGCCAAGTATTAAGTTTACTTACCAATATAGTTCTCCTCAGTGGAAGTTTAATTTATTCAACCTGCCCCCCCTCAATAGAACCAGAGTATGATTCATGTATAAGTTAAATTTTAACTCCTATTTCTATAGCATAAAAAAACTCCCATACAGAATGTATAGGAGTCCATTATTATTGATTGTTTTCTTGATTATTCTCTTCCATAGAAACTTCTTCATTTATACTATCTATGGATGCACCATCAATAACTTTCATGTTATCTTTTATTAAGTTCTCCGAAGTCGGAACAGCTTCAAGAGAGTTTTCTAAACCTTCTCTTGCTTTCTCAGAGCTATCTTTTATAAGCTTATCAACTGCAATTTCATCAAGAGACTTGCCTTCCATAATAGCATTAAATTCTTCAGCAGTAAGCTTCTCTTTTTCCAATAATGCTTTAGCTACATCATGTAACTTATCAATATTTTCATTAAGAATTTTTTCTGCTCTTTGGTAAGCCTCAGTAATTAGTCCTCTAATTTCTCTATCAATAGTTGAAGCTACTTCATCTGAGAAGTCTCTAGCTCTTCCAATATCTCTTCCTAAGAATACTTCACTATCATCCTTACCAAAGGATATTGGTCCTAGTACATCGCTCATACCATATTCCATAACCATCTTCTTAGCTATAGATGTAGTTCTATCAATATCATTTTTAGCTCCAGTACTGATTTCTTTTAATATAATAGCTTCAGCTACTCTACCACCTAAAAGACCAACCATTTCATCCTTTAGTTTAGATCTAGAAGTATAAGAAGTATCTTCATCTGGTAAATGTAGAGTATAACCTCCAGCCATTCCTCTTGGAATTATGCTTATTTCATGAACAGCATATGAGTTTGGAAGGTACTTAGAAACTACAGCATGACCTGCTTCGTGATAAGCTGTTAATCTCTTATCCTTATCACTTATAACTCTTGATTTTTTCTCTGGTCCTGCAATTACTCTTGTAATAGCTTCTTCAAGCTCTACCATATCAATAACTTTTTTACGATTTCTAACGGTTAAAAGTGCTGATTCATTCAATAAGTTTTCAAGGTCTGCTCCCGTAAAACCTGGAGTTCTCTTAGCTAGTATATCAAGTTTAACTTCTGAACTTAAAGGCTTATTTCTTGAATGAACCTTTAATATTTCTTCTCTTCCCTTAACATCAGGTGCACCTACTACAATTTGTCTATCAAATCTTCCAGCTCTTAATAGTGCAGGGTCAAGAATATCTGGTCTATTTGTTGCAGCTACCATAATAATTCCTTCATTAACTCCAAAACCATCCATCTCAACTAAAAGTTGGTTTAAAGTTTGCTCTCTTTCATCATGTCCGCCACCAAGTCCTGCACCTCTTTGTCTTCCTACTGCATCAATCTCATCTATAAAGATAATACAAGGTGCATTTTTTTTAGCTTGCTCAAATAAGTCTCTAACTCTTGAAGCTCCTACTCCTACAAACATTTCAACAAAGTCTGAACCAGATATGCTAAAGAATGGAACTCCCGCTTCACCAGCTACTGCTTTTGCAAGCAGAGTTTTTCCTGTTCCTGGAGGTCCAACTAAAAGTATTCCTTTAGGAATTCTTGCTCCAACTTCTATATATCTCTTTGGACTCTTTAAAAAGTCTACTACTTCTTCAAGTTCTGCCTTTTCTTCATCAGCTCCAGCCACGTCATTGAAGGTTACCTTTTTCTTATCTGGAGTAGCCATTTTGGCTCTGCTTTTACCAAAGTTCATAACTCCACGGCCGCCACCGCCACCGCCACTTGATTGGTTCATGAACATGGCCCAAAACACCACTACTACTAAAATCAGAAGCAAGCTAGGTAAGAAATTTAACCACACTGGAATTGAAGTTGGTGGTGTATAGTTCTCTCTTAGATTTTCATTTGGATATTGCCTAACAATATCTAAATATCTTTCTCTAATTATATTTACACTAAACTGTGTTCCATCATCTAGTTTACCAACTAAAGTTCTCTCAGTATCTGATAATTTAACTTCAGTCACCTTTTTATCTTTCATATAAGTTTCAAATTCTTTTACGTCAATGGATTTAACATTTCCAGCTCCATCAAATAGGGTAAGGGCAGAAAAAATTACCAATATTAAAACTAGTAACCATACTGTTGCGCTAGAAAATTTTTTCATTTAAGGTCCCCCTCTCTTTCTAGTAATTATTTTACTTAAAAATTCTAACATAGGAAATTTTGGTTTACAACAATATATTAGGATTAATACATTATTTTAGGCATTTGAAAATAAATAACAAGTCAAAGATGTGAAGGATATTTTGGGTTCACAAGCAAGCTTGTGCGGCAAGGAAACAGGTTCCGCAGATAGTAGAGCTATCTAAGGGTTCTGTTGACGCAGTATAACTCAAAATAGACAAACATACTGACTTATTTATTTTTTGAAAATGCCTTATGTAAATTATTTCTTATAAACCTTCTCATCTAAAATTCCTACAAAGGGCAGATTTCTATAGTTTTCTGCATAATCAAGTCCATAACCCACAAGGAAGTAGTCTGGTACATCAAAGCCTAGGTATTTAACCTGCAATTCTTCCTTTCTTCTTTCTGGTTTATTAAGCAAACATGCTATTTCTAAACTATTAGGGTTTCTAGCTGATAAATACTTCATTAAGTATTTTAAGGTAATTCCAGAGTCTATGATATCCTCAACGATTAGCACATCCTTACCTTTTATTTCAAAATCTAAGTCCTTTATAATTTTAACGATCCCCGAAGATTCAGTAGCATCCCCATAGCTAGATACTGCCATAAAATCCATTTTACAAGGGATTTTTATCTCCTTCATTAAATCTGACATAAAGAACACTGAGCCCTTAAGGATTCCTAGAACTATTAAATCCTTTCCTCTGTAGTCCTCAGTAATCTTAGCTCCCATAACTTTAACTTTTTCTTTAATAACTTCTTCACTTAGAAGAACTTCTTTGATTTGGTTATTCATAAACTTCCTGCCTTTCCACCTTGAATGTATCAATATTATTTTTTATGTCAATACATCTTACTTCTAATATATTATTAGTATGTTTATCAATTTTAAATTTATCACTAACTCTGTACCCAATAATCCAACTTATTTCTTCTTCAAAACATAAAAGAGGAATTAAATCTCTTTTTTCTCTAGGAATTTTCAAATCCATAAAAATATCTTTAAGCTTTTTACTTCCTTTCATTCCTAAAGGTGAAAATCTATCTCCTTCTTTTCTAAATCTTATCACAACATTACCTTTTATTTTATCATAATCAAAGTACTTTAGTGTATCTCCACTTTTAATCTTTGAATAATCACGGTTTTTTATTACTGTTAAAATAAATTTTTTATTAATTTCATCAATAATATTTTCCCCTATATGTAGACTTATTGACATGTCTTCATTTTCATTTAAGTTTTTTAGTTCATTGTTGCATAATTTAAAATTAATATCCTTACTTTCCCCACTCTTGAAATTCATAGACTCTAGTCTATTATCTCTTATTTTTTTTACTTCCTTTTGTAAATGTATATCTTTGTACACATTTGAGCAAATTATGCCACCAGGAAGCCTAGTAAATTTCCCTGTGGTAGTTTTTTGTATGTCTAAAACATTTTCTACGTGCTTGCTTTCTAAATTATATAAATCTCCTTTAACCTTTAAAACAGCCTTTCTTAGCAATCTATTAAGAAGTGCAGGATGAAGGTTAAAAGCATCCTTATATATTATAACCTTTTCCTCAGTAACGTCACAGTACTTTTGAAAATTTTTAGAAGATTCTTCCTCCAAATAATCACTATCTGTACTTAACAATGCTGCCATTCTACTTAAAGTATTAATAATATCATCATTAAAGTTGTTTTCTATGTAAGGAATTAGTTCAAGTCTTATTTTATTTCTTGTATATATGCTTTCAAGGTTTGTCTTATCTATTCTTACAGGAAGATTATTCTCACTACAATACTCTTCTATTTCTCTTCTACTAGTTTGTATTAGAGGTCTTATAAAAATATGTCCCCTTACAGGTTTTATTCCTACCAGACCTTCCACTCCACTACCTCTCATAATTCTCATTAACACAGTTTCCGCTTGGTCATTCAAATTATGGGCTAATGCAATTTTATTTCCTTTTAAATCTCTTATAAGTTCCTGAAAAAACTCATATCTTGCTTCTCTCCCAGCCATCTCATGAGATATATTCTTTTCTTTAGAAACTCTATCTATATCTACAGCCCTCGAGAAAAATTCAATGTTATACTTTTCACAAAACTTCCTGCTAGCTCTTTCGTCATTATCTGAGTCTTCACCTCTTAACATGTGATTAACATGAGCCGCATAAAGAGTTAATTCATATTGTTCCCTAAGCATATAAAGGCTATGAAGAAGGCTCATAGAATCTGGACCTCCAGATAAAGCTACAATAACTTTATCTCCTTTATTAAGCATATTATATTTTTCTATTGTATTAGTAACTTTTTTCAGCATGGAAACACTTCCTATAATATATTTTTTAACACATAATACCATAAACACTATGAAAATTAAATATTATTATACAAAATTAAATTTTATTATATTATTCATTTTATTCTTAGTAAAATTCCCAATATGTATTAAACTATATCAATTTTATGTATGTATTAGAATACTTTATCACTAAAACTTAAAAATAAAATACGTTTTCACATATTTTTTATAAGCAGTCTCGCTCAAGTTAAATCATTTTTAAAGTCCTTCTTCTAAATTAACTTATTTATTATTAGATAAATATTACCCACAAATAAAATCACTATCTAAAACCTTAGTTTTGGATAGTGATTTTAATCATACCTTTTCAATGTGCTTATTTCTAATATTAAGCCGCAGCACCATAAATCTTTGAAACCACTACTGTCATATCATCCTTAACTTTATTGCCACTCAACTTTTTAGCCTCAGCAATAATTCCTTCTGCTAAATCTCTTGGAGTTAGACCATCGTTTCTACAAATATAATCTAAAACCCAATCTACCTTACCACAACTTTCATCATCATAGTCAAGAACACCATCACTAAGCATAACAACTATGTCTCCGTGCTTAAGTGTCTTCTTATGAACTTCAATGTCAGCCTTATCTAAAATTCCAATGGGTAGTGTTTTCGATTTTATAATATCTACAGTATCATCACTTTTAATTATACTAGCTACTGCTCCAACTTTCATAAAGTCAATCTCTCCAGTATATAAATCAATACTACTCAAATCTACCGTAGAAAACTTTTCTTCTTCAGAAAACTTTAGAGTCATTATAGAATTTACTGTATTAATAGCTGTTGTTTTACTAAAGCCAGCGCCAGTAAACTTTTCAATAAGTTCCACAGCCGCTTCACTCTCACGCCCTGCTTGTGGCCCCGAACCCATACCATCACTTAATACTACCATGTAACTTCCATCCTTAACTCTCCCAAAACTAAAGCTATCCCCATAAGTAGTTTGTCCATCTTTACATTGTCTTGCTGCATAGGTTTTAACTTGAAACTTAGTAGCTTCTTCAAAAGTAGCTGTGCAATGTTTGGTTACTGGATCAATTCTACAACCATCATCTTTAAACATCATAACTTTTCCTAGACTGTCGTTTATAAGAGGTAACATAGTTTTTACACAAATTCCTATTCCATCACAGCTTTTGGTAGTAAGCTGAATAGTCAGTCTCCCTTTTTTATCATTAATACAAAATACATCATTGTATTCTATACCATGTTTATCTAACATTCTCATAATATTTTTTTCTGATTCCTTGTCCTCTTTTAAATCAGTAGCAAACTCATCTACAATTTCCTCTACTGACTTAGCCATATTGTTAAATTGATTTGCTAATAACTCTCTTCCTTCAGCCAATCTGCTTCTCCACATTTCACTAATAATGTATTTATTTACAATATCCTCAGCATTTCTAATTAATGATGCCTTTTTTATGCATTTTCTTTCAAGCTCCTGAGGAAATTCTCCCCCACCACTTTGCACTACCTCTAGAAGATCCCCAAAAGCAGAATAGGTATGGTGCATTTCTCTATTCCAACAAATGCAATTGGTGTTACAACTTCCGCAAACCCTATTAGCAAGATTTTCAATTAATGCACTGCTCTTACTCTTCATATCTAATTTGTCATTATCAGCTAAATTATTTAGTATACTAGACATATTTATAAGAACTTCGGAAAACTGATCTAATCTATCAACAAATATACCTCTTATTTTATCTACATAGTTTTGGTCAATTGACTGACCTTTTTTCTCACTATCAACTTCATTAACTATCATTTCATAAATTTTTTCAGGTATTGCTAAAAAGGCAACAGCTGCAATTACTGCTTCTATAATCATTAACTGAGTATTTCCTTCAAGACTATAACTTACAGTATATATCTTCATTATTGCAAATACCACTAAGGAAGAAAGAAGAGTGAGAAGTTTTCCACCTTCTTTAAATAATCCTCCAACTAATCCACAAATCCCTAACATACTTGCATAAACAAATATAGTGTTGTTTGACATTCCAACTATTACTCCCATAGATATACCTGAAGCTGCACCTACCGTTGAGCCGCAAACATAACTAATCCCTAGTACAATAAGTAGGCTAAATATGTTTAATAGGGAAATTCCAAAAACATTTATGTTCCACATTCCTGCTACCATAAAAGAAGCTAATATACTCATAGAAATAAGTTCTTCATTGGAAAACAAATGTTTTGTCTTTACTTCTCTAAAGCATCCAACACTATAATCTATAATAAAATACACTGGGACAATACAAAGTGACTCAATAAAAGTTACTCCTAAAGCCATTAGTGTACTGTATTCTCTTATAAAAAAGTTATAACCTAAAATGGTTACCAAAGTCACAAAACCTAAAAGCATTCTCTCTGTAGATTTCTTTAGAAAACTATTTGTTATTATAGCTACTAAGGTTATAGTAGGAACTAAGGTTATATACATAAAGGTATTATCTAAAGTACCTCTAAGTGTTATATATCCTAGAATAGTTCCTAAAGATGTTATCAAAGATAATCTATTATCTTCCATTAAGAGTACCACTGCTAAAAATGCCACACCAAAGGGTGCTGATTTATTAATAAGCATGGTTCTACTAATTAAAATAGACATTACCAAAAAGGTAATACTTTTTGCCAAAACCCTATTGTAAGCTTCTGACTGGTTCTTCTTAACTTCCTTTGATTTATTAATTCTTTCATATGCCTTTAACTCTGCTCCGTATTGCATAAAATAATCACCCACCCCTTTAAATTACAACTTCATTATAACAAAGGTTATTGGTAATAAATGTCATTTCATGTGGTCAGTTTCCAAAAACTGTATGACAATAAATTGTAATTTTTTTACATATAATTATTTTTATGCGCTTCTTTATTTTTCCATTTTATTACAGAACACTACTTATCAAAGGTTTTTCATTAAAAGTTATTAACATCCAATAATGAGTTAATAAAAATTTGTTGATAACTTCTGTGAATAATTCTGTCGGTATATAATTTTTTTAAGTTTTTCATGATGAAAACTTATTTTATAAAACTTGAAAACTATGCATATACTATTAATTTAGACTACTATATATAATTTTAATTAGCGAAAGACTAAAAATACTTATTTCCAATATTTAACCTATTTGAGGATCAATGTCTTTTATTATATAAACTGCTTATCTTTGGTTATACAAGAAAAATTAAAAAACTCACAACTAAAGTTGTGAGTTTTTGTTTGGTAGCGGAAATAGGACTTGAACCTACGACACTTCGGGTATGAACCGAATGCTCTAGCCAGCTGAGCTATTCCGCCATGTATGGTTGCGGGGGCAGGACTTGAACCTACGACCTTCGGGTTATGAGCCCGACGAGCTACCAGCTGCTCCACCCCGCGACATTTGGTACTGAAGACCGGAATCGAACCGGTACGGTGTTTAACCACCGCAGGATTTTAAGTCCTGTGCGTCTGCCTGTTCCGCCACTTCAGCATATTAAAGGCAATTAGAATTATGGTTGCGGGGGCAGGACTTGAACCTACGACCTTCGGGTTATGAGCCCGACGAGCTACCAGCTGCTCCACCCCGCGATATTTTGGTGCTGAAGACCGGAATCGAACCGGTACGGTGTTTAACCACCGCAGGATTTTAAGTCCTGTGCGTCTGCCTGTTCCGCCACTTCAGCAATTCATTTACAGTAACAGTAGTTACCGTGACTTCCTACATTGTAGGATATATAAAACTTTCAACCAAATATATTGATTAGAAATATGGTAGCGGAAATAGGACTTGAACCTACGACACTTCGGGTATGAACCGAATGCTCTAGCCAGCTGAGCTATTCCGCCATGTTGGTTGCGGGGGCAGGACTTGAACCTACGACCTTCGGGTTATGAGCCCGACGAGCTACCAGCTGCTCCACCCCGCGATATTTGGTGCTGAAGACCGGAATCGAACCGGTACGGTGTTTAACCACCGCAGGATTTTAAGTCCTGTGCGTCTGCCTGTTCCGCCACTTCAGCTAGTTTTATGTTTCCGTCACCTCTCAGCGACAATATTTATTATAAGTCATAGCATCATATCTGTCAACACTTTTTTATAGTTTTTATTTTATTTAAAAATTACTAGGGAAAACCTCTGATTTTCCTTACTTTTCACAAGTTAATGCTATAGAAATAACCTATTTTATTACCTTATAAGTTTTCTTAGTCTAAAATAAACTTATTTAAAAACTTGTAAATTTCAGAAATACTATAATTATAACTTTTAAGACTAGAAACTTTAGCAGAATGTTTCTTATATAATTCAAGTCTTTATTCAGAATCCCCATCCAATCATACATGATGAGAACTCATTTTATTCATCATAAAACCTTAGGTTAACTGTTGTCGTTATACTGTTAAGCTAAAATCACATCGTGTAGCCTTATGCTATTAATATTATAAAAGTCAAAAGAGTGCTAAAGATTAGCACTCTTAATATGAAAATTGAATCAGGCATCTGATAATAAATAATAAGTCAAAGATGTGAAGGATATTTTGAGTTAGACTAGGAAACAGGTTTCTTAGATAGTGGAACTATCTAAGGGTTCTGTTGACGCCGTATAACGCAAAATAGACCATCATACTGACTTATTTATTTTTTGAAGATGCCTTAATAACTTGAACCTTTTTTACTATATCCACGACCTTTTCCATCTTGATGTTTCTTTAGGTCTTGGAATCTTTCTTCGCTATCTTTTAAAAACTTAGACATCCTATCCTCAAAGCTTCCTGCTGAAGAAACTTTAGTTTTCTCTTTTTCCCAATCAATTTCTACTGGTTTTACAGATTTCTTAGGAACTCCTGCCTGTTTTATGGATAGGCTCATTTTACCGTTATCATCCACAGATATAATCTTAACTTTAACTATATCTTCTTCTTTTAAATGATCTCTAACATTTTTAACGAAAACATCTGATACCTCAGAGATGTGAACTAATCCTGTTTTACCCTCCACTTCAACAAAAGCACCAAAATTAGTTATATTGACTACTTTACCTTCTACAATACTTCCAGCCTTTAAGGTCATATTAAAAAGACTCCTCCTTAAAATTAGATGATTATATAATTATATATAATGACATAGTTAGAATTAATTTGCTAACTTATCAAAATAACTTTATTTATTTCCACTGTTATTAATTACAGGAGTCTCTCCTTCTTTTATTAGCCCTAACTTTTCTCTTGCTAACTTCTCAATATATTTATCACTTTGAGATAATTTAACTTCATCCTGTAATTTCGAATTTTCTTCCTTAGCTTTTTGAAGCTCCACAGTGTGTTTTTTAAGTTCAACTTTTTGTTTGTGCATAATAATTTGCTGATTTATAAGAGTATAACAAACATATCCACCAATTAATAGTAATAACAAGTTTTTTTTCTTAAACTTCTTCATTTCATCACTCATCCTTCTTTCAAATGAATGAGTTAACTTAGGTACCCAAGTCAAGTGACTTTTGTGCACCTTATTACTAAATGTTAAACTCATAAGTATATTTTAATTTGTATTCTACATTTGTTCAAGCTATTTTATATTATTATTTTTAATTTTTTCTGAGTATTTTATAAAAACATACCCTTAACGGATAAGTTATAATGTAAAATCCTATTCTAATTGTTGTAAATAGAAATATCAATAGCCTATGAAGGGTTTTAACAAAACCTTTACTAAT
Organism: Clostridium punense; assembly: GCF_017874425.1. GTDB lineage: Bacteria > Bacillota > Clostridia > Clostridiales > Clostridiaceae > Clostridium_J > Clostridium_J punense. Next base: position 23,006 of record NZ_JAGGLL010000022.1, read on the forward strand.
GAGCTTTAAATATATTAACAATCCAAAGGCGATATAAACAAAAACATTAAAACTCATATATGCATAGCTTGTGTACATCATAAAAACGAAGATAATAATTCCTGTTAGAATCCAAAATAACAAATCTTCTACAGCAGTGATAAACTTATTTAAACTTTCAAAACCCCTTAATATTCTGTATATGTCAAATAAGGTTCCTATGAGCATGCCCCCTAATAAACTAAACACAAATAGGTTTACCTGCTGTGACATAGAAAAAATCATAGCTTACCTACCTAAACAATCTAGCAATTATGCCATTTTGTTTTCTGTGTTTTTTCTCTTCAGTGGTATAAACAATGTACCCAATATTACCGCTAATTATTACGTCTCCATTTTGTACGTCTAGCTTGTTCATTTTTAACTCTTCACCACGGATGTCCATATTACCTAATACAGTTTTAAGTAGTATTTGCTCATCATTAAAGCTTATAATTTCTGTAACTCCATCAAGACTCATTTTCTTTCTATTTTCTAAAGCCAAAAAACTTTTCTTATTTTCAACCTTTACCTCTTTATTCTGTTCCATATTATCCTCCTCACAAAATAACGTACTAAAACATAGTAGGCTCTCTGAAGGCTTTAAAGGAGATTTATCTCTTATTTATCTTTAAAAGCCTTAAGGAAACCAAGGCAGGTTGGTATTAAAAATTACTCTTTAGAATTGGTTTCCTCTAATAAAAAATATATGCAAGGAGGAAAATTTTATGACTACTCTGTATCTTCTTCTCCTGAAATTATTTCATACATGTTTTTTGCATTTTCTTTAGTTACATGAGCAGCTATATTAACTATTTTTGCTCTAAGAGTTTGTTTTGCAAATTGAATTTGAATGATATCTCCTTCATTGACTACAGTCCCTGCTTTTGCTACCTTGTCATTAATAGAAACTCTTCCACTTTCGCAAACCTCTTTAGCAACAGTTCTTCTTTTTATTATTCTTGAAACCTTTAAATATTTATCTAGTCTCATAATCATCACCCCAATAAACTTATTATACTATTTAAAATCAAAATAATTCATAAATTTTTATAAAGAATCAAAATGGAATTTACATCAATACACGACCTACACCTGTTCTTATAAGTCCTTAATAAAATTAAATTTCACTTTAATATTACATAATAGAATAAACTATAATTTTATAAAGAAAAAAACCTAGATAAAAATCCAGGCTTTTTAAAAATTTAAGACTATTTGTTTACTATGTCCTTAAATTCTTTTCCTGCTTTAAATACTGGAACCTTTGAAGCTGGGATTTGTATTTCCTCTTTAGTTCTTGGGTTTCTTCCAGTTCTTGCAGCTCTTTCTCTAGTCTCGAAAGTTCCAAATCCAACTAATTGAACCTTCTCACCTTTTGCTAATGCTTCCTCAACGCTGTCTATGAAAGCTTTTAAGAAAGTTTCAGTTTCCTTTTTAGTTAGACCAGATTTTTCTGCCATGCTTGTTACTAATTCTGACTTATTCACTATGGTACCTCCTTAATCTTAACTGCAATGTCTAAATTCTAATGTTTAACCACCTAAATACAAACATCGCATATAGAATATCTAATAGCATATTCTTCAAGTAGTTTAAAAATCCTTCTAATCAGCTATAGTTTTAACAAATTTTTGCTAAATTAAACATTTTTTGCTTCATTCCACAACTGATCCATTTGTTCTAGGGTCATATCTTTAAGATTTAACCCTTTTTTTATCGCAGTTTCCTCTATATATTGGAAACGTTTGATAAATTTATCTATAGTATAATTTACTGCAAACTCAGGGTCAATGTCAAGGAGTCTAGCAACATTTACCGTTGCAAAAATTAAATCTCCAACTTCTTCTTGTATTTTTGCCTCATTATTAGTTTTATATACATCTCTTACCTCTTGCAGTTCCTCCAGAACCTTCTCCATTGCAGGGGCTACATCAGCCCAGTCAAAACCCACCTTGGCAGCTTTCTTTTGAACCTTTTCTGCTCTTAAAAGTCCCGGAAAATTTTTAGGTACATGTTTCAAGGTATCAGTATAAGTTTTAAAATCTTTTTCTTTTCCTTTAATCTCTTCCCAGTTAGTTAATACTTCATCACTGTCACTAACCTGTACATCTCCAAAAACATGAGGATGCCTTGATATCATTTTTTCCGTTATTCCTTTAATTATGTCATTTATATTAAAGTATCCCTCTTCTTTTCCAATTTGACCATGGAACACCACTTGTAGAAGCACATCCCCTAGCTCTTCTACTAGCTTTGTATCATCTTCTTCATCTATGGCTTCTAACACTTCATAACATTCCTCAATTAGATACCTTTTCAATGATTCATGGGTTTGCTCATAGTCCCACGGACATCCATCTTCTCCCCTAAGTACTTCCATAACCTTTAATAAATCATAAAAATCCTTAGTGTTATCTAAATCCTTAGGGATGTATATAGAGGTTAAGTAATCTATATCCTCTTGTCTGTCTAAATCATAAAGTTTTATTTTCCTTATGCTTTCAAGCCCCTTAACTCCAGCTGCTCTAACAAAGTATATATCCGTATCATCTTTATAATATTCTAATAGAGCAAGCTTTGTTTCCGATGCTATAAGAGGATTATAAACTTGAGTAATTATAAGTCCCAATCTTTTATCCATAACTTGATTTGCAATATCAAAGGCATCAACTATTTTTATACCTTCTATAGGATCAATTTTTAAACTTTCCATTACAGCATCAATAAAGCTTACTGCTGGAAGTATTTCTGTTTCTATACCTGTAGCCTCACATTCCTTTAGAAGTAAAGTCACAGACTTTTCAGCTACTAATGGATGGCCAGGAACAGCATAAACTAGCTCTTCGCAGGTATTATGTTTATCTATAATATCCTTTGAAATAGCACTATATACTTCATCAAAAGAATCAAACCTCTCGTAAAAAGAATCATATGTATCAAACACTACTCCTAATGACTTTAAATAATCCACGTTAGGATGCTTCTCAGTTCTTAAAAGTACCTTATGAGAAGACTTTAATAGTTCTAACGTCCCTATGGTAAGTGCATCCTTTGCCCCTGGCCCTAGACCTACTATTTTAATCATACTGTATCGCTCCTTATATCCTTGGTATTGTAAATGTTATTCATAACTCTACTGCATATGTTTATGTAAATACATAAACATATATTAATGATTTAATTGTAATTTAAAATAAAGTAAGCTACCTTTAATTTAGAACAAATTATTATTTGTTGCTATAAACAAATATATACGTAAATAAGTATATGCGAATTCTCTAGTGAAGCTTATCAATAAAAAAAATCTTAAGGGAACCAAGGCAGAGCCTATATGAGTTAACTACTGACTTTAGTTCCCTATATACAGTTGAATCTTTAATATATAAATTTTAAACCATCTTAAAACCAAAATAACCTAGTGTAAAAACAAAGTCTAGCCTAACTTTACTACACATTTTTCAAAGCTAAGTTTTATTTGTATCTAAATACTTTACTAATTTAAAAACAAAACCTATTTGTTAATTAGATCTTTAATGAGAGTTAAATAGAGTATAATCTTAAGTTTACAAAAACTAAGTTAATGCCTCATAAATTTTCCTCTTATATCCTCCATTGAGAATACTCCTAAAATTATTATTAGCACAGAAAATACTGCTACCCCCACTATTATGGAAACCAAGCAGGAAATTCCATTACTCATTGTATAATTATAGACATTATTATAGCTAAATACAACAAGAATTATCATAATTAGGGATGCCATCAAAGGCTTTAATAAAACCTCTAGAAGACTAAATTTGATTTTTAAAATTTTAGAGACTTGTATATAATTTAGTAGTGCAGTGGTAATATATCCAAAAATAGTCCCTATAACTGCTCCATATATATTTACATTGCTTTGTGCCACAAATACGTAAGATAGTATAACCTTTACGATACAACCTACTCCAAGATTATACACAGGAAGCATGTATCTTCCACAGCTTTGTAAAAGCGATGTAGTAGTTTGAGTAATTATTATAAAAGGTATTGATATAGATAAGAATTTAAGTATTTCAAATCCAGCCACATCCTTCATAAATACTAAGGCCATTATTGGTTTTGCTAAAAAATATAAACCTAAAAAGCTTGGAATTCCTATTACAAAGGATAGCTTATAAACCATTTCCACTCTTCTTTTTAATTCTACAGTTCTAAAAGTAGCATAAGCCTCTGAAACTATAGGAACTAACGCTGCACAAAGAGCCATAGATACTGCTAAAGGTATATTCTGTAGAGTTACAGCCTTTCCAGTAAGCTGCCCATACAAAACTGCACTATCTTGAGCCGAGTAACCTGCAACCAAAAGTCTCTGTGGAACTACTACTGAATCTATTAATGACATTATCGTTCCTACTGCTGCTCCAATGGATACTGGAAGTGCTGCTTGAGCTATAAGCGGGATCATGCTATTACCTCTTTTTCTCGGAAGCTTAGGAAACTCCTTTCTAACCCTAATATAATTTATCATAAGATATAAACTCCCTAGCATCCCTCCAACTACTGTACCAAAAGCCGCTCCTCCTGCTGCATATTCTATGCCCTTTGGTACTAATAGATATGCAAATAAAACTCCACATACAACTCTCCCAATTTGTTCAACAATTTGAGAAATTCCTGTATAGGTCATATTTTGCATTCCCTGAAAAAAACCCCTAAGAGTACACATAATGCAAACAAATATTGGTGCAATAGAAATAACCATAAAAGAATAATAGGACTTAGAATCCCATTTTAAAGCTGTTATTATTCCCTTTGAGAAAAATAGCATTATCATTGATGCTACAGCTCCAATAGGAATCATAATCATAAGTGTTTCTTTCAATATTTGCTTTACAGCATGTACATCATTTTTAGCATTAAATTCAGCAATAAGCTTTGACATAGCAATTGGAACTCCAGATGCCAAAGCAACAAAAGTCATGTAAAGTGGGTAGGACATTTGATAATAGCCCATACCTTGATCCCCAATTAAAGCCTGTAAGGGTATTCTAAAAAATAATCCTAAAAACCTAGCAAATATAGTAGCTGCACCTAAAATCATTGTTCCTTTTATTAAAGACTGCCTTTTCATATACTCCCCCCATAAAAGCAAGCTCTATTTTATATAGTGAAAGGCTTGCCTATATTATAAATATTTATTTTATAGAGGGTTTATTACTGATATAGGAATCTAGGATGAAAATTTATTTTATTTCCCTTCAAAACGCTTTAAAGTAGCCCATGTGAGTTTCTTATGAAAGTTAAATTTTCACTTTAGTTCACAATAGATTTACTGATGAATAAATTGATTTCGAACCAGGAACTCCAAATACAAATAAATACAGATAATTATTTTTCTAGGAATATAAGAGTATAATAAAATTAAAAATCTATTAAATTTATATTAAATTGTTTATTATAATAACTTTTGGATAATATTGAAAAGGGAAAGAAAATAGATGGACTTAAAAATGTACAATAATCATTTTTTCTTCACTCTTTAATTCAAGTCGCTATTTGGATAAAAACTTGAAATTAAAGAGTAATGGCGTAGCTACGCCACGCCATTACTCTTCCATCTGTTTTCCTAGGAATGCAGATGCTGTTTCAGCTAGTTTTAGTTCTAAGTCTCCAAATTTCACACTACTATCCTTAGAAACTATCATAACAGCTCCAATAGCATCTCCTCCTGCCATTATAGGTGCTATAACCTGTGAGTTATATAATGTTTCATCCTCATCACTGTAAAGTGGTACTGACTTTTCTGAACCTTCCCCTAGTATAACTGCCTTACGACTATTCATTATTTTTTCAAGTTCAGAACTTACTTTTTTCTCTAAATATTCTTTTTTAGGACTACCGCTTACAGATATTATATTATCCTTATCACTTATGATTACTATGTGTCCTATGGTTTGCTGTAGTGCTTCACTATACTCTTTAGAGAATTCACTTAATTCTTCTATTGGTGAATACTTCTTAAGAATTACACCACCCTCTCTATCAGTGAATATTTCAAGAGGATCTCCTTCTCTTATTCTAAGAGTTCTTCTTATTTCCTTAGGAATTACAACACGACCTAGGTCATCTATACGTCTTACTATACCAGTTGCCTTCATTTACTAATTCCTCCTTAACTCACTAAACTTATACTAGTGCTATTATTATCTTTCTTAATTCCAAATTTTATACACATTAGTAAAACTTTAATTAAAAAGAAATTTAATTAACCATTTGATAATTCTCCAAAATAAAGAAACTGTCCCTAATATAATTAAAAAACTCTAATTCCAAGGTTTTGATTTCATTATTTTCCATTGAAAAGTTTAAATTTTCTATAAAAAAATAAAGAAGCTACTTATAATGTATAAATATACACTATGAGTAGCTTCTTTGTTGATTATTTAATTATTTTAGTTTATCGTCATAAACTGTAATTTTAGCTTCATCTTGCCATTTTTTCATAGTATCCTGCCAAGTTTGATATTTCTTTTGATCCGATAAAGACGTTTTAATTTGCTCCTTAACATCTTCAAACTTTTTAACAGGGTATTCTTCTTTATCTAGAGCTTTAATAACATGATACCCAAACTGTGTTTGTATTGGCATCTTTGTATATTCACCCTTTGGTACACTAATAGCTGCTAACATGAATGTTTTGTCATATTGTTTAGTATCATATTCAATCCAACCTAACTCTCCGCCATTGTCCTTAGTACCATCAGTACCTTTTTCCTTAGCAAGAGCTGCAAAGTCTTCACCCTTATTTAATCTCTCAATAATTGCTTTAGCTTCATCTTCAGTTTTAACTAAAATATGAGCAGGTTTAATTCTGTTTGGTTTTTCTGTATATTTTGTTTGGTTTGTATCATAGTCTTGCTTAACTTCTTCATCAGTTGCAGCAACATCCTTAACTACATGCTCATAAACAATATTTGTTATAACAGAAGGTCTTAACTCTTTTAAAAGACTTTCTTCTGTCATTTTAGCTTGTGTTAAAGCTTCTTTAAACTTATCTTCATTCTCAAAAGAGGTTTTTATGTCTGCAAGTTGCTTTTGAACTTCTTCATTAATCTTCTCTTCACTAGGCATGATTTTAAGTTCTTCAGCTTTTTTCTTTATGATTATATCATTTACCATAGTATCTAAGATATTTGTTCTTTGTTCAGCTAAATATTGCTTCGCTTGATCATTAGTTTCATAGCCTTCTCCAAACTGGGCTTTCACATTTTCAAGTACTGGCGCAAGCTGCTCATCCACTTGACCTCTTGTAATTTTTTTATTATAAACCTTAGCTACCACAGTTTTGTTTACACCTTCTGGTGTTTTCTCAACAACTCCACATCCTACTGCTGATAGAGCCGTAGCAGTTATTAAAGCTGCAGCTATAACCTTTTTCACGTTTCTCAATTTTTTATCCCCCATTCTGGCTATTTTCTATTATAATACATTGTAGCATAAAACAACTGTTATTGTACACACCAACTATAGAGAAACCACTTCAACATTGTAATTTTTTCCCATTGGAATATTTTTTACTAACACTCTACACAAAATCAAATTGCTGTAAATATATAAATTGCTTAAAATATCAATAGGTTTTCAGATTCAAAAACATGTCCATTACTGAACTTTTTTATCTATAAGTGTTAATTGTATACAATGTATATGCATAACATACATTATTTTATGCTTTTACTATGACAGTGCAGTGACAAAGTTATGAACTTTTTATTAACTTGTTTAGTTATTGTTTAATTTCACCTTTTACAGCAGCTCTCATATCCTTAACAATTTGAATTAAATGCTTTAAAACAACCTCTTTCTTTATTCCCTTAAACTTCCACCCCAAGACAGGGGTATCACCCATTTTAAAGGCAATTTCTTTTCTATATTTTTCTAAAACAGTTTTTACTAGTTCTGGAGTAAGATAAGTTTTATTTTGGAAGGTAATAAGAATCTCACTTCCTGTTTCTTTAATCTCAACTATACCAATTTCCTTTGCAAGAGCTCTTACATAGGCTATATCCATAAGATTATATACAGTATTTGGTATATCCGAAAATCTATCTTCTATTTCCTCTTGAAGTTCCATCATATACTCATAAGAATCAATTGAAGCAATTTTTTTATACACTTCAATCTTTTGAGTCTCATCTACAATATAACTACTTGGAATATAAGCGTCAATCTTAATGTCTACTGTAGTTTCAATAGGTTCATTATCAATATCACCTTTAATAAGTTTTACCGCATCCTCAAGCATTCTACAATATAAATCATATCCAACTGTAGCCATATGTCCATGTTGTGCTGAGCCCATAATATTGCCCGCTCCTCTTATTTCAAGGTCCCTCATAGCAATTTTAAATCCTGAACCAAGTTCTGTAAAATCCTTAATTGCCTTAAGTCTTTTCTCTGCTACTTCTGTTAAAACCTTATCCTTCATATAGGTAAAGTAGGCATACGCAATTCTATTAGTTCTACCAACTCTTCCTCTTAGCTGATAAAGTTGAGAAAGCCCCATCTTATCGGCATCATAAATGATCATAGTATTAGCATTTTGAATATCTATGCCCGTCTCAATTATAGTTGTACAAACTAACATATCATACTTTTTATCAATAAAATCTAGTATAATTTTCTCTAGCTCTCTTTCCGTCATTTGCCCATGAGCTACTGCAATTCTAGCTTCTGGAGCTAACTTAGATAGGTAACTAGCCATATCATTTATAGTTTCTACTCTGTTATAAACAAAAAACACCTGTCCATCTCTATTTAATTCTCTCATAATTGCATCTCTTATTAACTGATCATTGAATTCAACCACATAGGTTTGAACAGGATATCTCTCCTCTGGTGGCGTTTCAATAACACTTATATCCCTAACTCCAGTTAAAGACATATGTAGAGTTCTTGGAATTGGTGTTGCAGAAAGAGTTAATACATCTATATTTTTCTTTAAATCTTTGACTTTTTCTTTATGGGTTACTCCAAATCTTTGCTCCTCGTCAATAACTAAAAGACCTAAATCTTTAAACACTACATCTTTTTGAAGAATTCTATGAGTTCCAATTAAAATGTCCACATTCCCTTCCTTTAAAGCCTTTAACGTAGCTTTAACTTGAGCCGGCGTCCTAAATCTACTTATCATCTCTACCCTTACTGGAAAATCAGAAAATCTTTTTTTCATATTTTTATAATGCTGCTCTGCAAGAATTGTAGTAGGTACAAGCATTGCTACCTGCTTACTATCCATAACACATTTAAAAGCAGCTCTTATAGCAACTTCAGTCTTTCCATAACCTACATCTCCACAAAGAAGTCTATCCATAGGCTTATTGCTCTCCATATCCTTTTTTATATCCTCTATGGAGGTTAACTGATCTGGAGTTTCCTCATAAGGAAACTCTTCTTCAAATTGCTTTTGCCAAACAGTATCCTCTGAATATTTATGTCCTTTTAAAGTAGCACGAATTGCATAAAGCTTAACTAGGTCTTCTGCAATATCCTCAATGGATTTTTTAACCTTATTCTTAGCTTTAATCCACTCACTGCCCCCTAGTTTATTGACCTTAGGAGCCTTTCCTTCACTTCCAATATATTTTTGAACCATGTCAAGCTGCTCAGCAGGCACGTATAAAGTATCCCCTGAGTTATAAGAAAGTTCTAAAAAATCCTTTTTATGCCCTTGAACCTCTAGTTGTTTAATTCCTTTATATATACCTATTCCATGATTAACATGAACTACATAGTCCCCAAGTTTAAGTTCTGTAAAGCTCTTAATCTTTCCAACACCTTTTTTATTTCCTCGTCTTACTGACTTTCTTTTAGATTGTCCAAAGACCTCACTGTCAGATATTACACAAACCTTAAGCTCTGGGTATTCAAAACCTTTGGATGCATTTCCAAAAGTAACTACCACTTCCCCCTGAGCAATACTAGAAACAACATCTCTATAAGTAGCCTCAATGCCCCTATCTCTAAGAGTATCAATAAGCCTTTCCCCTCTTGTTCTAGTGCCTGAGAGAATTAAAGTTCTATAATTCCTAGCCTTTTTGTCCTTAATATCCTCAATAAGTAAATCTAATTGTCCATGATAATCATGAATGGTTATTTGAGAAAAAGCAGCAATAGTTCTTGGCGCTAAATGCTTAGTTGTTTTAGTGATAGCTTCTAAAGTCATAACCTTGCTTAATTCTAATTCTTCAATAATTCTATCCTTGGAAAGTAGTAATTCTCCTTGTTTTGGAAGGATGTTACCCCTTTTTAAAAAATTCTCATAATTTTCACTGAACTCAAACTGCACACTTTCAAGCTTTCCAACACACCTTTGAACATCATCTATAACCACAAAACAGTTTTTCATATAATCAAACAAAGTTGAGGTTTTATCATAAAAATAGCTAATATAACTATCTATAGTCTCAAAAGACCAGGTTTCTTTTAAAAGCTCTAGATTATTATTAATGGTAGAAGTTAACCTTTCTATGGCTTCCTTATCTTTTTTCTTTTTAAAGCCTTCTATACTAGAATTAAAATCTTCTTTTATACTAGTATAAGCCTTATCTATGTGGTGATTTGTTAGGATGACTTCCTTTGCTGGAAAAACTTCTATAGTTTGTACCTTTTCGATACTTCTTTGGGTATCAGTATTAAAGGTTCTTATAGAATCAACCTCATCATCAAATAACTCAATTCTAAAAGGAAGTCCACTTGTTGGAGGATAGATATCAATAATTCCTCCCCTTATTGAAAACTGACCTTTAGTATCTACTACTTCATTTCTTTCATATCCTGCTTCAATAAGTCTTTGAGATAACTCTCTTATATCAATTATGTCCTCCACAGAAATATTAAAGCTATGACTAGTAAAAAGCTCTACCGGAGCATAAGTTGAAGCTAAAGCTTCAGCTGAGGTGACAATTACCTTTTGCCCTTCTTCTAACATCTTTTTTATAACCTTTAATCTTTCCCACCTTAAATCACCTGATATGGCATCTACATTGTAAAACACCACTTCTTTTGTAGGAAAATAGTAGACATCGTTAAGATAAAAAGACAAATCCTCATAGATATTTTTAGCCTCCACATCACTATGGGTAACCACTAACATTTTTTCATTTATTTCATTTAAAACCCCATAAAGCAGATAACTTTTAGAGGACTCAGAAAGACCATAAACACCAATAGGATACTTCCTATTGTCTATGGCCTTAGAAATCTCTTTAAATTGTTCACTTAGAGTTAGGGGTGTCATTAAACCCTTTAATCTCAAACTTACCACCTCTCAAAATTAAGCATCTTCAAAAAATAAATAAGTCAATCTGCTCGCCTATTTTGTGCTATACTGCGTCAACAGAACCCTTTGATAGCCCCACTATCTGCGGAACCTGTTTCTTTGTCTATCACAAAATAGCCTTCACATCTTTGACTTGTTATTTATTTTCAGATGCCTTATCTAAACTAATAGCAATTACTCCGCTTTAAAGCCATTAAACTTATTCATAGCCTCAGAAACGCCTTCTTTAACTATAACTTCTATAGCTTCTATAGATGCTTTAAATACATTTTCAACCAATGCTCTTTCTTCCTTTGAAAATCTTCCAAGAACAAAAGGAATTAAATCTTCTTTTGGTTGTCCAACTCCCACTTTAATTCTAGGAAATACATCAGTGGATAAATGCATAATAATATTTTTTATTCCGTTATGCCCCCCTGCACTACCTTTTCTCCTTATTCTTAAAGTTCCTGGTTCCAAGCTTATATCATCATAAACTACTATTATCTTATCATTAGGAATTTTATAAAAATCACATATTTCCCTTACGCTCTCACCACTTAAATTCATAAAGGTTTGAGGCTTTAGAAATAGCACCTTTTCTCCATTTATTATGGTTTCCCAATATATACCTTTAAATTTTGTCCTGCTAGGCCCAAAATTATACTTATCTTTACATAAATCAATTACATCAAATCCTACATTATGTCTTGTCTTATCATATTTATCTCCTGGATTTCCTAGTCCAACTACTAAATACATCCTATTTCTACCTCCAAACTTCTACGTTTTACTTTCTGTATATAAATTATAATTATCCCACTAAACTAAGTTTCACCTATAATATCTATGGTAAAACAAAATATATTTTATTAAGTTTATAAGAATAACCCTGAATATTCAATTATAATTTATACAAGGTACATATTCTGATTTATCAATTATTATTTTTCAACTCATATTATATATTATACTATAGTGGAACAAAATCAAGGCTTAACTTTTTTCTAAACTATTACTTGATAATTGTAGTAACCTTGTTCGCTGCAACTTATCATATTACTCTTAAATAAAAATAGCATACATAGTGCTTCAGTCAGTAAGGATGTTCTCACTCTTTCAAAAACTGTATAATTTCCATATGCTGCAGTTTCCATATTTTTCCTACTCGTATTCACAAAATTGAAATAGATATTTACCGTAAAATATTTAGAAAATAAATACATTTCACACTTGACTGCCAATTCCACATATTGTATACTACACTTGTTGAATATAAAATTAGTGGAGGTATTAACATGTCACTTAAGCATGGTTTATTGGGACTTTTGAATTATGGACCTATGACAGGATATGAGTTGGATAAGGCGTTTAGAGTCTCTCTTTCGTTTTTCTGGCAAGCAAAAACCAGCCAAATTTATCGTGAATTGGATGCTATGGAGCTCTGTGGCTGGTTGACCAGTGAGCGCATTATCCAGAGTGAAAAACCAAATAAAAGAGTCTATACCATAACAAACAGCGGTAAGGAAGCACTCGCCGATTGGCTATCCCTACCAGGATCAGATATTGACCACGCCATGCGTGTTAAAAGCGCATTTCTAATGCGAGTATTTTTTGCCGGAGAAACAAGCACTGAACAAGCTCTAAAAATGCTTCGTTCATACCGAGAAAATTGCCTTGAAAGAATTAAAGGAATGAACGATGCCTATGAAGCAATCTCCGAATACGGAATGGTCATAAGCAATAATAAAAAGTCAAAATACTGGGAGATTGTAGCACTTTATGGAGATGTATTTTTTGACGCAGGACTTGCTTGGGCGGATAAAGCAATCGCTCTTTTAGAGGAGGAAAAGTGATGAGAATTTTAGTTTTGAACGGTTCTCCTAGAGGTGAATCCAGTAACACTATGCACCTTACGCGTGCATTTTTGGACGGCGCACAATGGCAGGATGCAGAAATTATAGATGTAACAAAATCTGACGTGAAGCCCTGTTTGGGGTGCTTCACTTGCTGGAATAAGACTCCTGGAAAGTGCGTCATAGATGACTCAATGAATGTAATTCTTTCCAAAATCATGGCTGCTGATGTGATCATTTGGTCCTTTCCTTTATATTATTTTAACATTCCTGGGGGCCTTAAAAACCTCATTGACAGACAGCTTCCACTTGAACTGCCATTTATGGCGAAAGATACTGAGAGCGGAGGCCATCCATCTCGCTATGATTTAGCGCATCAAAAACATATCGTCATTTCTACTTGCGGCTTTTGGACAGTAAAAGGAAATTATGATGCCATAATCCCAATGTTTGATCGCCTGTGGGGAAGAGGAAATTACACCCCAATTCTTTGTAGCCAGGGAGAATTGTTTAGCATACCGGAACTGAAAAACCGCACAAATACCTATCTTGAGATTGTTCATCGCGCAGGGGCAGAATATGCTACTGGAAGAATTCATCCCAAGACACAAACGCAGCTTTCAGAGCCGTTATATCCACAGGATGTATTTGAAAAAATGGCAGATGCTTCTTGGACAGTTACTAAAAGTCAAGATTCAGAAATTTTGCCAGATGACAGCCTTAACTTTACAACGCAAATGGCAGCTCTATATATTCCAGATGGCGCGAAACGTGTGCTAGAGTTTTATTACAACGACATTGATAAGTCTTATCAAATACTGATGACAAAGCAAGGAGCTACAGTTGTAACCGACGATTTCAAACCCTATACCACAAAAATTGAAACACCATACACACTCTGGCGCTCCATATCTCGCGGGGAAATTTCTGGACAAGATGCCCTGTATCAGGGACTTTATAAAGTTCTTGGTGATTTTAGCTTGATGCTTAAATGGGATGATCTTTTTGGCTCCTCAGTTCCTCCTAATGACACCAATGTATCTCCTAAGTGTAAAACCAACATGACGATTCTTCTCTTTCCGTGGATTGTAATCTGGGTAGCAATAGCTATAAATCCCACTTTCGGTGCTTTATTTGGAATTGTCACGGCGTCATGCATTCCATTATTATGGCTTAAATTTCGTTCAGTGGCTTATGAGCAAATCAGCATCCCAATTGTCATCGGGCTTTCATTGTCAGTTTTATTTGGTGCGAGTACAAGACTTATCATCTCTAGTAGCTATTTAATCTTTGGGCTGATGTGGACAATTGGCGCATTTCCTAAAATACCACTAACCGCATATTACAGTGCAGCGCGCTACGGTGAAGAAAGAGCCTTTGCAAACCCCCTTTTTATAACTACAAACCGCATATTGACCGTTGCTTGGGGGATACTATATCTTGTTACACCGATTTGGACTTATATTCTAATGGGCACAAGTTTTTCGCCCTACATAGGTCTAATCAATTCTGTACTACCTGCGTTGATGGGCGTGTTTACATCATGGTTCCAAAAATGGTACCCTGCACGATGGGCGAGAGGATAAAAGCCGAAGAAAACGAGCAAGGAAAAGTTTTCACCTGCTCGTTTTGCTATGTTGATTTTTATTATAGCTTCCATACAGTAATGACTTGATGGTGTTAGCACAACTAGTAGGAAGGTCAAAAGCTTTTTATGTGTACATCCTTATCAGAGAATGCCTAAATCATACTACTTTTATTTCTTCACACCATTTACTTTAATATCTAAACCTCTGTAATATCCATTTCTAAATATTTTACAGGTAACTACCTCCTCAGCGGCGATCCTCTTTATGGCTTTATCCATATCTTTAATGTACTTTATCTTTTCACCATTAAACTCTACAATTATGTCAGTAGGTCTCAATCCCGCTTCATAGGCTTCACTTTCCTTGCTTACTTCCTTTACATAAACTCCCTGGATTCCTTCTTGAGTTTTAGGCCGCGCCTCCTCAGCATAGATTCCTAAAACTGTTCTAAGTAAACTTTCTCCATTAAGTATTTCACTTGCAAATTGCTTTGCATCCTCTACGGTCATGTAAAAACTACTCTTAATAGTTCCCTTAGAATGGTTCATTTCAATACTGTTAATACCGATGAGTTCTCCTTTAGTATTACACAAAGCCCCACCACTATTAATTGAACTTGGAAGAATAGTTGTTTGAATAATATTCAAGGCTGAATGTACTCCAGTGCTTTTATCCACTGTGATTAATGGTTCACTGATACTTAATACAGTTCCTTGCTTTATATTTTCATGAAAAGCCCTTCCCATAGGGTTTCCTATACTTAAGACTTCACTACCTTGTTCCAACCCTACTGCACTACCCATTTTAATAGGTTGTAAAGTTTCCGCTTGAATCTTTATCACAGCTAGATCATAGGTGTTATTAACTCCAATAATACTTGCATCATAGACCAAATCATTATAAAGTTTAACCTTTATGGATTTAGCTCCATCTACTACATGCTGGTTAGTTAGGATATAGCCGCCCTCTTTAAATATAATTCCCGAGCCACTATCTATTTCCATAGGCCTATCAGTTTCTCCAACGACTTTAACAATTGCTACTATGGATTTTGATACTTTATTTGCTATTTCGTTATAGTTCCCTTCGCCGTTAGTACTAGTTATGGAATTATCAATATTTTCAGCCATGTGTTTTTTTGACACTGTAGTATTATTTATAAAAAAAGCAGTGCATACTCCTGAAATAGCGGCTACAACTAAATACAATATAGTAAAAACTATAAACCTTTTTTTGTAACTTTTCTTTTTCTTATTAAATTTGATTTTGCCACTATAATCTTCTTCTCTGCTATTTGATTCTTTAAAGCTATCCACAGTGTCACCTCACTAAAATACCTTCATAAATTTGTATGGTTTATGCTTTCTTTCCCAAAGTCAATGTAAAAGTAAACATAACTCCATTATCTTTATTTTCAACCCATATTTCCTCATCAAATAAGGCAATAATTTTTTTCACAATGGAAAGCCCAAGTCCTGTGCTAACCTTTTGAGTTCTTGACTTATCTCCCTTGTAAAATCTATCCCATATATGTTTTATGTCTTCCTCAGGTATAGCCGGCCCTTCGTTGAATATGGATACAAATGCTTTCTTTCCCTTACTTCTGCAAGATATAGTAACTAAACCACCTTCATCTGCATACTTAATAGCATTATCTAAGAGATTGGTTATTACCTGCATAATTTTATCTTCATCTGCCATAGCAATAAGTTCATCCTCTTCAAAGAATACTTGAACATTAAGCTTTTTATCTTTAACCCTTGCTTCGTTTCTAAGTATACAAAGTCTTACTACTTCATTTATGTCTAAGGCTCTCATTTGAAGCTTAAACTTTCCTGACTCTACTGCAGAAAGGTCTAGAAGCTCATTGATAAGCCTAGTAAGTCTTTGAATTTCTTCATAGGCAATTTTTAGATAGTATTCTTCTTTTTCCTTTGGAATAACACCATCTAAAATTCCGCCAATAAATCCCTTTATAGAAGTAATAGGTGATCTTAATTCATGAGATACATTAGAAAGAAACTCTTTTCTGTTTTGCTCCACCTTCTCCAAGGAATCCGCCATTACATTGAAAGATTCTGCAAATTCACCAATTTCATCGTGGGATTGAACTACAACCCTTTTATTTACATCACCTGCAGCTATTTTTCTAGCAACTACATTCATTTCCGAAATAGGGTTTACAATTATTTTTTGTATAAAATAGTAAATTACAATACTTGATACAATAACTGCTATAACTGTAGAAACCCAAATAATTTTAAATACATTGCTTAATGATTTATTAAGAGTTGACATAGATATATTAATAATTGCAGCTCCATTAAACTTGCTGTCTTTCCCTTTAATTGGTTCTCCTAATACATAAAATTTCTCATCAAAGTTATCATAATTGTTAAGGGTTTGAAAGTGCATTCCTTGACTCAAATTATCTAATTGATCAACAAAAAGCTGCTTACCTATAAACCCCTTAAACTTATTAGAAGTAATCACATATACATACCCATTTCTATCAAGAAGTAGTATATCTTCATTAATGTATCCTGAAATAAATCTCATGGAACCATTTAATTCCTCATAAGGTATTGCCCCTTCTATATACTCATTGGCAAGTCCTTCAATTATAGTAATTTGATTGCTTAACTGTTCTTTTCTATTTTTAATAAAATAATCTTGAATCCAAAAGGATAAAAAAGCCGCTATAATGGTAAGACTGATGGAAATAATTATAGTATAAGTTATTACCATTTTAGTGAACAAGCTGTTTTTAACCATTATTTCACCTCGAATTTATAGCCTACACCCCAAACTGTTTCTAATTGCCAAGTATCCCCACCTGCAATTTTTTCTCTTAACCTTTTTATGTGAACATCCACTGTTCTAGAATCTCCTGGATAGTCATAACCCCAAACCTCGCATAAAAGCTGCTCTCTTGTGAAAACTCTATTTTTATTGCTTGCAAGGTAATATAAAAGTTCAAACTCCTTAGGTGGCATTTTTATTTCATTGCCTTTATAAGTTACATTGTAAGAATTTACATCAATAACCAGATTATCAAAGGATAAGGTTTCCTTATTATCTACTTCAGAAGTGTATCTTCTAAGCACTGCTTTAACCCTAGCCATAAGCTCCTTAGGCTCAAAAGGCTTAACTATATAGTCATCTGCCCCTAATTCTAGGCCTAAAACCTTGTCAAAGGTTTCTCCCTTTGCAGTTATCATAATAACTGGAGTTTCATGCTCTTTCCTAATCCACTTTAATACATCTATTCCATCCATATATGGAAGCATTACATCTAGAAGAACTAAATCTGGTTTAAAAGCCATAAACATCTCTTGAGCTTCTCTTCCATCATTTGCAACTCTAGTTGTATAGCCTGCACTTTCTAAGTACATTTTTAACACTTCAGATATATTTTTATCGTCATCCACAACTAATACTTTTCCAATAGTACCTTCCATTTTAAATCCTCCACTCAAATAAAAAATTTTATACAAACTTAACACTATCTTCTATTTTACACCATTTTTACTTTGTATTATATAATAATACAAAACAAATTTGAGAAATTTTCTGTAAAATTAATATAATTTACAAAATATTTATAAAAAACATGGGCTACAACTAATGCAACCCATGTTTTTTTATAAATATAAGCTTCCATTATGAAAACCCATTCTATTCATCTAAAAGAGCCCTAAGGAAACTATGATAGTTTATACTCATAAATTAAGTCTTAATCTTTGTTTCCCATATATATTTCAAAATTCTTAATCAAATAATTTACTTACAGATACATCTTCATAAATTCTCTTAATTGCTTCTGCAAAAATTGGAGCTACAGATAAAATTTTGATTTTATCTATTGCTTTTTCTTCTGGTAAATGAATTGTATCAAGCATTACTAATTGTTTTATAGCTGACACTTCTATTCTTTCAATAGCAGGGCCTGATAGCACAGCATGAGTACAGCAAGCATAAACTTCCTTAGCTCCCATTTTAACTAGTGCATTAGCTCCGTTACAGATAGTTCCAGCTGTATCAATCATATCGTCTATTAAGATAACTCTCTTACCTTTAATATCTCCTATAACATTCATTACCTCTGCAACGTTTGCTTTTGGTCTTCTCTTATCTATAATTGCTATTGGTGCATTTAATCTATCAGCAAATTTTCTAGCTCTAGTTACACTTCCAAGGTCTGGAGAAACAACAACTACATCATCTTGATCAGCAAAGCCACTCTCTACAAAGTAATTACTTAGTATTGGTGCTCCCATTAAGTTATCTACTGGAATGTTAAAATAACCTTGAATTTGAGCTGCATGTAAATCCATAGTTAAAACTCTGTCAGCTCCAGCAGCAGTAATTAAGTCAGCTACTAACTTAGCAGTGATTGGATCTCTTGCCTTAGCTTTTCTATCTTGTCTTGCATAGCCATAATAAGGCATAACTGCTGTAACTCTTCCTACAGATGCTCTTTTAAACGCATCAATCATTATTAATAACTCCATTAAGTTATCATTAACTGGCGCACTTGTTGGTTGAATTACAAACACATCAAGTCCTCTAACAGTTTCCGCAATATTTACAGATATCTCTCCATCACTAAAAGTCCCAACTTGAGATTCACCAATTTTAAGTCCTAATCTGTCTGCAATGTCCTGAGCTAGCTTTGGGTAAGAGTTACCTGTGAAGATTTTAATGTTTTTTCCATGAGTTATCATTATGTATAGTCCTCCTATTTGTTTTTATTTCCTTTCCCTATGTAAACCAAGCAGGGGAACCTAATCCCCGCTATTTTTTATCTTTTATTATACTTATCATAGACCCAGTTTTCTTTGTTAACCTGTTTTGCTCTTGCAATGGCAAGGGAGCCTTTAGGTACCTTGTGAGTAATTGTAGAGCCTGCTCCGATATAAGTATCATCTTCTAAAACTACTGGAGATACAAGGTTTGAATTACATCCAATAAATACCTTGTTTCCTATAACTGTTTTATTCTTATGCTTACCATCATAGTTTACAATTACTGTACCACAACCAAAGTTGCAATCGGTGCCTACTTCTGCGTCTCCTATATAAGTTAAGTGTGATACCTTTGTACCATCTCCTATAGTGGATTTCTTAATTTCTACGAAGTCCCCTATCCTTGCATTTTTACCAATATTAGAATCTGGTCTTATATATGCAAAAGGACCTACTGTAGTATTCTCTCCAATATTGCTATCTAGAACTACTGAATTTTGCACTGTAACATTGCTCTCAATAACAGAATTATCAATCCTGTTATTTGGATATAAGGTACAACCATCTTTAATTACTGTATCTCCTTGAAGTACATTTCCTGGATAAATAACAGTATCTCTTCCTATTTTTACGTTCCAATCTATATAAGTAGATTTTGGATCAATGATTATTGCTCCATTTTCCATATGCTTCTTGTTGATTCTTTCTCTCATAATAATTTCTGCTGTTGCTAATTCTACCTTTGAATTTACTGCAGTAATTTCCTCTACTGGTACATCTATTGCTCCAACCTTTTTACCCTCTTTTTTAAGAATCTCTATTACATCAGTTAAATAGTATTCCCCTTGATTGTTGTTGTTATTAAGTTTTGATAGAGTATTTAAAAGGTTTTGGATATCAAAACAATACATACCTGAGTTAATTTCCTGAACTTTTACTTCTGCAGGAGTACAATCTTTAAACTCTACTATCTTCTCCACTTCTCCATTGGCGTTTCTGATAATTCTACCATATTTTGCAGGCTCTTCCATAATAGAAGTTAAAATTGTAGCACTATACTCACCTTCTTCATGAAAATTCACTAGGTTACCTACAGTACTTTCAGTAATAAGTGGACCATCTCCTACAAAAATTGCTACGGAACCACTTTTTCCTTTTAAAAATTCTTCTGCACACATTACTGCGTGGCCAGTGCCTAATTGGTCTTCTTGAACAGAATAACTAATATTCCTGCTCTTAGTACCTTTTCTTACCTTTTCTGCACCTTTACCAATTACTACATTTACATCTTCTATATTGCAACTTCTTATATTATCTATTACATGGTTTATCATTTCCTTACCACACACTTTGTGTAGTACCTTTGGTGTATCAGAATTCATTCTTTTTCCTTCACCAGCTGCTAAAATAATAGCACATTTATACAATCTCAACACCTCTTTAACGAATAATATATAGCATTGTATCCAAATTATTAGCCATGAACATATATAACATACTTCTTTATTATATTTTATGTGACAAACTTTTTCAATAACTGGAGGCTTTATTAGAAAATTCAATTAACAGTGGCTTAATTTTATTTTGTTCGTATTACTTTCAAATTTGAATAAGTAAGAACTAAAAGTCAAGAGAAAATAAGTATTAAGTAATAAGTACTAAGTAAGAGTAAATACTTAAAAAGCACGGCTAAAACCCATACACAACTTTTTCAATTTTATCCATAACATTGCTTTTTCACTTTTCCTCTTAACTCCTTTTTTCTTGTTCAATTATCTTGATTATTGAACAATAAAAAAAGGAGATGAACACTCCTTTTTTCTTAGTTTCCTATTTCATCTACTAAAGGCTCATCATTCTTAACTTTCTCATACTCATCAAGAATTGCCTTTTGTATTTTCTCTCTAGTTTCAGTATTGATTGGATGTGCTATGTCCTTAAATTCTCCATCTGGAGTCTTTCTGCTTGGCATAGCGATAAAATTTCCATTTTGTCCTTCTATAACTTTTATATCGTGAACAACAAATTCATTATCTAAAGTTATAGACACGATAGCTTTCATCTTTCCTTCGCTAGCTATCTTTCTTATTCTTACATCAGTAATTTGCATGTATCCCACCTCCAAGATGTTGTTGACTTACTTATTCTCCATTTCCAATGAAAATCCTTCTAATATTCTGAAAAATTTAATATTTTAAGTCAATTTACCACATAAATTTATCGACATTTATGCAATATTATTCCATAACACGTTTTCTTTTGCCTTTCCTATCAAAAAATGTATATATTTTTTATTTATATAAGTTGCATTATTAATTTAAAGTCATAAAACCTCTCTAACGCAACTTAAACTTAAGTTATCTACTAACACCTAAGTATTGATTTAGATAATTCTTATGAAGCTATTTCCTTTAATAAAAACCGTTCTTTTCTCTCCCGCCCCAAACTAAAAGGGAACTTAAGCAGAATTATACATAAAGTAAATTCTGCTTAAGCTCCCTATAATTATGCATCTTTAGCCGGACTAACTATGGCCATTCCCTCTTCATCTATTCCTGAAAACTCCACTAAGGAAACGTAATCTTTTACAAGTTTATCCTTCATTTCTACATTGTCAATTAAAAAGCCACAACCTAAAAGTTCGCTGTCGAATTCGTTTAACAACTCTTTTATGCCCTTAGCTGTTCCTCCTGCTCTCATAAAATCATCAATAAAAATACACTTGCTGTTTTTATTCATTGATTTTCGTGAAAGAGACATAGTTTGAAGTCTATTACTTGAACCTGATACGTAATTAATACTTACTGTAGTTCCTTCTGTAAACTTAGTGTCATGTCTTACTGTAACTAGCTGTATTCCTAATTGTTTTGCTACTTCATAAGCAAGTGGGATACCTTTAGTTTCTATAGTAACAACATAATCCACCTCTAAATGCGAAAACTTTGAAGCTAGTGCTACCGCTGCATTGTGTATTAGCTGTGGATTGTAAGCAATGTCTGTAATATATAAAAAGTTTCCTGGAATCACTCTCCACTTTTCTCTAAGTGCATTGCAAAGCTCCTCTAAAAGTCCGTCTTTTTCATTATCTGATATGTTATTTATAAACTTAACACCACCGGCAGCTCCTGCTACGGTTTCAACCTTTCCCATAGATAACTCTTCTAATATTTCTCTAACTATTACTATATCTTCACTAACTGTTGATTTTGCAGCATTAAACAATTCTGTAAAAGTACTCAAATTCACTACTGTATTAGGGTTCTCTGTTAAAATCTTAGTAATTCCAACTACCCTTTCATTCCTGCTAAATTTATCCTTATCTTTTCCCATGGCTATACAAAACCTTTCCAATCTTTATTATTGTTTTATACGAAGAGAATCATAATTAATATTCATCTTATATCTAACCATACCTTGATTCTCACAAGGCTTTTTATAATGAAAAAATAAAATTTCATTACTAAAGCCTATATATAAATAAAAATATTCCTATTTGTTGTTTAGCTAATTAATTATTGCGAATATCCTAAATGTTCATTACCTATTTTATAGTTTTTTCCTTCACTTTACAATTACTTTCGAAAAGTATATTTTAAATTTATTATGTACTTAAGTACTAGGATATAAACCTGAACTTATTTATTTTTAGTAAAAGATGGCTACCTGAAGATATATCTTTAGATAGCCATCTTTTACCTATACAAAATTTCATCTTTATATGAAACCAAAATTAAGACTTAACATACACCTTGAACTCACCTTGGTTCCCTTAAAACCTATATAAAATGAAGCATACAATCCTTTATTTCATGCTTTTTATCTTAAATATACTTTTTATTAAATAATGAACAAGTTCATTTTGTTAACAACTTTGGAAGCAGCTTTTAACTGCCACCAAAGTACATTTTCTAGGCTCAGCAACTGCCACTTTAGAGGATGGCAGACTTGAAGCATCCAAAATGTTGTTAAAGTATATGGCAAGCCACATAGTGGTCTTTCTCTATTTCTCTAAGTTTCGGAAGTTCTTCACTACAAATCTTTTTCGCATATTTGCATCTTGGTGCAAATCTACACCCTGGTTTTGGATTTATGGGGCTAGTTACTTCCCCCTCTAAAGGTATTTGAACCTTAGATTTCCCCACTATTGGGTCTGCAATTGGGATAGCAGATAGTAAGGCTTGAGTATATGGATGAAGCGGCCTTTCGTATAAGTCATTACTTCCACCTAGTTCAACTAAAGTTCCTAGATACATAACTCCTACCCTATCAGATATATGCCTTACCATAGATAGGTCATGAGCAATAAAAAGGTAGGTTAAGCCCATTTCCTTCTGTAAATCTATTAGTAGGTTTACTACTTGAGCTTGAATGGAAACATCTAGGGCTGAAATAGGTTCATCACACACTATAAACTCTGGGTTTATGGCAAGAGCTCTAGCTATACCTATCCTTTGCCTTTGTCCTCCTGAAAACTCATGAGGAAATCTTTGAGCATGCTCAGAATTTAAGCCAACCTTATCTAGCATTTCTTGTATTTTATCTGTTCTTTCTTTACCCTTGTAAAGTCCATGAATGTCAATTCCTTCAGCTATTATATCACCAACTGTCATTCTAGGATTTAGTGATGCATAGGGATCTTGGAATATTATTTGAGCTTTCTTTGAGAAACTTCTAAGTTCCTTAGGATTAAGAGAATGAATATCTCGTCCCTCATAGATAACCTCTCCACCAGTGGCAGAATATAGTCCTAAAATAGTCTTTCCACAGGTGGTCTTCCCACAACCGGACTCCCCTACTAGTCCTAAAGTTTCACCTTTTCTTATATAAAAGCTTACATCATCAACGGCATTTAGTGTAGCTTTTCTTCCAACCTTAAAATACTTCTTTAGATTTTTAACTTCTAACAATATATCATTAGGCTTTTTATCTTCCATTACTCAACACCCCCTGGTCTAAGTGGAGATTCTACCTTTGGAGCCTTTGGATGCATAAGCCAGCAGGACACTGCGTGAGTATCGCTAAGCTGTGTTGACTGAGGCATCTCTTCAAGACAAGCCTCCATACAATAATTACATCTTGCTGCAAAAGGACATCCAACTGGTGGCTTTAATAGGTCTGGTGGTGTTCCACTAATTGAATATAGTGAAGCTTTGTTCTTTGAATTTAACTGTGGTGCTGATTTTATAAGCGCCCAAGTATAAGGATGTTTAGAATTAAAGAATATTTCCTCTGTAGTACCACTTTCAACTATAAGCCCTGAATACATAACCTGCACTCTATCTGCCACAGTAGCAACCAAGCCCAAGTCATGAGTAATCATTATTATTGAAGTTCCAAACTTATTTTGAAGATCCTTCATAAGCCCCATTATTTGTGCTTGTATAGTAACATCTAATGCTGTAGTAGGTTCATCTGCAATTAATATTTTAGGATTGCAGGCAAGAGCTATAGCTATGGATACTCTTTGTCTCATTCCTCCTGAGAATTGATGAGGATACTGATTTGCTCTCTTTTCAGCATTAGGTATTCTAACTAGCTCAAGGATTTTTACAGCTTCTTTTAAAGCCTCATTTTTACTTAAACCTCTATGAATTATCAAACTCTCTGCAATTTGATGACCTATTTTAGTAGTTGGATTTAAAGAGGTCATAGGGTCTTGAAATATCATACTTATTTCGCCACCTCTTAAATCAGTGAGTTCTCTTTTACTCATTTTAAGTATATCTTTTCCGTCAAAATTAATCTCTGATCCCTTTTTGATTTCCCCTGGCGGAGTTTGAATTAATCTTAAGATAGCCTTTGAAGTAACTGTTTTCCCGCAGCCTGACTCTCCAACTATAGCTAAAGTCTCAGCTTTATCTAAATGAAAGCTTATCCCTCTTACAGATTGAACCTCTCCAGCATAGGTATGATAAGAAACCTTTAAATTATTAACTTCTAATAACTTTTCCATATGTGTACCCCCTTATTGACGAAGCTTTGGATCTAGAGCATCTCTTAACCCATCTCCAAGCAAGTTGAAGCATAACATTGTTAAGCTTATGAGTATTGCTGGGAATAATAACTGATATGGATGGAATAAGAATGTTGTCCTAGCATCTGCAGCTAAGGCACCCCAACTGGTACTAGGTGGTTGAATTCCAAGTCCTACAAAGCTTAGGAACGCTTCAGTAAAGATTAACCCTGGAATTTCCATAGTAAGTACAACTATAACAATGCTCATGATATTTGGAATAACATGTTTTGCAATAATTCTAAAGGGTTTTGCCCCTAAAGCTTTAGCTGCTGCTACATATTCAAGTTCTTTTATTTGAAGTACCTGACCTCTAACCATTCTGGCAGTTCCAATCCAACCCGTTATGGTTATGGCAATAATTAAGGAAATGAGCCCTGGCTTTAGTAGAAGTGAGATAAGGATTATAACTACCATGTCTGGTATACATCCTATGATTTCTATAATTCTCATCATTATATTATCTACAACTCCACCAAAGTACCCTGCTACCCCTCCATATACTAAACCAATTAATATATCGATTATGGCTCCAACTATTCCAATGATAATTGAAACTCTACCTCCTACCCAAATACGAGCAAACAAATCTCTTCCAACACTATCGGTTCCAAACCAATGCTCTGCATTAGGTCTTACATTTCTAGCCTTGGCATCAATTGCCGCAAAATCAAATTTAGCTATATAAGGTCCTATTACTGTCATTATTGCAATTATGATTAGTAAAACTAATGCTATCATGGCTACTTTATTTTGCTTTAATCTTCTTCTAGCATCTTGCCAATAACTCATACTAGGACGATTAATCTTTTCACTATTTAAATTGTTACATCCTATGATTACCAGTTTTTCTGAACTCATTTCAGACATACCATTACCCCCTATCTTTATTTCCTTGAACTCTGATTCTTGGATCTACTAGGCCATATATAATATCAACTATTAAAAGAGAGAATATATACAGAGCTGATATTAAAATGGTTTGACCCATTATCATCATATAATCCTTTGATGATACTGAGGTAACGTAATATTGTCCAAAACCCGGAATAGAGAAAATGGTTTCAATTACAAAGGCTCCTGTGAATATCATTGCAATTTGTGGACCTAAAATTGTAATAGCCGGAAGAATTGCATTTCTTATGATATGCTTCCAAACTAGCGAAATATCTGAAACACCCTTTGCTTTTGCAGTTAAGATATAGTCTTGATTTATTACATCAAGGGTACTAGACCTCATGTATCTTGCATAAACAGCCACAGAACGTAAGCCTAAGGCTATTGCTGGTAAAATCGTATATTTAAAGCCTTCATACCCCTGTATTGGGAACCACTTAAGCTTAAAGCCAAAGAAAAACTGAAGCAAGGCTGCAAATACAAAGCCAGGTATTGCAACTCCAAGAAGTGCTATAACCATAACAATATAATCTGGGTATCTTCCTCTGTTAAAAGCAGCAATTACTCCTAAAGCTATTCCTAAAGTTACCCCTAAAACTAAGCCCTCAGCCCCAATCTTCGCTGAGATCGGTGCATTTTTAACAATAATATCCTTAACAGTTCTTCCGGGGTGGTCAAAAGATTCTCCTAAATCAAAGTGAGTTACAATTCCTTTCAAGTAGTAAACATATTGTTCTGGTAGTGATTTATTTAGCCCATATTTTTCATAGTAATTTTGTTTAACCTGTTCGTTTAACTTTTCAACCTTATCTCCTAATGGATCTCCAGGTATGGCATGCATAAGTACGAAGGTAATTGTGATAATAACCCAGAGTGTGAAAACCATATATATTAATCTTTTAAATATATACTTTAACAAGCACATCCTCCCCCTCTTCTATATGAAGATATTGCAGCAGAGATTTTCTGCTGCAATACAAGAAATTCTATTTAGATCTACCTTCGATGTAAGCGTATTTCAACTCACAAATACTTCCAAAAGTAGGTCTCATAACACCTTTAACATATTTATATTGGAATTCACTATGCTTATTAAATACTGTAGGAGCAATAGTTGCATCTTCATAAACTAAAAGTTTTTCAGCATCTTTGAAATATTGTAATCTTTGTTTTTGGTCTGAAGTTGAACTAGCTTTATCCATTAACTCATCATATTTCTTATTTGCCCAACCAGTATTGTAGTTTGGTCTAGTTGTATACCACATGTTCATGAAAGTTGATGGGTCATTGTAATCCCCAATCCATGCAAGGTTAGATAATTCATAATCTAAAGCCTTAATTCTATCTCTCTTAACCTTACTTTCAACTGTATCAATTGCAATGTTTACACCTAATGCCTTTTGAAGCATTTGTTGATAAACCTCTGCATTTTTCTTGCCTAATGCTGAAGTGTTTCCAACTATATAGTGAACTGTGTATTTAGATGGATCTGTATCTCCTCCAAGCTCTTTTAACCCTTCAATTAAATAAGCCTTAGGATCTTTAATTTCTTTTTGTAATTCACTAACAGGGTCAAAGCCAGAAGCTTTTCTAAACTCTTCTCCATTTAATTGTAATCTTAATGGCACCCAACCTGTTGCAGGCACTGCTGCTCCATCATTAATCATATCAACAATTTGTTGTCTATCTAAAGCAACTGAGAAGGCTCTTCTAACCTTTGCATTGCTGAAAAGCTTTACTCCATTTATAGTTGCAGTTTGGTTAAAGTGGAAATAGGAAGTACTAGGCTCAATATTTTCTAGAAGGTCCATCTTTCCTGTAGCATTAAATTTTTCCTTCCAGTCTTGTTTAGTTACGTTAGCCATATCAAGACCACCATTGTATAATTCTTGCATTTCCGCTTCTTCTTCTTTTATAACTTTAATATTAACTGTGTTTAATTTAACTTTGTCTTTATCATAGTAATTTTCATTCTTTTCAAGTACTATCTTACTATCATGAACCCACTCTTTTAGTTTGAATGGTCCACAAGAAAGTAATGTACCTGCATCTGCGCCGTAGTTTTTAGCATTTTTTTCAACCATATCTTGTCTTTGTGGCATGAATAAAGTGAAATAAGTCAAATTCATAAAATAAGGAGTAGGCTTCTCAAGAGTAATTACTAAGGTATTATCATCTGGTGTTGTAATTCCCACATCCTCTTTTTTACCTGTTCCACCATTGTAAGCTGAAGCTCCCTTAATCATGTCTATTAACTGAACATAAGTAGCTCCTGTAGCAGGTTCTAAAGTTCTCATCAAGGAGTAAGCGTAATCCTTTGATGTAACCTTCTTGCCATCTTCCCAATTAAAATCTCTTAAGTGGAAAGTATAAGTAAGTCCGTCTTGTGATACATCCCATTTTGTAGCCCCTGCTGGTTTAATAACATCATTTCCTTTTTCATCCTGTTCAACTCTAGTTAAAGCTTCCATTGTGTCAGTTAAAACCATTCCTCCGTAAGTATCATCGTTGATGGATGGGTCCAAACTTCTTACATCGGATATGAAGCAGTAATTTAAAGTTTGATCCTTATCAATTCCACCCTCAACCTTCTTTGGATCATCTTTTCCACAGCCTGATAGAACTGTAGAAACTGCAATTAACGTAGCAGTAAGTAAAGTAAGTACTTTTTTGCTCTTCATTTAAAATCCTCCTTCAACATACATTAAATTTAAGCTGGTAGAAAGTATATTTCTGCCAGAGGTGAGCATATTTAAAATTTGTAAAAAATTGTTTTAAAGCATTTTTATAAATATATTCAATTTTCTTTTCTTAATTCCAAAATTTTTATGACATTCCTGTTAATAATTTACATTAAACTAGTTTTCGGCATATAAGAGGATTTATATATAGAGCTTTAGAATAAAAAAATCGATAATTTTAGTCAAAGGAATTTTCATAAAATTCACCACAAACCTTTTTATTATGAAACTTATTCTCCATTTTAAAAGCCATTATATATTTATATGAAATTAATGAGGCGATACTAAATTTTTTTGCAAATAAAAAAAAGGTTACCTGAAACTTTGTTCAGATAACCTTTCATTTTTACTTTGCCTCTTCCACAACTGTGTAATGAGCCTTTCTTTCCCAAGCTTCTAAGCTAAGCATTATAGCTGAAGCAATTATACATATGATTCCAACAATCTTCCAACCACCTTCGATGTTGGTGAAGTTTAAGATTCTTCCCATTCCAATAGGTCCTAGAGTATGACCTGCCCCAAAAATTATTGGAAGTACAGCACTCATTCTTCCTCTGTGTGAAGCTGGTGTATGATTTGCTATAAAAGGTGATGTACTAATAGCAAGTACAATTTCACCCAAGGTAAAGATGATTACACTTATAAAAAAATGTGGAAGGGCATTAAAGAAACCAAGCATACCAAAACCTATAGCATACAATAACCCTCCATAGACATTCTTTCTAATGCTTTTAACATTTTGTAGTAAATAGGTTATTACAGGTGTGCACACTATTACTACTACACCATTAAGTCCAGAAAGTAGTCCAAAGAATTTTGCCTTTCCCTCTGGATATAGTTCTAACACATGTAGAGGCATTAAAAAGGACCATTGAGAGTAAGAAAAGTTAAACCAAAATACTATAAGTGCAAAATAAATAAGTATCGGCCTTTTTCTAAGCACGGAAAATATTGAGCCTTCCTCTCTTCTTTCTAAGATTCTGCTTTCATCTTTAATTTCTTCCTTAGTCTTATGAATAGTTTCTTTTATGAAGAATGTAATTATTCCAAGAGAGATTAAAGCTGTAATAGCATCACCTATAAATACTAAATGTAAATTCTTTTCATAAAGGATTCCTCCAATAACTGGCCCTACAGCAAAACCTAAGTTCCACCCCATGTATGCTAAGGAGTAAGCTCCTTCCCTATTTTCATTAGTGGTTATATCTGCCAATAAAGAGTCATGGGCAGGTCCCGCTGCCACCATACAAGCCCCTGCTAGCATTATAGTGTAAACCATAGTAATACTAGGCTCCATAAAACTACAAGATATATAAAGTAACGCAGCAAGGAAATCAAATACCACTATAACCTTTTTTCTTCCAATGGTATCCGCAAGTTTACCTCCAATTATGGAAGCTGGCAGATATAAAAGACCTGAAGCACTAATATAAGCTCCTGTCATTTCATCTGATAGGCCTATGCTGTCCTTTAATATAATTGTTAATAAGGGCATAACAAAACACCCTAAGGCATTTACAACTTTTGAAAGGAATATTATATAAACCTCCTTAGGTAGCCCCATGTAAGGTTTTAATAGTCTTCTCAAAGCTTTCTTTAATCCTGTCATATTCTCATCACTCCTTTAAAGTTCTCCATTATCTGTTATAAAGTTATAAAACTCTAAGTTAGATTTATTTATGTTAATAATCAGCTAATTAATCCTCACTAAACACCTAAATCATCGTCTCCTAGTATTTACTAAGTAAGGTAAACTATATATGTTGCCTTAATATTTAGAGCAAAACTTCTACCAATTCATAAATCTACTTTAGCTTTCTGTATCTCCAAAGACATAGATAATGTATAATAACAATTTTATAAGGCATCTGAAAATAAATAATAAGTCAAAGATGTGAAAGCTATTTTCCGTTCACAAGCAAGCTTGTGTTCACAAGCAAGCTTGTGCCGACAAGGAAACAGGTTCCGCAGATAGTGGAGCTATCAAAGGGTTCTGTTGACGCAGTATAGCACAAAATAGATGCGCAGATTGACTTATCTATTTTTTGAAGATGCCTAAAATAAAAAAGCCATAAAATCTCCTATGTACCTTTACCATAGAAACATTTCATGACTTTCCAATTTACATTTTTAATAAGCAGAATTATTCTAAACCTATTTAGGCTTACTTTTTAACTCACTTAAACTTAATCTTATTAACACACTGTGTTTTTAAGACTTTATAAAAATTAAAAAAGTCATAGGGCTACAACAACCCCATGACTGAAAAAGCTAAATTAATTATAAAACCCGCTCATGAAGGCAGTGCACATTATTAAGTAATACATCATAATTCTTCTTATTAAAATTTAAAATACTCATTAGTCACAACCTCCTTTTTAGAAAATTTACAATAATATAAATATACTATATTTTTACAACTAAGTCAATTTAGTTTTTACATTTTTTTCTTCTATTTCTGCTTACCTTCATAATTTATTCTTTGTTTCAAGTTTTTCTATTCTGTTTCTACTTATTTATAACAGCTTGTGCCTCTTTTTCTTCTCTTTTGCTCTCTTCTTTCTTTTCCTCTGATAAGCCACAAGGTTCTTTATTTACTAACCATATGCCCAAACAAACTAGAACTAGTGCAATTAAGTTTTTAATTTCTAGTATGTTTTCACCTAAAAAGATAGCTGAAAGTATAGCTCCAAAAATAGGAACTAAAAAATTATAAACTGATACGGAACCAACTTTATTATATTTTAATAGTAAAGACCATAAAGAAAAGGCCACGGAGGATAATACAGCCATGTAAAGAAGTAATACAGAGGCTGTTAGAGTAAAGTGAGTAACCCGTCCCCCACTAACTAAACCTAAAGTCATTAAGAAAATTCCTCCTAAAAATAAGCTACATCCTGTAACTATCATTACATCTAAGGTTTTAGTTAATTTCTTACCATAAATTGCTGCAGAAGAAAATATTAATGCAGCAATTATTATGAAGCCATCCCCAGTAAAATTGAAGGACAACTTCAGTAAGTCAATACTAAAGTTTACTATCATAACTCCTAAAAAACCTATAGTAGAACCTATAATTTTTTCTTTACTAAGCTTGTCATTATGATATATATAATGGGCTAAAATTACACTAAAAAAAGTTCCTATGGAATTTAATATGGATCCCTTTACCCCTGTAGTATTAGCAAGCCCTATATAGAAAAAGATATATTGAAGGGTAGTTTGAGTAATACCTAAAATGAGTACCCTAGAAAAATCCTTTGAAGATAGAGAAAAAATTCTTTTACCAGAAATTTGCGCAGCTAAAAGTACAATGAACCCAGCTAAGGTAAATCTATATCCTGCAAAAACAATTTTAGATGGAATATCTGAAGCTGCTATGCTAAATAAGGTATATCCACTTTTCACTGCTGGATATGCACTTCCCCATAATAAACAACATAGGGCTGCAATAATCGCAACCACTCTTTTATCCCTAAAAACCTTATCCTTATCCAATCCCCCGCCCCCTTTTATTTTATATATTCATTATATTATCGAATTTCTTTAATATCAAAGTATTTTTTTCACTATTATGTATTTTTTGCAATAAAACAGCAACTAAACTATAAATTTAGTTGCTGTTTTTTCGACAGTATTTTTAAATTTCCTGTACATCTATAACCTTAGCTACATAATCATCCATACCCGAGGTTGCTAGCACGGTCAAGGTTTTACTTCCATTGATCTTAGCCACATAGCCCTGTGCCTCATTTGCATCAGAAGCTTCATCTCTAATAACCTCAATACCGTTCTTATTTCCCACCTCGTACTCTTCCAATATATTAGCAATTTTTCTTTCTACCTGCCCAGTAGGGCATTCCATTACTTTTAGTCTTTCTATGGCATTTTTTAAGTTTTCCATATGTTTACCTCCGTTATGCGAAATTCTATCAATAGTATAGTGTTTCCCATATAAGAAGAATTACTTAAGCATTTATCAATTTCTATTATTATCTTGTTGAAGATAATCTTTAAATAGAGTAATAAAATCTTTCAATCTTATTTTGCTTGAGACTTGTTTTTAGGGAAATTCTTCTTCCCCACCATTATAAACAAGGAGTAATCAACTTCTTGTCCTTCAATTGCTTTCTTTCCATTAAAGAAAACCTTATAGGTTATATCCTCTAACCCTACTTTATTAAGTAGACTTTTAAGCTCCATTTCTTCAAAGCCATTATGCCCACTAAAATCCTTTTCATTCTTATGGAAAGTTCCGTCATCCTTAGTTAAATCTACAATGCATAAGTATCCGCCATCATTTAGCATGGCTCTCAAGTTTTTTAGGGTTTTCTCTAAATCATTAATATGATGAAGCACCATAGAAGTATAAATTACATCATACTTTTCTTTAAGAGGTTCATTATTTATATCTTTCTCATATGCAATCATGTTGGTTGCATTGTAATCTTTTATTTTTGAGTTAACTACCTGAATCATACCTTTAGAGGTGTCAACAAGAGTTACATGTTTAAACTCTTGATAGAGATTAAAACTAATAAGTCCTGTGCCACAGCCAAACTCCAAAGCAGCATATTGCTTATTTATTGGAACAGTGTTTTTTATTTCCTGCGCAATAATTTTTGCTCTACCCACTCTATATTCATCATCCCACGTTAATGCTCTTTTATCAAAATTCATAATTTTACTCCTTTTTACAAATATTAATATATCTATCCTCCTCTGCTAATATTCAAGGGGGATAATCATAATTTTAATGATGTGCAAACCTTCTCACCTTAGTTTATACATAAACTAATAGAATAATTTAAAAGTACCCTGTACTCATGTTTTTCATTATTTATTATATCTTATAACTAAATGAAATTGAATATAATACCAAATCATTTCCAATATAAACCCTATATCCACTATTACCATAATTACTTGTTTACTTTCAGTTATAGCCCTAATATGTTACTATTTAACTGTAAAGTACTTGTACTATGGGAATATATTGTAATGTATAGAAAAGGGGGAGAAAACTTGATGAACGATATATTTATTAACCTCTTATTACTTGTAGCCGCAACCTTTGTCAGTGGTCATTTGTTAAAGGATATATCTGAAGATATTATTAATAGTTTAATTGGGAAAATCGTATTAGGTATTGGTGGAGGATTACTAGGCATTTTAATGATGATATATACCATTAAGATACAAGATACTACAACCTTACTCGACTTAAGAGTATTTGCAATTATGATGGTTTCATATATAGGTGGGCTAATTCCTACCATTGTTTGTGGAATTATTATGTGGATATTTCGTACAACACACTTTGGTGTAAGCATATCTTCTGGAGTTTTTCTAATACAGGTAATACTATATATAATATGCTTTTTTATAATTGATAAGAAAAATAAAGACTTTTTAAAAAGGTGGATTCTAAAAACTCTTACTTCTCTATTTATTTTAATTACTTTTTTTGCTTACCTATTAAAGGATGTAGAAAATGTGATTACGATACTTTTTTTATTTTCTTTGGTTATTATATTTGTTGCTATACTAGAATATTACCTGCTGGAGTATGTTCGTAGTTCTAATGAACTATATAGGAAATATAAAAAGGATTCTACGAAAGACTTTCTAACTGGACTCTATAATACAAGGCAATTCGACTCCATGTTAAATACTTCCTTTGAAAGAACACTGGAAAATAAAGAGAGGTTATCCTGCCTAATGATAGATATTGATCACTTTAAAAAGGTTAATGATACCTATGGCCACCCTATAGGCGATATTGTGCTCAGTGAAGTTGCAAAGGTCATAAGAAATACGGCTAGGAGCATTGATGTTGTTGGTAGAATTGGTGGTGAAGAGTTCTGTGCTCTACTTACAAATTGTCCTAAAGATTATGCTATGGAAGTAGCTTTAAGAATAAAAACGGCAATTGAAAATTACCATATTCCAATTGGAGAAGGTAAATTTATAAAGGTTACTGTATCTGTGGGAGTTTCCTCATATCCTGAGACATTAACTAATTTGAATGACTTAAAAGAGCAGGCTGATGTAGCTCTTTACAATGCAAAGCGAAGTGGTCGAAATAGAGTTTGTGTTAATGATTTTTGTAAAGATTCTTAGACCATGTTATAGGGAACTAAAATCAAGACTTAATTTATATATTGCTTTTACTTTGCTTCCTATAAAGGTTTTAAAAGATGAAATTTCACCATGTAAGTTTATAAAAACATAAGGCATTTGAAAATAAATAACAAGCCAAACATACTGACTTATTTATTTTTTTAAATGCTTAAATATAAATAATAAAAGTATGCTAGTTTCTTAGGGTCTCCATACCTACTAACTTAACAGAGTTAACTGGTATGGGCACCCTATGATTTTTTCTAGCATACTTTTTTATAAAAACAACAACTAAAAACATATATTTCTTTAATTGCATGCCACTAATTTTGCCATTGGATTACTTCTTGTAAACTCATTAACTTCTTCTATGTTTCTTGCTTTAAAAATAAGCTTTCCCCCATTTTTATTTAAGACTCCTCCACAAAGAAAATGCTTAGAGGCTTCCTTCATTGTATTCTCTATAAAAGACATTCCTTCAAGTCCTTGTCCATCCGCTTTGTACTTTAACTCTATTAAAAAATCTACGTTACCCATTTTCTATTCCCCCTAGTTTGTTTCCACAATTAACTATTTACAGTATATCGAACAATTGTTCGCATGTCAATAGCAATCATAAAATTTTATTTTGGTATTGTTAATTTTACTAGCTTGTCTTACAATACAATATGTATGCTTAGAGGATAAAAAATATTACTAAAAAATTTTAATTATTAAAATTTTAGTGGACCACTCTAGTGTATATAATATAATTTCAAATAATATTTCACTAAACCAGCTAATAAGGAAATGTATCAATAAAAATCTAGTACTAACTTTATTACTTTTAATTTTAGTTACATAAGAGAATTAAATTATCCTATAAACACTAAGTTTTTATTTTTCTAAGAACTTAGTTCAGATTCAATTTAAAATTACATACCTATAACTAAGGAGGATATTTTTATGGGAAGAAAATCTTCAACAATGCCAATCTTTGCTGGTATCACTGCATCTTCTATCTTTGGACTTAGCTTTATGTTTTCTAGTGTAGCCTTAAAAATAGTGGATACTTTCACTTTGCTTTCCTTTAGATTTTTATTAGCTTTCGCTATCATGTCTATATTGGTACTAACAAAGGTTATAAAAGTAGATTACAGTGGTAAAAACCTTAAATCGCTTTTTATTCTTGGATTAATGCAGCCAATAATCTATTTTATCTTTGAAACCTATGGAATCAAAAATTCCTCTAGTTCTATCGCCGGAGTAGTAATTGCCCTAATTCCCATAACTGTAGCTGTTTTTTCAGCTTACTTTCTTAAAGAAAGGCCAACTTCACTTCAATGGATGTTTATCATTACTTCCGTTGTAGGTGTAATTTTCATCATACTAATGGGAGGAAACTCATCTGGTTCAGTAAATTTAATAGGTTTCTTATGTTTACTTATAGCAGTAATTTCTGCTACAGTATTTAACCTTCTATCAAGAAAGCTTTCTAAGGAATTTACTCCTATAGAAATTACTTATTATATGATGGGGCTTGGCGCTATAACTTTTACTTTAATGTCAATAATTCAACATATAACCAAAGGAACTCTAGCACAGTTTTTTCAGCCCCTTGGAAATAAAAGCTTTGTAATTGCTTTACTATATCTTGGAATACTGTCGTCTATAATTGCTTTCTTATTTATCAATTACTCTTTATCGAAACTTGAAGCTTCTAAGTCTGCAATTCTTGGAAACTTTTCAACTATAGTTTCTATAATTGCTGGTGTAGTATTTTTAAAAGAAGACTTTAGGTTTTTCCACTTGATTGGTTCTGCCCTAATCCTTATAGGTGTTTTTGGAACTAACTATATTGGAAGCAAAATTCCTAAAGAAACTCTTGATATAACTACTGAAGATAAAACCTTATAAAGTAAAACAACTCCTCATGACTTTTTATCCATGAGGAGTTTTCTATAAGCTGCATTATATAATTATATATCTATTGCTCCCTCTCACTAGCTATTTTAAGGTTTTCTGGTACAAAACCTTCTTCTGAGTATTTGTAAGTGATTTCAAATTGTGTTAGAGATGAATTTGGATTTGTTCTTGCATCAACTTTTGTCTTAATTTTATTGTTCTCTAAATAGTGAGTTATAAAAGTACCATATGTTAAATTTTTAAACTCTTCCTCCGCAGTGCTACTAGCTTTATCCTCTAAAGAATAACTAAAATCTTCTCCATTTAAGGAAAATACCACTTTATCAGAAGACAAATATGTTTTAACATTATTCTTTGTTACCTCCACAGGATCATCAACCTTCACCTCATCCATAGTTTCTAAATCTACAACATGTATCTTTTGTTCGAGGAATCCAGTGCCATATCCCGTTGTAACTATAGTAGCTAGTTCTTCTTTGCCATCATCATTCAAGTCACAAAGCTGCATATTCGGTGTCTTCATCACACTCTTCCAATTAAATTCCTTATCTACTCCATCCTTATGAAGTAAAAACCTATCGTAACCTGCTTTTTCTCCATCTTTGCCAAGTAAGTAAATATTCCTATCTGGCATATTTCCAATAACTTTGTAACCTTCCGGAATTTTAAAGGAGTCAGCAGCTACCGCCTTAGTTTCTGTTATTGAAGAACTACTTAATTGAGTTTTACTTTGGCAGCCTGTAATGATTACTGTTGCTGCACCAAATGCCATGAGTACTTTTAAGCTTTTTTTCATCTTTGTCACCCCTATAACTCTTTAGTCATGAACAAGCTTCTTTAAACAAGTTCATTCTTAAATAAAACTTTGAAAAAACTTAACCTAAAATAATATAATATCTATTTAATCTTTATTGTTTTATAATAGGGTAAAGCTTATACTTCCAAAGCATCATTAATTTTCCACACTTTATAGTTATATGGGTGTTTTTACTTTATATTCTATTTTGCTAGGTTCTCTAAATTAATTTAAAAGTTGTTCACAAACGCTCCTTTTGCACTCAATGCTCCCTTTAAAATAATAATGTTAATTATTTAAACTTAATATAGTAAGAGACTCATATCATCGGAAACATATATTACTGATGAACTTTGTTCTTATTTATTACTACTATAATTAAATTAATTACTCCTACTACTATAAACAAACAGCCTACTACATAATAGTATTTTAAATAACTAGAACTTGTACCAGCAATTTCGAATACTCCCTTAAGGAAACTAGCAAAATTTAATGTAGCCACTCCTGAATTGTGCATATTGAAAAACCCTCGAAACCCATGGTTTCCATTAATATGAGGAAAAAGCATATTAATTATCAAATAAAAAAGTGCTCCTCCTAGTAGTGGATATAAAAACATCCAAGTCATAGCTGGTGAATCAACTCCATGTCCAAAGATATCATAAATCTTATCTGCAATTATAGCCACTAGGGATAAAACTACATATACCCATATTATTTTTGCAAATTGTTTTTTACTATTTCCCTTATTAATATCCAACATAGACAATGTCACTCACCTTTCTTTCTCCAATACTCTTACCGCTAGTAGGATTGTTTATAACTTCTCCATTAAAATACATAGTTGAAGATCCTCCACCATCTAAATTATAAGCAGTGGTACAGTTTCTCTCCTTAAACTCCTGAGCAAGTTGGAGAAGGGAAAGTCCTTCACTATCGCTAGTTCGTCCATCTGATACAATTACAACATAATGAAGCTTAGAAATCTGTCCAATTGCAGTTCTTGGATTACTTGACATAGCTTGCCCCACTTCACTAGAGCTGTTTACAACAATATTCCCATTCTCTACAAGTCCAGGACCAAAGGATAATACCTGCCATGCTCCTTTATTACTTAATGAATCTAAAGCCACTTCACTCTCAGCGACAACTGATAAATTTCCCTCCTTGTCTATAACTAGTGCTTCATTATCACCACTTCTAGCTATATTTCTGTAGGATATACCATTACGCAGTACATATCCACCATCTCTAAAGCCATAAAAATCCCCATTTACAGCAAAGATAGCCTTATTACTTTCGGCTATATCTGAGGTTGTAGCAGTTATGTTTCTTCCATAGGTATTATTTGCAAGAGCAGTTTTTAAGTACTCAGCATTAGAGATCTGTATATCTGCAACATATATATTTGAATTGTATTTTCGTACAGTTTCAATAGTAATTTTAATATTTTCATCTACATAAGATTTGTCCGTAATTGTTGCTGTTTCCTGAGTTTCTGATTTCATTGAACTATCCTTTGTTGAGGATTTAGAGTTTGAAGTCGACGGTGTTGATCCGATAGTTTTTGATTCAGTTGCCTTTGCTGAAATATTTGTTATTGACTTTGGTAGCACAAAAGTGTCTACGAGTGTAAAGGTAATAGCTCCAGTAAGTATGATTGAATACAACGCTGCCCACCTATAGGGCTTAGATAAAATTTTTTTCATTTCCTCTTTCATCCTTTCTTTTTTAATGTACAAATCTATTTTTAAGCCACAATTTCTAGCTTAATAACTTTTAGAACTTTTGTTAAAAAATATTTAAAAAGTCCCTAAGTTTTTATTTAGGCATCTTCAAAAAATAAATAAGTCAATCTGCTCGTCTATTTTGTGCTATACTGCGTCAGCAGAACCCTTTGATAGCTCTACTATCTGAGGAACCTGTTTCCTTCTCTGCACAAGCTTGCTTGTGAACACAAGCTTGCTTGTGAACACAAAATAGCCTTCACATCTTTGACTTGTTATTTATTTTCAGATGCCTTACCAAATACAAATTTTCTTTGAGACCAGTAACTGAAAAAGAAAATTGTTATTTCAGTTAAAATTTTAGCTAAGAATAAAGATAGTCCTACGACGCTGTAATATATATCAATTACTCCATAGTTTAAAAGCATTATAATGGCCACAAGTATAAAATACCTAGGGAGGGAAGTTTTAATAGATACATGCTTTAACTTTGAAAATACATAAAGTTTATTTACTGTGTAATTAAATATTGCACTGCAAATTCTTGCTCCTACTACTGCTAGAAATAAATTTGAAGTAAAAAGCTGTATTAGTCCTAAAAGTAGAAAATCAAGTACTCCTGATAGAAGAGAAGACATACTGAATTTAATAATAGGTAGATAAACCTTTAAAGAATCCTTTAAGGGGTGAAAATGAGAAGATTTATTTTCTTCTATATACACTGTGTCTATATCAATCTCATAAAAGTTGTAACCAGCGGAGGAGGCCCCCAAGAGCATATTCATTTCATATTCAAATCTATCACCAGAAATCTCACAAAGCCAAGGTAGCATTTTCATCGAAAAGCCACGAAGACCTGTTTGGGTATCATGAACCTTAGTGCCACTAGCAAAAGAAAATATAAATCTTGTTACACTATTCCCAAGCCTACTACGTAGAGGAACCTTTCCAACAAATCTTCTAGTTCCAAGCATTAAAGAATCCTTGTGCTCTTTTATAGCCTCTGCAACTCTTATAATATCCCTTGGTAAGTGTTGTCCATCGCAGTCGGCAGTAACAACTCCAGTAACTTCTTTAGTTTGCTCTATATATTTAAAGCCAGTTTTTAAGGCAGCTCCCTTTCCTCTGTTTCTCTCATGGGTTAAAATAGTACAACCAAGACTGGAAACTTCATCAAATATATGTTTATATTTTTCCCCACTGCCATCATCTACTACTACAAAGCCATATTCACACTGATCCTTTAAATCTCTTACTAACTTAATTAATTTTTCACTAGGCTCATAGGCTGGGATTAAAACTATCATAACTTGCCCTCCTCCACTTTTATCTATGAGCTTATTTTATAAAATCAACCTTAAACATACCTTAAATAAACTTTCTGATGAAAACAGGTTGCTGTAAAACTAATACTTATTAAATTAAGACAAAAACCCTGCATAGTAGAGAGCTAGTCTCCATTATGCAGGGTTATAATATTAAGTTGAGTTATAAAAGTTAATATTAGATTTATTGGCTTGAATTTATAGAAGTTTTTCTATTTCTTAAACTCTTCAAGATCATAGTAATCTATAAATTTCAAAACTTTATCTAAACTCGCAGTACTATTTACCCAGATATCTGGAGTAAATCCATTTAACTCAAAGTTATCAATATCAGGACAAACATAAACTCCTGAAGGAACATTTAACCTAATATTGGAATTTTGCAGTTTATACCTGATAGGGTTGTAGGTAATGTTGGCTCCATTAGTATTTGTTCCTACTAATATTACATTTTTCATATTACAAAGTCTTCTTATAAATCCTTCTCCTGATGAAGCCACATTAGTATCTATTAACGCAATTATCAATTTATCATTATCTGCTAAAGCTGTATCAACTTCAAACTTGCTTTCAAACACGAATCTATCAAGATTATTACTATAGTCAGTGTTATCCCCATAGAAGTATTTTCTTTGAGATAAAACGGGTTCACTATATAATTCACCCATTACACGTTTTTCAGTATTAGGTATGCCCATTTTTTCAGTAATTCTATTTAATGCTAAAAATGCACCGCCATAATTACCTCTCAAATCCATCACAGTTATGTTATATTCCTTCAACTTATCTTTTGTTTCGTTTATTTTTGTAACCGCTATATTCTCATCAATCTTATTAAAGTTTACCACAGGAATATTATTGCTCATGTCAAGACTAAAGCAATCTTTGAAGTCATAGTTAACTTCCTTTTCCGTTTTAAAGTTTACAGTGTCCTCAAATTTTTCACCTTTACTTTCATAAGAAATTTTTATTGGCAATTCAGGTGTTTC
This sequence comes from Clostridium punense, assembly GCF_017874425.1. Classification (GTDB taxonomy): domain Bacteria; phylum Bacillota; class Clostridia; order Clostridiales; family Clostridiaceae; genus Clostridium_J; species Clostridium_J punense. The sequence continues at coordinate 65,041 of NZ_JAGGLL010000022.1, forward strand.
CACAGTATACTTATAACTTTGTTTCATATATTCTAGCTTTACTTTGCTCCATGTAGTAAATCCTAACTCATATGTTAGCTTTCCTTCCTCATTTATAGTAAGCTTAAGATAATCTTCAAGGTTATCTTTTGAGTCTACTGATTTTAAATAGTATTTTTTATTATTACTAACTTTATATATTCCTTTATCATCTCTAAGAAAAGGCTCTTCTTCATAAGAATAATATAAATTTAACTCATCTTCTTCGCCAATTTGGAAATGGCCATCCTTTATAAAAGTTAAATTACTTCTCAACAACTTAACAAAATCTCCATTACTTATTTCCTTAGAAGTATTTATTTTATCAGTTATTTCTTCTTTTGCTTTATTAAAGGTAGTATCCCCTCCAAAGTAATTGTAAAGAGAATAGGAAGACTTAAGCAATTTAAAAAAGGATTCTACATCTGTTATAGCTTCATTTCTTGTTAATAACTTACTCTCCTCAAAAGGCTTCATATCTTTACTTGGAAGCATAGCTTCTATTTCTCCTTCTTTAAATACCACCTTATCTCTAGAAGGATTACCAGTATACTTATTAATATCAGGTAAAGGCTTTTTATGAAATGCCTCTCTATTTTCATTTATATTTTTCAATAAACCTTTAAATTCTTCCTCCTTTGCTAGAGGTTTTTCATGACACCCTGTAATAATACTCATTGATAAAATAAGCATTGCTGCTAGAACTTTTTTTATCCTCATCATTATATAAAATACTCCCATACCCTTATTTGTTTATATGTATATAAATTTTATTACTTAGATATGAGTGCTCTCTTATTTTTTTATTATAAGTTTTCTTGAGAAAATTCTTATGTTATAAAAGTACGTTGTATTCACAATTCGTCAATTATCCAGGGATTCTTATTGTTAACAATAAGAATTGTTAACAATAAGAAGAAAATCCTATACAGCTTCAACTGCATAGGATTTTTCTTAGTTAGTTTTTACAGGCTTACTTACTTGAATTTTCACTGCTGAAGATTGTGGTGGAATTGAAAATGTCATTGCTGGATTAAGTTCTATAAAAACATTATCCCCTTTTTCAAATTTAATCTCATTAACCTCTTTACCACAGCTTGTGGCAAGCTTAGTATCCTTAGAAACAACTGCAACTAGTTCCTGTGGAAATACATCACAGCTTTTTAAGTAACCTTTAACTAATAACATCGTATTCTCTTGCTTAGAGTCCATAGTTACCTCTACTATTTCTCCAAGAAACATATTATTAGGAGCAGACCTTGCAAATGCAGTCACTGTAAAAACCATTATGAAAATTGCTGCTAAGCTAATGATTCTTTTAACTTTCATAATTAAATTCACTCCTCAGATAGTTTATTTTCAATATTAGCCTTCTCTATAATTAAAAACCTATGCATTGTAATTTAAGTGAATTATAGAGTACCTACTGAGACAAATTAGTAATTACTCTCTTTTAAGTTTTACTTTATAAATTCACTTTATTATTTTATAATATATTTATACTAAATTTTGAATATTTGCAATTATATAACTTATCAATTTAGAAGGTGGTTAATATTAATGAATAGTAAAAAACTAAAGGTCTCTATTTTTTCAGGTGTTTTTTTAGTAGCCATGCTGTTAGGTATATATTCCCTTGGTGATATTAAATACTCAACTAAAGGCGGCCTTTCCTATGAAGAAAAGAAAGCAGATGTAAAATACTTAATGGATTTTCTTGAGAAAACTTATCCTTACTTTGATGAAGTAAAGGAAGTTACTGGACAAGACCTTTTGAAGGAAAAAGATAAAATAGTAAGCTCTATTTCTAAAACTTCATCAGATGATGAATTTTATAAAGAAATCAGTGAGCTATTTCAAAGATTTACCTATGGAAGAACGGAACTTAACATTCCTACTAATAAATATGACAGTGAGTACACTTACTTATATGAAGGTCCAAAAACTTCAAACAACACTAATCCAGAAAAACTCAAGGAAATCACTTCAAAGTGGGAAGCTATTCAAAAGGAATATAGAGATAATTTATCTAAATCTCAATATACTTGTAACATTGCTGCTTCCTATGTTAATGGAGGTTATTATATAGTCATGAGTCAAACTCCTGAAGTTCATGTTGGTGATGAGGTAATTAGCATAAATAGTATGTCTGTAGAAGAATATGGAAAAACCTCCTTATTTAATGGTAAGTATTATAAATATAATAAAGTTTACGATTATGACTATGAAAAATATATATTTCCCTCTCCCTTTGAACTCAAAAATAGTCCACCTAAAGAAGCTGTTATAAAAAATTCCTTAGGGGAAGAAAAAAAGGTTGAAGTTGTTCCTTTTGATCCTGAAAAACCAATGTTAGAAGATGGCTTTAAAGCTTTTCGAGGAAATTCTGTTTTAAATACTGAGGATAAGGTTCAAGGGAAATTCTTAAATACTTTTGAAGATAATAAGGTTATGGCTTTAAACTTCTCTGCAATTGGTGGAGATACTGAGTATATGAATTCTCCAGAAGGAATGAATAAGTTGTTATCAAAAATAAGTGAAAGTGATTATCTTGTACTAGACCTTAGATTAGGCTATAGTTTTCAATTAATACAGGATATATTATCCTTTGTTTTGCCTGAGGATGTGAGTTATTATGATTATAAAATAGTAGCTAAAAATGAAGTCAATAATGCCTATATTGATTATTACAAAGGTGGAACTCATCCTTCTGTAACTGAAGTTACATCTTCTACAGGTTCCTTAGAAAAATTGTATCCTTTATCTAAATATCAGATTTTTAAAGATAAAAAAGTTGACCTTAAGGGAATGAATAAATATAAGGGAAAGGTTTTTATTTTACATGATAAGTCTATTAATGTAGATTCCATTAATGAATTACTTAAAGAAGTGGTAGACCATAACTATTGTACCCTTATAGCTAATGGAAAGTTTGCCTTAATGGATTATCCTGGCAGTTCCTTTGCTATCTCCACAGTTCTTCCAAATTCTAACCTTTCTATCACAGTTCAAAATGCAAGATTAGTAGATGAAAATGGAACTTATGTTGGTAAAGTAGTTGTGACGCCACAAGTAATAATAAAGGATGATACCCTAAAAAAAATAGATAATCTAAAAAAAGGCGAGGGCTATTTTTTGAAAATGGGACAAGAAGATAAATATACTAACAAAGATGAATATTTTAATGAAGTGATGAAGTTAATAAAATAACTAAATGGATTAAAACTCTTATCAGGGAAATCTTAGTGTCATGGTGCTAAGCTTTCCCTGTATTTATTTAGCTATTCTTATTAAGCCTCTCCTCTTACTTGTCTATATATACTTCATTACTTATGATAATCAGTTTCTTATTACAGGTTTTATAATTAATGTACTCTTTTATTAAGTAACTCTTTGGAGGCTTAGGTAATGACACTGTCCTCTTTCCTATTAATTAAAGTCTAGCTTTAAAAGAAATATAAGGTGAAAAAATCCGCTTTTGCAAAGTTTAATGATGCACATAGTTTATTATTTTTTAATATATATATACATATATTTGTAATTTGCATTTTATTACATTAAAAGGTGGTTGGGTTAATGAGTACTAAAAAATTAAAGTTTCTAATCCTATTAGTGATTTTCTTTGTGGTTTTACTATTGGGGCTCTATTCTTTTGGTGACATTAAATATTCATCTAAAGGCGGGCTTTCTTATGCTGAAAAGAAAGCAGATGCAGAATATTTGATGAGCTTTCTCGAGAAAACTTATCCTTACTTTGATGAAGTAAAGGCAACTACAGGACAAGATCTTCTTAAAGAAAAAAGTAAAATAATAAATTCAATTTCAAAAACCTCCTCGGACAAAGAATTTTATTTCCAGATAAAAAAAGTCCTTAGAAGATTTCTTTATGGGCAAATTAATCTGGGCACAGATAGCAAAAGTGATTCCTACCTTCATTTAGATAAAGTCCTTGAGAATCAAAGGAAGGGTTATTTTGATAAACTGAGTGTAGCAAAACAAAAGTGGGCTCCTATTCAAACGGAATATATAGACAGTTTAAGTAAATCCTTTAAATACACTTGTAATATAGATGCAATGTATATCAATGGAAATTATTATATAACTATGAGCCAAAATCCAGAAGTTCACCTTGGTGATGAAGTAGTTGGTGTAAATGGTATGCCTGTAGAGGAATATTTAAAAACTATTCCAAGTGATAAGATGTTTACCTTCTATGATTATACTCGTGATAAATATGTAGCTCACCACCTATTTTGTTTTGAAAATCATATTCCCCAAAATGTAATTATTAAAAATAGCAATGATGAAGAAAAGAAGGTACCCATTGCTTCTTATACCTCTACAGAACCAGTATTAGAGGATGGGTTCAAGTCCGTTGGAACTAATTCTACACCTGCTAGAAATAATAAAGACCAAAGTAATTTCTTAAATATCTTTGCGGAAAATAAAATAGTCGCTTTAAATTTTTCTCAGCTTAGTGACGATGCTAATAATGCAGAAGAACTAGATAAATTATTTACCGTACTAGATGAAAATGATTATGTGGTCCTAGATCTTAGGGGAAATTCTAAGGAATCCTTAGCAAGAGATATTCTAACTTTTGTATTGCCTATGAACTCAAACTGTTCAAATTACAACATAATGGAGAAAAATGAAATTAATGATGCTTTCATTGAGCATTACAGAATAAGCAATCACCCCTTTACTACTGAAATTACCTCCCCAATACCTTCAATAGAAAAACTATATCCTTTGTCTAAATATTATATTATTAAAAATAAAACAACTGACTTCAGCGGTGTGAATATTCAAAAAGGAAGGGTTTTTATTTTATATGATAACTCAGTTTCTAGTGTGATAAACAATGAAATACTCAAAACAGCAATTGATGGAAATTACTGTACTGTTATAGCTAATAACAAATTCACTTTGATGGATTATACGGATAGTTCTTTAGCAGCCTCAGTAATTCTTCCAAATTCTAATCTAATTGTAACTGCTCAAAACGTAAAAGTTGTAGATAGTAATGGAACTTTTATTGAAAAGGCAGTAGTTACACCTCAAATGATAATAAAAGAGGATACTGCTAAAATAATAGATAAGTTAAAAAAAGGTGAGGGTTATAAATTAGAAATGCCACTAGAAGATAGGTATACTAGTAAGGATGAATATTACAATGAAGTATTAAAACTAATAAAATAATATTCCTAATAGGTAAAGTTTGTCTTATCACCTCTTAGTACCATAGATCAATTAAAATAAATTTGCATATAAATTAACAGCTGGGTAACTTTTTTTTAAAACAAGAGAAGTATCAAGAAATAAAAGCCTTGGTACTTCTCTTGTTTCATGTATAAGATTAAGTTACTCATTAATATGGTTATGGAACATTCACTTGTTCCTTCCCTCTCAGGATTATATCAGCCAAGGCTTCTGCATTTTTATAATAATAATCAAAGCCTTCATCTCTTTCTATAGCTTCATTATTTAATTCTCTTTCAATAAATTCAATGCACTCATTTAAACATGAAAGTATTACATCCCAAATAAACTGTTTATAATTAGGTTTATTTATTAATCTTTCATAAACGCCTTTTACAAAAATCTTTCTATATTCATCGGTCATGTAAAATGGAAAAGGAAAAAACTGCTCTGAACCATGGCTTATCAACCGAGCAATATCTAAAGAGTAAGGCATAACCCCTGCAAAAGCCCAATCTATTAAAATTATAGAACCCTTATTTTCTATTGCATTGAACTGCAAAAAATCCCCGTTACACACTGTTCTTGGACATACTAACTGCCTATCTAAAAAAACTCTATAGGCAGAAGATAACTTGGGCTCATTTTTAAGGCATTGTGCTCTTTTATTAATTCTTGTCCAATATCTTTCAAATCTATTATCCAGCTTATTCTCTTGGAAGCCGCTTTCTTGCCAGTAAGTATTGAATATTTTAGCAAGGCTTTCAGCACAACCATGTGCCATACCTTCATTAAAGTTTCTTAAATCTTGTCCCTCAATATATTCTATTAGTATCCACTTAGTATTATCAACACATGTCCAGCCCTCTAACTTTGGTACAGGCAGTTTTTTATTTAATAGAAATTTTTCATAAACCTCTATTTCATTATCCTCTGACTTCTTAAGAATATATATTTCCTCTCCTGATATTATCTTATAAACATTATAAACCCTATCTACACCTTCCCCATCATCATGGAATTGTTCCATAGATAGCTTCTCTGTAGTTTCTGGTTTAATCTTTGCTAAGATACTCTTAAGCATATCTATCTTATTTTTACCTGTGATTTTCTCTGTGTATAATCCCCTCATGTTTTCCCTTCTTCCCACATAAACCTAGCATTCCGTTAATTGTGCTAGATTTGTCTTGCTCTTTACTTTTACTTTGTTCTATAAGAATTCTCTCTTTGCTCTTTCAATAACCCCTTGAATAAACTGATCCTTACCACTTGTATAAGAAGACCTATCTTCCTTAAACTGCTCCGCTAGCTTATCCTTAAGATCAGAATACTCCTTTGCCACTTCGCTATATTTTCTTAGATAATCTCTAAATAAAATATTATTATTCCACTCTTTACCCATCCATTGGACTATGTGAATGTGATGAGTTCTTTCCTCCTCAGACCCCTTTACAAATAAAATTCTTTCCTTAGTGCTTGCATTAGGTCTATGAATGTATCTCCCCTGCTGTAGTTTTTCAATAATTATCTCTAGGTCATTAAAGTTCTTAACTCCAATTATAATATCAATAATTGGCTTAGCCTTAAGCCCTTCTACTGAAGTGCTACCTATATGTTGTATATCTGTGAGATACTCTTTTATTAAATTCTTAAGAGTTTGTTCTTCTATTTGATATAATTTATGCCATTCATTCGTATATTCTTCTAGTTCTACATGTCCTCGCTTTAGCCCTATCATTACTTTCTCTCCTTTGCTAATTATCAACTTATTCTTTTTCCAATAATAAGTTGTAGTTTTCTACTACAAGTCTAAGTCCTTTAAAAGCTCCCTTGCCAATTCCTCATCTTCTTTTACCACTTGTATTTCTATGGGGATCATAAATCTTGGCATATTCATGAGATGCTCACCCTTTATAAAATGGGTTATGTCTTCAGATTCCAAAATTGACTTAGCTAAAGGCACTAAGAAATAATTAGTAGTGGTAGCAACTGTTATTAATTCTCGATATTCAACTACTTCATCTTCCGTTATATGCTGCTTTTCAACTAATGCTTTACCACAATTAGGACATATTTCAATTCCCTCTATATACTCTGCTTTACATTTATTACAATACATTTACTTAGCCTCCCTAATGTATTTACTTAAGTGAGTTTATTTGTTATATTCCATAATGAATTAGGTATTTATTTTTTGGTATGCTCTTATTATTAGATTTATTAATGTTTCAAGTTCCTTTGAATTGTAGGTCATCATTGACAAGTATACAGTTATATTTCTTTGGTTCATAAGTATCATATCTTTCCTTGTGCTTAATCTTATCTATTATGCCAAATTCATGAGTAGCCAAAAGACCCCTCCTCTACAATTAAAAACTTATATGCCATAACAATAGTTTACATGAAAATTATACCATTTATTCCATATGCTTTGATAGTCTATTCTAAACTAAAAAAGGAAGAAGCCTAGCTCCTTCCCTAATTGCAGTTATAAATCATAAAGTGTTCATAATTTGTTAATCTCCCCAGGGGTGTTACTCACAATTATAAATTACAGTGTGAACTTTGTTTTCTAATCTATAAATTTTCTCAATGTCTTCTGTAATGATGTCTTCTATACTATCCTTCATAGAAAATTTAACTCCTATACCACAATTTGAGCTTAACTTTCTTGGTACTGGCATGGTTTCATTGTTGATTCCCACAGAATTTAGGTATCTATGATATTTAATGGCTCCAGAATGAGTGAAAAATATTGCAATATATTCCATTTATTTTGAAGCCTTTAATAGATAATCTTCATTGATATTTTTAACTTCTACTCTAAATCCTGCATTTTTTAAGAATCTCATTACATTTTCTTTAGCTGTATTATTGTCTACTAAAATTTGAAACCCTCCAGGGTTACCTTCTGCTGTCTTTTTTGCTATTATCACTGGTTGAGGGCAACTCATCCCTCTTGCATCTACCTTAGTCAACAGAAACACCACCTTTAACCTTGAAATTCATAGTTTTTTCTATATTGAAGTAGGAAATAAGCCCCAGTATTACAAAGCCTATAATTACAGCTATCTTGCCATTAGCTGTTGGTCCTTGTGCACTAGCTGCTAGTTTGAAGTTGTGTGCAAAGGCTGCTCCAACTACCATTCCCATGATAGTTATAGCAGAGTCCACATTTCCTTCTCCTGCTAGAATAAGTTGTCTTAGTGGACACCCCCCTAAAAGTACAGAGGCCCAGCCTGCAAGAGCCATACCTAAAAAGTTCCATAAGCCATCTGCATGAGCTATTGATTGTTCAGCGAATCCTAGTTTAAAATATCCTAATATTAAGTTTCCTATTAAAGTAAATACAAAAATGGCAATAAACCCTGATATTAAATAAGTATCTTTAAACATGATTAAATCTCTTATTCCGCCAACCATACAAAGTCTTGTTTTTTGAGCAGCAACTCCAATAATTAATCCTGCAGCTAATGCTATATAAATTGGAGCATGCTGTGAGCCTGGTCCTTTTTGGCTTAATATTATAAAAGCTGGTGATATTATTGCTAGTGCTAGTAAACCTACAGAAATTAATGGTAATGCATAACCTTCAATGGTAGTTTGAGTATAATTTCTTTTTAAGCTAAAGCCTTTATTTAAGAATTGAATTCCTAAGAATATTCCTGCTGCAAAACCTAGTAATCCAACTAAGGCATTTAGGTCTCCCCCCGCAAGTCTTAATACCATTCTAAGTGGACATCCAAGGAACATTAAAGCTCCTACCATTACAACAAAACCAAGAATTAACCTTAAAAATGGAGAAGATCCTCCCTTTACCTTAAATTCTTTTGATCCTAAAGAAATTAAAAAAGCTCCAAGAATCATTCCTATAATTTCTGGCCTAATATACTGAACCACTTCTGCTCTATGTAATCCAAGTGCTCCAGCAGTATCCCTTATAAAACATGCTACACAAGCTCCCATGTTTCTAGGATTTCCAAAGTAAACTAATAAAACAGATAAAATACCTATGATTGCTCCAGCAATGATAATGCCTCTTTTTTCTTTCATATCTTTACTCTCCTTTTATAATATGTTAATATTTAACTATACATATAAATTTTAACATATACTGTGTTAAACCTTAAATTGCAATATATAATAGAAATTTTTTATCTATTGTTTCTCATAATTTTGTCATATTTATAAAGGAGGGCTAATATGAATAGGATTTATTTGGACAATGGTGCCACTTCCTTTCCAAAGGCTCCTGGAGTTGTAGAGAACATAACAAAATATCTTGTAGATATAGGTGGAAATGTTAACAGAGGAGCTTATGATGCTTCCTATGAAGCTGAAAATATAGTTTTTGAAACTCGAGAATTACTATGTAAGCTATTTAATTTTCATAGAGCTGAAAATGTAGTATTTACTAGAAGTATCACTGAAAGTCTTAATGTTATATTAAAGGGATACTTGAAGAAAGGTGATCACATAATTATTTCCTCCATGGAACATAATGCAGTGATGAGACCTCTTAGGTCTCTCGAAAAACTAGGAATAACTTGTTCAATTGCAAAATGCAATACTCTTGGAGAATTAGACCCTAACTGCCTCCCCTCACTAGTTAAACCAAATACTAAAGCAGTGGTGATGACCCATAGCTCAAATGTGTGTGGAACTATTCTTCCTTTAGAAGAGGTAGGAAGATTTTGCAAGGATAATAAACTTATCCTTATAGTAGATTCAGCCCAAACTGCAGGTTTTTTAGATATTGATATGAACAAGATGAATATAGATATTCTCTGTTTCACAGGTCATAAAAGCCTTCTTGGACCCCAAGGTATTGGTGGTTTTTTGATTAGGGAGCACCTTGTTGAAAAGGTTTCACCACTTATTGAAGGGGGAACTGGAAGCTTATCTGAATATGAAGTCCAACCAGAGTACATGCCAGATAAATTTGAAAGTGGAACTTTAAACATTCCAGGCATATACGGACTTAATGCCTCCTTAAAATATATTTTAAATGAAGGCATTAAGAACATAAAAGCTAAAGAATTAGAGCTAACACAAGTATTTTTAAAAGAAGTAAGTAAAATTCCTCAGTTAGATATAATAGGACTTAAAACTATTGAAAATAGGACTGCAGTGGTATCACTAAATTTTGCTCATCAAGATAACGGCGAAATAGCTCATCTGCTTTCCAAGGACTACGGAATATCAACTAGATGTGGACTTCATTGTGCACCTTCTGCCCATAAAACTCTAGGAACTTTTCCAGATGGAACAGTAAGATTCAGCTTCAGTAGCTTTAACACTAGTGAGGAAGTACATTACACAGTAAATGCTATAAGAGCAATTATAAATACTTTTATTTATTAAACTTAAAACATTGTATAGTATTAACAACTTAAGATTTCATGATGAATTTCATCCTCATACCCTTGGTTCTACTTTGTGGCTAAGGCTGGAATTGTAAGTCTTGGACATGCTTCAAGTTGCCTTATTATATTTACACCACAAAAAAATTTGAAAGGAGAATTTTAAAAATGAGCAAATACGAAGATGCAATGAAACTTATGGAGGAACTTTGCGGAAATGGCAAGGAGGAGGTTATTGCACTTGCCACAATATCATTATCCCCAAATGCTTCCGGCAGTCCTCGCCCTGCTGCCCGTATGGTTTGTGCCTATTATGAAAATGGTATGTTTTATGTTTCTACAGATGCAAAAAAGAATAAAATGCTACAAATTGAGAAGAACAATGAGGTTTCTGTTGCGGGGTTAGGTTGGTACACTTTCCACGGGAGGGCTGAAAACCTTGGTTGGGTTAAAGACGAGAAGAATGCAGAAATCAGAGCTAAATTTAAAAAAATCTTTGGCTGGTTTGATGAAGTTGGTGATGAGGACAACCCTAACTCAATCGTTCTGCGTATCACTCTCACAGAAGGTATAATTATTGACAACGCAGAAAAATACGGTGAAAAGAAGTATGAAATTAACTTTATCGATAAAACAGTTAGGCATCTGAAATAAATAACAAGTCAAAGATGTGAAGGCTATTTTGTAATAGACAAGGAAACAGGTTCCGCAGATAGTGGGGCTATCAAAGGGTTCTGTTGACGCAGTATAGCACAAAATAGACGAGCAGATTGACTTATTTATTTTTTGAAGATGCCTTAAGTAAAATATTACTTATAATTTGTTTCCTTGATTCAAAATCCATATAAATTATATTGCTAAACAGCTAAGAAAAAGCGCTTCTACAGCTAAGAAAAAGCGCTTCTACAGCTATTTGCCACCCATTGATTAGCTAATTATTAATATAAGTTATATAAATAAGATACACCTTCTCAAAAGGTGTATCTTATTATTTGGGCAGAGTAATAAGCGCTAAACAAATTTTGCTCATGATTTTCATATTTTTCCAAAGATTAATCTTTAACCACTGCTCTTCTAATTAAAAGAAATATAAATCCTGAAAGTATTACTGCTATAATAAAGAAACTAAAAACTGCAGCATAAGGATTATAATCATTAAGCCCAAAAGCATTCACTAAGAAATTTCCTACTCCATTCCAAAACTCTTTTGGAAATAAGTCATGAAAGTTACCAATTAAAGTTATTAAAACAAAAGGGGCTACTGAGATTATAACCTTTAAAACAGTGTTACTTCTGTAGTATATCAGGTTTATAAAAATTCCAAGATTAAAGGTCATGGTGTATAAAAACACTAAAAACAACACAGTTCCAAACAATGTGCCTAAACTATTACTTTGACTCCAAACACTTTGTCCAAAGCCTTTATCATATAACATGTCATACATAGTAGGACATACTACAAAGAGATTATACATTCTATTTAGTATTACATCTGCTACAGCCATTAGTGCTGCTATTGGTAAAGTACTTATCATTACCCCCTTAAAAAAGGTTTTTCTTGTTATATTATTCCCTTGAGTAAACTTAAAGCTATTTTTAAAGGAGTTTAGCCCTGCAATAAAAATAAATATTGCTGTAGAAAACTCTACCCCTGAAGACCTAATCTCGCCTCCATTAGTGCCTGCTAACAAGGTCATTGATGCAAATATAACTATTATAATAGCATAATACACCTTTATTGAATTTAAAGCATCAAAGAACTCATACTTTGCTACCTTTAAACTTTTCATTGTTAGTTCCCCCCTTCGTTAGTTAAGTGGATAAATAGTTTTTGAAGTTCCACTTTATTAATTTCTAATTCTAAAGAATTAATTGTTTCTCTATCTTTTGCTGAAAGTTCACCAAGAATTGTAGCACTTTTAAAGCTTCCTAAAACCTCTGTATTAATAGGGTTTTTATCCTTTATAAATTCATCTACCTTACTGGCTGCTCCAGCTACAGAATAGGCTCTTTCTAATAGGTTCTCCACACTGTCATCCACTGCAATGCCCTTATCCTTTATTATAATTACTCTTTCAAGGATATCTGAAATTTCTTCTATAATATGAGTAGATAAAATTATGGTCTTTGGCTTATCAATAAAATTCTGTAAAAGCTCCTTGTAAAATAACTCTCTATGGTTTGCATCTAAGCCTAATATTGGCTCATCAAACATTAAAACTTCTGCATTAGAAGCTAAAGTAATTATAAGCTTCATTATAGAATTTTGGCCTGTAGAAAGTGCCTTAATCTTCTTATTTGTATTTAGTGAAAACTTTTTACTTAATGCCATGGCATATTCCATATCAAAAGAAGGATAAAACTCTTTAGTCCACACAAAGGCTTTGCCTACCTTCATTGCTTCAGGATAAAGGTCCTTCTCTGTCATATAAAACATTTTTCCTATAGCCTTATCATTTTCAAGAACGCCCTCTCCATCTATGGTGATTTCCCCTTCTGTTGGGAATAACCTGTTATTAATCAGATTTAAAAGAGTGGTCTTTCCTGCTCCATTTCTTCCAAGGAGTCCATAAATTTTATTAGGTTCTATTTTAAGTGATATATCCTTTAAGGCACAAAAGTCTCCATAGTATTTTGACATATTCTTAATTTCTATTACACCCATGATTATTTACTCCTCTCTAACATTTTAATAATTTCATCAATAGAAATATTTAGTTTTTTACCTTCTTCAATTAAGGTTTCCACATAACTTTTATAAAAGCTTTCTCTTCTTTTGTCCATTAACTTTTCCTTAGCCCCCACAGTAACAAACATACCTACACCCCTCTTTTTATAAATGATACCTTCATCAACTAATAAGTTATACCCCTTTCCAACGGTGGCTGGATTAATCTTATAAGTTACAGAAATCTCTGTAGTAGATGGTATCTGAGTATCTTCCTCATATATACCCTTTAATATTGAGTCTTCAACAGACTGTGCCAGTTGCAAATATATAGGAATTTCACTATTAAAATCTATTTTCACTTCATCACCTCATTGGTTAATTACTTATATAACTAAGTATATGACCTGGAATTTACTTTGGCAACTACTTTTATTGTAATTTACATTTTGTTAATATTTTACACATTATTTATCTATGCCATTTAGTGAGCTTTTACATGCTAAGTTTTAATTTATGGTTTCATATTACCCTCTCATCCTAATGAGTTAAGGAGTAAATTTATTGTCAATATGTTGTTAGCTATACTAATCATTATTAAGGCAAAAAAATAAAAGGTAGTCCTGTTAACTACCTTTTAGCTCATTGTATATATGATTTTAAAAATTATTAGGATTTATTTCATTAAGGTTATGCACCCTAATACTAATTTTTACTCCATATTTGCTATATTAATAGTTATCTCTACCACTATAACTATAGCTTCTTAGAATATTTCTAAAACAAGTGCTAATCCTACTCTTCTATTGCTATTTGACCTACTTCTTCCTTTTTACTATCTATTAAGCAAAGTCTATACATTAAAATTGCTGCTAAAATTGAAATTCCACCAATAAATAGCCATAGATTTCTAATGCTTGTATACTTAACATATAGTCCTGCAATAATAGGTCCTACCATAAAGCCTAGCTTTCTTATTATTGGGAAAATAGAATTGAATCTTCCCCTATGTGAAGCTGGTGTATGCTCTGCGATATAAACATTGGTGTTAGTAGAAATTAAAATTTCTCCTATAGTCCAAATCATTGTTGAAAGAATAAATAGTGGGTAACCATTAATAAAGAACATCATGCCAAAACCTGTAGCGTAGAAGATTCCCCCTACTGCAATGCTTAAAGAAGAGTTTAACTTTTCTGTAACTGCAGTTAAAAACATTGGAATTATGCTGCACATCACTGCGTTTACTGTCATTAAACTTCCAAAAATAGTTGCAGATTTCTCCCCGAAAACCTCTCCAATTTGAAGAGAAAGTCCGAAATTGAATTGAGAGAACACTATAAAGTAAATAACAATTATAAAAGAAAATAATAGTAAGGTAGGTCTTTTGATTAAAGCTTGAAGAAGAGTCCCTTCCTCTGCCTTTTCTAGCTTATTTACCTTAAGTTTTTGAATTTCATCTTTAGATGGCATAGTCTCCGGTATAAAGAAAGCCACCAAAATCACTGAAATAAAGGTTGTAAGAGCATCACCTAAGAAAAGCCACACTAAATAGTTGTTATATAAAAATCCTGCAAGTAAAGGCCCCACAGAAAATCCTATATTTAATGCCATATATTGAAGAGAGAAAGCTGTTTTTCTTTGTTCTCCCTCTGTAATATCTGTAATGATGGTGCTGTAAACCGGAAGAGAGTATCCTCCTAAAAAGTTTGATAGTATAAGTAAAGTTGTTAAAATAATTGGATCTTTAGTAAAGGCACATAGGAGTATTGCTATAGCTGAGGTTGTTCTAAAAATAATAAATATTTTCTTTCTTCCTATGACATCAATTAGTTTTCCCCCATGAGCAGAAGCTATTAAGCCCACAAAACTGTTTACGGCTACAATCACTCCTACAACTCCTACATTCATTCCTATAGAGTATGTTAAAAACATGGTCAAAAAAGGTGCCACAAAATTACCTAAGTTGTTTATTATAGATGCAAAGAATATAATGTAAACACTCATAGGTAAATTTTTATAGGGCACAAATAGTTTCTTTAAGTTATTCATTTCCCCATCCCCATTCTGTTAATAAGGCTTCCCCCAATTCCCTTTATAAATAAACTTAACCTTGAGAGTTTCATCAACATAGTTTTCTATAATTTAGATTCTTACTATCTGAGATTACTTAATCCTTTAAAATAGCTTCTTTCCAACTATTTTTAAGGCAAATCCCCTTCAGCATTAACTCCTAGATTTTAGTATCTTTTCTAAAGTTTCAATGTGTTTAACCCTATTACTTATTATATCAGATAGAATTTCATAAGTCTTTGTATAAGTATCTTTTATATCTTTTACAAATCTTCCTTGAATATCAATGAGCAAGGAATACATATCTTTTTCTAGATTTAAAGAGAATTTTATATAATCCCCTACATTGTCAAAACTTACTTCATATTCTTTTTTGTTATACTGATTTATTAAAAAGGAAATTTTATCATAAGTCCAAAAATCAATTTCCTCAAGCTCTATGTTCTTAAGCTCTTTATTTAAATCTTTATAATGTTTAATAGTCTTATCTATATTTTTTATTAAAACTTTTGACATTATCTTTATAGAAGAGTGTTCCTTCTGCTGCTTCCCTATATTTTCATACAGCTTTTTTCTTCTTTCCTCCATATCAATGGATTTATTTATTAAGTCAATTACATTATACGCCATTTTTACACCTTCCAACTTTAAGTCTATTTATATATTACGAAAAAACACTTAGCTTTTATGGGGTACTTATTTATAAATATTAAATATTATTTAGAATTTCAATTTCATTAAATTTATTTAACCCTTACATAGTATTAGTTAAAGCCTCAAGTTTAATTAAAATTATAACTTGTTTACACTCATAAAAAAAACAACTTCTTTATTATAACTGGTTAAAGAAGTTGCTTTCCAGTTTATTCTTTACTAATCTTAATATATTTTCCGAAGATTCCTCTTAATCCTCCAAAAATAGTTTCTAATAAAATTATCGTTCCAAGAAAGTGCCAAATATCCCTAAAAATAAACTCTAAAATTTCTAACATAATCTTCCCCTATTAACTCCCATCTATTAAATATTTAATAAATTTTATTCCCCTAGAATTTTATTATTCCTATAAATTTTATTTTTTTAATTATAGGAAGTCCTATAACCTATTCAAATACCACTGAAGCTTTGGTTCATATATAAGTTTTACTTAGCTCGCTTATTAATTAAATAGTGTTAGATAGTGATTATTCCTATTCAGAAGATAAATCAATAAGTATTTCTTAATTAGACTTAAGTTAAAAGCTAGAGTAAAGACCTTTACTCTAGCTTTTAACTATCAAACTATTCTTATCTACGTAAGAATTATACATAATACCTCCTATAATGATAAGTCCACCTAGTACTTTACCTATAGAAATGTTACCTAAGGTTAAGTAATCTATAAAAATTCCTGTGAAAATTTGCCCTATAAAAATTAACACCGTTGAATATACTGCTGATATTTTAGGTATCACTATATTTGAGGCTACAACTACAATTACTCCTACAAGACCTCCTAAGTAAGCATAAAATGGTATCCCATTAAAACTACTCATTTCAAATTTTCCTATAATCGCTAGTAAAGTCATTATAATTAAAGTTACTGTTAATCCTATAATATAGTTTATAAGCCCACCTTGAAATGCTCCTAGCTTTTGTCCTAAATTTGCATTAATAATAATTGAAACTATTGTTAGTCCACCACATATGAACGCTAAAATCATATATATCATCTTATCACTCCTTATTTATATAGTCATCACAATTATACCTGCTAAAATTATTCCAAAACCTATTAGCTTTTTCTTTTCAAATTTATAAACCTTCATATAAAACAATCCGAAGTGGTCAATAAGAGCTGCTACAAGCAATTGCCCAAAAACTCCTAAGGCTAGGGTTAGGGATGCACCAAGTTTCGCATAACATAAGTTATTTAAAAATACCATAATTACTCCTATCGCTCCACCACTAAACAGGTAAAAAGGTATATTTTTCTTTAATACCAACTTCTCTCTTTTCGCAGCTAAAATAATTGTCAATGTTATAAGTCCCACTACATGAATTACCAATAATGAAAAATAACTACTTAAATAACTGTTCAATATTCCATTGAAACTTACCATGACAGTAATTAAAACACCAATGAGTATTGCATAAAATTCATTCATAAAAAACCTCCATATTAATTGTTCTTCTTAGAAACTAAAGTCAAAGCTTTATTCACTTTCACTTTTATCAAGCTTAACTTGTACCTTTCATTAAGAAATAAAGTTAACTCCTATACTGAAATTGCATAGTTTATATAAAAAGTAAAGTTTTGCGCCTCTTATAGTTTTATCATATCAAATAATAACCTATTCAATATATGACATATGTCATATACTATTACATATAAATAAATTTAAATATCAATTTACAATGTATGTAATAATAAAAGTACTCTTAAATTTCAACCTCCAACCACTTGCACACAATGCCTAAAACCTAGGGTTTCTTATCCTAGTGTTTGTCGAATTTATTGAAAGTGGTTATATGCTATTTCATTATGAAAGGGGCACCTTATGAAGAAAATAAATGATAGAGACAAATTAAGGTTTTATATAGAAAAGTATAATATAAACAGTATGTTTACCATTGATATGTCTTCTTATATGGATTTATACCTATTTAATAAAGATGAACATATATATAAGGCTGGCTGCAAAATGGAATACTTCTACTTCTTTGTGGAAGGTAAATCTAAGGTCTATATTCTTCTAGCTAATGGAAAATCTCTGCTCTTAATGTTTTGTAATCCTTTAAGAATAGTTGGTGATGTAGAATTTTTATACTCTGATATTGCAACTTGCAACCTTCAAGCCTTAACTGAGTGCCTATGTATTGGTATTTCTCTTAAAAATATAAGAAAATATGCTGCTAATGACCCCACTTTCTTAAGGCACATGTGTAGAAGTCTTGGGGAAAAACTCACTAACAATTCTATTTTAAGTTCCATAAATCTTCTTTATCCTTTAGAAAATAGGCTTGCAAGTTACATTTTAGCTATTATTCCACAAGGGAAAACTTCTCCCGCTGAGCAGCTATTCACTCAAAAGCTCACAGAAGTGGCTGAGCTTCTCGGAACAAGTTATAGGCATTTAATTAGAGTTATAAATTTACTCTGTGATAAGGGCATTATAAAAAAAGAAAAAGGTGCAATTAAAGTTATAAATAGAGGTGAACTTGAAAATCTTGCAGGAGATTTATATAGTTAGAATTGGTATGGAGCTTAGAGTGTTTTATGAATCTAAATCCTACAAATAGGACTTTAATATATAAACTTACTTGCTCTTCGTAGTGAAAAATTCTTAAATATTAATATGATTTTTTATAACTCATATTCCGAATAACTTAATTTTCCAATTAAGCAATTAATTTTCTGTATATTTTTCAGTTCAATTTGTCTATGATTTTTATATAAACCAT
>NZ_JAGGLL010000023.1 GCF_017874425.1 Clostridium punense
TAATCACATATTCATCTTAAACTACTTGTTTATAAATAATAAAATTCTATGAAAATAGAAGTAAATAAAAGATAAATTAAAATTATTGAGGTAGGAGGAATATAATGAAAAAACGTTGTTTTACTTTATCTCTAGTTTTACTTTTTCTTCTTACCTTAATACCATCAATTCCAAGTTATGCAAGTGAAATTTCTCATTCTGCTACTGAACTAAATTGCAAGAAGATCCTTGACTTTAAGTTAGCTAATCACAAGTTATGGGATGATCATGTTACTTGGACAAGAAACTATATTGTAAGTTATTTATCTAATTCAGAAAATAAGGACGAAACCTTGCAAAGGTTATTAAAAAACCAAGATGACATTGGAGAATCCTTTGGAGTTTTTTATGGAATTGAAAATGGGAAAAAAATATCTCAACTTTTCAGAGAACATATCTCTATAGCAGGTCAAGTTGTGGCTGCTGCTAAATCAGGTAATACAGCTGATTTAGAAAAGTACAATTCCCTATGGTTTAAAAATGCAGATGATATTACTAACCTTTTAAGTAGCTTAAATCCTAACCTTTCAAAGAAAGATTTAAAAGAAATGTTTTATAAACATCTTCAATTAGTTACAACTCAAGCAGTGGCTGAATTAAACAAGAACTGGAAGGAATCTATTTCCGCTTATGATGAAGGTGAAATACATATGCTCAAATTTTCAGATATGATTACTGACGCAATGATAAAACAATTTCCAGACAAATTTAGATAATTACTAGTTCTAAGGAGTTTAACCCCTAACTTTTCACAGTTAGGGGTTTCTTTATTACTATAGAAGTAACTCACTTTTTATACACATTTTAAAAATCTTAAAAAACTGTTGACATCATACCTTGTATATAATATAATATTCTTTGTCGGCGGGGTGTAGCGCAGATGGGAGCGCGCGTGGTTTGGGACCATGAGGTCGCAGGTTCAATCCCTGTCACCCCGACCAAAAGAGAATTACTTAATGTAATTCTCTTTTTTATTTTCTCTAGTTGGATTAATTAATATTAATATGGAGCAATATGAGAAGTATAGCTGCCAAAGCTCCTATGACATGGTATTGAGTAAATTTTCCACTCCTATTTCTATACATAAACTTGTTCATTATACCTATAAATATTGCAAACAGTAGTGCTAGAGCTGCTAGAAATCCACTAAGACTAAAGCCTATATTATTATACATTATAGTAGTATGCACCACTAAAGCTAGAAAAGCTCCCATTCCACATAACCCATGATTTTTTTCTAGTATCTTCATCAGTTTTTTAGTATTATCTATCAGTTTCCTACTACCTCTTTTAGATAAACCTCTTATGAAGTTGTGATAAAATATATGCACAATAAACTTTAAAAAACAAATACAACTCAGTACAATGCAAACTATGCCCCAAAACTTTCCCAAAGCTATCACTCTTTGACTCCCCCTCACAGTAACTTATTTTAATATATGTATATTATTTTATTGCAATAAGTTATTCCCATTATTTTTACTGAGATAACTGAAAATAAATAATAAATTAAAGATGTAGAGGATATTTTTGGTGAGTCATCATAAAAAATAAATAGTGAAAAATGCGAAATATATTTTTCCTAAGCCAAGGACACAGAACCTATTTATAGTTGAGCTCTTAATAGATTCTATAGATGTAGTACTACTGAAAATAGGACATTAGCTTGATTAGTTATTTTTCCATAGTGCCTAACCAAGCAAACAGTGGCCCATACTAACTTATTTATCTTTTCAAGATACCTTGTTTAAAATTAGTATAAAACTACTATTGCTTAGGTAAAATAGATAATGTTATAATTTAACAATAATTCGGAATTATATGCCACTGTCTAATATTAAGTCTATGACTGTAATAAATAAATTGTTTTAGGATGTGTTATGTGTGAAAGAACAATATAGTGAACTGTTTCAATGTTTAATAAAGGCTTATTATAATGGAAGATTAGAAGAAAAAGTAACTGAGCTATTTGAAGAAGATAATATAGATAGAGAACATTTAGCTGCTGTTATTTCTAGCCTTTGCGGTGTTGGGGTAAGTCTTAGCGATAATTACATAGAAGAATTAAAGGAAGCCATTAGAGCTTATGAACTTAATCATAAGGTAGTTAATAAGGTTAGAAAATGTGGCATGGACTGTAAAGTAGATAAAGATGGCAAAACCCGTTGCCAAGAATCCTGCCCTTTTGATGCCATATTAGTTAATGAAGAGGAAAACACAACTTATATAAGCAGTGAAAGATGTACAGATTGTGGTTTTTGTGTAGAAGGTTGCCCTACAGGTAGTATTTTAGATAGAGTTGAATTTATTCCTCTTGTGGATTTACTTCAAGGAAATTCACCAGTGGTTGCAGCGGTGGCTCCAGCTATTATGGGCCAATTTGGAGATGAAGTTAGTATTAATCAACTAAGAACAGCCTTTAAAACTATGGGCTTTACGGATATGGTAGAGGTTGCTTTCTTTGCTGATATGTTAACTTTAAAAGAGGCAATAGAATTTGATGCCCATGTTAAATCAAAAGATGACTTTATGATAACTTCTTGCTGTTGTCCTATGTGGGTAGCTATGCTTAAGCGAGTTTATGGAGACTTAGTTAAGCATGTTTCTCCTTCTGTTTCTCCAATGATTGCAGCTGGAAGAGTTTTAAAGCATTTAAATCCTACTGTTAAAGTGGTATTCATAGGACCTTGTGTAGCTAAAAAAGCTGAAATTAAAGAACCTGACCTTTTGGGCGATATAGATTTTGTATTAACTTTTGCAGAGCTTCAAGAAATCTTTAAAGCTTTAGAAATTAGCCCTTCAGTTCTTCCTGAAACTGAATCTGTAGAGTATGCTTCTCGTGGTGGAAGACTTTACGCTCGTACCGGTGGAGTTTCTACTGCCATTGCTGAATGTGTTGAGAGAATGTTCCCTGAAAAGCTTGAACTAGTTTCATCAGTTCAAGGGAATGGGGTTAAGGAATGTAAAGAAATGCTAAACAACCTTCAAAAGGGCATCCTATCTGGAAACTTTATTGAAGGAATGGGCTGTGTTGGTGGCTGCGTTGGTGGTCCTAAAGCAATTATTCCTAGAGATAAAGGTAGAGAAAGAGTAGATGACTTTGCCGAAAACTCTGCTATAAAGGTAGCTTATGATAGTGCTGTTATGAATGCAATGCTAGATAAATTAGGCATATTCACCATAGAGGACTATAAGGATCATAAGAAAACAGAAATTTTCCACAGAGATTTTTAAAAAACATCCCCACATTAAGTAATTCTTAATGTGGGGACTCTTTATATTATAACTTTTCAATGTGCACTCAGTTGCTAACTATGCACACTAAATACATCAATATGAGCTCTTTCTATTATAATTCTTTCAATAATAAGTTAAAGATACCTCAACAAAAGCTGCTAAAAAATCAGTCCTATGATTCCTCTTAATTAATATTAAGTAGGATATTCTATTCACCTACCACAACAACTAATTCATTTGCCATGTTATCAATCTCAATTACTGAAGCTGCAACAGTTTGCATTGCTGCAACCTGTTCCTCTACTGATGCTGTTATTTCTTGCATTTGAGCTGTTCCTTCTTTAGATAAAGTGTCTATATTTTTTATTATTTCTACAATGGTATTGGAATATTCGTTTGCTCTCTTATTTGAAGTTGCTATATTATTTAATTTTAAATACACTTCTTCACTAACTTTAGCTGTATCCTCAAACATTTTTCCAGACTTTTCCACCATTTCAAGACCATTGTCCATTTTGCTTATATTACTTTCCGTAGCTTCTATTGCCTTATTGGTATCTGCTAACACTTGCTCAATTAGCTGAGATATACTCTTTGCAGCTTCTGAAGACTTTTCTGCTAGGTTTCTAACTTCATCCGCAACAACAGCAAACCCCTTTCCCATTTCTCCAGCTCTAGCTGCTTCTATTGCTGCGTTAAGGGCAAGAAGATTTGTTTGGCTAGAAATACCACTAATAACCTGAGATATTTCACTTACTTCTGCTGAACGTTCCCCTAGTCTCTTAATCAAGAGTCTACTATTTTCAAAGTCCTTTTGAATATTTTTCATTTCTTCTACTGTTGCTTGAATTTCCTTTAAACTAATTTTAGAAGACTCAATGGCATTTTTACCTTCTTCATTTGCAAGCTCTGATTCAGTGCTTATATCCTTTAAGTCCTTAGAAATACTATCTATAGTTGTTGAGGCACTGTCAATATAATTTATAGTATCCTCAAAGGTCATTGAAGTCTTCCCTGCATTATCTGCAATAACTTCATTTGCTGCTGTGGTTTCCTCTGCCATAATTTTTAAGCTATCTGCTGATTGGCTTAAATTACCTGATACTGCTTTAACTTTTTCTAGGATAACAGATATCTTATCTAAAAGCTTTTCATTTTCTTCTGCCCCTGCTAACCCATCCATAAGAGCTTTTGATTTATCTACTACCTTTAAAACTGCATAAGTAACTACTAAAAAATTAATAAAGTTAGCTAAAGATGATACAATCCAAGCTTTTGTTAAACTTCTATCCCCAAAAAAACCATTAGTAATCATATCTGCTTGAACAAAGTAATCTACTCCAGTATAAATAATTGTAGAGAATATAAAGGCTACCTTTATGAATCTTATATCAAAATATAAAGAAGATAATATAATTGGAAAAGATAATATTATGTAAGCATTCCACTTAAAAGGCTTATAAATGGCTGCAATACCTATTACGCAACAAAATATTGCCACATATTTAAACCAAGGTTTATAGTGTAGTTTAAGTTTACTTAGTACAAAACTCACATTGAACACTAAAAATGCTACCAATAGTGGTACTTTCGATATTTCTAAAGAAATTGGAAATATCCTAAAGTAAATTAGCCCAAAGGTAATAGGCATAATTACAACTGCAGTGATAAAAAGTATAAATGCTACTTGTTTATTCACTTCATATTCATTCTTTATTAAATATTCTTTTTTCTCCATGATAATTCCTGCAAATGCAGTTCCCCCCTTTTTCTGTATCTTTCAACCTATTATACCATAATATACTATTTTATTCATTATTTTTACATAACTTATATATAAATACTTAAATATCAGCTAACTATAGTCCTAATTTTCTTTATCAATTATAAATCAATTTAATTCTTTATAACTATAAATTCATGAAATCTCAATTAACTTAGCTTAACTTAAGTATATCCACATTATAATTCTTAAAATATTACAATAATGAAAGCTTGCCTACAACTTTGTTAAGCAAATTATGTTTTATAAAATTTGAAGAATAGGATTTCAGCTTTAATTTCTTGTCCTTTTCTGTTATACTACCTCTCAGAGGTGATACTATGATGAATAATATAAAAGCTGCAATTTTTGATATGGATGGAACAATTGTTGACTCCATGTGGGTTTGGGAGCAAATTGATTTAGAGTACCTAGCTAAGCATAATGTAGAAGCTTCACCTTTCTTAAAACATGATATTGCTCACTTAAGCTTTGATGAGGTTGCATTGTATTTTAAGAATGCTTTTAAATTACCCTATGACGTAGAAGAAATAAAAAATCATTGGAATCAGATGGCTTTTGATAAATATAGTAATAGTGTAAAATTAAAACCAGGAATTGAGAGATTTTTAAAAGTGCTTAAAACTAAGGGAATAAAAGTTGCCCTTGCTACAAGTAATAATACTTTACTTTTAGAAGCTTGCTTAAAGGCTAACGGAATTTACGAATATTTTGATGTGATAACTCTAACTGATGAGGTTTCTAGAGGTAAGGACTTCCCTGATGTATATCTTTTAACTGCTGAAAGACTTCAGGTTAAGCCTGAGGAATGTGTGGTTTTTGAAGATATCCTTCCTGCAGTAAAAGGAGCTAAGGCTGCTGGAATGACTGTAGTTGGCGTATATGATGAGCATTCTAAGGATACTCATGAAGATATAAAACTTCACGCCGATAGATTTATTAATGAATATGATGAGATAAATAATGTTGTGTAAACACTCTAATTTAGAGTGTTTTTCTTTATTCAAATATTATAATAAACTCATAAATTTTTCTAGCCCTGCTATGTTGCATATAATTTTGTTAAATTGCTTATCTATGTAATTCATCGGAATACTGTATGAAATTTATTATTTATTACCTGTTACTTTTTAAAATTGTTCAATATTTCTCTCCTTGAAGAATACTATATTAGTAAGGCATCTTCAAAAAATAACTAAGTCAGTATGCTCGTCTATTTTGAGTTATACTGCGTCAACAGAACCCTTAGATAGCTCCACTATCTAAGGAACCTTTTTCCTTGTCAGCACAAGCTTGCTTGTGAACTCAAAATATTCTTCACATCTTTGACTTGTTATTTATTTTCAGATGCCTAATAGTATTTTATGGAGGTAGAAGTTTGACTACTTTTTTAATTTATCTTTTAATATTCACTTGTATTGGTCTTGGGATTTTTAACTATTTAAATATACAAAAGCTGAATACTCAACAGCTTAAGCTTAGAGTGCTAGCTAAGCAAAATAAAGACTTAACAGCTCAAATAAACACTTTAAATAGACCTATAGATAACTTGAAGATACTCTATCATCCTATTAACTGTCTTCATGGAGAAATAGCTAATAGAACTTCCCTATACTTAAGTCCCCTTTACAATAGTCCTGTATTAAGAATTATTCATAGTGGTGTAAGGCTAGAAATCTTAGATCTTTGCGAAAGCTATGATACCCTTTGGTACGAAGTTAGAATAATCTGTGATGAAACTGTTAATATTAAGGGCTTTGTTAGGAAAGAGTTTGTTAAAGAATTAGAAACTGTTGAGACGGGTATTATTTATAAACCTTAAAAAACTTTTAAAAAAGGTGCTATCCTATTTTATTTAGAATAGCACCTTTTTATATAATTTTCTATTAAAGTCTCACCAAGCAAAGTACTTAAGCTTACTACTTAGGAGATAATTTATCCTCAACAAACAGAACTTGTTCCAGCAAAGGGATTTTTAAAAACTGATTTCTCACTTATAGAGCCAAGTAGACTTGCCATTTTAAAAACCTTATTAAATAATAATCACTCCTTCTTGGTTATTAAAGATCTATCTTTTAATACTGTCCTAATACGCCTTTTTTCTTTGCTATCTTTGCACACTGATTAAAAACAATTATCCCTATTAAGAGATAAGCAAGGGAGTTTGCAATTACTAGTCCATAATACCCCAAGGATATATCTGCAAGAGTTTCATTTCCAAGGGTTATGTCATAGACTTTTTCTATAGTTGGTCTAAAAGGTAACACCATTGATAATATTGATCCCATTCCACTTGTTCCTACCATAACCAAACTTATTAAAAAGTATTGAACTAAGTTTAATAGGGATTGAACCTTTTTAAATATAAGAGCTAGCCCTGCAAGGACTAAGGAAATTCCTAACATACTAAAAATTCCTAAAAATATTACTAATAATATTGGTAGTAGATCTATGTTAAGCCAATAATTAGTAGTTGCCATAATGCTAAATAGCACTATAAAGGAAATTATCAAATTCACCAATAAGTTTGCAAGGCTTCTTACCACTAATACATTATGTAGTCCTAAGCTAGACATACTTATTTGTTCTAAGGTTCCCTTACTAGCATCATTTATCACCCCATAAGCAGTATCTGAATAAGCCGATACCATCACAGTCCATAAAAAGTATCCTATAACAAAGCCCTCTAAAGTCTGTCCTAAATCAAGGGGAGCTACCTTCATACTTGTGCCAAACAGCTTCATTCCAAAAAACATAGCAATGAATAAGGCGTAAAAAGTCATTATTTCTGAAAGAGTATTGAACTTATATCTCACCATCTCTTTTATGGATTTTTCAAAAGATACTTTAAACACATAAAATAACTTCCTCATTATTTTTTACCTCCACTAATAAGATTTAAGTACACTCTTTCAAAGTTAACTTCTTTTTGCTTTATTTCCTTAACCATTATTTCCTTTGCCTTTAAAGCATCAATGATATTATAAATTTCCTTTGAACTAAATATATCTATTTCAAGGAGGGAATCATCATTGGTAAAATAAAAGTCATATCCTAGATTTAGTAAGTAATTCTTATGTTCCTGTGAAATTGGCTCTACTAAAACAAATTCGTAGGTCATACTTCTAAACATTTCTAAAAGGTTTGTCATTGTATCTTGTGCTACCAGCTTTCCCTTATTGATAACAACTACATCAGTACAAATATCCTGTACTAAGCTCATATCATGGGTACTTAAAAGCACAGTTTTTTTCATATCTTTAGCTATATCTCTTAAAACTTCTTTTATATCCATAAAGCTTTCAATATCTAATCCTAAGGTTGGCTCGTCCAAAAGAATAATATCCGTATTGCAAATTAAGGTCATAGCTATGGCAGTTTTTTGCTGCATTCCTCTAGATAAATTATTAACTACTACATCCTTTTTTGCTGTAAGATTAAATCTTTCCAGTAGCTCATCTATATTTTTCTCCACAGCTTTTCCGCCTAACCCTCGTAGCCCTGCAAAGTAACGTAGGTTTTCTCTTGGAGTTAATCTCCAATAAAGATTTCTAGTTCCCTCAAACATTGCTGATATTTTATTTATGGATTTTTTATTATCTTGTCCTTCTAATTTAATTTCACCCTTATCTGGAATTAGTAAATTACAGATACTTTTTATTGTAGTAGTTTTCCCTGAACCATTTGGCCCCAGTATTGCACAGATATGTCCCTTTTCTACAGAAAAAGAAATATCATCTACTGCTGTAGTATTCCCATACTTTTTCACTAAATTATTAACTTCTATTGCTTTCAACCCAATACCCCCAGTATAATTTACATAACTTTTTAATTATAAAGAAACTACTTCAACATTAAATTATTACTCCGCAAAATAGTTTATTAATATAAATACAAAAATTTACTTTCCCCTTATTACTTAATTTTAACATTTTAATACACATAGTCAATATATTTACTTATTATGAATCTTATTACATACAGTTTGAATACGCAAGTTCCTTTTGTGATTTTAATAGGTCTATTTTGGTCCAGACATACCTTCATACAGTCTTGTTACTAAAATATAGCCTTTATCCTAAAGTACTTTATAGGTTTGGAAAAAATAAGAGTATAACTTACATATAGTAAAGTCATACTCTTATTACTTTTTATGATTTTGTAACTTTAAACTTAGCTATTTCCCCATTTAATTGCTCTGCTGTGCCTGTAAGTTCTTCTGCTGTTAAAGAAACATTTTGAATTGCACTGATCTGCTCATGCATTGATGCTGTTACTTCTTCAGAAGACGCAGCCGCTTCCTCTGTTATTGCAGATATATTTTGCATAGACTCTACTATAGACTCCTTGTCCTCATTAATCATATTGATAGACTCACTTAGCTGTTTTATAGAATCTGCTATAGTTTCTGTAGATTTATATATATACTCGAAAGAAGTATTAACCTTGTCTACAGATAAGGTTTGTGCCTCTGACATATCTTTTACTTCCTTCATTTTGCTTACAGTATTATTGCTTTGGTTTTGTATATCAACTATTATACTATTAATTTCTTTAGCTGCATTGTTTGAGCCATCAGCAAGTTTTCTAATTTCCTCAGCTACCACAGCAAAGCCTTTTCCAGCCTCTCCTGCTCTAGCTGCTTCAATTGAAGCATTTAACGCTAATAAATTTGTTTGTTGAGCAATTGAAGCTATGGTGTTTATAATATTGGATATTTCCTTACTTCTATCATTTAGTTCAACTATTGCATCTTCAATATTATTTATAGCATCTTCGTTTAGTTTGTTATTACCCATTAACTCTTCTACTACTTGTACAGCATCTTTGTTTATATTTATTACATCTTCAGTAGAATCCAGCATAGCATTAGTATTATACTGTAGATTGTTAAGCTTTTCCGATAGAGTTAACGTAAGGTTAGCAACCTTTTCAGTTTCTAAAGCTTCTTGAGATGCTCCTATGGCAATCTCTTCAACTGCATTGGTTACGCTTTGCGCTGAAGCAGAAGTCTCCTCCGCTACACTGGCAAGACCACTTGCAGATGTACCTAAGTTTTTTGATATATCCTGAATTTTATATATCAAGTTGCTTATTTCATCAAGCATTTTATTGAAACCTTCACCCAACTCACCTATCTCATCTTTAGTTTTTATATTGCACTTTGCTGTAAAATCCCCTTCCTTCATCTTAGTTATGGATGTTAAAAGGGCATTAATAGGTTTAGTTATTCCACTGGCAAATATTATGGAAATTACCATGGCAGCAATAAGTGAAACAACCCCTATTACCAAAGTATTATATAACATTTTACTTGTTTCTCTAGTTATCTCGTCAGTATAGGTAGTCGCAATTACTGTCCACCCTAAATCCTTAACCTTATTATAGGTAGCAATTTTCCTAACTAACCTATTGTCTTCCTTTAAATCGTATTCTTTATACCCCTCTTTATTATTTTTTATAGCCTCTTCAACTTCCTTTTGCTCAAGAGGTTTTCCTATAAGCTCTTGGTTCTTATGAGTCATAACATTTAGGCTATTATCTAAAAGAACTACATAACCTTTTTCTCCAACCTTTATATCATTTATGTTGTTAGATAAAGCTTCTAGACTTATATCAATCCCAACCACACCTATAAACTCATCATTATTAAAAGTGTTATATACAGGAATTCCCACAGAAACTACTAGCTTGCCTGAAGATGCTGCCTTATAAGGCTCTGTCCATATTACAGATTTCTTCTCAACAGCTTGCTTATACCAAGGTCTAGCTGTTGGGTCATAATCGTCAGCCATCTTCTTTTCTGGATATCTGTAAAACTTCTTATCTGTTGTACCCAAATAAATAGCTTCAACTTCTTTATGAGACTCTGAATAAGCCTTAAAAGTTTTCATCATCAGTTCTATGTTGTTTGGATTTGCTTTAATCTGCTGAATGTTGCTATCCTTGCTCATTTGTAAGGCAGAATTATCGTATTGGTTTTTATAGTACAAAATTGATTGCTGAACTTGCTGTACAGCTTCCATATTTGAACCTTTTAAAGCTTCCTCCATTATAGCACTAGACTTTAAAAATGAGGTAACTCCTAAAATTGCAAGTGGCAATAATATAAGTACTGTAATAACTGATATAAGCTTGAATTTTAGCCCACCGCTTTTAACCTTAATCTTTTTCACTTTTTATCCCTCCCTATTTCCAAGTTAATATATGTATCGACATTTTACTTTAATATTTTACACTATTTTTACAATTTTAAAAGTTATTATTTTCACATTAACATTATTGCAAAAAATCCACTATATTGTAAACTTGTTTGTTTTTATTGTGAAAACTAATTCTCAACAGGTATTCACTCTTACTTATATAAATTAATAAAGCTAAATACTTGTTAAGAGTATAACAAAGTAAAATTAAAAGACCTTCACTAAGTACAAGGTCAATATAATCTTACAAGTTACATGTGTCTTGAAATTATTTTATTTCGCCTTAAATTTTCTATAACCCAGCTAATTAGCCCTTTCCAAGAGATATTCAGTAGGGGTACCCTGGCTTTCGGTGTTGTATTAGGTATGAACCAGTATTAAAATAAGTATTATAGAACAAATTGTGAAAATTCACAAAATAAATATGAGGAGGGGAGCTCTTATGGCCTCTCAAAAGCGCAATATAGATATGAGTAGTGGACCTCTGCTTAGTAAAATGTTAGTCTTCGCATTGCCAATCATGGCAATGAATATGTTGCAATTGCTCTTTAATGCTGCAGATATGATAGTTGTAGGTCGTTTTTCTGGTAGTCATGCTTTAGCTGCAGTGGGCGCAACAGGCTCTCTAATTAATCTTATTGTCACCTTATTTATGGGTTTGTCTGTTGGTACAAATGTTATTGTAGCCCAGGATTTAGGTGCTGATAAACAGTTGGAGGTAAGTCAGTCTGTCCATACTTCTATCGCTATAAGTATAATTGGCGGTGTCATTGTCATGGTGGTAGGTCTTATTTTTTGTAGACCCCTACTTAGGCTCATGGGTACCCCTGCAGATATCTTTGACCTGTCAGTACTGTATATGAAAATCTTTTTCCTTGGTATGCCTGCCAGCATGGTGTACAACTTTGGTGCAGCCATACTAAGAGCTGTAGGTGATAGTCGCCGTCCTATGAACTATCTTCTCATTGCTGGTGTGGTGAATGTGGTATTAAACTTGTTCTTTGTAATAGTTTTGCACATGAGTGTTGATGGAGTTGCCTGGGCAACAGTGATTTCCCAGTATATCTCCGTGTTTCTAATTATGTTATGTTTACTTAAAAGTGATGGAGCTATCCGCTTCATTCCTCGTAAGCTACGTATTAACCCTGAGAAACTGAAGGCTATTTTGAAAATTGGGTTACCTGCAGGACTACAAAGTATGTTGTTCTCTATTTCTAATGTGCTTATTCAGTCAGCAGTAAATTCCTTTGGTTCCACTATGGTGGCAGCAAGTTCCGCTGCCAGCAACGTAGAGGGCTTTATTGGTACTACAATGAATGCTTATTACAATGCTGCTCTTTCCTTTAGCGGACAGAACATGGGGGCGAAAAAATACCATAGACTTGACTCCATTGCCAAGGTGTCCGCTATATTTATTTTTGCAACTTGGATTCTTTTAGGCAGCGCTACCCTAATTTTTGGCAGACCATTGCTTGGTTTATATACTGATAATCCTGAGGTTATTGATTTAGGAATGCTACGAATGAAAGTTATGATGGTTGCATACTTTACTTGTGGCACAATGAACGTATTCCCAGGAATAACCCGTGGCATGGGCTATTCAATACTACCTATGCTTTGCACCCTTGTAGGTGCCTGTCTTATGAGAATTCTTTGGCTGGCTACTGTATTTGCTTGGCACCCTACTATGGTTACCCTTTTTGTATGCTATCCTGTAACCTGGGGATTAGCAGGTCTTGGTCAGGTAGGAGTATTCTTCTACGCACGGCATGAGGTTAGAAAAAAGGCTATGGTAGAAGTTGAAGCTTTGCAGGTATAAAGCTTTAACTGAATTGTATTTTCTTACACATAAGTGGTAAATAATAAAGCTCTATGAAGATAGTAAAATTCTTTTTTAAAATAAAATAGTGTATATAAAAGTATGCAAAATACCTTTATATACACTATTTTTATATGATTTGCTATTTATCCTTACTAACTAGTTCCCCATCAGTGAAAATTTCTTTTAATTTACTACTTTCCTTATCATCATAAAAGAAATAGGACTTAATTCCTTCATAACCTGCTTCTCCTGGAATTGTATGATAGCCTATTTCCTCTTTTTCCATCTTGGCTAAACTCATAGAATATTTCATTATATCAGCAGCATTTAAATCTGTTTCAATATACTTTGGAAGCATTGTTAAAATACCTGGAATTTTTGGTATTATTGATGGACTTTGAACCTTACCTATTACCGTATTAAAAAATCCCTGCATATGTTTAATTCTATCTAAATCCCCATTTAAGTATCCTGTGTCATCATTATTTTTTCTCCATCTAATAAAGTCTTCTGCTTGTTTGCCATCAAGTAGTTGTGGTTTATCACTTTTACTAAGGTTTATATGGAGGTTTTGAATTTTGTCATCGTAGAACATATCCCTATCCACAACTACTTCTATACCACCTAGAGCATCTATAAACTTTCTAAAGGCTATAGTATCAACCTTTACATAATGATCTATTTTAATACTTAATAAGTCTTCAACAGTCTTTACAGCTAAAGGAACTTTTCCTAGAAAATGAGCATCATTGATTTTCTTAGTGCTTCCATTAATTTGAACTTTAGTATCCCTTGGAATTGATATAACATCATACTTTTTTTCTTTGTGATTATAGTGAACTACCATCATTGTGTCAGTTCTTCTTGGATCATTTTTATTATTTTCATCTCCGTCTCCATTATCTACCCCTACCACTAGAAAATTAGTAGATTTATTTATTTCATCTTCCTTATTTTTATTACTACTGTCTTCACTATTTTGTCCTAATCCATCAGAAGCCTTTTCTTCCTTCAAGGCAACCGAGTTATTACTAAAGCTTTGTAAATAAGCATATCCTCCTGCGGTGAGTACTGCTAAAGCAACACCTAAGGCTAATACTACTTTAAAAAATATAGATTTTCCTTTCTTTTTTATTTTTACATCTTCTTGATTTTCATCTATATGCTGGTCATTGAAATTATTATGGTTTATATCTTTACGATTCATCTCGCCACCCCAATTATAAAAATTAATTTTCCAAGACTTTTCTCCATGAAAATTACTTCATATAAAAACCTTGAAATAAGAAATATACACTCTACACTAACAAGCCTATCTACCACTTTTAGATAAGCTCCATAATTACTATTTAAATTCTATTTTTTATTTATAATATTTATCCTCTTATACCTCCTCTAATAATTAGACGGTTAACTTGGACAAAAGGTTCCATACTATAAAAAGTTTATTGTTTGTTCATATATATTCATCAGTGATTCTAACTTAGATTTAAAGTGAAAATAAAAAGAGAATATGAAATTAATTCCACATTCTCCCTTAAAGCTCATATCGTAAATTGTTCAATTAACTTTAGCTACAAAACTATTATCGACTGTTATTGTTTATTAATTTACCAAGTTATTGCCTCATTGACTTCAAAACAAAATCACTTCTTAATTCTCCACTTTTAAAGACTTTTTATATTTTTTATATTCTCTTATTGCTGAACTAACATACCATATACCTAAAATCAGCCCAACTGGTCCCCATCCCTCTTTATCCATTAAATCTACTATTCCTGTAGCTAATAATACCAAACCTGAAAACCCATATATCTTCCACATACTTTTACTACTTATCAATTCACTATTACATTTGCCATACTTTTTCATTTGTTTAATCCTAGAATTATAGGCTATATAAGGCATGAAATTGAAAATAAATATAACAAAATTAACTAATAACAATAGCTCAAGAATTATAAATATGGGTTTTATAAAAATAGCAGAAAGTACTAATAAAGCTATTAATACTAGGCCTATTACGGAAGATACAATTGATCCCTTTTTCATTTGGTTTCTCATTTTTATATACTTATCTATTTCAGTTTTGCTATCGCTGTAAATAGGCTTAGTACCTTCCTGTGCTGAAAAAATGTACATTTGATTTTCTACAGAAACCACAGGAGTCCAGCCTGCTTCCTTAAAAATATCAAAATACTCTTCATTTGCTTCATTTTGATAATCTAAACTATACACTATATTTTGAGGCTCAGCTTTTCTTAGTTTATAGAAAAATCCCCCTACTATTTTATCTAGTATCCAGCCTTCCTTTGCATAGTTTTTAAGTTTTTCCATATCACTCTCTTCAGTGAAGGCAAAGCCTCCAATCATTACATATTTATTCTTCATAAAAATACCCCCTTTTTCTACCCTAAAAAATTCTCTGCAAATTTAATCATTTGCTTTTTTCTTTCAATTTCCTTTTTCAGCATTTCTGTGCCCTTGTCCGTAATTTTGTATACTTTTTTACTTTCATCAGTGTCAGAACTTAATTCTACTAACTCTGCTGCTAAAAGTTTTTTTAATGTGGTGTAAAGTGATGCTGGTCCAATGACAACTTCATTATTAGTAAACTTTTCAATAGTTTTCATAATTAAATAGCCATGCTTTTCTTCAATAACACTAGATAGGATGTAAAAAGCTGAATCTGTTAATTCCCCAATATCAATTGAATCTTTTCTTGGCATAAAATTCTCCTTAATCTTTTATATCATTAAATAATATATCATTAAATATAATATATCATTTAATGATATACTTGTCAAATACTTACACAATTGTTTTATTATTATATTTGTTAATTTTTTATAAGATTACTTTTATATTTACCTTTATAAATTAGAACCCACTCACATTATTCCGCAATCTATACAGATAATTATTTTCTAAGTCCAAATTGTTTTGAAGTTATATTGTCTTTTAATTTTAAGACAATTTTATCCATACATTTACAATCCTTAGAAATACTGCGCAACAATTTATCTTCTCCCTTTATTCCCTTGCATCTATTACTAACTTTCTTCATCTTATAAATTTATAAAAACTAAATTGAAGACTTACTTAAATCTAATCCTTGCTTAGTTTCATTAAAATTTTTGAGACTGAAGAAAATTTTTTTGCTTTGGAAGTCTTTACAGTGGGAAAAAATTTGTGGTAAAATTAAGTTAGATATCTAACTATTAGATGTATAACTGTTTGAGGTCTAAGTATTAAATATTATATTTGGAGGTACTTATGAAAGATTTACATAAAGCAATTATAAAACTATCAAAAACTCATAGAAAGCTTGCTTTCAGGGAGTTTGCTAAGATTGACTTAACAGAAGGACAGCCTAAAATACTAAGTTTTCTTGCGAAAAATAATGGATGTATTCAAAAGGATATTGCTGACAATTGTAGGATTAAACCTGCAACTGTAACCAGTGTGCTTTCTAACATGGAAAAAGCAGGCCTTATTTATAGAAGCCAAAATAGCGAAAACCGAAGGATATTAAACGTTTTTTTAACAGATAAGGGAGTAAAGGCTCAAAAGCAGGTTGGAGTGATATTTAACAAAATAGATGATCTTTGTTTTAAGGGTTTTTCAGAAGAAGAAAAGCTTCAGGCTATTGAATTATTAGATAGAATTCAAAATAATTTAGATGGAAGTGAAGATGATAATGATTAAGCTATTAAGATTTTTAAAAGGTAGTGCAATTCTTTGCGCAATTATTGCACCTTTAATGATGCTCCTAGAGGTTTCTATGGATTTAATGCAACCAACTTTTATGTCTCAAATAATAGATGTTGGTGTAGCTGGTAGCAATACCCCCTATATTTTATCTATAGGAGGCAACATGCTTTTAGCTGCATTTCTTGGATTAATAGGTGGCAGTGGCTGCTCCTTTTTTGCGTCTATTGCTACCATGAAGCTAGGGCAAAATTTAAGACAAGGGTTGTTTAACAAAATTCAAACCTTATCCTTTCATGAAATTGATACCTTAAAAACTTCCTCACTAATTACCATGTTAACCAATGATGTAACACAAGTTCAAAACATGATGCTCACTGCCTTAAGAATAATGGTTAGAGCACCCTTTCTTTGCATAGGCAGTATTATAATGTCCTATTACCTTAGCCCAAAACTTGCAACCATATATTTAATAGCCTTACCTATAATAATTCTTGCTATAATTTTTATACTAAAGTATTCTTATCCCCTTTTTCTATTGCTCCAAAGCAAACTTGATAACATAAATCTTGTTATGAGAGAAAATATCTTGGGAGTAAAGGTAATAAAGGTATTCAATATTATAGATAAGCAGCTTCATAGATTTAACCTAGCTAATGAGGAGCTAAAAAATGCAAATATTAAAGCACAAAATGTAAATATGATTCTCTGGCCAATTGTATCCTTTGTAATGAACCTTACTGTAATAGCTGTTATTTGGTTTGGGGGCATTATGGTGAGTAAAGACCTTCTTCAAGTGGGAATTATAATGGCTTTTATAAATTATATTACTCAAACCATGAATTCTCTTATAGCCTTAATAACCATAGTAATCAACTATTCTAGGGCAAAGGCCTCTGCAGATAGAATCAATAAAGTATTTTCCATGGTTCCCTCTATTAAAAATAAGGAGCAGGCTAAAAACTTTGATAACTATGAAATAGAATTTAAAAATGTTTCCTTTAAATATAATGAGACTAGTGAATACGTACTAAAGAATATTAATTTTAATATTAACCAAGGAGAAAAAGTAGGCATAATTGGAAGCACAGGTTCTGGTAAAAGCACTTTAGTAAGCCTCATTGCAAGGTTATACGATGCTACAGATGGGGAAGTGCTAATAGGCGGAATGAATATAAAAGATATAAACCTAACTCAACTTAGAGAAAATATAAGTCTAGTTTCTCAGGAAAACACTATCTTCTCTGGAACCATAGAGGATAACATAAAGTTTGGTAATCTATCCGCGGATGAAAATCTACTCATTGAAACTTCCAAGGATGCAGAAGCTTATGACTTTATAATGAAGAAAGAAAAGGATTTTCAAAGTAATATTGAGCAAAGAGGTCACAATCTTTCTGGTGGCCAAAAGCAGCGTATTTGCATAGCTAGAGCATTGATAAAAAATAGTAAAATCTTCATCATGGATGATTCAACTAGTGCACTAGACATGGCAACAGAAGCAAGGCTTCAAAACTCCATAAAGAAAAGACTTAAGGATAAAACCATGATTGTTATTGCTCAAAGGATTTCAGGAGTTATGGATGCAGATAAAATTATTGTAATTGATAATGGTGAAATTAGCGCCATTGGTTCTCATGACTATTTAATGAATAACAATGAAATTTATAGAAGTATAGCTATTTCACAGCTAGGAGAGGATGTGAAGAAGATTGGCTAGTCAAAAGGAATTTTCAATACAAAGACCTGGAGTTGACCACAGCAGTAGATTCAATAGAAAAAAAGAAAAACTAAAGGATCCTATAGGAACTACCTGGCGAATTCTTCGATATTTAGGTAGTAAAAAGTGGGCTCTAGCTATTATCTTTACCCTTTCTTTCATAGTAACCATAACTTCCATTGTGGGAACAAGGATTAATGGCTATGCCATAGACAAATATATTCAAAATAAAAATTTAACTGGTCTTGCGTATATTTGCTTGGTTTTAAGTATCATATACCTGGTAAACATTGCAGCTACCTTCTTCCAAAATAGATTAATGGTTTATATTTCTCAACTTACCTCTTCAAATATTAGAAAGGATTTATTTGTAAGCATTCAAAGTCTTCCATTAAAATATTTTGATACCCATTCTAGTGGGGATATTATGAGTAGGTTAACTAATGACGTAGACAATATTAGTATGACCCTATCCCAAAGTGTAACTCAATTTTTCTCAGGAGTTATAAATATAGTGGGAATGCTTATTGCTATGCTTATATTAAGCCCTTCTCTTACAGTGGTTACCCTTATTACCACTCCACTTATGCTGATTATTACAAAAGTCCTTGTGGCAAAAACTCAACCTTTCTTTGTAAAACAACAAAGGGAGCTAGGTAATCTTAATGGCTATATTGAAGAAATAATTTCAGCACAAAAAACTGTAATTTTATTTTCAGAAGAGGAAAGAGTAAAGGAGCAATTTGCAGAGATAAATAAAAGATTGACTAATAGTGCAATTTTTGCTCAAGGCTTTTCTGGATTTATGGGACCAGTAAATAACTTTATAAATAATTTATCCTATCTTATAGTTGCAGTCTTTGGTGGGTACTTAGCTATCTCTGGCAAGGGCGGTCTAACTGTAGGAATCATTCTAACCTTTATTATTTATATGAGAAGCTTTACTAGACCAATCAATGAAATATTAAATCTGTTTAACACTATACAAAGTGCCTTAGCAGGTGGGGAACGAGTTTTTGACATTATAGATGAGGATAAGGAAAAAGATGCTTTAAATGCTGAAGACATTAAGTCTCTTGAAGGTAATGTGAAATTTGAGAAAGTAAATTTTTCTTACACTAAGGATAAAAAAATCTTAGAAAACTTGAGCCTAGAGGCAGAAAAAGGGAGCTTAGTTGCAGTGGTAGGACCTACTGGCTCTGGTAAAACCACCATAATAAACTTATTAACCAACTTTTATGACATCGATAGCGGAAGTATATTTATTGATAATAAAGATATAAACACTATTAAAAAGGAAAGCCTACGACGAAATGTATCCATGGTACTACAAGATACTTTCCTATTTTCAGAAACAGTTATGGAAAACATAAGATATGGAAATATTACAGCAAGTGATGAAGAGGTTATAGAAGCAGCAAAGCTAGCAAATGCTCATAATTTTATTATGCAGTTGCCTAATGGATACAACACCGTCTTATCTGACAATGGCAATGATTTATCCCATGGTCAAAGACAGCTTTTAGCTATTGCTAGAGCAAGTTTAGCTAAGTCTTCTATATTAATATTAGATGAAGCCACCTCCTCCATCGACACTCGTACAGAGATGGAAATCCAAACGGCTCTACTGAATCTAATGAAGGGGAAAACTACTTTTGTTATAGCTCATAGATTGAGTACTATTAAGAATGCTAATAAAATAATAGTTCTCATGGATGGAAAAATTGTTGAAACAGGAACTCATAATGGGCTTATTGAAAAGGGTGGCTTCTATGCGGATTTATATAATAGTCAGTTTAGAACAGGGTTAGCTTAAAAAATAGCCACACTTATATTCAAAGTAAAACTTTATATACTAGTGAAAACTTCTGCACTACTTAGTGTAATAAACTTAAAGGAGAAATACGTATGACGGAATTCTGGGAAGCAAGTTTTATAGAAAAGCAAATGATGTGGGGCCTTGAGCCTTCACACTCAGCTATCCTAACAAAAGACCTTTTTCATAAAGAAAAGGCTAAAGATATATTAATACCAGGCATTGGTTATGGAAGAAATGCAAAGATCTTTTCTGATAATGGAATGAATGTAACTGGTATTGAAATATCAAAAACAGCCATTGATTTAGCAGAACAAAATGGACTTGATGCTAAGATTTATCATGGTTCAGTAACAGATATGCCTTTTGATGACAAACTTTATGATGGCATATTCTGTTATGGGCTTATCCACTTACTAAATGAAGATGAAAGAAGTAAACTAATAAAAGATTGCTATAATCAGCTAAAACCAAATGGGTATATGATATTCACAGCGGTTTCAAAAAAAGCTCCAATGTACGGAAAAGGCACACAATTAGCCAAAGATTATTTCGAGACCACCTATGGGGTAAAACTATTTTTTTATGATGCTGACTCAGTAAAACACGAATTTGGAAAGTATGGATTAGTAGAAGTTTCAGAAATTGACGAGCAGGATGGTCATAAAAATCATAAGCCTCCAATGACCTTTACTTTTATAAAGTGTAAAAAGCAAAGCTAAAGATAACTATTTAGTTAGTTTTACTACAGCCCTATGGAGTTTATTACAAGGATTATAAGCTAGGTGCTAGCTTATAATCCTTGTTTCTTTATAAAAAATTATTATCATTAATTCAAATTAGCTAAAGTAAAAAAATCAAAGTTTGTATAAATATCCTATACCCTCACAGTAGACTATAATCCACTATACCTGGCCTATTTGCAATAAATTTCCTTAAATGTTAAAATGCTTATAACACAAATAGTTAATTTGATAGTGTTGAAAGGATGATGAAATTTATGAAGGTACTTATTACAGGAGGAGCTGGATATATAGGAAGTACAATATGTTCTGCAATGGAAGATAAGGGTTACACCCCCATAATATTGGATTCACTTGTAAATGGAAGGATAGAATTCACAAAAAATCGCATATTTTATAAGGGAGATATAGCAGATGAGCAGCTGCTAGAAACTATATTTAAGGAGCATAATGACATAGTATGCACCATTCATTGTGCTGCACTTATAGTTGTTCCAGAGTCTATGGAGAAGCCTTTTGAGTACTACACTGAAAATGTTGCTAAATCAATTAAATTATTTAAAAAGCTAAATGAGCTTGGATGTAAAAAAGTAGTTTTTAGCTCATCTGCATCTATATATGATGATGTTGATAATTTTATGGTAACAGAAAGCTCACCATTAAATCCAAGAAGTCCATATGCAAGATCAAAATATATGATAGAAATGATATTGCAGGATTTTTGTAATGCGTATAATATGAAGGGCATTGCATTAAGATATTTTAATCTTATTGGAGCTGATCCAAAATTAAGATCAGGAATATACATTCAAAACCCTACACACATTTTAGCTAAACTGGTTAGTGTATATACTGGTAGAGAAGCAGAATTTAAACTTACAGGTGTTAACTGGCCAACAAGAGATGGTTCTGGAATTAGAGATTACATACACATTTGGGATTTAGCACAGGCCCACATTTTAGCAGTAGAAAACTTTGATAGAGCCTTTGAAAAACATGATGAGAACACTTCCTATATTCCTATTAATTTAGGTACCGGTGAAGGAGTAACTTCTAAAGAATTAGTAAGTGCATTTGAAAAAGTTACTGATTCTAACTTAAGAAAAGTAGAAACTGAACCTAGACTTGGAGATGTTGGTGGAGCTTATGCCAATATAGACTTAGCTAGAGAACTGCTAGGATGGGAACCTAAGTTATCAGTAGAGGATGGTATAAGAGATACTTTAAGATGGGACGAGTTCCGCAAAGAAATATTAAAATATTAAGATGTATCTATATTCTAATATAGTAAAATAGGCCTTTGTTAGAGATTATTTATATTGCTAATATCATATATCCTACAATGGCATAGCATATAATGTATCACTAAGTATTATAAAAGTTTCTAACTGAATAAAGTTCCGAGAGGCTACCTCAAAATAACTAAAATGGGTGTTTTGAGGTAGCCTCTTTTTGCTTATTATCATATATAAAAGTGAACATCTTCTTAAATTAATACCTTCAGAAAACCTACTCCTTTTCTATCAGTTATGTAGTTTTAATTGTATTCTCTGTAAGTTTTATCTCATTTTAAAAAATATCAGTTATTCTCCCTTTAAATCTGCTAACTTTTCAGACATCTTAAAGCTCCAAAAAACATTATTACCACCTTTTATGATGCTTTTTAAATTGTTAATTTAAACTTAACAACACCAACCTGAATTTATAGCGATAATTATGTTTAAGCACAGTTATAACTCTAAATTTCCACAAAAAAATTGATTATGTGGTTGCGCTAAATGAGTATCAAGTACTCCTTTACTATATAAATGGTTTTTTTGGGGGTATTTGTAATGATTTCACTATATGAATTTATAAAAAGAGCTAAATTTGGGGATAAGGAAAGCTTGGAATATTTAATACTAAAATTCAAACCAATAATTGGTAGTATATCACGGAGGCTTAACATGGAATATGCGAAAACTGATATGATTATATTTTTTATAGAATTAGTTAAAAACATGAACATAGACAACATTAAAAATTTATCTGATGGAGCATTAGTAAAATATATAGAAAAATCTCTACGTAGAAAATACATCAATTTGAATAAAAGAGGATTGATTGTTGAAGTAGAATTAGATGATGTATTTAAGTCAAGTACAGATGAATATACAGAAATTGAATTTAAAATGTTTCTTAATGAAATTAAAAATAAAAGAATTATAAATGAAAAACAAAGTTACGTTTTATTTGCAAAGTATTTCAATTTGAATACAGATCAAGAAATTGCATATGAATTAGAAATAAGTAGACAAGCTGTAAATAAGATGCATAGGTTGGCAATTAAGAATATAAGGGAATACTTATATTCTAGTAAAGGAGTTTGTTAAAATGGAGAATGAAATTATGAGTGCTGCATTAACTCAAGGGGTATGGGCAGTATTAAGCGTATTCTTATTATTTTATATATTAAAAGCACAAGATAAAAGAGATCAAAAACAAGAAGAAAGAGAAAAAAATTATCAAGATATAATTTCAAAACTCACTGATAAACTTGGCATAGTAGATGATGTAAAAAAAGATGTTGAATTTATCAAAGAACATGTAATGAGAAATAAATAAAAACTTTCGAATTTAAGTTTACAAATTAAAATTGAATCTCTCCTTTATAAATGTAATTACTTAATCGATTAGGAAATTAAAATATAAAATAGGGAGGAATTTAATTATGGCTAATATTGATGTAACCTACCAAGTATACTCAGGAGGGAAATGGTTACCAAATGTAACAAATTTAAGTGACTATGCTGGAATATACGGACAAGCAATACAAGGGGTATATGCAAACCTAAGTAGTGGAAGTATTAAATACAGAACACATACTCAAGGAGGAGATTGGCTACCTTGGGTAACTGATAGAAGTGATTATGCTGGTTCTCTTAGCAAAAATGCGGATGGAATACAAATGCAGGTAAGTGGTTTATCTGGATATACTGTTAAGTATAGAGCATATGTAGGAGGAAGATGGCTACCTTGGGTAATTGGATTAGAGGATTATGCTGGAATATTTGGACAAGCAATAGAGGCAATTCAAGTAGAAATAGTATCTGGTAGCTCAACAGGTTCAAGTGGTGGAGCTATTGATGTAACCTACCAAGTATATTCAGGAGGTAAATGGCTACCAAATGTAACAAATTTAAGTGACTATGCTGGAATATACGGACAAGCAATACAAGGGGTATATGCAAACCTAAGTAGTGGAAGTATTAAATATAGAACACATACTCAAGGAGGAGATTGGCTACCTTGGGTAACTGATAGAAGTGATTATGCTGGTTCTCTTAGCAAAAATGCGGATGGAATACAAATGCAGGTAAGTGGTTTATCTGGATATACTGTTAAGTATAGAGCATATGTAGGTGGAAGATGGCTACCTTGGGTAATTGGACTTGAGGATTATGCTGGAATATTTGGGCAAGCAATAGAAGCAATTCAAGTAGAAATAGTGTCTGGTAGTTCAACAGGTTCCGATGGAGGGGATCCAATATTACCACCAGTAACTGGAGCAAGAAAGGTATTTATAGACCCAGGACATGGTGGTAGTGACCCAGGCGCAATAGGAAACGGATTAAATGAAAAAGATGTAGTTTTATCTATCTCAAAGAAAGTTGGTAATATATTAACATTAAATGGCATATCTGTTGCATACTCAAGAACTAGTGATAATTATGTAGGTTTAGAAAATAGAGCTCAACAAGCAAATAATTGGGGTGCCTCACTATTTGTATCTGTTCATGCTAATTCTTTTTCTGGTAGTGCTCGAGGAACAGAATGTTACACTTATCCTAATACAGATGCAAAAAATATAGAATTATCTAGAAATGTTGCGGGTGCTGTAAGTAATTCACTTGGAATTCCAAACAGAGGCCATAAGACTGCCGATTTTGCTGTTTTAAGATTAACTAATATGCCTGCAATACTTGTTGAAACTGCATTTATAAGTGATTCTAGTGATGCATCTTTATTAAGGAATAATCAAGATGCCTTTGCAGCTGCTATAGCAAATCAAATATTAAAGTACTTTGGAGCACCTACTGATGGATCGGGAACTACTGATTATAGTGAATTTTACAAATATGCTAGTAATGCAGGTTTATTTAAAGGATTAGGACTTAGTCTTCAGGGTGATAAAAAAGTATTAATTGCAGATTTAGGATTATCTCCAAGAATAAAGGTAGAAGCTGAACTTGCTCTTAATGCTAAGTTGCCACATAATGGGGCTGCTAATCATATTAAAATCTCAGATGGACCTGAAAAAATATCTCAACAATTAATAAATCAGTTATCAACAGCTAAAGTTAAGATACCATTTACGAAAACAGAGTTAGCACTAACACTAAATAGTCTATGTATGACTAATGAAATAAATGATAATATTTCTTACTCAATAAAAAACACGGTAAAAGAAAATGTAACTATAACAGAAATAACACTAGAAGCCTCAATTAAATATCAAAATATAACTGGTTATCAAAGGTTAATAGTAACACTTGAAAGAAGAAAAGGAATGGATTTTGTTACTATACCTATACTTACCAATATTCCTGTATCAGAATATAATAAACTCCCTTCATATCCTACAAATGGAGATTTAGCAGGGGTCACTGGTAACAGATTTAAAGACGTTGATTGGGGAAAGATAGGAAAGGGAGTACTGACTGGTTTAGTAATAGCATGTATTTCAGTAATCGTGGTTGCAGCAGTTGTGTATTTGGCCCCTATAGTGGCAGGTTTCGGTGCAAGTCTCGGTGTTTATGCATTAATGTTAAAGGAAATTTTTGCACATTAATTTCATCTGAAAAATA
Organism: Clostridium punense; assembly: GCF_017874425.1. GTDB lineage: Bacteria > Bacillota > Clostridia > Clostridiales > Clostridiaceae > Clostridium_J > Clostridium_J punense. The sequence goes on from NZ_JAGGLL010000023.1 coordinate 25,922, forward strand.
AGTTATAAAAATACACCTCTTATATATTATAAGAGGTGTATTTATTTACATCAATACCAATAAGTGGTACTATATAAATAGATAAACATTCTAAAATAGTCTTAGGAGGGATTATGATTTCTATCGAAATAACCTATAATTCAAAGGATACATTTGAATTAACACAATTCATTTGTAAAAAGCTTTATAAAAGTAATATCATTGCAGTAAGAGTAGTTCAAACCATTTTTTCACTTATAATGATGTATATGAGCGTATTATATGTAAAAAATAAAATGATCTTTAGTTTTATTTTAATTATATTATTACTACTTTATATTTTAGTATGGAATATTTTTTTAATTCGGAATTATTTTTATAGCAAAAAATATAGTGCTGCTCATCAAAGTATTCAGATTACATTCGAACAAGAAAAATTCATATTAAAATCTAATAGTAAAGAAAAATATTATTGTTTACAATATAACTATTGTAAAATAAAAGAGATACATGATGAAAAAAATAATTTATTCATCATGCTAAATAATCCAGTTGAATTCATATTAATTCCTAAACGAGAACTTGGTGTAAGAGATTATGATAAATTAATTGATTATTTGACATCAAAAATTGATAATGATCTTATTTATACAATGTAATTAAAATTAGGGGGGCACAATATGAACGAGAATATAAAATTTCAAGTTACTTCGAAAATTGATTTATCTGATATTGTACAACTATTCTTAGTTTCACGTAAAAAACAATATTTAACGCTTAAAATTGCTACTATAATTGGGATGTTTATTATTTCAATATCTTTAATTATAGATTTGCAGGATTGTCTGCTTGGAGATTTCTCTAGACTACCATTCATGATATTTTGTTTGATTTGCTTAATAGTTTTTTCAGTAACCGCTATTAATTTTAATAAAATTCAAATGAAACTTTTTTCAAAAAAATTCTTTGGCAACAATAAGGAAGTTCTTAGTATTAACAAACTGCGCTTTTATGATACTTATTTTACTATTGAAAATGATGAAAATGAAATGACGATGAGTGCTTACATAACAGTAAGCTATACTGATGTTAATTATTTTGTTTTACATAAGAATCTAATTATTTTCGGTGATAAGACTAAAGCAAAATCAGTAACTTGTATTAAACAAAATACACAATTTGAAATAGGCACATTAGAAGAGTTTTTACATTTCTTTAAAAATAAAATTAACATATAGGATAAAGTATGGTTTTAGTCTTAAAATATTGCTAAAGTAAACCCAGCAACAATATTAGCAGATAATGTTGCTGGGTTTTTAACATTTATGATATTTTCCTAATTCATTTAAATCTCTCATCTCAATTTCTGTACCTTTTGGCACTTTAAATTCAAATCAATAGCCTTCTTCAACCTTATACAATACTTCTTCATTTTTTAACTTCAAGCTTATTTTACCCTGATTTTTTTGTTCTATAAATTTGGAAAATAAACATTATGCCTAAACCATATTGTAATGTAAATTGAAAATAATAATAGAATTTCTTCTCATCTAACTTCTTCATAAATATATATCTGAAAACTCTACATTTGTCACCTGTACAAGACGGTTATCCATTAAATTTATCATTTCATTATTATCTTCTTCAATGACAACTTCATCTGGAAGAAGAATAGTAAACGTACTCCCCTTTCCCACAGTGCTTTTAACAGAAATGCTTCCTCCTAATCCTTCAACAAATCTTTTTACTAGGGATAAGCCTATACCAGTTCCTTCAGCCTGTCTTGATAAAGAACTATCTACCTGCCCAAATCTCTCGAAGATAATATTTTTCTTATCCTTAGGTATTCCAATTCCTTCATCCTGTACTTGAATACATATGTTGTTCTTCCTTAGACTAATCTTTACAATTATTGACTTACCCTTTGGCGTAAATTTTATAGCATTGGAAAGCAGATTTAGAAGTATTCTCTCGTATTTTTCATCATCTATTCCTATAACTCTTTCCGTAAATGCAGAGGTAAATTCTACTGCTATTTCTTTTTGAGAAGCATAGGTTTGTACTGATTCTGTTATTGCCTTAGTTATAAAAACTATGTCTAGATTTTTTTTGTTTATTTTAATTCTCCCAGCATCAGCTCTTGTAATATCAAGTAGATTATTTACCAGTCTTAACTGCCTGAAGGTATTAAGTTTTATCATATCCAAATACTTCTTAGCCTTCTCAGGTAAATCATTTATGCAAAAATAATTTATAGCCTGAATAGCAGTATTTATTACATTAAGAGGAGTTCTAAACTCATGTGAAATTAGGGATAGAAATTCGTCCTTGATTTCCAGTGTTTGCTCAAGGGCTTTATTCTTTTCAAGCTCCGTAGCTAAAAGCTTTTCTTGTGCTTGCTTTAATGCTTTCTCACTTTGAATAATATTACTTATATCTCTGGTGCTTATAACCGCATACCTTATATTTCCTTGCTCATCGAAAATGGGGGTTCCGCTAGTAACAATATCTATTTCCCTTTCATTAAATATATAATGATAAACCTCATTTTTTATTGTTTCACCACGAAAAACACTATATGCTGGTAGCTCTTCAATTGTTAGTCTCTTTCCATTTGAGTCATATATCTCAGATAAATTAAAGCTTTGTTCAATTGTCTCAAACACTGTTAATAACCTTTCTTTTGATAGCTTATTAGAGGTTATGTAATTACCATCCCTGTCAACAACGTAAAGGGACTCCTGCATGGTGTCAATTATGGTCTCAAGCAGCTTCTTCTGCTGCTCCAAAGATCTTTGTGTTTCAATATCCTTTGTTATATTTCGGCAGCTTAAAACAATAAACTTTAAATTACCTTCCTTGTCATAAATAGGTCTTCCATTAACACTCATGTGTTTGGTTTCTAAGTCATTTTTAAAGGTCATCTTATAGTTAGTGACAACTTCCCCCCTTGAAACCCTTGAAACAATTAAGTTATCAGCAGTTATCTCATTACCGTTTTCATCATAGTATTTAAATGGATCTTTATTTCTCAAATTTTGAAAGTTACTAAATTCATGGTCTTTATAAAGCTCTTTTGCAGCCTTATTAACTAGATAGAACCTTTTATTGGAATCATAAATAAAAATTGCATCGTCTATACCTTGAATGATTTCCTCAAGTTCATTCTTCTGCTGTTTTATCTGTTCTTCTGCTCTGGCAATTTCAGTTATATCTCGATTTATCTCAACGACAATTTTCTCTGCATTATCATTTGTAACTATTTGGTGACTAGTAGAAACTATAAGCTTTCTGCCATCCTTACAGGCATGCTCAATTACTCCCCTCCAAATTTCATTATCCTTCAAAATCAACTGTAATTCATTAATATCCAATGGGTATTTAGTCTTAAGAAGTTCATGACAGATACTTCCTAAGGCTTCTTCACTGCTGTAGCCATATAATTGTTCTGCGCCCTTGTTCCAAGAAGTAATTTCACCATCTAATTTCCATGTGCATATAACCTCAGAAGAAAGGTTCAATAAATCCGCCTGCCATTTCAGCTTTTCGTTTTGCAGCCTTATAATTTCTGCCTGCTCCTCTATCTTCCTTCTTTGCAGTACCTGCTCTGTTATATCCTTAGTCACTTCAACGCAGTACTTTAACTTACCTTCTTCATAAATTGGGGTAATAGTACTTTTCCAATAGGTGATACCTCTTTCAAACCTATCAAACATATATTCATCGGTATAAAAAGTTTGTCCAGTTTCAACAATATCTTCCCATATCTTTTCTGAGGTACTTCCTTCAAAACCAGTTACAAATTCAGAAACTCGTTTTCCAATACAATTTTCTAATTTATTGAAGGGCTCATCAAAGAAACTGACGAAGGTTTCATTAGCCTTAAGTAGCGTTATATCCGGCAAGCTAAATATCGCAACCCCATCATAATTATCTGAGCAAAACTTGCTTATGAATGGATATTTAGCATCAATACTTGATCCAGGCTGCAACTTAAAGAAAAATAATTTTTCATTTCTTTCTTCTACAACCTCAATATTAACCATCCTCACATCAAGGGATTTGGTGAAAATAAAATAGTCCTTCTCCCCACAAATACTATAAGGATTGATATTAGGACCAGCTCTCAAGATTTTAAATAAATCTTCTATACTTTTACTTAATAAATCATCGCAGGTAAACTCCGTCATATTAATAAATTGCTGATTAACCTCATTTACTATTCCATCTTTCACTAATATGAACGGTAATTTATATAAACTAGCTGATAAACCTTCAGTATTCATAGTTAACCCCCATTGCTTCTAGCTATTTCAATTTTGTTAATATTCTCTAAACTATCTTACCATTTTATGATTACCTCTTCCACATTTTTCTATATTATAAAGTACTTTATAGTTTATATAATTATCTTATGATTTATAATAGAAACCCCTTAAAGCTATTAGCTTTAAGGGGTTTCTTAATTATACTATACTATTTTAGTTGTCCAATCTTCACAGTTCCACACTTCAGTTACTACATCTCTATAGAATTCTGGTTCGTGGCAAACGATTAGTATTGATCCTTTATATTCTTTTAATGCTCTTTTTAGTTCATCTTTTGCATCTACATCTAAGTGGTTAGTAGGCTCGTCAAGTATTAAGATGTTTGTTTCATTGTTTATAAGTTTTGCAAGTCTAACCTTTGCAGCTTCTCCTCCAGAAAGCACCATTACCATGCTTTCAATATGCTTAGTAGTAAGACCACACTTAGCTAGCGCTGCACGAACTTCGTATTGAGTATATCCAGGAAACTCTTTCCAGAATTCATCAATACAAGTGTTATTGTTTCCTTCTCTGCTTTCTTGCTCGAAGTATCCAATGTGTTGGTAATCTCCAAGTTCTACTTCTCCGCTTATTGGTTTTATTTGACCCATTAAACTCTTAAGTAGTGTAGTTTTCCCAAGACCATTTGAACCTACAAGGGCAATCTTTTGACCTCTTTCCATGTAAAGGTTAAGAGGTTTTGTAAGTGGACTATCATATCCTATAACTAAATCCTTAGTTTCAAATATCATCTTTCCTGAAGCTCTTGCTGGCTTAAAGTTAAAGGTTGGTTTTGGCTTTTCTTTTGAAAGCTCGATTCTATCTATTTTATCTAGCTTCTTTTGTCTAGACTTAGCCATGTTAGCTGTTGCAACATTAGCTTTGTTTCTAGCAACGAAGTCCTCAAGTCTTGCAATTTCTGCTTGCTGTCTATCATAGGCAATTTCTAGCTGTTTTTTCTTAACTTCATATATTCTTTCAAACTCTTCATAGTTTCCAACATATCTTGTAAGCTGTCTATTTTCTACATGATATATTAAGTTAATTACTGAATTTAAGAAAGGTATATCATGGGATATTAATATGAAAGCATTCTCGTAAGCATTTAAAAATCTCTTAAGCCACTCAATATGAGCCTCATCTAAGTAGTTTGTAGGCTCATCTAGAAGTAATATATCTGGAGTTTCAAGAAGAAGCTTTGCAAGTAAAACTTTAGTTCTTTGTCCTCCACTTAAATCTGTAACATCTTTATCTAATCCTACATCTAAAATACCTAAGCCTTTAGCTGTTTCTTCAATCTTAGCATCAATAACGTAAAATCCATTATGGTCAAGCATATCTTGAATTACTGCTGTTCTTTCAAGCATCTTCTCAAGTTCTTCAGGAGTTACCTCTCCCATTTTTCCATAAAGTTCATTCATTTCAGCTTCAGCATCAAATAGATACTTAAAAGCACCTCTTAAAACTTCTCTAATTGTCATACCTTTTTCAAGAACTGCATGCTGGTCCATGTAACCTACTCTTACATTGTTTGACCAAATAACTTGCCCTTCATCTGGCATAAGCTTGCTTGTGATAATGTTCATGAAGGTAGACTTACCCTCTCCGTTAGCTCCAATTAGTCCAACGTGCTCCCCCTTTAATAATCTAAAGGAAACATCTTCAAATATTGCTCTATCTCCAAAGCCATGGCTTATGTTCTTAACTGTTAAAATACTCATTTGTTATCCCCCTATCTTCTCTTTTTATATAAATAAACTCTTATAATATAAGTGAATTACACTATCAGTTATTATTTAGTTATTTCTTTTATAAAACCTAAATTTTCTTCAACATTGAACCTAAAAGCTCCTATCTATAATAAATACATTTCAATTTATTGATTATAGCCTTAACTTTAAGTACAAGGTTCCAATTAAAATTCAAAACAATAATATTATACTTGAAGATAAGAATTTTTTCTATTAGAAATTTTATGTATCTACTTTAACAACATTTTGAAAGTTTGAAAGCTGACATCTTCACGAAAGGGAAGTTGCCCAGCACGGGTACGGTGCTTTGATGTAGCAAGTTTTTTATTCACCTAATAGCTTAATTTATATTTCTCTAACGTTCCATTTTACAAATCTAACTACTCCCACACTTAAAATAAAACTTAAAGCTAAAATGATATAAAGGCTTAAGTTTATTTCTATAAGTTGTCCATATATTAGCTGACCAGGTGCAACACTTGCTGTTGCAATAGCAGTAGAGAAGGCACTTACCTTTCCAAGCATGTCTTCCTTTACTTGCTGCTGAATATAGGTTAAAGATACTGTGTTAGATAGGGCTAAGGATAACATTATTCCAAGCCCTCCTATGGAATATAGTCCTAAGGCAAAAAACTTATTTGACCTAGTTAAATAGGTAGCTATGCCCATAGCCATAATAGCTATTACCATAGGATACATAGTTTTATCTATGTTTTTCATTTTGAAAAGTTTAGGTTTAAAGGTTATTAGTAATCCTCCTAATATCATGCCTAAAACAAATACTGCTTCTACAAAGCCATAGATAGAGGCAGACATGTTTAGTTTTAACTTAATAAAATAGGGCGATACCACAGTTAAAATTGGAACTACAAAGATATTAGTTAATCCATAGGATACTATGATTCCAAGTACTATTTTCTTCTTTTCTTTTAAGTATATAAAGCTCCTTTTCATCTCTTTAAAGGATTGTAAAATAGGATTCTTAAATTTCTCTTTTACTTCTAAATCTGGAATACGTAAGAATAGTTCTAAGATAGCTGAAAGTAAAAAGCTAAGAGCATTTATTATTACTATTACCTTTATATCAACAAGGCTATATAATAATCCCGCAGCTATTGGCCCAACTAAGTTCACTATTGATCCAACTTGCTGAATTATGCCATTTGCTGAGGCTAACTTTTCTTTTTTAACGATTTGAGGAATAGAGGCTGTAACTGAGGGACTATATAAAGTATAAATAATAGATAGGATGAACATGACACTTCCTACTATCAGGGTATTGTCCCTTCCATTGATTAGTATTATTGAGTACGCCCCAAGTAAAGCAGCACTGAAAAAATCTAAGCAAACCATTATCTTTTTTCTATTTACTGTATCAGCTAATAGTCCAGCAATTGGGGCAAATAATATGTAGGGAATAGTTGAAATTGCAAGTATAGTTGAAAAAACAGCAGCACTACCTGTTAAGTCTAATATATACAAAGACATACAAAACCTTTGAATTGCATTTCCAAATAAAGATATTATCTGTCCAATGACTACTATAATAAAGTTTTTATTTTTCATTTTATCCCCTTATAAGCTCATAATCTACGCAAATAGGATAGGCTTTATTTTCACTTAATTGGAGTTTACCATCGATTCCATAAATCTCTTTTAAGTTCTCTTTAGTAATAGCCTCCTTTGGAGCACCCTGGCATATGATTTTCCCTTTTTTAAGTCCAATTATATTACTAGCAAATCTACAAGCATTATTTAGTTCATGCAATACCATAACTATAGTAATATTTTTTTCTTTGTTTAATTTCTCTAGCACCTGTAGCACTTCAAGTTGATAAGACATATCTAAATAAGTGGTTGGTTCATCTAGCATAATTATGTCTGTTTCTTGAGCAAGGGTCATGGCAATCCAAGCCCTTTGGCGTTGTCCCCCAGATAAATTTTCAATTTCCCTATTCGCAAAATCCTTAAGACCCGTTTCCTCTATTGCCCAATCAATGATTTCCTTGTCATGGGCATTGAGACCTCCTATAAGTTTTTGATGCGGAAACCTTCCAAAGGCAACTAATTCCTTAACCGTAATTCCACTTGGACAGACAGGTCCTTGAGGTAAAAATGCCACTTGAGTTGCCAAGCTCTTTTCCTTTTGAATTTTTATATTTTTCTCATTTACAAAGATATCTCCACCTAAGGGCTTTATTACCCTTGCTATGGTTTTCAGAAGAGTTGACTTTCCGCATCCATTTGCTCCAATAATTATGTTTATCTTCCCCTTTGGAATGGAAAGGTTCATATTATCTATTATGAGGTTATCTTCATAAGCCACTGATAAATTCTTTACGCTAATAGCTTCCATTTATTTCTCCTTCATCATTAAATAAATAAAATATGGTACTCCAAGAATAGAAATTGTAATTCCTACAGGTATTTCAATTGGAGAAAATAAGTTTCTTGAAATCGCATCTGCAAGCAAAACTATAACTATGCTTATAACTGCAGATACCTTTAAAAAGTTTTTATGATAAGGCCCTACTAGCTTTCTTGCTATATGAGGGCAGATTAATCCAATGAATCCAATGTTTCCTGCAAAAGCTGTAGCCCCACCAGCAAGAACCACTGCATAAAGTAAAAACCTTTTTCTTTCTTTGTTTAAGTTTAATCCAAGGGCAGTTCCATGTTCATCAGATAAATTAAGAACATCCAGCTTTTTATGATTCAATAACACAATAACAAACATTAGTACAACTAACGGAATAATTATTTTTGCATAGCTCCACCCTGCTCCCCAAAGACTACCTGAGGTCCAAGTTAATACTCTATTATAATCTCCAACTCCACTTCTAAAGGTAAAGAAGGTAATAAAAGCATTTAATCCTGCATTTAGACCAAGACCTATAAGAAGCAGCCTCTTTGGCTTAACTCCAGTTCTGCTAGATAAAAAGTAAATTACAAAGGCTGATACTCCAGCACCTATAATAGCAATAAAAGGTAGCACATAAACGGATAGAGTGCCCAGAGCTGTATAGTAATTTACAGTCTTAAATGAAATAAATATAACTGCCGCAACTGCTGCTCCAGCATTGATTCCAATTATTCCTGAATCCGCTAGTTCATTCTTTGTTATAGTCTGTAAAAGGGCTCCTGCAGTAGATAGGGCTATGGCCACAGAAATACCAACTAGCATTCTTGGAAGTCTAAGGTTTAGAATTGCTGCATTTTGAAGCTTTGTACCCTGCCCTAATAGAGTTTTTATACTATCTATTGGAGAGATTTTGTAAGTTCCCCAAGATAAATAAGTAATTAGCGATACTAGTACTAAAATAGCTAATACTACGGTTATTATCTTAAGCCTTTTTCTTTTCATACTACCCCCTCTCCCTTCTTGCTACAGCTATAAAGAATGGAACTCCTATTAAGGCAGTGAATATTCCAATGGGAGTTTCATAAGGCGCATAAACCATTCTTGCAGCTATGTCCGAATAGGTTAAAAGAACAGCCCCTAATAAAAAGGATAATGGTATATTCTTTCTGTAGTCTTCTCCAAAAATCTTTCTTACTATTTGAGGAACTATAAGCCCAACAAAGCCTATATTTTTACCAACTGCAACTGCTGCCGCACACATTGGTATCATCACAAGAAAAGTTATTAATCTTATTCTTTCTGGCTTTTCTCCAAGGCTGATTGCTACATCATCTCCTAGGCTTAGAAGATTTATTTTCTTCGATAACAAAATAGCAATTATTAAACCTAAGCTTCCAATTAGAGCAACCAGTTTAAAATCTTCCCAAGTGGTATTTCTAAAACCTCCTGAAACCCAAAAGGCAATAAATTGAGATTTATTTGATAGAAGCCCTACAATAGTTGTCAATGAAATAAAGAAGGTGCTCATAGCAGTACCTGATAAAAGTATCTTTGCAATAGATCTATTATTTGACTTTCTTGAAGTAAAGCCCATAACTATAAATCCACTAAAGATTGCTCCAAGCAATGAAGCTAACATAACATTTGTAGTATTGATGGAAACTCCTACAGCATAAAATATTGCTATAACCAAAGTAGCTCCTTGGCTTACTCCAAGAAGAGAAGGTTCTGCTATAGGATTCCTTGTAACTCCTTGAATCATAGCTCCCGCAACCCCTAAAATTCCTCCAGTGAAAAGTACACTAAGAGCTCTAGGAATACGTACGTCTCTAATTAACATAAGTTCCAAGGTCTCACTATAATTAAAAATACTATTAAAGATTTCTGAAATCCCAATATGGGTTACTCCTAGACTTATAGCTAGAAATAACCCACTTATCAGAACAAAAATACTACAAACTATAAAAGTTATTGTATTTCTATTATTTTTTTTCATTTAACATCTCCACAATTTCATCTAAAAGTACTTGTCTTCCAATTGAACTATATCCTTGTGTAAAATATGGTGAAGCAGGTAACTTAATAACCTTTCCTTCTTTTACTGCAGGTAAGCTATTCCATATTGCATTAGCTTCTAGTGGCTTTAAATCTTCATCTGTTGCAACTACAAATATATAATCTGCTTTTATTGACGCAAGTCCCTCATAAGTTACCACTGGTAAACTTATATCACTTTGTGCTGGCATTCCTTCTGGTTTCTTTAGTCCCATGTCTTGATATAAAACATTACCAAATCCAGCTCCATCAAACACGTAAAATTGACCGCCACTAGCTAAGAAGGATAAGTAAGTTGTATCATTACCTTTAGCCTTTTTAACTTTTTCTCCAACTTCCTTTGCTTTTTTCTCATAATCTGCTAGCCACTTGTTTGCTGTTTCCTCTTTATTAAATACTTTTGCTAATGACTTAACATCTTCTTTCCAATTTAAAGCTTCTAATTTAACCATTACCGTTGGGGCAATTTCCTTTAATTGATCATACATTTTTTCTTGTACTGTTGATATTACAATTAAGTCTGGCTCTAAACCCATTATTGCTTCAACATCCATGGTATCCTGCATGTTGTATCCTAATATTTTCGCACCTTTTAATGTGTCTTCTAAATATGTAGGGAACTTTGTGTAATCATAGGCATCACTATTGGCAGTTCCTGCTACCTTATATCCTAGAATTGATAAAATATCACTATTTCCACTTAAATCAACAATCATTTTAGGACTTGCTGGAATTTCAACCTGCCCTCTAACATCTGTTACTGTCACTGTTTTGCTTTCTTCTTTTACTGCACTAGTATTTCCACAGCCTACAAGCATAATTGACGCTAAGCAAGTAGCTATTATTGTTTTTAATATTCCTCTTTTTCTCATTATTTATCTTCCTTTCAAAATAATTTAATTAAATTTATGTACCTAGAAACTTACAGCAATATGTGCTTTACATATTGTTTTTTACAAATAACTCTTCTACTGGTTAAAGGGTTCCATGATGAAATTTCAATTTATTCCCTATGAATTTTATTCACCCTAATATGCCTTCAATTTAACTAGGATAGGGCTCATGTATAAGTTAAGTATTAAATCTAGCTCCCTATAAACAGCTAATTGATATTGATTCTTAATATCTCTCATTGAAAGTAATTGTATATGATAATCATTATCATATCAATAGTAGCATCTAATTTAATTATTTTTACATCTGATTAAATTATTCTCTTGAATAAGAATTAAATTCTTTATATAATATTGTTCATTATAAGGAGGGGCTTTATGATAGTAAAATCTAGTGAAGAGTTCAAAGCAGCAGTTTTAAATGCATTATCCTTTAGTAAATATGAAAATGAAAACTACACTTTATATACAAATAAAAAAACACCTGAACTAGGTTATTTCATTAATTACTCACGAGAGGGTTACTACAATTTAGGTATTGCAGACTATACCATACCTAAAAACTTTTCTATTTCTTTTAATAACCCTGAACATTTAGTACGTTTTGGCTTAGTTTATAAAGGCATTACTGAGTTTAAGCTTGAAAATAGTCCAGTATCCTCTTTTACTCCCTCTTCTTTTTTTGTTGTTGAAAAGGATTTAAAAGGTGAACAGCATTGGAAAAAGGGGCAACATTTTCATGGAACAGAAATAACTATTTATGAAAGATACTTTACTGAGGTTATAAAACCTAACTTTGCAAATATCATAGATTTTGAAACCTTTATTAAAAATTATACCTATATCTATCTTCCCTTAAAAATCGTTGAAGTTATTCATGACCTCCAAAGTTTAGCTCATGAAAATTCTTTAAACAGCCTCTATCTGGAGAGTAAGATTTTGGAGTGTCTAGGTATTTTAATAAATGAAGTAACTAAATCTCCTGAAAATGCTTTTACAAATCAAATTAATTATGGAAATATTAATATTGGTACAAACAGAATAATCAAACTAACTTCTTCTGATATAAATGCTATTCAAAAGGCTCATGATATTTTAGAAAAGAATTATGTAAGTCCTCCTAATATTACTGCTTTAAGTAAGATAGTATTTTTAAATGAACAAAAATTAAAAGCAGGCTTTTCAAAGCATTATCATATGTCCATTGGTGAGTATATCAATCATATTAAAATGACTGTTGCAGCTAATCTTTTATCTACAACAGATTTAAGTGTAGAGGACATAGCTAGTAAAGTTGGCTATAATTACTCAGCAAACTTTTCTAAAATGTTCAAAAAAACTTATGGAAAAACTCCGTTGAAATTTAGAAAAACAAAGTAATTATATATTCTATTTTTTTAAATTTGGTATCAACTTGAAAGTTATATGAGTGCTATAGTCTATACAATAAAATTATTATCTATTTAGAAATAAAAAACTGGAGTTTTCCTCTAATTAGGAAAACTCCATTTAAATAATCCAATATTTATTTCTTTGCATTCTTATAAATTTCCCAAGGTATGCTAATATAAATAGGTGCTTTTTCTGTAACCCTTTCATAATTACATTCCTTATGTCTTTCTGTTAATTGCTGAAACATTTTTCAATGCTTAAAACACCAAAGCCTACTTCTTCATTTGGGTAAGTTTTCCCCCGTTCTCTTATAGCTCCTTGAATAAGATAACTTTTTATTTTAGCAGCATATAAACTTAAATCATTCATTTCTACTATACCCCATTGATATAAAAGAGCCACTACGCCAGTTAAAATTGCTCCAGATACTGCTGAACCACTAACTACAATTGGATTATTATTTAAATCTACAGATAATACATTTTTGCCTGGTAATGATATAGTTGGAATTATTCTATTATCTGCTGTGAAGCCTCTTCCTGAGTCCTTCATTATAGTATTTGCTGCTTCATCATAAGAAGATGTAACTATTATGTTGTTTGCTGTGGCTGGTGTCATTAGAGTTGTATAGGGGGTAGACTCCACAAGTCCTGTACTACCTACAGAGAATTCCTTTTGCTGAAGCCAAATATTTACCGTTCCATAAACGGAATACCTCTTTTTTACTTTTATTTTCCATACCCCACCTACCACATTTCTCATTACAAAATTAAACTCCTGGGTTCCTGTTATTCTTCCTTCTAAAAAATACTGAACAAAAATCGAAGTGCCTCCTAGCTCAACAGTTACCTCTTCACCATTAATAGGTTCAAGGGGAATGTTAGATATAGTTTCTCCTGTAGGTGATGTAATTCCAATAGAAACTTTATCTGGTATAGAATAATATATGGAGAAAAATATATTTCTTTGATTCTCATCTACATTTATTGATATTTCCTTTTCTAAATCCTTATCTGAGAGAGTAACTTTAAAACAGATAGGACTTGCCCCCTGATTTGCCGTGCTTGTCACCACTGAAAATGTCCTTCTTTGTGTAAAAAAGTCAACATACCGCTCTCCTAGAGTACTTCCATCATGAGCTCCAAGATTAGTTCCTATGGATAAAAACATAACTAGTGGTTTATTTATCAGTTGCTGCATTTGATTTAAATACCTTCCTGAAGCAGCTATATCAACACTATCATACATGAGTCCTTTATAATCCTCTAACCCCCAATGAATTTTATTTATCATCCGAGACTCCTTCAGTTTTACTACGATAAATTCGCAGTTTGGTGCAACACTTTCTACCAAATCATCACCATTAAGCTTTCTTCCCCCTATTATATTAGCTATAGTGGTGCCATAACCAACTTCATCCTTATGCCTCACTATATCATAGGGATTTTGCCCTATCTGGCTCGCTAGTATTGCTCTGTCTATTTCTTCTCTATTATATTCAGTACCATAAAGGAAGCTTTTAGGAACTGGTCCGACGCTTATACTTTGATCCCAAATGGATATGATTCTAGTCTTCCCTTGCTTATCCATAAATCTTGGATTTAAGTAATCTATCCCTGTACCAATTAATCCTACTACAACTCCTGAACCATCCAAAGGAACATTTCCTTTGCTTATAGCAGTTAAGTCAGGGGTCTCATCACTTTTCTCCAAATTTAATAAAGTATATGGAAAGCTTCTTTCTATGTTTGTTATCTCAGGAAACTCCTTAAGAAGTTGACTCAAAGTTCCTTTTCTTACAAAAATAACTGTAAAAAAAGCATTTATCAAAAAAGCACGAGCATAATCTGTAGCATTAACTTTTCTAGCAAAGTCACCAATGTATTCAGCAAAATAGGTTTCATAGTCTTCGCCATAAAGCAGTTGTTTACCCTCTTCTACAGTAAGTACATTCTCATTAACAGGTTCCCCTGCTTCCCTATAAATTACCTTAGAAAAAGCCCTATCATAATCTTCCATACTTTTCATCACCTCTTTATTTTTTAGCATTGTTTTTAAATCTTTATAGTTTTATCTTATATATGCTATGATGCCTAAGAGGCTTTTGTTCAATATTTATGAAAGTTGCTACCTTAGTGGAAATTCCCCTGTAACTTGAGATAATGGCATTTATTCACACATTTAAAAACCTTTATTAGAGCTCTTTTAAGCAAAAGTCTGCATTTTTAATATAAATAAGAAATACCCATAGGAAAAAGGCATTTACCTTTCCCTATGGGTATAATTTTTCTACATTAATCTATCATTTATAAAAAGTTCATCATAATTGCAAAGCCCTTTATTTAAAGCATTTTGTCTTAGTACTAAATATAACTCTGCTTCTGTAGCATCTTTATATGGATTAACAAATAAACCACCTAGTCCAAAAGCTAATGCACCTAATAGGTACCAACCTAAAAATGAAAGATCAAATACAAATATATTAAACTTTTCACCATCAGTCATTTGTACACTTAGTTCTACTGCACGTTTATATCCGATATTAGGATTATCAGCTAAAATATAAGGTACCATTCTATAAGCATAAGCCTTTATAATTCCCGGAATTATAAGCAGTAAGAACCATAAGAAGTTAAGGAAACCTCTCCATAACATGGTTAGCACTATTCCTTTATATCTTTCACTATTAAAAGCATAGCCGATATTATTCATGTCAGCATTATTTTGTGCCCCTTGCACAAAGTAACGTCTTCCCCCAACCTCAAGTGGTGCTCCAAGAAACACTCTTAAAGCTAACATAACTAAGAAAACGATAAGTCCAACACCTAAAATAATAGCAATTATAGCCATTATATTGCTGTCAAAATCCATATTAAAGTTGAAGTCTCCATTAAAGTCTGTACCAAAGTCTCCAAAATTACTGAAATCTCTTCCATCAAATCTTGACTTAAAGTTTGATTTCATCTTATAGCTGCTGTCTCCTCCAACCACAATAGCAATGACTAAGCTAACTATAAATGCCTTCCAATATGAAAGCTTCAGCACCTGCTTTGCCCTGTCTTTTAAATCTGCTCTAGTCCACATAATTTTCCTCCCCATATTTTTACATGAATATCATTTTATTATATGAATTCTTCCCTTAAGATAGAATAACAATAATCATCATAAGTTTCTCCACTAAAATGAGTACTTGCTTTTCTTAAGATTCCTTCAAATTTAAAACCACTCTTTTCAATAACTCTTTTAGAACGTAGATTAAAAGGATAGTGATAGCAGGAAACCACCTTTACTTCTGTTTCAGTAAATAAATACTGCAAAACTCTTTTTACGGCTTCCACCATAAGACCTTGGCCCCAATAATCCTTTGATAGTACATAGCCTATCATTTTGCTATTCATTCCTCTTCTCTTTGAGTCATCATGATGTCCTAAGGAGCCAATGACCTTCCCACTTTCTTTATCTACTATGGCCCATACTTCCTTTTTTTCTATGAAACTTTTAAGTATGGTTAGTGTAAAATCTTTATTTTCATGAGGTTTCCATCCTGCATTAGGTCCAACTTCTGGATTTCTTGCATACTCATAAAAATCTTCCAAATCCTCTAATTCCCATTGCCTAAGAATTAGTCTATTAGTTTCTAGAGTCTTCATAAATCCTATCCTCCTTTCTTTAGCCATGTTTTAATTGACATGACTTTAAATTTATCTTTAAGTCACATTGCTCATTTTAAAATATAGGGATCCAGAGTTAAAACTTAACTTATACAGGAGTCCTACACTGGTTCCCTTAAGGGTTTATCATGATGAATAAGTTAAAATTCTATCATGGAACCCTATAGCACTTAAAAAAATTAACTATTTACTTGAAAATCATTAACTAAACCTATAGAGATTAAAAATTTCCTACTTACCCTCAAAGCTCTTAAGTACTTCTTCTAATTCATATAAGGATCTTATTATTGGATACTTACTTTCTATAGAATAATCCTCATATCTATCAATAAGTACTGGAATCATTCCAAACTCTTCAGCCGCCACTAAGTTACTTTCACTATCATCAATAAACACAGCTTCATTAGGTGATATACCAAGCTCCTCCACGGCTAGTTTAAATAGCAGTTTTTCTGACTTGTAAGAACCATAAACAGAGGACATTATAAAGGTTTTAAAATGCTCCCGTAAATTCTTATTTATAAAAACTCTCTCTAAGGATGGCCAGGTATCTGATACTATACCTAACAGGTAATTCTCACTTAATTTCTTTAACATTGGTTCTACATCTTCAAAGAATAAGAACTTCTCATCATTTTGTACATTATCTTTAGTTAAGCTATGAATTATGTCCTCTGAAATTTTCTCATAGTTTGATTCCTTTAAAAGAATTGTATAAAACTCTTTAAACAGAGCATATTCCTCTATTTCATCTTTAACTACTTTAACTGAATCAACATAGGCATAAGCTTTATCCATTGCTACTTCAAAGCTGGGCACTTCAGCATCCTCTTCTTTAGTTCCTAAGATTTTGTGAAAGTTTGGTGTTATAAACCAATGTCCTGTTGCTGGCACATTTAAGGTTCTGCCAGAATCAAATAATATCCCCTTAATCATAAATCCCACCCCAAAATTAATTTTTACTTATATTTTTATTTTCTATGTTTTATTTCATATGACTTAAATACCGCATAAGGCAGTAATGCTAGTAGAAAAATAAATTCTTTATTCATGTAGGAATTTACTTTACCATCAAATCCAAATTGTCTTGGGATTTGTGGTGGTAAAAACCCATATGCTATGGCTGCAATTACTATTGGTATAGCTATAACTAGAATGTCTCTTTTATTAATTTTCAAAATACTCCCCTCCAGTAATTATTTAAATCTAGGTTCACTAGAAAATTTACAAAAACTAATTTATAGAATGCACTAAAGGCACTTTATAAATATATGTAGCTCTATTTTTATTCTCTTTAATATAAGCTTCTTAAAACTATCTTATAACTCATAAGTAATATTACAACTTATATATATCATTAATTATTTCCTAAAAAGCTCAGCATCTATATTATTTAAGTTTTAGAATTTGTACCTAATGTAAAATTTCACGGATAACTCTCTAATATCTAAAAGCTTAATAACACATTCTAAAATTCTGCAACTTAAAAATATAAATAAAATTATATACATTATACCATAAATTAACAAAAACTGCATCAAATATTCATTTTATTAGATTATTCTACAATATTTTACGTTTTAATATTTAGCTACCATTTTTCACACTTTTCTAGCAACTCAAATCTATATTATTAATACATTATTATTTTAAATATTGTAGAAATATACAAGTAAACTTTGCATATTGCAATTTTAAAACGTATTTACAGCATATTCCTGTGTTATAATAAGTCTAGTTTGGTTAAAGGGACGGTTCACATTTATGGGGAAATTATTTAATAAGTTGAAGATTAATTTAAATATGTACAATGTGTCAAACTATAAAAAAGAAATTGAAAATATAAACTGTACCTTAGGTTTGCAGCACATAAGAATCCTTTCTTTATCACTGTTAGTTGTAGCCTTACTTTATTTTTATGCAGATTGCGTGATTTTTATTGGTGTTGAAGATAAGATTTTTAAAGTAAACTTATTCTCAATTCATATCATAAGTGTTATTAGCTCTATATTATTTCTGGTTTTTTACAAACAATTATTAGCTCATCGTTGGGGGATAAGATTCTCCATGTTAATTGTAAGAAGCTATATCTTTTTTACCTTGCTCATTTCTGCATTAGCTTCGTTAAACAGTCAAAGGCTTACTGGTAATATAGATGCCTATATAGTTGCTATTCTTGTATTAGCAGTTCTTTTTCCTATTGAGCCTTTATTTATGATTTTTACCTTTACCATAAACCATATTTTGTTTTTAATAGGGCTTACATTTATGAGCCATGATCCTTATAGTTTAATATCAAAGGAAATAAATTCAACGGCTATGATGGTAGGCTCTTTAGTATTTTGTTACTCTTTATATAGATATAGGGTTAAAGAACTTATTACTAAAAATCAGTTATCCCAAAGTGAAGGTAACTTTAGAAAAGTATTTAATTTAAACCCTCTACCTATGTTTATAGCACGATATGAGGATGGAAAAATTCTTATTGCTAATGATAAATGCTCTGAGTTTTATGATTATTCTAAGGAAGATTTTCATCAAATTTATGTTTATGATCTATATACAGATAAGGCTGATAGAAAAATTATACTTAACAAACTAGATAACAACATCAAAGCCGAGAACTACATTGTTGAACACCAAACTTCTTCCGGAGCTAAAAAGTGGGTTATTGCAAACTATGAAATTATTGAATACATGGGCGAGAAGTGTGTGCTTACTAATGTGACAGATATAACTACACTTAAGGAAATGGAGAACGAATTATTATCTCATGCCTCAACTGATGTGCTCACTGGTGTGCTTAATAGAAGAACCGGAGTGGAAGCTCTTAGAACCCTTATTAGCTCAAAAGACTCTTCTAGAATTTCTTCCATATGCTTTATAGATATTGATGGTCTTAAAGAAGTTAATGATAAGTTTGGTCATAATGAAGGAGATTACCTTATCAATAAGGTTTGTTCAGTTATCAAAGAAACCCTAAGTAATGAGGGAAGTATTTTTAGATTTGGTGGAGACGAATTTATTATTTTACTTCCTGATAAAACTGAGAAGGAATCAGAAGCTCTATGGTGTAAAATTCAGGCCAAATTTTTAGAAATCAACAACTTAGGCATTAAGCCTTATAAAGTAGTTACAAGTCATGGAGTAATTGAGTTCACTGGTACCACTAACTTATCAGTGGAGGAACTTCTTGATTTAGCTGATAAAAAAATGTATATAGAAAAGAAATATCATAAAAATAATCCTAGGTAGGGGTAATTCCTTTCCTAGGATTTTTATATTATTATAACTAAATTAATCCGCTTAGTTTTACATAACATTTTTTATTAACAAATAAATTGTTCCGAAGTTATAGGCTTCCTTGGTGAAAGTTTAATTTATTCAGCATGAATGAAATTCATGTCCTACTCATATTCTATTGTTAGTTAAATATTTAAGTAGAACTAAGTTCCTTTTTCTGTTTTATTAGCTGATTAAATCTCATATCTAGCTCTTCATATTCCCTAGACCCCATAGCATATTTTGAAAACTCTCCCAAAACAAAGGCTATCTCATTTTCAATAAGAAGTTTTTCCTCTTTTATTTTTCTCTCATCAATAACCATAGCTTCCTGCTTTTCCTTGTTTATTCCTAGGGTGAAACTGTGCTGTGCTCCCTGATCTAACCCTTCTAGGTATTCCTTGGCACTTCCATTAACTCTAACTATTTTCTTATCCTTAAACACTAGAAGTACATCACAAAGGTTTTGTAACATATATCTATCATGAGATACCACAAGAATAGTTCCATTGTAATCTAGTAAAGCCTCCTCAAGCTTTTCTCTGCTATAAATATCTAAATGATTTAATGGCTCATCTAGAATTAACAGCTCTTCATTGTTTAAAATTAACTTTGTCATTCGAACTCTGGTAAGCTCTCCAAGACTTAATGTTCCAACAGGTTTATTTATCATTTTTTCATCAAAACCCATATTAGCTAAAAGTATTCTTATTTTTCCTTGCTCTTCTCTTGATGCAAAATTGAATAAATCTATTACCTTCATGGTTTTGTCTACATCAAGGGTCTCTTGGCTTAAATACCCCTTTTGTACTGAAGAACTTATGAAAACTTCCCCCTTATCTAGAGTGTCTTCCCCTAGTAAAATCTTTAAGAAGGTAGTCTTACCACAACCATTATCTCCGAAAATACCTACTCTTTCCCCTCTTTTTACGTAGAAGGAACTATCGCTAAAAAGAACTCTGTTTCCATAAGCCTTTTCCATGGACTTACCCTCTAGTATTCTTTTCCCTTTTAGACTAGCCTCCTGAAATCCAAAGTTTATTTTTTTATCTTCCTTTGGTTTTTCAACTCCAGTTACCTCTATTTTTTCAAGTCTTTTAATTTTAGACTTTATCTGCTTATCCTTTTTCTTAGCTTTTTTTCTAAAGTATTCCTTCTTTCCAAGTCCTAACTGTTGCTTTTTCCTTGAATCTCTATGAGCCTTGTCTGACCAATTACCAAGCCTGTCAATCTCTTCTCTGATTTTCTCCTTTGTTTCCTCTTGCACTTGATATTGATGAAGCTGATTTTCATACCTTCTCTTTTTTTCTTCTCTATAAAAACTGTAATTTCCCTTATAGATTTCTGCTGTTCCATCCTTTATTTCAACAATTTTATTTACTGTTTTATCAAGGAAGTATCTGTCATGGGATATGATTAAAATAGTTCCTCTGTACTTTCTAAGCTCCTGAATAAGCCATTGTACTCCACCATAATCCAGATGATTAGTAGGCTCATCAAGAATAAGAAAATCTGGATTTAATGCCCATATACTAGCTAAGGCAATCTTCATTTTCTCTCCACCGCTTAAGTTAGAAAGTCTATTTTCTTCCCACTGACTCACCTTTTCCATTCCTAGTTCACTAGATATTTGATAAAAGTCTTCTTTAAAACTCACTACTTCTTCACTATAGTTGAAGCTACCTTCTCCAAGTTTTTCGCCCCTGCTGTCCTTGGGACTTAAAATTTCTTCCCTACCTTCAAAGGTTCTATGGGAATAATTCCCCTGTTGATGCAAATATCCAATCTCCACATCTTTTTTATACCAAAGAATACTTCCCCCATCTAAACCTAAAGTTCCATATATGATATTAGCCATGGTAGTTTTTCCTGCTCCATTTATTCCTACTAAGGCTAATCTGTCCCCTTCTACTACCTCAAAATTTATATCCTTTAAAATAGTTGTTTCTCCAAACTCCTTTTTAACTTTACTGCAACTAAATAGTACTGCCATATATATCACGCTCCATTACTTCTAAAAATTAAATTATAGTTAAGAACCTAGTTATCTTCTACAGGACAATCTAGCTGCTAAAGAGATTAATTTATGAATTAATCTCTAATAGCCCTCTATAGACTAAAAGTCCACGCAAAAAGACTGTCAATGAACATAGTCCACTAACAGCCTAAAAAAGCGCATAAAAAAACTGTGACAGCACACAGTAAACTAAAGGTTATTCAGACTTTACTATTGTTCTTAACTAATAAGTTTAAAAGACAACAAAAATACAAACAATTTCCCTGGAAATTATTTTACATATTTATCTCCTAAACTCCCATATTCAATTAGGCTAGTTAGTTAAAAACATATTATTCATGTCTTTCTCCCTTCATGTAAAGAATTTGATATTCTAATCTAAATAAATGTTATCACACTATTTCGAAAACTTCAAGTAAATTTTTCTAATTTTAGTTAATTGTATACTTGCATAAAAATAAAACTAGTTTGCCTCTTTTATTGTTGCGCACATTCCATATATCTGGTAAAATTATCTAAGGCACAGATATAATTTTATAAAAGAGGATATCTTATCACAGTCGCGAGCATGACTAAAATATGAATTTATAAAGGGATAATAAATTATTATCCCTTTATTTTATAGGGGGAGACTTATGAAAAAAAAAATAGCATTATCCTTAATTTTCCTTTTATTAATTATAACAGCTACTGGCTGCAATAAAAACTCTAATTTAGTTGCAAATACCATTAATACACTAACTTCTGATAAATATGCAGGCAGGGCAATTGGTAGTGAAGGAAACAAGCTAACAGAAACCTATATAGTAGATAAGTTAACTTCATTAAAAATTGATACCTATAAAGAAAGTTATCTACACAGCTTTGAGGGCAGTAGTTATATTCCAAAGGACCAATCAGTAACTATGAAAATAGTATTAAACAATGGCAAGGATGTTAAAGAGTTAACCTATGGAGATGACTTTTTAGTGAATAGTGCTACGAATCTAAATGCTGAATACTCTTTATCTAGTTCTATAACTAACGAAAAGAATAAAATTTCACTCCTAAAAAGTATTTCGGAAATATTAAATCCTAATATTGGTAATATAGCTATTGTAAAGCAAGATGCCTTAAGTAATGGCGTATTAACTGAAGAGAAAAATAAAATTGTTATATTTGTAAATGAAGAGGTTTATAGTCTATGCGAAAACAATCTCGATGCAAAGATTAAAGTAGACTTTTCTTTTAAAAAATCTACAATTGCAATGAATAATATCATAGGGAAAATCCCTGGAAAAGATTCTAGCAACGCTATAGTAATTTCCTCTCATTTAGACCATGTTGGTTCTATTGGAAATAATATATGGCGTGGTGCTTTAGATAATGCCTCTGGTGTTGCTTCAACCTTATATATAGCTCAGTACTTAAAAGAAAACTTTGAAGCTCCTCAATATGATATAGTTTTTATATTTTTCAATGGAGAAGAGACATCCCTTTTAGGCAGTAACTATCTAGTTCCAAAATTAAAAAAGGACTATGATAAAATACTAAATATTAATATAGATTGTATTGGAACAAAGGCTATAGATACCCTGTTAATTGGTTCAAGTAATGAGGAATTTAGAACCACTACAGTAGACTTTTTTAATTCTCAAACTCTCAATTCAAAGGCTATATCAAATGCTATTGGAGATGGTGGAGCATTTGAAAGTAATGGAATTCCATCAATTTCACTAATAGATAATGAATTTGAAAATAAAATTCATATTCTAGATGATACATCTAAGAATATATCTTTTAATAGAATTGAAGAAATAAGCAAAATATGCAGTAATTTAATAATAGATCAAGGGGATAAGTTACTTGAAAAATTTTCTTTAAAAACTAGTTCCTCACTAAAAGAAAAATCTGAAGTCATTTCTAGTTTTTCAATATCTGAGGATGAATTCAAACAATGGGAGTATAAATATGTACAAAATGGAAAAGTTCTTATTCCTGTTGGTAAGAACTCTTTGAACCTTGACATATCGAACTTTGAAACAGAAAAAAAACATTTAAGTGAAGACTTGTTAAATATTTTTAGTCTTAAGTTTCAATTAAAACCATATACACTTTCTAATAAACTTCAATTTAAAGCTCCAAAAGCATCAAAAGATCATGAAGCTGAAAAGATTTATACTTTTACTCCTTCAGAAAATAACTTTCTTGCTTTGGATAGTAATCTTTTCAATTCTAATACTGAAGAATTGCCACGTTACTTTAGGGCTAATTTATCTAGATATCTAAAATCTATTAATTCTGACGTAAACTTATATAACAAATACTTAAATAACGTCTTAACATTAGATTATGAAAAGCGATCTGATAAGTTTGAACCAATTACAGTTAATGGAATAAATGGTCAAATTCTTTATAATTCTAAAACACCTAATCAACCCACAGGATTAGTATTATTTATTGAGAAAGATAACGGCTTTTATACCATTCATATTAAAGATGACGCCTTTACTTCATCATTCTTTGATTCAAAAGAAGACTTACTAAAATTAATTACTAGTACGGGTATTTTAGAATGGTATGGAGAAATAATTAACAACTTCGAAAAATAAAAAGTTTTACATGCTACCGATCTCCTAAGCATACAAAAAGAACCCCTGGAGTTCTATTTCCAGGGGTTCTTTCTATAATAAACTTTAAACTACTCTAAATCTATTTTTATCTGCTGATCATAAAGTAATTCTACTTCACCATCAACACAAGTTTCTATTTTAGCAATTCCCGAAAACCTCATATCTTTATTATAAGAAGTTATAGTTTGAGTGTACCTACCAGTATTTCTGTCCACAGACTTTGTAATTGCGCCCTTTCCTCCATGAACTTCATTGCCATCCTTATCATAAAACATAAAATCACATCCATCTTCTACATATCCTTCATAGTGGTAAGTAATCTTAACTTTATTTTCAATACACTCCAGGTTATCAATTACTATGGTTGACCCTTCTGATGCTTTTAAGGTTGCAGGAAGTGTAGTTACATCTCCCTTTAATATTTTCATTGGCACTCCCTTTCTAACTTTTACGGGAACTAAAGTAAGCGATTTAGTATCCTTATTTGCTCCTAAAAATTCATAGCCATTTGTGGCCTTACCAACCACTCCTACTCCATCTGTATTTAACACGTGAAGAGAATTCCCTTTATCATCAAACAGCGCAAAACCTGGAAACATGCCCTCCCCTTCTTTTGTTATTTCAGTTAAAAGTATTTGATTTCCTAAGGGTGATATGGACACCTTATTTACAGTTATATCATAGGTTTTATTATCAACATTAATGACCCTATTAGCATTTGGGGTTACAGTTTTAATATCTTTAACTATTTTGCTCTTATCAATAGTAGTAGAAATACTCCAATTACCTTTAGTCTTGAAAATATTAGTAGTAAATATCTCTAGCTCAGAGTATAAACCTACATCTGTTCCTAATATATTTTCCCTTATCATTACTTTAAGCTTATTGTCATTTTCAAAGTAAGCTTCCATGTTATTATTGTTTCGTAGTCCAAGTTCCTTGCCATCTATCTTAAAATTCAATAATGGGGCAGCAGCAAAGGCAGCAAAAACAGGGTTATCAATCTTTGGAATAGGCTTATCACTTTCAACTGTTAAAAATAGGTTTAAAAAGTTGTCATCAGCCGCAAGATTGTCTAAAGTAAATTTAATTCCTTGATCCTCTGAAGTTATTCCTACTGTACTGTTAAACTCCTCTAATACTTCTTTGTCCGCTTCATATTTAAATCCACTATTACTCTTAGAGTCTTTTTCACCAAAATAAGATAAAAGATTTTTAACAGCACTAGCTACCCTTGGTGAATCTATAGCAAATACAGTAGAAATGGTTAAGCAGCTTATTATTGCTACTGCTATTACCATCTTAAAGGGCATTGTCCTTTTAGTTCTAACCTTGGGTAAATTCTTCAGTACATTATTTATTTTATTATCAATGGTTGGAGGAAGCATCCAAGCTTCTTTTTCTATTCTTTCTTTTATTGATTTATCAAAACTATTCATCTATCATCACTCCCCTACTGATTTTCTAATATTGTTTTAAGTTTTGCCTTAGCTCTACTTAATCTGGATTTTACTGTGCCTTGGGAGATATTCAAAACTTTTCCAATATCCTTTATAGTCATATCTTCATAATAAAATAGGGTTAAAATAACTCTAGAATCTTCGTCCATGTTACTTATCAAACTAATTAAATACCCTTCAGTGTTGTCCTCATATCTTAAATTTAAAGCTTCCATATCTTCCTTTAACTCAATTCTGCTACTTTTTCTTATGGTTGAATAACATTCATTTACTAAGATTTTCATTAACCAGGGCTTAAAACTAGCTGCTGACTTTAATTTGTGAAGATTCCCATATGCCTTTAAAATTGTTTCACTAATTATATCTTCAACTTCAAAGTCATCTTTAACAATACTTTTTGCAAGTCTATATAATGCTACTTTATTATCTTCAATAAGGCTTATAAATCTATTTTCATCTATAGTCTCAATACTTTCCTTCTTACTACTAGTCTTGTAAAACTTTAATATGTTATTTGTTAAATTCACTTGCTTCCACCTCCTACACTAATAAGATAATTTTGTAAGGAAAAAGGTTCCATTTAATATAATATTTAATGCAGTTAAGTTAGCTTAAAATTAAATCATGCGTTATTCTATCTTTACAAAAGTTCAAACCATAAGCCAACTTGTTCTTAAAACTCTATCTAATTGCCCTTCCACCTTTAAATTAAATAAAATTACATTCTAGAATCTATAGAAATAATAAGGAGCTAGATTCTAACTTCCTAGCTCCTAAAATATAATTTATAAGTTTCTCATCTTCCTAATTATCTTATTATAAATTTCTTCTATGTAAGGCTCACTGCAATGGCTACTGATCTCCTCAAGAGTAATCCACTTAACTCCACTATTTTCATCTTCCTTAATTACTAAAGCTTCAGTTTCATCACCTTGAATCAAGTAAGTAATGTTTAAATGCAAATGTGCAGACACATATTTTCCTTTTTTAATGTGCCCTAGCACTGGTATGATATCTAAAGAAATAATGTCTTTAACAACAGGCTCTACATTTTTAATTCCTGTTTCTTCCCTGGTCTCTTTTATTGCAACTCTTAATAAATCATCTTCTCCATCAGCATGACCACCTGTCCACCCCCAAGAGTCATATATATTATGATATATCATGAGTACTTTATCTCTAGTTTTATTTAACACAAAAGCAGAACTAGTCATGTGGGCAAGACCATTTTCCCTAGTTAGTATGTTCTTAAAATTATCTATTGCTTCTAAGATTATTTCCTTATCCCTTTTTTCTTGCTCATCATAAGGATTATAATTCTTTATTTCTTCAACCCAGTTCATTTTACCACTCCAATTCATCTATAAGTAACATAACATGTTCACTTCATCTATGCTTTTATAACAGGTAGGACTTCTTGTTTATTAAGCCTTTTTACCTTCATTTTTCTTCTCTTCAACGTGCTTTTTCCATTCATATTGCTCTATGGTTTCCTTAGCAACCTCTCTCATCATTTTCTTTAATTCATCTGAGCTTTCTTTTATAGCACGCTTTACTATGAATTTAATAAAAAGATAAAATAGATAAATAGGTATTGCAATGATTATAACCTTCATAATAAATTCTATCACTTCCTATAACCCCCTCAAAATTATTCACCCTATTATTTAAAATAATCCCCAATATCTCTGGGTAGTTTGTATACAAAAAATTTTTTAAAGTTATTTTACTAATCCTTCTATTTACTACATATATTATAACATACCTTATTAATTTATGGTTAATTTTAAGAGCGTTTTTAATTTATTCTAGTAATTTATATCTATAATTAGGGGAACAATTATACTTATTAATTATTACAACTAAAATCCTTTTATATAAGTTTATATACCAAGTAATTGGAATTTATTTCAATTATTTTGCCTTACAAATATTGTAAAACGATCTAAGTCATGTAATAATATTATTAATACTTTATTTTTATAAGACAAATTTAAGAAATTCCTGTTTTTATGTACTTACTTAGTAAAACCTTAGTTTATTTAAAAAGCCTTAAGAGAACCAAGGTAGATTCCTGTATAAGTTAAGTTCTACCTTCGATTCTTTATATAGACATTTTTATTCAGTGCATAAGATTTTTTCAATTTAATATAATGCATCTTTTAAAAATTTGTTAATTTATTTACTTAAACTTCTGAGGGGAGAATTTTTTTATGAGTAAGAGTACGAGAAATTTAATTATTGGTTTTTTTGTAGTACTAATTTGTGCCTTTGGTATATGGCGAGCTTATGAATTTGGCTTTAATGACCTTTTAGGTATTGTAGAGAAAAAAGCTGAAGAAAAGAAAACTGAAGAGCAGAAAAATGAAGAAGCAGCAACTCAGCCTCCAGTGCTTTCTGAAGCCATGTCAAAAATCAAAAGTGAAGAAGATATATTAAATGCTATGCATTCTATGGCTAATACTTTAATAGTTCCTGTTGATGGTCAAATATGGGGAAAAGAACCAATCACTAAGGATAAAATATCTCAACTTATTAGTATAGTTGACAATAGTAGCTCTTCACATAAGGAAGAACTTTTATCTATTTTAAACAAATGGAATAGCGGTGACTTTAGCACTGCGGTAGAGGATCATAACAAGGTTTGGAAGCTTCTTGGTGGCACAGTTGGCAAAGCTGCTAATGTTAACGAAGAAGGAGTAAAGGAAACCCTTGCTAACCTTGGCAACTAAGCTTCCACAACTCCAAAACATTTATTTTATAGCCATTGAGGAAAGCTCTAGGTTAACGCCTAGAGCTTTTATGACATATTATGCGCACCCCTGGGGTAAAAAAAATTATTGCATTATAACCTTCATATCATTATACTAGAATAAGTCAAATTAGTTAGGTATCTTTTAAAATACTATCAGGTATTTCATATATATTCAGGAGGCGCTATAATGTCATGTAAATTTTATTTATATAAAGGAAAAGGTAAAAACGCAGAGAATGGACATCTTTGGATTTATACCACAGAAATAGAACAGTATGATGGTGAATATGAAAATGGAGACATAGTTGAAGTTTATAACTTCAGAGGAGATTTCATAGGAAAAGGATATATAAATGATGCTTCAAAAATTACTATAAGAATTATGACAAGAGACATCAATGAAGAAATAGATGAAGAGTTCTTTAGAAAAAGACTTCATGCAGCTTGGGAATATAGAAAAAAAGTAGTTGAAACTTCTAGCTGCCGTTTCTTATTCGGAGAAGCAGACTTTGTTCCTGGACTTATCATTGATAAGTTTGAAGACTACTTTGTTATTCAATCTCTAGCCCTTGGAATAGACAAATATAAGGATATAGTTGTCAAGCTACTTGTGGAGGAGTTTGGAGCTAAGGGTGTTTATGAGAGAAGTGATGCTAAAGTTAGAGAACTTGAAGGCATGGAGCAAACTAAAGGCTTCTTAACTGAACCTTTTGATACCATGATTACAATCACTGAAAATGGTGTTAAATATTACGTAGATATTGAAAATGGTCAAAAGACAGGGTTCTTCCTTGACCAAAAGGAAAACAGAGCAGCAATTCATAAGCTTTGCAAGGATGCTACGGTTTTAGATTGCTTTACTCACACTGGTTCTTTTGCCCTAAATGCAGGTGTTGCTGGAGCAAAATCTGTTCTTGGAGTGGATATTTCTGAGCATGCAGTAGATTTTTGCAGAAGAAATGCAGAGCTTAATAACCTTCAAGATACAGTAAAATTTGAGTGTCACAATGCTTTTGATGTGCTTAGAGAATGGTCAAAGGAAGGCAGAGAATTTGATGTTGTTATCCTTGACCCACCAGCCTTTACAAAATCTCGTTCTACAGTACAAAGTGCTACTAGAGGTTATAAGGAAATTAACCTTAGAGGAATGAAGCTGGTTAAAAGAGGGGGATATCTTATAACTTGTTCTTGCTCTCATTTTATGAATCCAGATTTATTTAAAGAAACCATTGCAGATGCTGCAAGAGATGCAAGAGTAACCTTAAGACAGGTTGAATTTAAAACTCAAGCCCCAGACCATCCAATTCTTTGGAACAGTGATGAATCTTATTACTTAAAATTTTACATATTCCAAGTGGTTTAACAACGTTTTGGAAGCTGTAAGTCTGCCATCTTCTAAGGTGTCTGCTTAGCAAACTTGCAGTTGCTCAGCCTAGTCAAGTTAATTTGGTGTAACAAACTGTGTTTGTTATATCTAAATCTGCTTCCAAAGTTGTTAAACAAAATGAACTTGTTCATTATTTAATTCAACTATAAAACCCTGCTAGGTTTAATTATTCTAGCAGGGTTCTTATTATTAATTACAATTATTATTCTTTTATAATGTTATCATATTTAACCATAGCCAATGGTGAAATCCTAATATTAAATATATTTTCCTTACTGCACACCGCATTTTGTGGATGCAGCACTGGTATTACAGGAATATCCTCATGGATAATTCTTTGAATTTGTTCATATAAGGCCTTTCTCTTGATTGGATTTGCAGTAGATTTAGCCTCATTTAAAAGGCTCATTAACTCTTTATTGTCATATCCACTAAGGTTTGAAACACTTCCTGGAGAGAACAATGGTTCAATGAAGGCAGATGGGTCTAAAGTATCGGCATACCATCCATAGTAGAACATGTCCCCGTACTTATAGGCCTCTTCTGAGGCAAAGACTTTAGACTCAACAATTTTAAATTCACAAGGTATTCCAACAGCCTTCAAATCTTCTTCTACGTATTTTAATATGGCCTGTACATTGTTAGCACATAAAATCTTTAGTGGTTCTCTAAAAGAAATATTCTCTTTTTTCAATAACTCCTTAGCCTTATTAACATTATATTCATACTCACTTATATAATCGTTACCTACCAGGCCTGCTGGAATAACAGCTTTAGCCCTAGAAGCTAGTCCCCCTTGTAATTCCTTAATTATTCTATCCTTATTAATTGCATGACTTATAGCTTTTCTAATATTCTTTCTCATGTATACGGAAGAAGTATTCTTTAACTTAAACCCTAAGTAAAAAGTAGCTAGTAGGTCATAATTTTTCATAGTTTTAAAGTAAGGAGTTTCCTTAATTCCATCTACTTCCTTCTTCCCTTGTACCAAGTAAAAATCACGATTTCCTTCTATAAACTCTTTTAAGTTTTCACCTTTATTAACCACTAACTCTAACTTATCACAATAAGGTCTTCCTCCTATATAATTTTCAAAGGCCTTTAACTTTATTACTTCATCATTAATATCCTCGATGATATAAGCACCACAACCAACAATCTTTCCTTGTTTTAAGGCCTCACTTTCTAGAATAGCGCAACAAGCTTGAGGTAAACTTAAGAGAAAACCACTGAAAGCAAAAGCTAGTTTTATTGATAATTTAAAGTCTCCCAAAACTTTTATTCCGCTTAAACTAGTTGTCTCACCATTCATGAATTTATCTGCACCCTCTATAGCATTAATAAACCACCCGTTAGGAGACTTAACCTTTGGTGATAGCAATCTTTCTAAAGAATTTTTCACATCATTAGCTGTGACTTTTTTGCCATTATGGAATGTTACATCATTTCTTAAGTTAAAAATCCAAGTTACTCCATCATCCTCTACATACCAACTCTTGGCAATGGCAGGAAGAACCTCTCCAGAATCACTAGATCCTAATAACCCTAAATGAACATTGGACAATATTCTTATCTCTTCCATTACGGTAATCATTGCTGGATCTAAAGTTTTTAGTGGATTATTTACTCCAAAAGTCAACTGGGTTTCAGGTGACATACTCTCGGCATCATTTATTACTAAAGCTTTTCTAGCTTTATCTAATAATTCAGATACCTGTAATAAAGCTGTTATGGATGCCTTCATAAATTGAGTATTCATAAGAGCACTTTCTACCATAGTCATTGACTTTTCCGAGCTTTCCATCATCTCCCTTGAAGATGAAATAACCCCATCTAAACTGCTAGTTTGTACTTCTAGGGCATTATTAATTTCATTAGTTATATTAATCATTTCACTTATAGCTTGTTCAACATTTTTAAAGGCAGTGTTAGTTTTTTCTGCAATAGTTGTGCCCTCATTTACTTTGCTGCTGCTAACTTGCATAGCATTTACAGTATTACCTATTGATTTATTTATATCATTAATAATATTAGAAATTTGTCCTGCTGAATCATTGCTCCTTTGAGCTAATTTTTTTACTTCTTCTGCAACCACAGCAAAGCCACGTCCTGCATCTCCAGCTCTTGCTGCCTCAATTGAGGCATTTAGTGCTAACAAATTAGTCTGCCCTGCTATTTCTTTAATTATGTTAATAATACTATCAATTTGAGAAGACTTAGTTTTTAGCTCATCTATTTCATTTACCACTGAAGATACTGAGGTTTCTATGTGTTTAATTGCTTCTATGGTGCTATTAACAGCTTTACTTCCTTCGTTAATAACTGTTAGGGTAGAGTAAGCTGTTTCTGCAGAATTTGCAGAGCTTGCTTGCACTTCTTCCGCCATAGCTGAATAGCTGTCAATTTCTTCTACCACTTTGTCAATTAATTTCACCTGTTCTTCCACTCTATTTGAGATAACTTCAATGATGCTTATTAAGCTATTGCCTTGAAATTCTGTTTCCCTTAACCTATGTTGTAACCTATTAAAAACTCTTTTTTCATTTTCTTTCATTAAATCTAAGTTTGATGAGGATTCATCACTATGTATTTCTTTTTCATGTTCCGTACTGATATTATGTATTTCTTTCTTCTTTCTCCCAAACATTTTACTATCCCCCTACCTGTTAGTATTTGTAAAACCGTATTTCAAATACTTTAACATAATTATACTTGTATTTAGAAAATTTTTCAATTATTCATAATTCAAAGTCTATTTTCATTGTTCAAATTACTTTTTTGCCAAGTACTGTCACCTAGTGTAAAACTTTCATTCCTTATAAATTAGATTAAAGAAAAAAGCTAAAATAGCCCTTCACTACCTTAGCCCTTTTAAACCATAATTAATTTTTACTTATTTTCTCTACATAATTTCAATCTATTTCTTCGTTTTACAGTTATTTTATAAGCTCTCAAAATAAAAGTTACTTTTCATTTTTCCCAAAAAATCTTGAGTTACGATATAATCCCCCAGATATATTAAAGTTACATAAGCATATCAAATTTGTTAAATTCGTTAACCTTCCACTGATTGCCTTCCTTTGACATAAAGAATCTCTTAGTAATGGTTTTTTCAAATTCTTCATTTTCTTTTCTATTCTTTGTAACTATAGTAAAAGTAACATCGTATCTTAATATACCATCTTCTTGTATGCTTATAAATTTAGGTTTAATATTTTTTACCTCAATAAGAGTATCCATCGATGATGGTTTTATAAGGGTAGTAAGATGTATTCTCTCTGCAGTATAAACACGAAATCCCTCTTTTGTCATGAAACCTTTCATCGCTTTCGCATCTTTATCAAACTTAGCTAAGTATTCTTCAGTAATTCCATCCACTTGATATTTATTAAATCTATCTATTTCTTCACTGGTAACAGTATAATGGCTATTAATGAACTTAATCAAATTTTTCTCTCCTGGTTTTCTTCCTGATAAGTATATAAGTGTTAGCGACGAAACCAGAATTAATCCTATTACAATTATTGATATTTTAGATTTCTTGTTAAATTGAAAAGTTCTCATAATTACTGTAACTCCTTTCTATTAATAATTATCTTTTCACAGTTATTACAATAATGAGAAGTAACTTCACAGTTAATCACACTGGCTTTATCTAAAACTATGCAATCCTTTTTCATTATTTTGGAGATTAATCCTCTTTTCTTATTTTTTTCTACCCAAATTACACTCTTCCTTCCATCAGCTTCAATAATACCTTCCTTCATTTCTTGGTTGCAATATGGACATATCATAACCACACCTCCTATATAAATAACTGATGATTATTCTTACACACCTCGATCTTCTTCCTTCTCTTTATCTTCCCCGTCTATATTCATAGCAAATGCTGGAATTGCCATTGCGAATAATGGATATGAATCTTTTGTTACATATATAGCTATAGAAACTGCAATTGCTGTGACTATCCAAGCTATTGCCAACATTGTTGTCTTTTTCATAAGTTTCACCTTCCTATTAATTATTATAAATAATAGCTTATCCTGGGTAACCAACATCAATAAATGAATTGTGGTCTATTGAAGTTGTTTATTTTTACAAGCCAATAAATTATCATTACTATTTAATACGTTCTTCCCTAATAATTTTCTATTCATTACTATACGTAATATTGAGCTTGCGCAGAATACATAAGTTCATACTGACTTCCCCTGTGATTTATAAGCTCCTCATGAGTTCCCACTTGAGTAAGCTCTCCCTTATGGAATACTGCAATTTTATCACAGAACTTACAGCTAGATAGCCTATGAGAAATATATATGGTGGTTTTTTCCCCTATAAGCTCATTAAACTTGCTATAAATCTCGAACTCTGCAAGAGGGTCAAGAGCTGCTGTTGGCTCGTCTAAAATTACTATAGGTGCATCTTTAAAGATTGCTCTTGCTATGGCAATTTTCTGCGCTTGCCCACCTGAAAATTCTATACCTTTTTCATCAAAGGCCTTATAAATTGAAGTTTTTATTCCTAAAGGAAGTTTTTCTATATCTTCTTTAAGCCCTGATTTATGAAGTGCTTCTAACACTTTACTATCTTCAATTTCTTCGTGATGCTCTAGAGCTATATTTTCCTTCATAGAGAAGGCCATAAGCTTAAAGTCCTGGAAAACCACAGATAAAAGCTTCATGTATTCCTCATAATCATATTCTTTAATATTTACTCCATTAAGAAGAATTTCACCTTCTGTAGGCTCGTATAATCTAGCTAACAGCTTAATAAAGGTGGTTTTTCCTGCTCCATTTAGTCCAACTACTGAAAGTTTTTCCCCTTTATTTATGGTCATAGATATATTTTTTAGGGTATACTCCTCACTTCTTGGATATTTAAAGGAAACATTTTTAAATTCCACTGTGCAATGTTGTAAATCCCCAATAGTTCTTCCCCCTACAGGCTTTGAGGACTTTATTCCTTCTAATTCTAAGTATAAATCTAAGTATCTACACATAGCTCTAAACTCAACATAAGTCTTTAAAAAACCAGATATAGCATTGCTAAAACTAGTAGCAGCACTTACATACATTGTAAAGCTTCCAATGCCAATATGGTTTTTTAATACCTTATAAGTCATGTAGCCGTAAACCACTGCCATTTGAACTTGAATACTTATGGAGTTCAACCCCTCAAACTTTCCTATGGTTCTAAAGAGCTTTCCAAAGCCACCAATACTTACTTTATTATAATCCTCAATCTTGTCCATGATGAGAGGGCTTATATCATAAATTCTAATATCCTTTGCCATGGAAAAGTCTAAGGTTATTTCTCCATAATACATAAACTGCCTATTTAAGGGGGTTAACTCTTGATAAAATTTATATTGAACCTGTTGGGATTTTTTATATATAAAAGAGTTTAAGAAAACTATACCTACAATAACGAGAATTATTAATATATTTAAGGTAGATATAATAGCTACTAACCCTAATATAGTAATAACTTGAGATATTGCATCTATAACACTTCTTATCATCCTCTCCAGCACATTTTGATTTCTAAGGGGAAATAGAGCTCTGTCCTTTAAATCTAAAACCTGTGGGTCTTCAATTTTTTCAAAGTCCATGTCCATAATTCTTTTTCCAAGATGCAGCTCAAAGCCATTAATCACTTCAATATTCTTTATTTCAACCAAGGTATCTAGCCATTTATTAATTAAGTTCATTACCCCATTAGTTACTACAATTACAGTAACCAAAAGAATAAATTTATCTATCCTCTGCTGCCCCATTAGTTCATCAATTATAAACTTAGGCATGATGATATTAACGAAGGGAGCTATGGCTTTTGAGATTGAAGAGAGGAATAAAAGTGGGATATAGGTTTTTGATATCTTTGAAGCAATACGTAAAAAGTGAACTGCTATTTTAAAATCCTGTTTTAATCCCTTTGTATCTTCCATCTAAACCACCTCCCTTTCAGCTTCCTCTTGATAATAGTGAGCTTGAATGTTAAACATTTCTGCATACTTTCCATTCTTGGCTAAAAGCTCCTCATGGGTACCGTACTCCTTAATTTGTCCATCCTCAAAGAAAGCAATAACATCACAAAAGCGGGTGCTAGCAAGTCTATGGGAAATATATATAGCAGTTTTATCTCCAACCAAGTCGTTAAAGCCCTTATAAATGTTATATTCTGCTATGGCATCTAGGGCTGCAGTAGGCTCATCTAAAACTATGATGTGTCCATCTTTATAAATGGCTCTAGCAAGAGCCAGTTTTTGATTTTCTCCCCCTGAAAGCTCTATTCCCTCCTCATCAAGAAACTTTAATAAAGTGGTATGAATTCCTTTTTTAAGGCTTCTAACCTTGTCCCCCATACCTGCTTTTTCTATAGCTTTTATAACCCTTTCTTCATCCAGGTTATCCTTTGTGGTTAGAGCTACGTTTTCAGCCACAGAAAAGGCAAACATTCTTATTTCTTGGAATACCACGGAAAACAACTTGTTATATTCCTTTTTATTAAACTCTTTAATATTGATTCCATTTATAAGTATTTCTCCCTCAGTTGGGTCGTAAAGCCTAGTTAGAAGCTTTACAAAGGTAGTCTTTCCTGCTCCATTTACCCCTACAATAGCAAGTCTTTGCCCTGGCTTTATAGTAAAGCTAAGATTTTTGTAAATGTATCTATCACTATGAGGGTACTTAAAAGACACATTTCTAAACTCTATTTCATAAGCCCCACATTCAGGAATTGCAACTGGATTTGGTTTTTCCTTTTCATCATCTATTTCTAAGAAGTCACGAAAATCATTAAGATATAAATTTTGCGACCTGATAAAAGCTAAATCTGCCATGACCTTTTGCATCCACATAGCAAAGCCACTGATGGTAGCAAAATACATGGTGAAATCTCCAATAGTCATATTACCTCTTACAACTCTATAAATTAAATAACCATAAATTATTCCTTCACGTAGTAACAAAAGTATTACTTCTACTACCCCTACCTTAAAATACTTGTATTTAATCTTTCTTTGAATTGCCACTCCATCATCCTTAAAGTGCTGAAACTTTTTTGAAAGCCAAGCTCCTAGCTTGTATATTCTTATATCCTTACCATAAGAGAAATCATACATTGTTTTATAAATATACTCAGCTTTTCTATTCTTATCTGAAATCTCATCCTTTTTACTATGTTCAAAGGTTTTAACCTTAAGAGTTAAAAAGTAAGTGACTAAAACATTAAAAATTAAATACAAAAGTACCAGTGGATTTAGTACAGCGACAATTGCCACATAGCCTAAGAAGGAAATCCCTGCTCCAAAGAGTCCAAAGAGTTTATGGTAAATACCTTCAACCCCTGTATTACTACTACCAATTGCCCTCTCTGCACTTTCCATGTTATTTAAGGTCTCGGGATTTTCTGTATGCCTAAAATCCATATTCATGCACTTTTCTTGCATCATATTGATAAACTTAAACCTGGTTACCACCACCTTAGGATAGTAAGCTCCATAAAAATATGCTGATAAGTAATTTACAATAGCTGATAAAAGAAAAAATCCCCCAAGGATTAAAACTAAAGTCTCAGTTTTCTTATTCCCCATTAACTCATCAATTAAAAACTTAGGTGTGAAAATTCCTATAAAAGGTGCAATTGCTGTCATTAAGGTATAACACCCAAAATCCCAAAACAAGGTCTTATCGATAGCCCATGCCTTTGAGATTAAAAATTTCAAGTTAGTAAATATACTTCTCTTTTCCTTTTTTCTTTTAATTCTGTCTTCCCCCATATAATATCCCCCTATTTTATACCTTGTTATCTTAAGCTTACCTATGTACTTGTTATGTTAGGGTACTTTAACACAAGCAACCTTTAATGATTTACATATAAGGTTAAAATTTACTTTTGTCCATAGTAAAATTATACCAAACCTATTGTATTTATAGAACCCTTTTATCCTTTGAATCACAGCTTTAATTAGCTTATTCTACATATATTGTTATTGCCCTTTAATAGTAAGCCCATTGCTTATAATACCTTTAATAAATAAAAAAGCTGAAGCCCTATTATACGTATTAACGTAAATCTAGTTCTTCAGCTTTTTATATATTTTCCTATAACTGATAATCCAATAATAGGACTAGAGTTGCATACAACCTTAATCATTAGTGTTCTCCATTCTACTTAATAAACTTTTTATAGCAACATCATCCATTCTC
Source organism: Clostridium punense (assembly GCF_017874425.1). Lineage (GTDB taxonomy): Bacteria > Bacillota > Clostridia > Clostridiales > Clostridiaceae > Clostridium_J > Clostridium_J punense. The sequence continues at coordinate 64,058 of NZ_JAGGLL010000023.1, forward strand.
TCATCATCTTCTATATATTCTCCCCATGGAATTCCCATACCTCTCAATAAGTCTACAAATTCTCCTAGTGAAAGCTTAGCTAATTCTGCCGCCCTAGCTAATGAAACCATTTTCCCTGCAAAAAGCCCTATTGCAATTGAAACATTCACTTTTTCATCTAAAGTCTTGCCACCATTTAACATAGTTACTATTGGAATAATATCATCATTTATTCTAATATTTGCTGACAAATATACCACCATCCTTTTTAATATATTATATCATATGGCTACTTAAAGTTGAAATAAAAAGGCACTTGAATCAAAGTGCCTTTTTACTTCTCACTATTTTATAGTAATATATCTTACCCTTACAAATATATTATTATGGTTTCAATTAAGGCATCTGAAAATAAATAACAAGTCCAAGATGTGAAGGATATTTTTTGATAGACAAGAAAACAGGTTCCGCAGATAGTGGGGCTATCTAAGGGTTCTGTTGACGCAGTATATCACAAAATAGACGAGCAGGTTGACTTATTTATTTTTTGAAGATGCCTAAGATACTACGCTTGCAATGATAATTCCTATTGCTATCATAAAGCCAGCAATTACTATAGCTACAGCCACGTTCTTATTTTTTAGCTCTTCATTGAAGTCTATGGATTTTAGTATTACGTCAAATATGATATATCCCCCAATTAGTAATACCATTCCTAAAATACCGTAAACTACGCTTAAAACTATTCCATTTAATAAACCTTCCATGATTTATACCTCCTAAAATAATTAATACCTATATCTAAACAGCTTCTTTATAAGTTCTAATGCTGTTGTTCGTAACTTAAAAACATTATGTCCTATCAGCCCTATATATCAAATGTTTTATCTCCTTGTCTATTAACTTCAAAGGCTATTGAATTGCTTTTTTTGATTTTTTTTCATTAATAAAGTAAACTACTAATAAAATTAATAAAGAAATCCAATAAATTATATTAATGGTTGTTTGTGCTGTTTTACCAACATTGCTATATATGCCAAAAGCTTTTCTGTAAAAAATTCCTGTAATAGCCATGAAAACTATAAGTAAATTAAAACTCTTTTTATCTTTACTAAACTTAATTATAAAATATATAGCTATGATAATAGAAACCAAAATTGTACCGTAATCCATAACAATACCCCCTTTTTAGTCAATCATTTTACTCTCATGACCCAACTGTCTTACATAACAATTTCTCATTACCAACTTAATTTATTCTTTTATATAAGTTCCCATAAACTTAGCTGAGGAGTTAGTGACAAAGTCCCCAATCCTTGTGTATATTCCTGATGGCTTCATCCCTGTAACATAAACCCCTACCACAGGAAATCCATAGGCTTTCTCCTTCTTTAGGTAAGAATGCTTATTAATCTCCACAGGTGAAATATTCACCCTATCTTGAAAAATTACATCCTCTATATCCTTTTCAATTCCTTCATAGCTTAGAATTACTCCCTTTCCCTCTCTAGATAAGTAAGGTTTAACTATGCAGTCTCTTGAAAGGTCTTCATTAGGCTCTAAGCAAGTGTAGGGAATGTATCTAGCTATAAACTCCTCTTCTTCTACTGTATAAAATCCCTTTCCCATTAATTCATAAATCACAGCAAACATAGCCTTTGATTGAGTTATAAGAGTATGGGTTGGATTTATAACAAAGGTATTCTTATTTAAAGCTTTAATGCAAGGCTTTAACTCCTCTTCCGCTTCAAACCAATCTAAAGGAAAATATCTATAAATTGCATCTAAAGGAGTTCCGTAAAGATACAGCTTGTCATCAATAACTTCAAGGTCATATATGTTTCCTGTTATAATGTTGTATTCTCCTAGCTCCTTACAAAGCTTACTTATAATATTGGTAGTATATAAGTCCTCATAATAACTGCTGCTTACAAACCCTATATTTTTTATAACCTTTTTCTTAGAAAAGTCTCCTAAAATTTTGTGAAGAATATTTTTTATATCCTCTTTAAAACTAGAGTTTGGGTCTTCATAATGCAAGTTTAATTCCTCTTTTATTATGCTGCTAATTCCTATGCTCTCCACAAGACCTGCTGGGGTTTCAGAGTTAAATTCAAAGATTTTAAGCCTTCCATCATTATCAAAGGCGAAATCTATTCTACCTATAGCGCAAAATTCCTCTGTTTCAGAGTTTAGAACTAAATTACTTAATCCTTCTGGGATACCAAGAAGTTCGGAAAACATATGAAGGTTTCCCTTTATAACCTGTGAAGTTTTATCTAAAATCTTGCAAAACTCAATAGAGGCCTGTTGAAGCTCTTCATAGGTAGATCTGTCCAGAATAAAGCTATCTAAGGATATATACTCCTGAGTATTATCATAGGCTCCTGTGAAGTTATATTCAAAGGTAGCTCTTTCAATGACCTTATCCCACAGAGCTTTTCTATCCTGTCCCTCATAGTACTTCATATGAGCTCTAGATGGTTTAATTCCAATAGGGCACATCCAAGTGCTGCTGTTGTCTGTTAAAAAGTCAGAACTCCATCTAACACATAATCCTGCTAAAGTGTCCTTTATAATATAAGCTCCAAAGTTTCCATAAGCCTTGATTGGAACATTCATGTTGTTTTTATCCACATAATAAGTATATTCTTCTTTTATGTTTATTACTTGCTGAAGAATATGCAGCTTATTTGAGTTTAGTACTTCTTGAATTTGCTTTTCCCACTGCTCCACTGTATATAGTTTACCAATATATACTTCCCCACTGTACCTTCCAAAGGAAGCTTTAACTACATATTTATCCTTGTTTTTTAATACTTCTTCATATTTATCTTTTGTAAATATAACTGTATATGGTATGGACTTTCTTATAATTTCTCTTTCTTCCTTAGATAAACAGGGCGAATCTTCTTCCACTAACTCCCATAGATAAGCAAAAAAGCTCTTTGCTTGAATAGCAATAACTCTGGGATCGTTAATTAAAGACACTGTCCCATTTTCAAAGCACTGAAGAATTTCCTTAAAGTCATTGACTTCATAAAGGTATTCAGTAGGAAATAGTCTTAAAATAATCTGGACTTCTATTTCCTCAAAGGCATAAACTTTATTATCTCTTACCGAAAAGTTCTTAGGTCCTGCTTCAATTATTTTAATATTACTATTTTTAAATAGGCTGTTAAAATAAAAAGCTAAATGAAACTCTTCATAGTGGCAAGGGTCCATAAGTACAGCCACATTGACTTTTTTCTCTGTTCCCTTTAAATCCTCAGCTATTTTTTTAAGTTCCCTTACAAAATCTTCTTCAAAGTTTTCATTCACATTATTTTTAATATCAGTAGCTCCTGCAAGTGCTATTTCCTTTTGAGCACAAGGCTTGTCGTAATTAAATTCTGCAAAGAACACCCTATTATCTTCATCTCTAAAGGTATCAAATCTAGTCCAAAACAATGGTGAAAGTTCACAATTTAACCTTAAAATTTCTTCTTTAAAAGGAAAATCATCAATATAAGAAATAAATCCTTTATGAGTACTATTTATATCTTTTAGAACCTTCAAGGCAATTTTATTCACCTCTTCAGCATAATAAACCATGTCATCGTAACAGGTTTTTTCAATATAAAAAGGTATTTGGCAATGAACTCTTTCCTCCGAATTGTTGCTCACCATATAGTAATTAAATAATACCTCTTCAGTAAATTTTCTTTGGTCTATCATATAACCTTCTCTTTTCTTTTTAATAAGTTTATATTAAAGGCTTCTAACTAGAGGAACTTCCTCCTTTAGCACCTGAATACCCTGATCCACCTTTAGAAGGAGCCGAGAAACCGCTTCCTTTGCTACTCTTTGAAGAACCATTACTTATATTGGTATCCCCTGAAGGTCTGCTATTACTTCTAAAAAACCACCATCCAGAACTTCTTCCAGAGTAATGTCCCCCTGAAGAACCTCCATATCCACCTGAGCTTCCTCCTTGTTGTTGTTCCTCTTCCTCTTCTTCTGTAAGCACCTTCTTTTTACATCCTGTCATACCAAGTGGATTAGCAACTACAAAGGCTGTAGCTACTGCAATTGCCAAAGCTCTTTTTTTATTTCCTTTTACTAAATCTTTAAAGCTATCCATAGATTTCACCCCCTATCCCAATTATCTCAACACTTTCATAGCTTTTTTCTCTGCACTTTAGTTAAATTATATTATTGCTTTCACCAAACAGCATTAGTTGTTACTTTTTCAAACCAGAGGAATTTTTCTAATTTATTAACTACTCCTGTTAATAGCTACAAGCTTAAGTTTTTAAAGACTCGATAAAACCTCAACTTGAAGCTCTTGCTTTAAGTAGTTTGCATAATAATTAATATCCTCTTTAAGTGTATCCTTTGTAATAATAACTATCCTAGCAAACCCTAATTCCTTTAGAGTTTCAAGGTTTGGCACATCCTCTTCCGTCAGCTCATACTGGTTATTCAACTTCCTCTTATAAACTTCTAGAGAAAAATCCTTATACCTTCCATAATCTAAAAAGAATACATAGCCCTTTGGAATAATATCTTGAAGCTTTTGCCCTATAGTAACTAATGCTTCTATTTCACTTTTACCTCCAATTAATCCATAGGGATGAAATAGAAAATTGCAATTAAGTACAGGCTTTATGGAAAATCTATTGTTTAGCACATAGGCTATTTCTAAATCCTCCATTAATTCTAAGTCTGCAATTACAAAGGTGCTTCTTAAATCCTCATGAAGGATTTTATCTATTACAACCTTATATTTTTCATAGAGTTCTCCTTCCTTTGGATTATACCCTATTTCAAAATCCTCATAATTTTGTAAGGACACAAAGGGTCCGCTTCTCATGAAGGGTTCAAAAAACTCTAAATTACTTTTCCACTTTCTATAAACATACCTTAAGTCTACATCCTTTAAATTCATCCAATCTACTACCTTTCATAGGTTACAGCAAAGATCTTATTTAGAGAAATTATCTGCTTATAGCCCTCTGTAGTTATAAAGGTCACATAACCTGCAGTACACTGATCCTCACAAATTTCTCCCTCGAAGGTAACCTGTGGATTTGACTCTTTCCATGCTTCCATAGTCTCGTAAACATTTATTTCTCTATGAAAAGTCATAAATCCTGCTGGCATTTGATAGACAATAGCAAAAATCTTGTCCATGGATAACATTTGCCTATAGCTTTTATAATCATAGGTTGTATCAATAACTACTGTTCCATTTCTTAAAAACTCCACATTACCTTCTAAAACCTCTGAAGGACTATCACTGTTCCATTCTGAGTAATCCTTATAAATATAAATCTCCATATTCTCACCCTTTTCTTAGTTAGGCATTTGAAAATAAATAACAACTCAAAATAGACAAACATACTGACTTATTTATTTTTTGAAAATGCCTTAATTCTTTAACTTATTATATCATCCTTTACTCCCTAAACTCCATATCATTAAATATTCCAACTCCACCAAAGAAAAACAAGGCTCCTGCTCCTAAGCTATAAATCAAGTACAATAAATATATTAAGTAGCCATTAAAGTCAGTGAAAAACTTAGTGCCTAGCATTACTATTATGAGCACTGGAACTGCTAGGAAAAACTGAAAGAACATAAAGAATATTCCCTGAGAAATTTGACTTGTAAAGCCTAAAAATTGAGCAGCTCTAAAGCCACAAAGCCCACTAAAGGACAACATACCACCTAGCGCCACATAAGAAATAATGCATAGTAATATTTCTATAATTGAAGCCTTTCCTAAAATGCCTAAAGGCAAAAATAGGATTAAACTATCTGTAAAAAGTTTTATAAAAGATGAAGCTGAGCCATAAAATAGTTTTTTGCTTGGACTATCTGGAAGTAGATAAATATAGGCCTTATCGATTTCTATATAAAGTTTTGCACCTAACCCCGATGAGAAAATTAAGAACCCACTAAATATTATAAATATAAGTTTTATACCTGCCTCCTTTAAAATCACCCCTGCTAATATGGAAACTGCAAGCAAAACTAAAGAATAAGTGTTTATAAAAAATATGAAGCTTCTTTTCCTGTATTCATTTATATGTTTTAAAAATAACACCTTAGCTCCATAGCTTCCTTTTAAGTTTAACTTAATTTCCTTAAATACCTTGTTAAAAATATTCTTTTGTGCTCCCTGTTTAGGTGTTACTTTAATTCCCGCTTTAGCATCCTTTATAACCTCATTGTTCTCTGCTGAGGAAAGCATATCCTCATAGAAATCCATGTCCATAGTATAGGTGATATATAATAGTAACCCACTGGTAGCTAAAATCATAAACATATAAAGTCCATAAGCTGCATTAATTCCAATTAAAGTTTGGTGCGCAATTTCTTTTAGCCACCCAAACACTGGAATGAATTTAACATAACTACTATAAGTTAAATCCTGAGCAAATTTAGTTAAAGCTTCTAATCCATTGCCTTTCATAAATAATGCAGCTATCCCTACAGCTATTAGTAATAATAAGGCTTTTATAAAGCTCCTTATTATTGTTCCAAGCCTTTCAAACTTAAAGCACAAAGCAAAGATGAACAGCTTCAATATATTGCAAAACAACACTTGGAAAATAATAAGATTTACCATAAGGAGTACTTGGTTTAGCACTGGTACATTATTTCCTGAAAGTAAATTCGGAATCTGATAGAGAATATACAAGGAAGCTAAAACTTCCACTGCCACCTTCTTTACAATTCCATATATCATTATGGTTTGTGGTCTTATGGGTGATACAAAGAGTAAATTCACATCACTCATATCAAACTTAGAAGTAACTGACTTAGACCCACTATAAAGGGCATAAAGAAACATCCCCATAATAACAATTAGAAATATACTAACAAAAACTTCTGCTGGCATTCCATCCCCATCTGCTACTTTTCTTCCTTTTGGGAGGAACATTATCACAAGCCAAATTACTACAAAAACTGGCCCTATGGCCTTTTGTGGCTTTTCTTTAAGTCTTTTAATAGAATTTATTAAGGTTCTTTTCATTACATAAATTAATGCTTTCATATCCTATTCCTCCGTAAACTGGAAGAATATATCTTCTAAGGACTTATCTTCATTATCAAAGTCATCTCTTTCTTTTGTTAGTACAAATTGTCCAGTTTTCATTATGAGGATTTTATCCCAAAGGTCTTGAACAGAATCTAGAAGGTGGGTACTAAGCACAATAGCTGTACCTTTACTTTTTAGTTCCATTAATATTTCCTTTACATTTCTTATAGCCTTTGGATCAAGACCAATCATTGGTTCGTCTATTAAAAGCACTTTAGGTTCTGTAATAAGAGCACAACAAATACTTACCTTTTGCTGCATCCCTTTAGATAGCTCACTACCATATTTATTCTTCTTATCCTCTAAATCAAATAACTTTAATAGCTCTTCAGCTCTTTTTTCATAATCCTTAATTCCAAAGCTGTGAGCCATAAGTGTAATATGTTCATTAACTGTAAGTAGTGGAAATAAAGAAGGCATTTCTGGAATATACCCTAAATGTCTTTTTCCTTCTACAGTTTTATTATAAGCACCACAAATTTTTATATTTCCCTCATACCTAAGCAGTCCTGCAATGGATTTTATTATAGTGGATTTTCCTGCCCCATTAGGCCCTGCCAATACTGCAATTTTTCCTGGTTCTACTGTGAAGCTAACCTCACTCACTGCCTTAGTCTTACCATAATACTTACTTAAATTAGAAACCTCTAACATAATCCTTGCCCCCTAACAATAAGTTGCTTAAAACTCTCAGCAACTTTTAAACTTTAAGCGTCCAATAATTTAACTCTGTTTTGGCGAGTTTATTAGGAAATCCATGATTTCCTTTATTTTATATACGCTTAATTATATTACAATTATACAATAAAAAGTCGTTTATGATAATTTTATCCATTACATTTTACATATTTATCATTAAACTGCATTAAATTTACATTGTAAACTAGTTTTTAACATCTATATTACCAACCTATGGTTAAGTATTATAAGTTTTACTCCACCCACCCTACTTTTAAGCGAAAAATAAAGCCTATATCTTACTTTACATAGTAATTTAAGATATAGGCTGATTTTTACTTATTTGTAGAGTATCAATTTAAAAATACTTGACACTCTACAAAACTTTCAAATAGTAATAATCTTTAATATGTAATTACTATTTATCCTATAAGTTTATTTTATAATTTTAGTATTCCCCATTAGACATCCCACGCCATTCGGAACATTTAAATGCCCATTTTCATCTAATTTATATTCTTTCCCTTCAATAATGAAAGTTGAATCCCTTGTGTAACCATCCTTAAACCAGTTACGTATATTGAAACCACGCCTTTCAGCTTCAACTTGATATTCAGGATATATAAGCCCATTGTCTAATAAATAGAATTTGTTAGTCTTTGAATCAGATCTCACTTCAAACCAACCTGGCTTAATCCCTACTTTACCTAGCATTTCTTTAACCTCTAAATCATTAAATCCTGCGGTGTTAACTAAAAATGCACTTCCATCTTCTGCAAGGTCTCCAATCAATCTTGTGAGTTTATTTATTTCACCATAATCTGCAGGAGGTAATGTAAAGTTAGCATCAAGGCCTAGTTCGGAAAACGGCATGTACACATTACCTCCCTCTCCAACGGTAAGTATTGCTGTCGTATTAGAACTTGTTTGGAACTTATAATAAGCTCCTTTTCTTAAATGCAAAACATTGTTTTTAGCAACAAGCTCCTCTGCATTTTTCCCTATTGAAGCTAGTTTTTTCTGATTTTCAAGAATTAACTTCCCCGCTACAATTGATAAAGTATCTGTAGATAAACCATTTGCTAAAGTATTTGAAGGTAAAATATTTAACTTCTTATAAACAGCCTTGTTTATTGACTCTATTAATCTAGATTGTCTATTCCTAAAATCATCATACATAATTTTGTTTAACGCAGAATAATTATTAACTCTCAATTTAAAATCACTTCCTCTATAATCTTTAAAATAATTTTTGGTGTATAGTTATTAAACTCATCTTCTAAATTATCTTAATACTATTGTGGTAGTACAGGATAAATATAGCTAAACTTAATCTGAGGAATTGATAAATTTATTTTATAATTTTTATATTATCTATAAGGCAACAAACTCCCTCTGGAATATCTAAACTTCCATTTTCATTTAATTTATATTCTTTTCCCTCAAGTATAAATACTGAGTCTTTCGTGAAACCAGATTTAAATAAATTAGCTTTAGTAAAATACCGCCTTTCAGCTTCCGCTTGATATTCAGGATATATTAATCCATTATCCACTAAATAGAATTTGTTAGATTTTGACTCAGATTTCACTTCAAACCAACCTGGCTTAATCCCTACTTTTCCGAGAATTTCTAAAATTTCCGTTCCCTTAAATCCTGCAGTTCGAGCTAAAAAGGCACTTCCATCTTCTGCAAGGTCTCCAATCAATCTTGTGAGTTTATTTATTTCACCATAATCTGCGGGGGGTAATGTAAAGTTAGCATCAAGGCCTAGTTCGGAAAACGGCATGTACACATTACCTCCCTCTCCAACGGTAAGTATTGCTGTCGTATTAGAACTTGTTTGGAACTTATAGTAAGCTCCTTTTCTTAAATCCAAAACATTGTTTTTAGCAACAAGCTCCTCTGCATTTTTCCCTATTGAAGCTAGTTTTTTCTGATTTTCAAGAATTAACTTCCCCGCTACAATTGATAAAGTATCTGTAGATAAACCATTTGCTAAAGTATTTGAAGGTAAAATATTTAACTTCTTATAAACAGCCTTGTTTATTGACTCTATTAATCTAGATTGTCTATTCCTAAAATCATCATACATAATTTTGTTTAACGCAGAATAATTATTAACTCTCAATTTAAAATCACTTCCTCTATAATCTTTAAAATAATTTTTGGTGTATAGTTATTAAACTCATCTTCTAAATTATCTTAATACTATTGTGGTAGTACAGGATAAATATAGCTAAACTTAATCTGAGGAGTTAAATTAAAATATTTTGTTGAAGTCGACACTGTACCATCAAGCTTAAATGTCCATTGATTTCTTACCCTTTTATTGCTAATAGCAGGAACATTTGCAACATATGTGTAAGAAGATGTATTAATCCATGTAGAATCACCAGCTACTTTTATGCTTCTATATTGATTAGTTGCATTATTAACCTTTGTTCCTTGTAAAGAAACATAGTAAACAACTGCATCCCTTGGAATTGAAGTAATATTAGTAAGGTCATAAGTAGCTTGTACGCTTTTTATTGTTGGTGTTAATGTAACAGCACTTGTTGCATTATAAGTGTAACTATTTAATGCATAGTCTGGTCCACCTATATAAAATCTATATTCTCCAGTAAGTAGTGTAGAGGATACTTTAACATAATAATATCCTGATGTTGGTATGTTTACATAAAATGGAGTAGCTCCAAAATATGCTGAATTGCTCACATAAGGTACACCTCTTACAAGATTTAAATTTTCATCATATACTTCAAAAAGGCTTGAACCACTAAGTGATGAACTGTTTATTCCTAGTATAGTATCACTATTAGCAGGCAAGTAAACTTTATACCAGTCTTCATCAGCAGTACTAGTAATATTACCAACAACAACGTTTTGACCATCATAATTTCCTGAAATAATTTTAGAAGGATCCTCATTGTTTGCTTGAATTAGTTGAGCTGTACTTGGTGAATCATTTGTCTCTGCTTCATCAATTGCAGCAGCATATGCTGTAGTAGAGAATAAGAAAACAAAACATAAACTCAAACTTAATATAGTTGTGTAAATTTTTCTCATTAAAACCATCCCTTTCATACTATAACTAAAATAACTATACACCTAATTACTTTCTCGTACATTTATGTAAATACTTTATAAAATTTTACTTTATTATACATATTAAGTAAGTAAATGCATTTATTTTATTACTTTAAATTAAAGAAAGTTAATTGAAAATTAACATATACATTTATTACATAGATTCTTGCAAATCACTGTATCTACCGCATTTATAAAATGAATTTATTGCTTCTCAAACTAGGAATGATTTTTGCTCCACAAAAAGTAAAAGGAATTACCCAATAAGTAATCCCTTCTTAATTTTAGTTAACTATAATCATAATACAAATATGCCCTTTTAAATTATCCATTGAAACTTTATTAAACTTCTTATTGTGAATTTTACTTTTAACAATATAGATGCAAACTTATGGTTCCATTTTCCTTAGCAATTTCATTGTCTGAATTCGCAATAAGCACCTATGCCTCTATTGGCTCTCTGTATGTAATTCCTTCAATTCTATTGTCACATTCTACTTCTTCAATCACCATTCATTCCCATCCTCTCAAATAATAATTTTAGAGCTTGGACACATCCTCTTGCTTATCATTGCTTCTAGCTCCCATTTTTCATAGTTATTGTGAAAACTCATAAAAGCTCTCCTCTTTACCCTATAGTTGATTTATTACTTTATATAAGAAAATTTCAAATCAATTCAGGTTAACCCCAGAAAGTATCTGATAAATTGGAATTTGTGCGTCAGTTACAAGCAGATGCTTGCTTTTATGGATGCATAAGTTGACTCATTTATAATGTTTAACAGAATCTTACATAAAAAATTCTATTTTCGGGAATGAAACCACTGCTTATCAACGTTGCAATGCTTTCTGTATTGCCATACCAACATCCTGCAATAGGAATTACCCCTTGCTGGATAGCAATCTTGCTCAGGTTTATCATTATACTTCTGCCAACGCCTTTCCTTCTATGCTGTGGAAGTGTGAAATTACCTACGTCAACATTTTTCTGATTCTTTATCATCTTACCTATACCACCATATCCTAAGGTCTCATTATTGTTTGTGATTTTATAGAACTTGAAATTTCCATCTTCAAAGCAACCTTCCCATTGCTTCTCGGTAAGACTGTTCATTAATTCATATTCACTTGGACTTACTTCTTTTACACAATCCATACCATACTCCGCTTCACGTTCAGGCTCTCCATAAATAAAGTTAAATGCCTGCATATCAAAAAATGTTTTAAGTGAATTCATCTTTTCAAATGCAAGTCCAACATAATGTGAGTCATTGCTTGCAACAAGGGCTGCTTCAATCTGAAAATCCTCCATTACTTTATTGAATATTTCTATTGATGCTCGGCGTTTTGAAGGAATCACATAAAATCCTCTTAACATTTTGCCATTGTCCCATGAATTTCCAATAGAGAAAAATCCTGATTCTTCATCATTGCAAATGATGAGATATGGTTCTCCTTCAAACAGCATAGAATTATGAAAACCGTCATTTTTGTATCCAAGTTCATCAAAATAGTCTGTATAAAGATTCTGTATTTCATTCCATTTTGTTTTATTTACTGTAATATTGTTCAATTGCTTATTCTTCCTTTCGATTATAAAATTAACCAGAAAACCTGCCCCATAAGGGCATGATATTCCTATATAAATTACTATTTATATTACTCAACCTTAAATTGGAATTTGATGAACTTCCCATTATGCTCATACCTCTTTTTGATAATAAACAGCTTCCTTATCTCTGTACATTTTCAAATATCCAAGCTTTTTATAAAATGATTTTCATAAAAATCCCCCCAAATATTAATCAAAAATACCATACTCTCCATTAATGGGATTAAATATATATTTAACTAGTTGTCCATCTTTTTTCATATTTATAATATATGCTTTATTTATATAAACAGTAGGAGACTTAAATATCTTTATATTGCTTCCCATATTTACATATTCTGTTTTCTTTTCGTTTTTGATTATTTCAATTGCTTGTTTATAAGTAAAATTAGGTCTATTAATCCAAAATAATAATGTCATTACTATTATTAAAATAATAGGTGCAAATTTATATAATTTCCTTTTTCTCAATAAATGACCAATAATAATAATAAAAAAATATACTAAACCTAAACTTGAATTTAATACTCCATTATAAATAAAATAATTAATACTATTTATAAGTATCATTGAACTTATAGTTAAAATTGCAATAACCATAAATATAGGTGTAATAAATAAATTCTCTTAAGCCCCGAAACTATCTTGGACAATTCCTTATACATTCAGTATAATGTATAAAGTGAATGGAGGTAAAGAAATGAAAGGTAGAAGTTATA
>NZ_JAGGLL010000024.1 GCF_017874425.1 Clostridium punense
GACATGAGTATGTACCATAAAATGGATTATACTCATGTCTTTTTTATTATCTAAAAGGCAGAACACTGAAAAACAAGATGTTTTTCAGTGCCCTCGTATTTATTCACCTTCTTTTTTAAGCTTCATATTGTTTTAATAATTTATAAAACGTATTTCTTTTTAAACCTAATAACTCCATTGATTTTGTTGCAGTTAATTCTCTATTTTTATATTTACTATATATTTCATTCCAATTACTTGGATATTCTATAGCTTTTCTACCCTTATATGCACCATTTTCTTTTGCTATGGCTATGCCCTCACGTTGCCTTTCAAGAAGGTTTGTTCTTTCAAATTCATTAATAGCACCCATCATTGTAACCATTAATTTTCCTGTTGGTGTACTTGTATCTAAATTTTCTTTTAAACTTATAAGATTAACTTTCTTTTTATTAAAGTATTCAACCAATTCAAGTAAATCCTTAGTACTTCTTGCTAGTCTACTAAAGTCTTTTATGTAAACTATATCTCCTTCTCTGACAAAATCCATCAACTCTTTTAACTTAGGTCTATTGGTATCCTTAGCACTTATTTTTTCATTAAAATATTTTTCAATTCCTAAGTTATCCATTGCCTTTACTTGTCTCTCTTCATTCTGCTCTATTGTACTAACCCTAATATACGCAACTTTCATTCTATCCCCTCTTTCATGACTATATACATATAATACCATATTGTTTATTTAGAGTCTATACTTTGTAAAACATTTATTTGTATAATATAAAAACCACTCTAAACAAACACATCTTAGCTTATAATAGGAGTTTATTTAAGGTATACTCTATACAAATAATCAACTATCATATTTCAATGTAAAAATAAAAACGTGTCTCCACATATTCACTTAAATAGCTTACAATTACTTATATCCTTTTAAAGAAAATCTTAAATTTAACTCCAGAAATCATTGAGTTTCTCAATTCTCTTAAAATAAATATCCAATTTTATCATAAAAAAAGAATGGCATTAAATACCACTCTTTCATGCAATTATATTATATTTTATTAAGTAAATCAGCTTTTTTAGATATAAATTCTTCTTCTGTTACGATTCCTTTTTTCATTAGCTTGTCAAGTTTTTCAATTTGCTCAAAAATATCCTCCTTCGGCTCTGTCACTTCTATCCTATTCCCTGTTGCTACAAATTTTATTTCTTTACTTGGGATTAGTTTTAAAAATGCATCATAAGCTTCAGAATTGAAAATTGCATGTCCTTTTTTATCTTTATCCTTATACTCTAATATTGTAAATCTAAAGTCCTTCCTAATATTTTCAGTAGTTATTTTCCTTCTACTCCCTATAATCGCCCCAGTATCACCTGCAATTACTCCACCCAATATAGCTCCTCCAATCGAGGAATCTCCACCTTTTATATTAGTTTCACTATAAATATCTCCTTCTCTTAAAAAAGAGATAATATCATCTAATGCTATTTGATATTGCCCAACTCCATTTTCTTCTGAATCTAGTAAACATAAATTATTATTACATAACCAAACATAAAAAGTTATTAAGCCACTCTCAATTTCATATACTGCTAAGTTTTTTTCTAAAGAGTTTAGTCGCAAATTATCCTTCATATGCTTTCTAATTTTATTTTGTATATTTTTATATATAGAAGCATTTTTTTGATTATATACATAGAAATTTACTTGTCTTTTGTACTCATCCTCATTAAAATTTTCATACACATCCTGTATAAACTTGCCATATAGATTATTGATTTTACTATCTATGCACGCAATTCCACTCTTATACTTAATAGAAAGTGCATTTGCTGGTACCGAATTAGATTTCATGTAATTAATCTTTTCTTCTTTTAACTGAGCTTTTTCTTCCCTTCCATCTATGGTCACAACCACTATTGTGACAAAAAAAATAAATACTCCCCCCAAAATAATCCAAACCATAAATCATACCTCCAAATAAATATATAATATATTATATATTACTTATTTCCAAAATTAAACCTATATTCCATATTTATCATATGAGTTTTACAACAGTAAAGTGAATTTAATTTTAATGAGAGTCAAAATTATTTATGATACGGCTTTTAATTTCTTTTTATTTAGGCAAAATTTCCTTCCATGTGTTTCTGCTAGTTTATTAATCCAGTAAGTTTCTTTTTTGCAAATCCTTATATATTCATATTCAATAAATTTGAATATTTCTCTTTCATCATCTGTTAGTTGACTAAAATCAAACTTTTTATTTACACCACTACGACCATCTATTTTACCACGTATAAAACTTTCGTACTTATTTAGATATATTCTTTTTATAGTTTCTTTATCATTTACTTCAATATAAGTTCCATCCTCATCCAATTGTAATATCCTTCCACCTATTGCATCATACGAATCTAAAGGATAATCTTTTACATAGTTTGTATAAACTTCTTTTCTATCTAATTCTGGATGCTCAAGACAAATTTTATTAAAACATTTTTGTAACTTTTTATCCTTATTAGATTCTTGGTTAATAATTGCTGATTTGTGTTTTGATACTTCTGAATTAATATCTTGTGAAAAAGTCATTCCTACATAAAAGAAAGTTCCCTCTTTTGAGATAAACTCCATAACATAAACACCAATCTTTTTGTCACCTTTACGATATATTGGATAATGTTCTTCACAATATCCCTTAGTTTCTGCTTCTTTATTACAATTCTTAAATTCACATTTCATATTTTTATTCTCTCCTTATTACTTAATACTAATTGATTCTCTTCTAAATATTCTTGGAAAACTTCTTAAGCCAACTTGATGCCCTGTTTTAGATTTAAGAAAATTAAATAAGTTATTACAATACTTTTGGGAATATAGGTTATATTTATCTCTTTGCATGATAACATACGGATAACCAACTTCATCAATATTTAATCTTTCTTTTAATAATTTATTTAATTTAATTCTAACCAAGTCGTATTTTTCTAATGTTTCTGGAATCACTCTCTTAATCCTACATCTTAAAATCTCTTTATTTCCTTTAAAAGACTCAATAACTTGTCCTTCTCTTACATATCCTTGAATTTTTATAAAGTTTAAAATAACCCTATCAACCAATAATGAAAACTCTTCACTCATATCAGTCAATTGTTTCCCTGCCGATTGAGGAAAAACTCTATTTGCTTCTTCTTCTCCAAAAGTTCTGTAAATCAATTCTCTGCTTATACCTTTCATTGTAAGACCTTTTTCATTAAACTCTTTCGCTTTACTTTCACTAAATGCCATAATTGCATCGCAATAGGAAGGTATTGAATAATAATTTATAATATTTTTCTGACCCTTGATTTTTGCCTGATATTTGGATTCTTTTAACAGAAAATCGGGTATTTCATTTTCTTTTACCTTATTTAGTAAACCAAGATAAGTTAATAACGTTATCATACTAGTCATTCTTTTTTGGTCATAGCGTTTACATACACTCTGTAAATGACTTAAACTTGCAAAAAATAATGGTATACCACTCCCATCAGTGAAATTATCAGTAAAAACCTTTTCCTTTGCAAAACTATTTATTAGAATCAAATTTGGAATATAATTCTTAATCCTCTTATAGGTTTCAGGAGCAATTATTTTAAATCTTTCACTGTCCATCAGAAATCTAATATTGGAATCTAAAATTTCCTTCATTTCTTTTTCCCAATCACTTTCAACAAATTTAATATCATATACTCTTCTTAAAAAGTTGAGTGCTTGAGGTGTGTTGCACATTAATATATTTTCAGTTATCGAAATAATATCTTTAACTACATCACAATCTTCAGAATAACATTTATACCAATAATAATTAGTTTTAGGGTCTAAAAATATATTTGCACTAGGATTTTTATCTTCATGAAAAATGCAATTAAATGATTTTGGTAACCCTAAGAAGTTTTTCAAATCTTGTTTTTTTAGGTAATCATATACGTCTTTATAGTTACTTAACATAACTTGTTTTGGTTTTATAATTTCTCTAAGACTTTTCCACTCACTATTCCTAACTAAATCTAAATTGTGTGAATACATACTAGTCCCACTAATAAAAACATTAGTATTATTATTGTATTTATTAGTGGGATGTGCTTGTCCTATCTTTTCTTCATATGGCAAATCACATATAATATCTTCAATGTCATATCTTATATTATTTAATTCTAATACTTTGCACATAAACCTATTATTTATATCCTTTGTCCAATAATAGTCTGGGACTCTCATTATTCTTTCTACAGTTTTCACTTGCTTGTCACTTTGAAAATAATTAATTAACCTTAATTGACAATCTTCAAACTCCTCATTTGATGCACCTTCATTTAATAGCCAATAAACATGAAGACCATTTCTTGTTTCTATAGTTATAGAAGGTTTATTTTTAAACTCTTTAAGTTTATCAATACATTTTTCTTTGTATTGCTTAGTTTCTTCTAGAGGATAGTAATTTTTATCATCATTACGACCGCAATCTAAATCAATAAACACTGCATTAAATTTATTGATTTGATGTTTCTGCGTTCCCCCTCCGTTAACTACAAAATATACATTATATCCTTGTTCATTATACTTTTTCAGTTTTTTAATTGTTTCTTCGTCATACAATCCAGTTGTATTAAAAGCATTGTCTGAGTTAATTAACCTAAAATTAATTAAGTTTTTGCCATGAAGTAATTCTAAAAAATCTTTTGCTTGCATTCAAATCCTCCTTGATATTTGTAATCTATACTCTTTTTCAGATATAATTGCTTTTAAACCTCCAATACTTTCAAATTAAAAAAGCAGTATATGTATTTACCTAGTCTATAATTGAGTTGTTATGTGTGTAAATTACTATTCATCATATTGTGATTTGAATTAAGTTTATTTAATCATAGGTGTGTTATTATAAAAAAATTATAATAACACATAAAAAGTTATTGACATACGCACCATTTTGTATTAAAATTATGTTATAAGGGTTATATTATAATTATTTTGCTAACATTTATTCTACCATAAATGTTAGTGTTTGTAAATACTTTTTTTGTCAAAAGATAGAAAAATCTTCTATCTTTTTATTATTTATCCAATTTTATAACTAAGCTTCTAAATCAAAGCATATCTTCCCTTTATTAATAATATCTGCTCTATTAGATTAGCTTTTTTACCAACAATTGATAGAATTTGCATTCTTTAAGTTATGATATTATAAGGATGTTCTTTTATCTTTTTATATTCTGCACTTTTATTAAATCCTTAGTTCGCTTTTAAAACTTTATAGATACTTGTTTATATAATATTTTTTCCCATTGTACTAACTATCAATCAAACAATAAATAATTATTCTTTAATTACTTTTTACAAATGAAGCTATCACTAATGTTTGTTCGTGGTAACTATTGCATTGTTTGCAATATAATATAATACATTCTATAAAACGGTCTAATCAATTAATTTTACAATAATTTACTATACTTTCACTGCATATGTTTTTTTCATATCTTAAAATATAAATTGAACAACAAAAGGATGTATATAGGAATCATATACACCCTTAATCAATTTTATTTTAATAATTTTTAATTCATTTTAATTATACTTTTACGTGGTTTCTTCTCTATAGGCATTATGCTCTCGGCAAGCTTTTCAACATCATCCTCTAAATCAGTTGTATAAAATTTTACATATCTATCCAAAATCTCTGGTCTACTATGTTGTACTAATGCCATGACCTTAGGTACTGATAGACCTTGCATAATAGCATTTTTACAGTAAAACCTTCTAAAACTATGAATACTAGTCTTACTAACATTTCTTTTTAAATTATATCTCCTAATAAGTGCTTGAAGTGCATCAGTTGTTAATTGCTCATTATAAACACTTACAAGTAAAGGTAGACTATTCGTTTGTAAAGAATCCTCATTTTGCAATCTTATTTTTAAATAATCTTTCAAAACGTCTGTTAGTATCTTGGGTATTGGTACAGTGTGGGTTCTCCCATTCTTGGTATGTCTAAAATACATAACTTTATCATCAAAATTAATATCTTCAATTTTTATATTTATAGCAGTGCTTAATCTACAACCAGTATAAACAAATATATTAATTGCTACATAAGCACAATACTCTCCAAATTGAACTTTGTTTAAATCAGGTTTAGTCAGTAGCTTTTGTATTTCTTCATTGGTATAAGCATCAAGTTTATCCTTATTTTGAGGTGGAACTTTTATTTTAAATGATGAAAGGTAATTTTCTTTCATTGCCCAATAAAGAAATGTCCTTAAACCTCTGATGTTAGTATGTATAGTTCCTTGTGAATGTCCTCTTTCTTCAATAGAATACTTTATATACTGGTTAATGGTATCTTTATTAATTTCATTAATGTTAGTATTATAGGGAATAAACTTATAAAAAGCTTCCAAAATTCTACTATAAAACTTAATAGTGTCTATCCTCAATCCTCTTGTTTTCATATCTGCTTCAAACAATTGGTGAATTTTATCAATCGAGTAACTAATGCCTAATTCACTATTAAAATTTGAAGTTTCTTCCTCTGTAATTATCATAACCTGTTTTTTTACCCTTGCCATATACTCCTCCTTGCTAACATACGTTGACAAATAAAAAAGCCACACGTTTATAGGTGTTTTACAACCTAGACGTATGGCTTAAAGTTCATATTTAAACGTATTACTAACAAGTTAAATCAATAGCTGGTGCAGGTGATGGGACTTGAACCCATACGTACGTGGTACACACGCCCCTCAAACGTGCCTGTCTGCCGATTCCAGCACACCTGCTTGTGCTTAACTCTTCCTAATTATTATATCATTCTTTACTAACTCATTCAATAGGAAAATAATATTTTTCGCAATAAAAAATCCATAGAGTTACTATGGATTTTTTTCAAGATCATATAGATATTTATAAATATTATAACTAAATTTGACTTTTCTAACGTACTCCTCAGTTTCTTTAAATGGAATTTTATGCAAAGCTTTCCCATCCTTTGAGTATTCTCCATTAGATAGCCACTTATTTACATTACCCCTACCACCATTATAGGCTGCTAAAATAAGTTCAGTATCCCCATTAAATTCTTTGCTTAGATTGTTTAAGTACCAACATCCCATTTTAATATTGATTTCTGGATCATACATCATATCATTATTAAAAGGTTTAATCTCTAAATACTGAGATATCCATTGGCCAGTATCAGGCATAATTTGCATCAACCCATAAGCCCCTTTTGAAGATAAAGCTCTTTCATTAAATTTACTTTCTGTATTAATTACGGAAATCACTAAATAGGGATCTATATTGTATTTTGCACTATGTCTTATCACATAATCCTCATATTTGATAGGATATGCGAATTTTAAAATAGTTTTAAAATTTATTACCATAACTAGTACTAGAATTAGCACAAGTAAGGTTATAAGGTTCCTTTTTTTCGCCATCTTTCCCCCTAAAATTATCAACTAGTATCAATATTTCTTCTAATTGTTTTTTAGCATGTTCTTTAGTTCCATCATTTTTGATAACAAAATCAGCATATTTTAACTTATGTTCTTCTTTCATTTGAGCATCAATTCTTATAGTAGCTTCTTTTAAGCTTAGGGAATCTCGTTCCATTACTCTTTTGAGTTGTATTTCCCTTCCTACGGTAACAAGTATAATGGCATTCATATAAAAATGCAAATTATTTTCTATTAGTGTTGGTGCATCCACCACACATAAATCTATTCCTTTATCAGCATACTCTTTAACCTTGGCAAATATGTCTTTAATTATATAAGGAATGATTATTTCTTCAAGTTTATTTTTTTTTTCCTGATTCGCAAATATTATATTGCCTAATTTTTTTCTAATCAAAGTTCCATTTTGATCAAAGCACTCATCCCCAAAATTTAATTTTATTTTCGTCAAAATATCAGGGTGATTAATCATAACTTCTCTTGAGATAACATCAGCGTCTATAACAGAAATTCCTTTTTCTTTTAAGTAATTTGAAACTGTGCTTTTACCACTTCCAATATTGCCTGTTAATCCAACAAGAAAAATATTACTACTTTGCTTCATACCAATTTTCTCCCACACTTACATCAGCTTCTAAGGGGACTGACAAAGAAAGTACATTTTCCATTTCACTTTTAACCAGATAACTTACTTCTTCTAATTCATCTTTGTACACATTTAATATTAATTCGTCATGAACTTGTAAAATCAACTTACTTTTCATAGTTTTTTCTTTCAATCTATTATTCACATTAACCATGGCAATTTTTATGATGTCTGCAGCACTTCCTTGTATTGGTGCATTCATTGCCAATCTCTTTCCTAGTGCCTTAACTATTTTATTATTTGATTTTACTTCGGGGATAAACCTTCTACGATTAAGTATAGTTGTAACATAGGAGGTTTCTTCAGCATCCACAACTACTTTATCCATGTAGTCTTTAACTTTAGGATATCTTTTAAGATAAGTGTCGATATATTCCTTCGCTTGAGCCTTCGTAATTCCTAAGTCTTGAGCTAAACTAAAATCTCCGATTCCATAGACTATACCAAAATTAACAGCTTTGGCGTTGCTTCTCATAGTTTTCGTTACCTCTTCTACTGGAACCCCAAAAACTTCAGAAGCGGTTTTAGTGTGAATATCGCTGCTATGTTTAAAAGCGTCTATTAAATTTTCATCACCAGATATATGAGCAAGAACCCTAAGTTCAATTTGAGAATAGTCTGCAGATAATATAACACAGTCTTTATTGTGAGGTATAAAAACCTTTCTAATTGCTCTACCATTTTCATATTTTATAGGTATATTCTGTAGATTAGGCTCAGTACTTGATAATCTTCCTGTTGTGGTTACTGTTTGGGTAAAATTTGAATGAATTCTTCCATCTATATCTATTACGGCTTTTAATCCCTCAATATAAGTAGAATACAACTTAGTTATTTGTCTATAATAAAGGATTTTTTCTATAATAGGATGTTTTTCCTTAAGTGCTTCTAAAACTTCAGCATTTGTTGAATATCCAGTTTTTGTTTTTTTCATAGCAGGAAGATCCAATTTTTCAAAGAGAATTTTACCTAATTGTTTTGGCGAGTTTATATTAAAACTTTCCTCTGCCAATCCATAAATGTCTTTAGTCAGTGTATCTATCTCTTCTTTAAACTTCTCGCCCAAGCTTTGTAACATATTTTTATCAATATTGAACCCTTCAGTTTCCATCAACGCAATAGCCTTTGTTAATGGTTGTTCTACATTATACAATAAGGTCTCCATGTTTAAAGCTTCTATACGTGACTTTTCGGCCTCATATAGTTTGGGAAGGAATGATAATCCATTTATATATAAATTGTCTCCTTCTCCTTGGAAACTCTCCCCTAAATTTTCTTCAACTAAAGTTTTTAGACTATACTCAGCTTTAGCAGAATCCACTAGGTATGCAGCAATTTCCACATCGAATTCAACTAAAGGTAAATCGATTCCTAACTTTAAAAAAGAGCTGTAAGCATATTTAATTCCATGGCTTACAAGCTTAATGCCTTCAGCTTGAAATGCCATCTTTAACCACTTCACTGTTGATTCCTGTGAATCATTTAGTAATTTTTCCGTGTTTATTACGTAGTTTTTATTATTATAATTTGCATATATTTTTTTAAGACTTAGTTTAGAAAAAACATTTGTCTCTTCAACATTAAATAGAACATATAATAACTTATTATTTAGCGTCATATCTATGTTCTTAAGCTCTGAAATAGAATTAACTTCCACATACTCAATATTAGTTATAGCTTCATTTTTAGTCTTCTCTTCAATAGGTGTTCCACCGATTTTTTCTACCTTTTCTAATAAGGATTTAAACTGAAGTTTATAAAATAGTTCTCTTATCCCCTTCACATCAAACTCCTCTTTGGACTTAATAGCTTCTAAGTCAATATCCACTGGCACATTTGTAATTATTGTTGCAAGCTTCTTACTAAAAATAGCCTGTTCACTGTATTCCATAAGTGATTCTTTAAGTTTCTTTCCACTAACACTTTCTATATTATTTAATAGATTTTCTATGCTTCCATATTCTTTTATCAACTTATAAGCAGTTTTTTCTCCAATACCTGGAACTCCTGGAATATTATCTGACTTATCCCCCATTAGCCCTTTTACATCAATAAACTGCTTTGGAGTTACTCCTAGTTCAGTTACCATTCTTTCTCTATCATAAATTTCTTTTTCACTCATACCTTTTTTGTTTATTATGACTTTAACATTATCAGTAGCTAGTTGTAGGGCATCCCTATCGCCAGTAACTATATAAGAATCTATATCATTATTTTCGGCAACCACAGATAAGGTTCCAATTAAATCATCTGCCTCATATCCATCTAACTCAAAAATATTAATGGCTAATTTTGTTAATAGTTCTCTTACTATGGGAAATTGCATAGCTAGCTCATCAGGGGTTTTTTTCCTGCCTGCTTTATAATCTCCATACTCTATATGCCTAAAGGTTGGTGCCGCCCTATCAAAGGCCGTAACAATGTAATCTGGCTTTATTTCATCTATCATCCTTAATAGCATACTGGTAAAACCATAAACTGCATTTGTGTGTATTCCCTCTGAAGTTGTTAATTCTGGTATTGCATAAAACGCCCTATATAATAAGCTGTTACCATCCAATATTAGCAATTTCTTCTTATTCATTTGCACACTTCCTGTCTTCTTCTATATATTTTAATAAACTAATGAAATCGTCACTAGGATAAGCTTTTAATATTTCTTTTAGAATCTCAAAAGCTATGACATTTTCTAAAACAATGGAGGCAGGTACTACCCCACAAACATCTGATCTTTCATATCTTGTTGTAGTATTTTTCTTTTTTATTAAGTCAACAGTTCTAAGATTTTTTTTTACTGTTGGAATTGGTTTCATAAAAGCAGTAATAGAGATAATTTCTCCATTAGAAACTCCGGCTTCTATACCTCCACTATTATTACTGTATCTATGCAAATTTCCATCTTCAAAATACATCTCATCATTAAATGTACTTCCAATTATTGAGGAATTTAACGTTTTCCCAAACTCTAAAGCCTTTATTCCTTGAACAGACATTATCGCCTGGGATAAAATTCCATCTAGTTTTCTGTCATAGTGCACATAACTGCCAATTCCTACTGGGACACCATTTACTTGGACATTAATACTTCCTCCAATAGTGTCTCCTTCTAGCTTAAGTTTATCAATTCTCAACTTAATTCTCTCTTCAATTTCTTTACTTACAACCCTCACATCGCTATCTTCAATAACCTTATATAAATCGTCATTAAAGATATCTACCTCAACATCATGTATGGAACCGATACACTGAACCTTGCTCCTAACTTCTATGTTTAAATTTTTAAGTACCTGCTTACATACAGCTCCTACAGCGGTTCTGATTGCAGTTTCTCTTGCAGAAGTTCTTTCAATTGTATTTCTTATATCCCCAGTTTTGTATTTTATAAAGCCAACATAATCTCCATGGCCAGGTCTAGCGATTCCAATTTTATCTTCTTCATTTGGCTCATTATCTAGTACCGACTTCCAATTTTCATAGTCCTTGTTAAATATTATTAAAGAAATAGGATTTCCAGTGGTGACATTGCCTCTCAACCCTGACAAAATTTCCACTCTATCCTTTTCAATTTTCATTCTGTTACCCCTGCCATAACCTCTTTGCCTTCTAGCAAGTTCGTCATTAATACGGTCAATATCTAATCTTATATTAGCTGGTATACCCTCAAGAATTGCAATTAAAGCTTTACCATGAGATTCACCAGCATCTAAAAATCTTAACATATATTTTCCTCATTCCTAACATAAAGTTATCATTTTATTATAGCACTACTAATTAGTATTAACAATAATTCCCTAATTATAAATTACCTTAGAACATCATATAAAACATATTTGATAGTTTTATAATAAAAATACTTTATATAAGAAATAACATCTATGGTTTAAAACTTATAAAGTCTTAAACTAGATAATTAAGCAAAACACGTCCTAAGTTTCTTAGGGCGTGTTTTGCTTTAAACAATTAATAGTTAATATAAAAAATTGTACTTTACTAAATATAAGATTTATTTAATAAAAATGTATTAGAAAATACTTAAATCAAATTCCTGAGATAGACTTTCAAGAACTTTAATTCCTGCAATACTATTCCCCTTGTGATCTAGAGATGGTCCAAGCACACCTATTCCCATTCTTCTTGGAACTGCAGCCATAATTCCCCCACCTACTCCACTTTTCGCGGGAATTCCAATATGTACAGCAAATTTACCAGAAGCATCATACATTCCACAAGTAACCATTATAGTTTTAATGATTCTACATGCCTCTCTAGATATAACCCTCTCATTATTTAAAAGCACACCAGCATTTGCTAGTAGAGCTCCAATCCTAGAAATATCTCTGCAGGTAACCTCCATAGAGCAAGCTTTAAAGTATACATCTAAAATATCCTCAACATCACCTTGTATAATTCCATTACCTTTCATAAAGTAAGCTAAGGCTCTATTTCTATCACCAGTGGCCTTTTCACATAAATAAACATTATTATTCACATCTATAGTATCGTTTCCAGTAATTTTTCTTGTGAACTTTAATATTCTATTAAATTTCTCCTCAGCTGTTTCTCCACTAATAAGTGAAACTGTAGCAATAGCACCTGCATTTATCATTGGGTTTAAGGGTTTTTTCTGTTTATTATTCTCTAGATTTACTATTGAGTTAAACGCTGATTCTGTAGGTTCCATTCCTATTTTAGAAAATACATATTCAGTACCATTATCTAAAATGGCTAGCATCAAGGTTACTACCTTAGAAATACTTTGTATAGTAAACTTTGAATCATAATCACCAGCAAAATACTCTTCGCCATCTAAAGTAGTAACACAAATCCCGAGGGCATTAGGGTTAGCTTTCGCAAGTTCAGGAATATATGAAGCAACCTCTCCCCTTTTAGACCATTCTCTATTTTTTTCAATAATATTTTCTAGTACTTTTTTCATTATGATACTCTCCAATCTAAATATAAACATTCAATACAAACATATTATAACATTTTAATTTAGTTTTTCAACTTTATAGAATGAAAACCATAACTTTTTTTACTAATATTTTCATATACATATTGAAAAAACTATAATACTGTGGTAATATAGTTTTGTTGATAATGATTTTAATATAAAATTTATCAGAAATACTCTTAATATTATGCCGATGTGGCGGAACGGCAGACGCATTCGACTCAAAATCGAACGGGAAACCATGTGGGTTCAAATCCCACCACCGGCACCAAACCATACTACATCCATAGTGTGGTTTTTTTATTTTTAAAATTCAACTCATTTAACCTCTTAAAGTGCCTATTATACCGTGATATTAGTGTATTTTAAATTAGTTCTACAAATTCATGGATTTTTTAACTGCTTTAAAGGAATATATGAATGCGACAATTTAATCTTACACAATGAATTCAACTTTGTTCCCATAAAAATAAACTCCCTTCATGAAAACAGTTTTATTATTTAAACTATCTACCATAAAGGAAGTATATAAAAATTAATCTGTGTTTTATTTTTATAGTTAGTTTTGTTTATTTTCTTGGATTTTCAAAGGATGGTGCAGTTGGATCTGGCGCTTCAAAGAATTTTCCAGGTGTAGATAAATCAAAGTAAAGTTTAGAATCTTCTGTTACACCAAAATCTCTATTTGAACCAGTGTCCTTAATTTTATTAAATGCTTCTCTAAATAATGCATTATGCGCTTCTTCACGATTTAATAAAAAGTCTATAGTTTCTCTAACATACTTATCATTAATTTGGCGATGTAAATACTCATAGACAACCTTAGCTCTTTGTTCAGCGGCAATATTTGATAAAATGTCAGCACATAGGTCTCCAGTTACATTTACGTAATGGGCGGTCCATGGGTCTCCTGATGCATTAATAAGTACTGGATTTAGTCCGCTTAAAACCTGTGACTCAATTTCTCCTACTGAAACTCCATCATGGTCTACATCATGACCATTTAGCAAATTAATAGTTTGAGCAACCATTTCCATATGGCTTAACTCTTCAGCAGCAATATCTAAAAATAAGTCTTTTATGGCCATATCTTTAATTCTAAAGCTTTGTGAAGCATATTGAAGTGCAGCTTTTAGCTCTCCATTAGCCCCCCCTAACTGTTCCTGTAAAAGTACCGCATATTGTGGGTTTGGTTTTTCTACCCTTACATCTCTTAATAGTCTTTTTTCATGTTTAAACATCTATTCCACTCCTTTAAATAGGTAACTTCAAGAATATATTGCCAAATATAAAATAAAATTATACCTAATTTTATCAATTACCTTAATCTGTTCAGGACTAGAGCTAAAATTAAGGTGATAAAAAATTATTAAAGATAAATTATAAAATAAGTAATAACTCTTAATTATTTTTCATAATGTTATATGGAAAAAGGGGTTGATATATTGAAAAAGAAAATTATAATACTAATTTTAATAATAGTTACCTTAACTAGTATTACGGGGTGCAAGATGTCAAATAAGATTTTTAATAATGAAAAACCTACAACCTATTACTATACAAATGGATTGCTTAACTTTTATAAAACAGAAGCTCCAATGTCCATAGTTATTTTTTATTCAGATTTATATAAGGAGCGAACTTTAGATAAAGTTGGTTACGAAGATATAGATAATTTCTTAAACTCTTTAAAAGCCACTAATTTTATCAGCAAACCTGAAAACTTGCCTGAAACGCCTATCTATAAAGTATATATAGAATTTAACAAAATTAAATATGTATTAAATGTTTATAATGAAAAATATGCTTCTATTTATCCTTGGGATGGTAAGTATGATATGGATTATATAGATATGTCAGATATACCTCTTTCCTATAATCTTTACGGTATATGTAAGTTTCATCTACCTAATGAGTAGAACATGGTAAGCTTGATAACTTCTAAGATAAAAGTTTTCTTTCAAAGATTAAACTTAGCCAAAACAAAAAGGGTAGAAATTCTACCCTTTAATATTTTTTTCATAAAATTAAGCTTCTATTAAGAATGCTTCGTAACCTCTGCATGCTTCATATATATCAGCTTTACTTGCTATTTCCCATGGTGCGTGCATATTATGAAGAGCCACACCTGAGTCAATAACTTCCATTCCATACTCAGCTAAGATATAAGCGATTGTACCACCGCCGCCTTGGTCAACTTTTCCAAGCTCAGAAGTTTGCCATGATACGTTATGTTTTTCCATAATCCTTCTTAACTCAGCGATGAACTCTGGATTTGCATCGTTACATCCACCTTTTCCTCTAGCTCCAGTATACTTATTAAATACAATACCTTTACCGAAGAATGCATTATTTTGTTTCTCACTTACTGATGGATAGTTTGGATCAAATGCAGCACTTACATCAGAAGATAACATTTTTGAGTTTGCTAATGCTCTTCTAACTTTTAAGTCGCTATAATCTCCCATTAAGTTAACTATTTCTGCTACAGTGTTTTCAAAGAATCTTGATTGCATTCCTGTAGCACCTATGCTTCCTACTTCTTCTTTATCAACAAGTAGAGTTATAATAGTTTTATCAGTTTCTTTAATGTTTAGCATAGCTTCGAAAGATGTGTAAGCACAGATTCTATCATCATGACCATAAGCCATAACCATTGAGCTATCTAATCCGTAGCTTCTTGCTCTTCCTGCTGGTACAACTTCTAATTCAGCAGATACGAAATCTTCTTCATCTATTCCATATTTTTCGTTAAGTAATCTTAAAGCATTTAATTTTACTCTATTTTTAGCTTCTTTATCTTCAATTGGCATACTTCCTAAACATACATTTAGGCTTTCACCTTCAATACCTTTAGCTAGGGTTTTTGCCATTTGATCTCCAGCAAGATGTATTAGTAGATCAGAAATTCCAACTACTGGTTCTTTCTCATCTTCTCCAATAACTACGTTAACTGTAGTTCCATCTTTCTTAATCACTACACCATGTATTGCTAGTGGAATAGTAACCCATTGGTATTTTTTAACTCCACCATAGTAGTGAGTTTTTAACATAGCAAAGTCTGAATCCTCATATAACGGATTTTGCTTAAGGTCTAATCTTGGAGAGTCAACGTGAGCTCCTAAAATTTTAAAACCTTTTTCTACAGGTTCTGAACCAATTAAAAATAAAGCTAAAGTTTTTCCCATGCAGTTAGCATATACTTTATCTCCTGCTTGAAGTTTTTTCCCTTCAGCAATATAAGAGTTTATATCTCTATATCCTTCTTTTTCTGCAAGAACTATGAACTCGTTTACACATTCTCTTTCAGTTTTGCATTTTGACATGAAATCTATATATCTTTCTGATAACGCAAAAACCTTATCTAAGTCTTCTTTTGTGTACTTGTCCCAAGCTAATTCATATTTCTTTACTAGCTTATTGTAATCTCCCATGGCTTCATCCTCCTAAAATATGATTTATCTCTTTCATTTTACTAAAAATTTTAACAGAATACAATTAAATTTTCATGAATTGCCAAAGTTTATTTTACTTTCTAATAATTCATTTCACTTATTCTTTTTTCGATGGTTTCGACAGGAGTGCTATTTGATGTAGCATTGTACCTGAAATTTGCTGCTGCTGCCTCAATTATCACTGCTATATTACGACCTGGTCTAATAGGTAAAAGCATCTTCTCAACATATACTCCTAGTATTTCTGCATACTCCTTATCCACCCCAAGTCTATCAAACTCCTGCTTATCATCCCAAATTACCAAAGAAATCAATAAGCTAATTTTTTTATTGGTAACAACTGAGCTGGTTCCATAAATTGCAGCTACATCAATAATCCCCATTCCCCTTACTTCTAACATACCTCTTGTAATATATGGGCAATTACCATATAAAATCCCATCAATTTCTTTAATGTCCACTGCATCATCTGCAATCAATCTATGACCTCTTTTAATAAGTTCTAGAGCTGCTTCACTTTTTCCAATGCCACTTTCGCCAGTTATTAAAATACCTATGCCATATACGTCCACTAAAACACCATGAATTCTAGTTTCTGGTGCTAGTTCACTATCTAAGTAATTAGTAATTCTGCTTACAAACCTTGTAGATTTCATACTACTTCTTAAAATGTTCACATTATATTTCTTAGCTGCATTAATAAATTCCTCGTGGAGTTCAAGTCCTCGTGTAACAATTATACAAGGATTTTCAAAAGAAAAAAATTTATCTAATCTTTCTGCTCTTACTTCTGGTGATAAGGACTCTAAATAACTCCACTCTGTTTTCCCAACTATTTGAACCCTCTTATTGTCATAATAATCATAAAAACCAGCAAATTGAAGACCTGGCCTATTTATATCACTTACAGGAATGTCTACTTCTAAGTTACCTTCTACTAAAATTTCTAAATCAAAGTTCTTAATTAAATCCTTTGCACATACTCCCATATAATCACCTTCAATTAATGTATTCTTTTAGGCGGAACTCTCTTTATTCCACTAAGTTGTTGTCTGAAATTTCTTTTTACATTATCAACATATCTTCTTCTCAGTTCTTCCTGTTCCTTTTTTTCCTCCTCAGTAAGTCCTTCATTTTGACTTTTTTTATATAAATAATTAATTCTTTCAATCATTTCTTCTAACTTCATAACTTTCATCCTTTCTTTACTACAATATGTGGAAGCTTTCTAGCTTAATATATTTTACAACTTAAATTATAAAAGATAAAGATATTATCTCCTAAAGTATTAAATAAAATTAAATCAACGGTCCAAAGTGCTTTTCTGCTGCCACAATGCCTAATACCTAATACCTAATACCTAATACCTAATACCTAATACCTAATACCTAATACCTAATACCTAATACCTAATACGATTATAAACTACAATTAACAAAATATTGGGTTTAAAAATAAATATAATCAAATATAAAAACTGCTGGAAATAATTAATTTTGCGACAGTTTTCGGTATTTACATATATTTACATGCGTTGATAATCCTAATTTCTTACCTTTAAATTTATGGTAATATTTGTTAATTAATCTATTCTTTCTTCGAAGCATCATAAAATTTGTAAAATAACACAGTATTTTGACTTACGAAATCATTTAACTTTTATTTTATTGTTTGTTAAAATTAAAGTATCAAATTATTACAAATTCAAAGTTTAGCGAGGAAATATTATGATCTTAAAAATTCGGATACTTAAACATAAGATTAATTCCTTTAAGAAACTGCTACATTTTTTACTGACATTTAGGAAGCCAACTGACAGAATAGTTGTGTTTTGTTCACAACAGTTAGATCAATATATAGTTCAATATCAAAAACTACATAAAAAAATAAGCTAACTTAAAGCTTATTTTTTTAAGAAACTCCTCCTTGAGGAGTTTCTTAAAGCTATAATTACCTATCTAAATCACTAATAAACTAACTCATCTAATTCAAAATCGATTTCATCTTTAAAAAATACAGCAATAAATTCTACGTAATCTACTTGTTCCTTAGACAATTCATAAGCTACAAACTCATAATCTAAACTTTCTTCCTCACAAATTTCATCCATTATATCCTCTACATTGTCAATTGCCATGTCATTTAAATAAGGCAGATAATAATCATCATACCAGCTATCATCCTTTTCCTCTTTGTCATACTCTTCATTGGCATAACTTTCAGCTCCTGATATTTCTAAGTCATCGAACTCGTACTTAAAATTTACCACTAAAACATCATTGTTTTTCTTAATTTCTTTAAGATCATATAACTCATTATCTTCAAGCATATTAAAAATTTTAATCTTATTCAAATTTATTCCTCCAATACTAAATTATAATTTTAATTATACTACATAGAAAGTATTATTTCCTCGTATCCTAATATTAACACATGCTCCTCTTTTTTTTAATATTTTTAATATACTGTATATTTAAAAACTACTTATAAAAATTACCACTTTGTTATATAATTGCTTGTCAAGTAAATTCACAAAGGAGGATTGTTAAATGAAAATAAACTTTATAGGAGTTCCACTTTTTTACGGTTGTGATAGAGAAGGTGTAAACCTAGGTCCTAATGATTTAAGAGAAAGAGGAATAATTGAACTTCTAGAAAAAAATAACCACGAGGTTTATGATTTAGGAAATTTACATGTACCTGAGATATTAGAAAGTGATAAATTTGCCAATCATAATAAAATGAAGTACTTAAATGCCATATTAGATGTTAATAAAAACTTAGCACATCAAGTATACAGCAGCCTTGAATCAAAGTCTTTTCCGCTAGTAATTGGGGGAGATCACTCTTTAGGCCTTGGCTCTATATCTGGTTGCAGCAAGTATCATGATAACATGGCAGTTGTTTGGATAGATGCACATGGTGATATTAATACGCATGAAACATCACCATCAGGAAATGTTCATGGTATGCCTCTAGCGGCAGCTATGGGTATAGGACATTCAGCACTTACAGATGTATATTTTCAAGGCCAGAAAGTAAAGCCAGAGAACGTATTTATTTTAGGTGCTAGAGATTTAGATGAGGGAGAGCTTAAGATAATTGAAGACTATAAACTAAATGTCTATACTACTGAAGATCTTAGAAACTTAGGTATAGAAGAAATTATGCGCAGAGTTCACACCACACTTATTGAGAAAAAAATAGATGCAATTCACTTAAGTTATGATATTGATTCTCTTGATTCAACTTTAGTTCCTGGAACTGGCACACCGGTTGCTGATGGATTGACAGTTGATGAATGTAAGTATATGTTAAAATATTTAATAGGAACTCGTTTAGTAAAATCAATGGATTTTGTTGAGCTAAACACCAGACTTGAAGAAGGTGGAGATTCTACAATTTCTATTTGTATGGATTTATTGGAGCATATATCAAAAAATCTATAATTTCAAATATATAAAAAAGTATTGCAACCCAAATGTTGCAATACCTTTTTCTTATTTAAGCATTTCTAAATAGTTTTCTACAAAAACTTTAGCTACTTCAAAATCATTTTCACTTGGAACAAAGTTAAACTTTAAACCATCTTCTAATACTTTAAATTTTAAGCTCTTTAATCTTGAATTAACCATTGGTACACCTTCACCGCTCCATCCGTAAGATCCAAAGGCTCCTGCGATTTTACCTCTATTTGTGATAGCACTTACATGAGCTAAAAGGTTCCAAGCTGGTTCAACTGCATCTTGATTTATAGTTGGAGTACCAACTAGTATTCCAGAAGATTTTTCAATTAAATTAACCATATCTCCCATGTTCATTGAAGTTATTTCATGAGCTTCAGCTCTAATACCCTTCTCATTGATAGTATTAGCTAAAAACTTAGCCATAGTTTCTGTATTTCCATAAGCTGATATATAGAATATTTGAATATTTCTATCCGTTGGCTCTTCTTCCTTAGCCCATTGTCTATAAAGATTTATATAATGTTCTATATCATCAATATGGATTGGTCCATGGCTCGGTGCAACTATATCTTTAGGAAGACTTTCAATTTTATCTAAACCTGCATTAACAAATTTCTTGAAAGGTCCCATAATTACATCGAAATAATACTTCATTTCAGTTTCATAATCTCCTGAACAACCATCTGTTATACAATTTATCGGAGAGTAATGACAACCCATAACATCACAAGTAAATAGAACTTTTTCTTCCTTAACATAAGTGAATATTGTATCAGGCCAGTGTAAATTTGGTGCTGATATAAATTCTAAGGTTCTGCTTCCTAAATTAATAGGTTGTTCTGCTGGTAAGCTATGAAAGTTTGTATTTAGAATTCCACCTAAGTATTTAATAGCCGCCTTAGAAGCAATAACTTTAGCCTCAGGATACACCTCTAGTAGTTTAATTAAAGAACCACTATGGTCTAACTCAGTATGTTGTACTATTATATAATCAACTTTTCTATCTCCAATAATATTCTTTATATTCTCTAAATAAGTATCAAAATATCCATCTTTTACAGTATCTATAATTGCAACCTTTTCATCATCTATTAAGTATGAATTATATGTAGTTCCTCTCTTCGTCTCCATGATTATGTCAAAAATTCTTAATTCAGGGTTTTCCACACCAATCCAATAAATTTTATTTTTTAATTCAACAGCTTTCATTTCTAAACCTCCAATTGAGAAATATTTTCCAAAATTATTACCCTTAATATTATATAACAAATTATAAATAAAAGAAATAATTAATACTAATTATTAGTTATAAGTAATTATTAATTATTTATTAACTAACTTACTGTAATAGCTTAGTTAAATTTCCACTGAAAATTATATATTCTAAATGTAGTGCTCTTGTTAACGCTACATATAATAACTTTTTATCAAGGTCATTATCTATATAATTTTCATCATCACAGTTGTATATAATAGTAGCATCAAATTCAAGTCCTTTAGTCATATAGCTAGGAATTATAATCCTTTCCATGTTAATATTGTTCTCATTTTCTCCAATTAAAACCCAGGTAAAGGAAGAATTTTTACTTAATTTTTTACTTAATTCCTTACATTGACTTAGGGTTTTGCAAATTATAGCAACGGAATTCTTTTTCTTTCCATAAACCTCATTAACTATAGTATCAATTAATTTAACTTCTTCATCTTTAGATGGTACTCTTATATTCTTAGGCATTTCACCATGCCTTAGCACTGGCATAGCTGGTATTAAGTTTAAATTTTGTTTTTCTAAAACTCTATTAGCTACACTTATTATTTCAACTGTGGAACGGTAGCTTTGTGATAGCGCTATATATGTTGCGTCCTGCTTAAAAACACCTTCTATAAGCTTATTCCATGATGCTATCCCTTTATAGTTGTAAATCCCTTGTCCTAAATCCCCTACAATAGTCATAGAACTGTTTTGAGATATTTCATTTAATAGATGCATCTGAAAATAACTGTAATCTTGAGCTTCATCTACCACTAGATGCATAAATTTTTCTAAATTAGTTCCTTCAAATTTTAATTTTAAATAAGTTAAAGGGGTCAAATCATCACTATCAATAAGTTTCTTCTGAGAATTTCTATTTAGCTCTTCTCTCATATACTCATACAACTTTTGAGGAATTGTATCCTTAGTAATCTCTTTAAAAGTTGCTTCATTATTGAATAATTCTATATAGCATTTATACAAGTCTAGAGACTCCCAATTTGAAAAAAACTCTTTTAAAGCTTTATTACTGTTTACTTTTAAAGATTTTTTCTTTTCATCTCTTTCATTATAAACACTAATTATTTGTTTTCGCTTTTCTTCCTCAGAAATATTTATAGCTAATTTTATATCTTTAACCCTAAAACCATAGTCTCTGTCAATAAGTTCTTCAACAGAAAAAACTTTATCTTTAACCTTTTGTTTAAAATATTTTTTAATCTCTTCTTTTCTTCTCTTCACTGGTAAGTGAGCTAAATCTCTAATATAAAGCTTTTTAATTTCCTTTGATGTAAAAAGAGTGTACCCTTCTACCTCTATATCTTCCACATCACTATCCTTTGACTCTAAAAATTTAATATACCTATCTAAAATAGACTTAAAAGCCAAGGATCCCTTAACTTTACTAGAAGAAGTTATATATTTTACACTATTTATTTGCTCTTCTTCCATAATTTTAGCTAGCTTCTCATCCTTTGTGATTATTTTTCCTTTAATTTTCAATATCTCCATACACAACTCTTCATAGGTATTTTGCTTTACGCTATAAACTCCCAAATTGGGTAACACATCAGATATGTAATCTATAAATAATTTATTTGGTGCTACAACTAATATATTTTCATTTTTTTCTTCATTTCCATAGGTATAAATAAGATAAGCTAATCTATGAAGAGCTACAGTGGTTTTCCCTGAGCCTGCTGACCCTTGTATTATAATAGGCTTATTTTTATATGCACGTATAATTTCATTTTGTTCCTTTTGAATTGTAGCAACAACATCCTTTAGCTTTTTGCTCATACTTTGCTCTAGGTTTAACTTTAAAAACTCATCTATAAGTTCATTTCCCTCAGCAGATGTTTTTACAATCAATTCATTAATACCCTCATCAAAGATTTCTTCTAGTCCTCCATCTTTCACAAGGAACTTTCTCTTTAGAGATAAATCTCCTTCAATTATTCCCATTGGAGATGCGTAATATGATTGTCCAAAGGTTCCACTATAGTATAAGTTTGCAATAGGGGCTCTCCAGTCAATTACCACTTCTTCATTATTTTCTTCATCATTTAATCCAAACTTTCCTATATAAAAGCTTTCTTTTTCTCTTCTTTTTTCCCTAAAGTCTATCCTAGCAAAGTAAGGCTGTTCTTTAGCCTCTTCGTACTTATGGAGATTTTTATTTATAAAATCAAAAATCTGTTGGGCTAGAATTAAGTCATCACTATATGTTCCTCCAGAAGATTTTTTTAAAGTAGAAATTTTTTTATCATAATCATTAAACTTATTTTTGGTTTTATCCAATTCCTCATGAATCCAATTTTTTGTAGTTATAAACTTCTCTCTTTCCCTAAGGGTTTCAGCTTTTTCAATAGCCATACAACTTCACCCACCTTAAATAAAGTAATTGTTTTTTACTAGAAGAATATTATAATAATATATTATAGCAATTTAGTCTATAGAAAAACATTTTTAGGAGTTTTTATGATAAAAATTAGCGAGGACGCCATAGATTATTTAAGAAAAAATAATTATGTAGTATTGTTAAAACTGGTTAATACAAGTTTGTGTTGAGGCACTACCCCTGTTAAAACCCCATGGATTGAGGTTAAAAAACATGTAGAAATTAATGAAGATTATAATTTATTTCAATACGAAGGTATAAACGTTTATATTCACAATGGGCTTTACATTGAAGAAGATGCAACTATTAAGCTTAATAAGAAGCCATCCTTACTTGGAAACAAACTTTCATTTGAAGGAATCACTCTTAAAACCTAAAATATTTTGCTTTAAAATTTAACATTATTAAATTTTCTTACAGAGGACATTCAATTAATTTTCTATTGTTTCTCTAACGCAAAATATACCGTAGAAAATAAAACTACTTATAAAATTTATGTAGCACAATATAAAAGAGAGCCTAAAAGCTCTCTTTTATTCTTCTTCGTCTTCTTCAACAACTTCATACATTGATTCAGCTCTCGACATATAAAGTATGCCATCTAAGTGATCAATTTCGTGACAAAAGGCTCTAGCTAATAATTCCTTTGCAGTATATGCAATCCTCTCACCTTTTTCGTTTAACCCTTCAACAACAACCTTTGTAGGTCGTACAACTTCACCCTCATAACCAATATAACTTAAACACCCTTCATAATCACACTCACTGCCACTAGCTTCAACTATTTCTGGGTTAATAAGTATAATAGGCTCTCCTCCACTTCTTAAATCAATAAGAATTACTCTTTTTAATATACCTATTTGTGGTGCTGCTAATCCTATGCCTGTGCCATCATATAATGTATCCTTTAAATCTTGAATGATGTCCAAAACATCTTTATTAATTTCTTTTATGGGCTCACAAATTGTACTTAATCTCTTGTCACCATATTGTAAAATTTCTCTTACTGCCATTGCTAGTCCCCCTATCATATATTTAACTTATATAATATTTATAGACACATCTCATCCCTTATTGACAACAATGAATAAATGCACCCTAAAAACTATAGAATTTAAATAAAAATACATACATTGATTTGGAATATAATTTTATTTGAATCTATATTTAAGTAAAATCATATTACATATATTATATACTATTTTTTTTATATTGAGAACTGGATATTTATACTTATACTATATTGCTGTGCTTTTAATTCTTAAGCTAATGGAAAGAGCGGAGTTAATTACTCCGCTCTTTTATTTTGCTTTTCCATCATATCTTTAACTTTCATTAATCTTGTTAATGCACTTCTTTCGTTTTCATCTAGTTTCATCTTTATATATTTTATAGTTTCATTTAGCTGTGGAATGGTCATATACTCAAGGGCATTAACCCTTCTTCTTGTTTTTTCAATCTCATCAGCCATTAACTGGCATGACTTTTCTACCTCAGCAAGTTCTAAAAGCCTTGGTAATATAGAGTAAAGATGCTCAATAGAATCGTCTAACTCAGAAGATGTAGTTGCAAATCCATAAGGGTAAATACTTCCTGGATCATCCTCTAGCTTTCGAATAAACTTCATCACTGGCACGTTAACGCTCATTACATTTTTATGGCCTACCTGAACAGATATGCTTTCTTTTGGATAAGCTATTGCTTCTTCTAGAAACTCTGGAGATATAGCAGCAGACGCCATGAGAAACTTTTTAAAGGATAATTGAAGCTTATCCTCAACCTCAGTCCTTAACTTATTATTATATTTAATAAGTTCTATAAACCTTCTCATTAACTCGTCTTGTTTATCTTTTAATAGCTTATGGCCTCTTGTTGCAGTCACTAATCTTTTTTTTAGCTTAGAAAGCTCCATTCTAGTAGGATTAACATTAAGCCTAGCCATTATTACTCATCCCCTCTTTGAGGTAAATACTTCTCTAAATACTCATCCCTAATTCTCTTAAGCTCTGATTTTGGTAATATGGTTAGTAATTCCCAGCCTAAATTTAAAGTTTCTTCAATTGTTCTATTAGATGTGAAGCCTTGTGATACATATTTTTTTTCAAAGGCTTCAGCAAATTTAGCATATTGCTTATCAGTATCAGAAAGTGCAGATTCGCCAAGGATAACTGCTAACTCTTTTGCTTGTTTACCTTGTGCATAAGCAGCAAAAAGCTGGTTCATAGTATCTGCATGATCTTCTCTTGTTTTATTTTTTCCAATACCCTTATCTTTTAATCTTGATAGAGATGGTAGTACATCAATTGGAGGCATTATGCCCTTTTTATACAATTCTCTACTTAATATTATTTGTCCCTCTGTAATATATCCAGTAAGGTCAGGAATTGGGTGTGTCTTATCATCCTCTGGCATTGTTAGTATTGGAATTTGTGTTATAGAACCTGGAGTATCTTTAATCCTTCCAGCTCTTTCATATAACATTGCTAGGTCAGTATATAAGTACCCTGGATATCCTCTTCTTCCTGGAACTTCCTTTCTTGCTGCTGAAACTTCACGAAGTGCCTCACAATAATTTGTTATATCTGTCATTATAACAAGAACGTGCATACCTTTTTCATATGCCAAGTATTCAGCAGTAGTTAAGGCCATTCTAGGTGTAGCTATTCTTTCTATGGCAGGGTCATTTGCTAAGTTCATAAATAATACAGTTCTATCTATAGCCCCTGTTTTAGTAAAGTCATCTACGAAAAATTGAGCCTCTTCAAAAGTAATGCCTATAGCTGCAAAAACAACAGCAAACTTTGAATCAGAATTTAGAACTCTTGCCTGCCTTGCAATTTGTGCTGCTAGCTCAGCATGAGGTAATCCTGAACCAGAAAATACTGGGAGCTTTTGCCCTCTAACCAAAGTATTAAGTCCATCTATCGCAGAAATACCAGTTTGGATAAATTCTGATGGATAGTTTCTTGCAACTGGATTTATTGGTTCTCCGCTAATATCCATTCTTGTCTCAGGAATAATTTTAGGACCTCCATCTTTAGGTCTTCCAAGTCCATCAAATACTCTTCCTAACATATCCTCTGAAACTCCTAGCTCAAGAGGTCTTCCAAGGAAGGTAGCCTTACTTCCTTTTAGATTTATACCTGCAGAGCCTTCAAAAAGCTGAACCATGGCTTTATCTTCGCTTATTTCAAGTACTCTTCCTCTTCTTTTTTCACCAGTTTGAAGCTCAATCTCAACTAATTCATCATAGGTTACGTCCTTAACTTTTTCAACTACCATCAAAGGCCCAACTACTTCTGAAACTGTTCTGTATTCCTTAAACATCAGCTACACCTCCTTCTGTTATTAATCTTTGGATTTCTCTTTCTAATTCTTCTTGGATTTCGTCTATTTTACTTATTCCGCTCTCATCTATATATTTAGCTCTTGCAATTTTATCCCTTAGTGGAAGAGCTAAAATCTTGTCTAAATAAACACCATTATCTAGTGCTTTTACACCTTGTTTAAAGAAATTAATAACTAGTTTAAGCATTTTATATTGTTTATCTAAAGAAGCATAAGTATCAACCTCATGGAAAGCATTTTGTTGAAGATAATCTTCCCTTATAGATTTTGCCGCTTCTAATTTTAATCTATCTGCTTCTGATAAAGCATCTATTCCAACTAAACGAACGATTTCTTCAAGGTTTGCCTCTTCTTGTAACAATGCCATAGCTTCAATTCTTAACTCAGTCCAATCCTTAGCTACGTTCTCATTCATCCAAGTGCCTATTTTTTCTAGATATAAGGAGTAAGAGTTTAGCCAATTAATTGCTGGAAAATGTCTTCTATAAGCTAAGTTCGCATCAAGACCCCAGAATACTTTAACTATTCTAAGGGTTGCTTGAGTAACAGGCTCTGAGAGGTCTCCTCCTGGTGGTGAAACTGCACCGATTACAGTTAGTGCACCTTCTCTTTCATCCTCACTTAAACATACTACTTTCCCAGCCCTCTCATAAAATTCAGCAGCTCTTGATCCTAAGTATGCAGGATATCCTTCATCACCAGGCATCTCCTCAAGTCTACCAGACATTTCTCTTAAAGCTTCAGCCCATCTTGATGTAGAGTCTGCCATAATAGCTACAGAGTACCCCATGTCTCTAAAATATTCTGCAATAGTTATTCCGGTATAAATGGAAGCTTCTCTTGCTGCAACAGGCATGTTTGATGTATTTGCAATAAGTACAGTCCTCTTCATTAGAGATTCACCGGTTTTAGGGTCTTTTAATTCCGGGAACTCATTAAGTACGTCTGTCATCTCATTACCACGTTCACCACAACCAACATAAACTACTATTTCAGCATCTCCCCATTTAGCTAACTGATGCTGAACTACAGTTTTACCACTTCCGAAAGGACCAGGAACACAAGCTGTTCCACCTTTAGTTACTGGGAAAAATGTATCTATTACTCTTTGGCCAGTAGTTAGTGGTTCAGCTGGATTTAACTTTTGTTTATAAGGTCTTCCTCTTCTAACGGGCCATTTTTGCATTAAAGTTAGCTCTTTTATCCCGCTAGTTGTTTCTACTTCACAAACTACAGTATCAACTGTAAAAGTTCCACCTTTAATAGTTCTTACTATTCCTTCTATGCTATTAGGAACCATAATTTTTTGTGTAATTATAGAAGTTTCTTTAACTGTTCCTATGGTATAGCCGCCGGATACTTTGTCACCTTCTTTTACAGTAGGCACAAAATCCCATAATTTTTCTCTATCTAAAGGAAAAACACTTACACCCTTTGTTAAAAAGTTTCCAGCCTTATCCCTTATAGCATTAAGAGGTCTTTGTATTCCATCAAACATGGCTTCCATAAGTCCTGGTCCGAGTTCTACACTTAGGGGTTCGCCTGTAGTTTCTACAGGAGCACCTGGACCTAGTCCAGTGGTTTCTTCATATACTTGAATTGAGGCTCTATCTCCTCTCATCTCGATTATTTCACCAATAAGACCTCTTTCTCCAACTTTAACAACGTCATATATATTAGCTTCGTCCATGTCCTTAGCAACAACTAAAGGACCTGAAACTTTTACTATTTTACCTATCTTCAAGTTTCTTACCTGCCTTTCTATAAAATATTAACACCTACAGCCTTCTCAACATTATCACTAATTCTTTTCTTTCCTATATTTAAACTTCCTTGATTACTTGGTATTAAAATGATTGCAGGAATCATTTTTGTATTATATCTTTGAATAGTTTCTTCTAAATGTTGAGCAAGTTGTTCTGTTACAAAAATTACAGCATAATTTTCAAAGGCCATTCTATCGATTCTCTTTCTTGCTTCCTCAACTTCAATTACAGGAAAAACATCTATGCCGATTGCTTTGAAGGCTAAAATTGAGTCCTTATCGCCTACTACTCCTACCTTATGCATATATGTCACGCAACCTTTCTTTGATTACTTCTGTTGGAACATTATTTATCTTTCCAACCATTATAATCCTTATGATTTTAATTTCATTCTCCTTGGCTAAGATATAAGAGACTATTGGCTCTGGTCCAAAGTTAATTCTTTTTGCATCTTTAGCTTTATCAATTATATAATTATCAAAAAGAACTTCTATAGAAGAAAAGTTACCTGTACTGTTATATTCCTCTAAAATTGATGTTAATATTTTCGTATAAGAAGACTTGGAAATACTATTAATAAAATTTTCTAAAGTATCATTAATTCCATATATAAATATAGATTTTTCTATGTTTCCTTCAGGAATTAATATATTCTCAAGAAATTTACTATCTTTATTTTGTTTCTTTACTCTTAACATAGACTTAATATTTGCTATATCAATTGAAGATTTAACATAATTGATAATAAATTCTATTTCAGTATCTAGAGCACTCTGTAGAATGTGTTTATACATATATTTATCTAATATAATGTCCACATTCTGTGGATCCTTACTTTGTGAAAAGTCTTCCTCTACCTTTTTAATGGCTTCTCTCATCAATGGAGGTAAATCTTTTATTTCCCCTGAAAGCACCATTGTTTTTAAGTTCTCAACGGAAACTGTCCCAATAGGAATTAAAAGACTGGTAAAATCCCTGCCTCCTAATTTTCCCTTTTCTAAAACTTTAATATTATGGTAATCATATCTTAGACTCATAATATCTACAATAGATTTATCAGGTGTTAGCTTATACATATTTGAATATAAGTTTTTTAATTGTTCCCTCAGCATATCTTCATAACTATGCACATTATTAACATCGCTAAGGCTTTCCCCGTACTCAGTTTCTTGAAGGATTTTAAGAACTTCTTCTGGGGTTTCACCTTCTAATAATCTTTCTATCTTAACTTTATCAAGGAGTCTTTTTTCAATAACTCTTAATCGAGCTACAGCATGGGTAAAATCCATTCTGTCCATTTTGTTAAACCTCCTTAGTTTCCATCAAATAAAATTTTATTTACCCCATATTCAAGTTCATCTCTGAAGGAGGAAATCATTGACTTAAAAGAGTTATTTATTTCAATTCCACCTTTAGTTA
Source organism: Clostridium punense (assembly GCF_017874425.1). Classification (GTDB taxonomy): domain Bacteria; phylum Bacillota; class Clostridia; order Clostridiales; family Clostridiaceae; genus Clostridium_J; species Clostridium_J punense. Next base: position 30,188 of record NZ_JAGGLL010000024.1, read on the forward strand.
AAATATATCCACCATTTAAATCCCTAGTCTCATCGCTAAACTCTATGTTACCTATTTTGCCATTAGCAATTAGCATATTGTTTAACTCCTCTAAAAAGTTCTGTGGAAGTTTAGCTTTGTCATCAATGGACATGATTATTTTTTCATCTCCATCTATATCCAAAGACAATATGGAAGTTTTTACATATTGTTGAAACACCTCTAGATTAATCTTAGATAGCCTATGTTCTGCTTCCTTAAAAACCTTATCCATTACCTCCTGCTTTGCTAAAAGTTTTTTATTTCTTACCTCTAGCTCTGCTTTAGATATAGCTCTATCAATAATGGCTTTTGCCTCTAAAGTTGCACTTTCAAGAATTATCGAAGTAACCTTACTTGCGGCTTCAACTTTTTTACTTATTATTTCTGCTTCTTTGTTTTGAGCTTCCTTTAATATACTATCTGCTTTAAATTCAGCATCTTTAATTATCTTAGAAGTTAAGTTTTCTAAATTAGACATGTACTTCACACCCTTAATTAAAAGTTAGCACTAGTTACTAGTAGTAATGACATAACGAAACCTAATAAAGCATATGTCTCAACCATTACTGTTAATATAATACCCTTTGTATTGTGCTCTGGTCTCTTTGCAAGAATTTGCACTGCAGAAGCTGCGGTTCTTGCCTGCGAAATAGCAGATTTCCAGCCTGCAAAAGCTATTGGTAAACATGCAATTAATAAATACGCTCCATTAGCAAGGCTCATATCAGCTGATAATTGTAATGAAACTAACAGTGCTATAACGAAACCATATAGACCTTGTGTACCAGGTAATAACTGAAGAATTAATGCCTTACCAAATTTTTCTGGTTCCTCTGTTAAAAGTCCCGAAGCAGCTTCACCAACCATACCAACACCTCTAGCTGATCCAATTCCAGGCATTGCTGCAGCAAGTGCAACTCCTAATGCTCCTAGGAAAATCCCTCCAAATTCTGTGAATAATTGTAACATAATTTATTCCTCCTCATTATTTGTTATTTTTTGAAATATTATAGTACTTTGAAGTAAATTTAAGTGGTTCAAAGGCTTTACCTCCACCCTCATAAAACTTACCAAAGTATTCAAGATACTGTAATCTACTTGTATGAACATATGAACCTAAAGCATTAATTAATAAGTTAAAGATATGTCCGAAAGTGAAAATGATAACTGCAAATATTATTGCAAAAATTGATTTCCCTAACATACCTACCATAATGTTAAAGGCTGATCCTATAAAGCCTGTTGCTAGTCCTAAGGCAGCAAGTCTAGTATAAGATACTAAGTCTCCTACATAACCTGTAATTCCATATAAAGAGTAGAAACCAGTTCCTAGTTTTGCCCCAATGGATTTTTCTCCCCTTCCATGGGTAAGTATAATAAGAATCATTGAAATTACAGTAATAATCCCTGCAACTCTTACTATCTGTGGGCTAAGATTAAGAGACTCTCCTGAACCTAGTGCACTAACAGCCCATATAATCGACCCAGTTAATGTGAAATACCAAAGCCCCGCATCTAGGAATGCTGCTAGTGGTTTTCCATCTCTAATAAGTATATAAGCTTTAATTCCTAATCCAACAAATATTTGAATTAATCCCATAGCTATAGATACAAGCATTAATAAACCTACATCACTCTCAGGAGTCATCCAAACTGGTGGTATCTTAATTGCTCCTCCAAAATAACTTCCATAGAGCACACCCCAAACAATTGTGGATACACTTAAATAAAGAAACATCTTAACAGTTTTTCTCATATCTTTATCCAAATTGAATCTTGATAATGCAAAACCTGTAGCTAATAACATTAAGATTCCATACCCAGCATCAGATAACATCATTCCGAAAAACAGAATATAAAATGGTGCGAATAATGGTGTGGGATCTATTTCTTTATACCTTGGTATGCTATACATGGCAGTTATAGGCTCAAAAGCTGAAAACACACTGTTATTTTCTAGCAAGGTTGGAGCATCGTCACCTTCTGCTTCGGAAAATTCAATATAATAGTCCTCACCAAGAGTGTGATGTAAAACCTCCATGAACTTATCATGGCTTTTACTTGGATAATGTCCTTCCATAGCAATAATTTTGTCACTTTTCAGGAATTTTTCCATGGATTTAAGTCTAATTAACTTATTTTCGTAGTATTCATATACCATTTTAAATTCTTCTAAGTGTATTGCATAATTTTTAATTTCACCAGTAACTGTATTATTAGATTGCTTTAATTCATCAATTTTTTCTTTATAACCTTTAATAATCTCTTTTGGAACTCCCTCATAATTTAAGGAAGCCTTGCTAAAAGAATACTTTTTTAGTAACGCATTTGCTAACTCTTCTTCTTCTTTATGGAAAATCATGAGTAAATTAGCTTCTCTAGTATTTTCACTAATTACTTCTGCATAGTATCCCTGAAAACTTTCATGTAGCTCGTTTCTCACTGATTCCATAAACACTTGAGGAATAACTCCTAAAAAACTTATTGATGATTTTAAACTGTTAAGTCCAAGGAGCGGTGTATCTAAATTCGCCCAAGGTAGAAGTTCTTCAATATTGCTAAGAAGTTTAGATATTTCACTTTTGTTCTTATTAATAAGATTTTCTTTCTCCTTTAATTGGGCATAAATATCTCTCCAATTAGACTTTGAAACCATCTCTGATAGTGTTTCATAGGAAACGTCTTTTTTTCCCTCTTTCAAGCTTTTTATCATACCAACTTTAGTACTATACTCGCTTAAAAGATCTATTCCAAACTTAATTTTTGATAACTCACCTTCGATTTCAGATATTTCTATGCTCTCACTATTTCTTTTTAGTTCGTTAAAACTAGTTTCTTCATCATCTAAAAGATATGCAAACTCTACATTTTCAAAGTTTTGTAACTTTTCGAGCAAAGAATACTTTTGTGATTCAAAGGCTAAAAGCGTAAATTTATTCATCTTAACTATTGCCATTGAAATTCACTATCCTCTCAATTACTAAATTTACAGCTGAATTAAACTTATCCTGGTCAATATTTATTATTTTACTAATTTGCTCATCCCCCAATCTTATAATCGGTTCTGTTTTAACTCTTCCTTCTAGAGTAGCATTTTCCTTAATAGTTTTTGCTTCCTCCTCTGCTTTATTCACTAGAGAATCATATTGGCTTTCCCCTTGAATTTCTGCATTTTTTATAACACTTTTACTGCTTTCTATTGCCTTTTCTAGAATAGCTGCTGCAGTATTTTCTGCTTCCTTGATTTTACTAATTGCTTCTGTAGCCAAGATATCACCACCTTTAGTATGTTATATATTGATAGTAGGTATAATAATATAGTATGCAATACCATATTACACCATTGTGCTAACTTTTTAAAGTGTTATGTTATGTTTTTCACTATTATATCAAATTGTTAAACTTATTTCAACATTGTAACTTTTCTGAAAACTTATCATTATATTTAACTTTTATGTTCACAAATTATTTACATTTTAACTTCACTTACACAATTTGTCCAACTGAAATAATTACTAAGAATATTTTGTTAAACACGTTTATTTACATTGGTATTTTTTATATTTTTTTATTTTTTTAAATTCAATGAATACTTAGTATAACTTTGATTTTATTTAGTCACTTATAGACCAATGAAATATAGAAAACATCAAATTATAAGTTTAGCCCTCATTCCTTCTAATATTTAGGGAATCAATCGCTTGTATTCTTGATTCCCTAAATACTTTTGCACTAAATAAATGTTTAAAGCTAAATAATTTGTTATTTAAATAAATATATATGAATTATCAATATTTGAAAAGGCAATATAAAAATTTTCTTGTACAATCTTACCTTCATTTATAAAAGCTTTTATATTAAAATTAAACTTATGTACCACATAATCATTTAATTTTTTTACTCTCCCACTTTCAAGTAACCTTTCCTTAATAACTCTTTCCTCATTTTTTTCAATCTTGTTTTCTAAGAATATAGGAATACCCTTCTTTTTATTAAATCTTAGGTAGTCAAACTTAACAATATCCTTTATAAAATCGCTATTTTCTATGTTATTGCTTTCATTAAACTCTATAAATACCTTATAATAATCTGCTGAAGAAATATTTCTCTTAAAATAACCTTGTTTTTCAAAGAACTTAGATAATTCGTAGTAAAAATCAAAGGATGTTTCAAACTTCTTAGAACCAATGAAGCAATTTAAGATGTTGCTAAATTTACCGCTATTTAGATATTTGTCCACCACATGTTCTACTTTCTTTAAAATTATAAGTTCATCATAGGAAATATCTTTTGTTTTTAAAATTTCATAAGGAGGGTAAGGTGATGCAACCATTCCCCATTCAGCAGCTTCTTCCCTCATAGAAGAACCTTTTATAAGCTTTAAAAATCCCAACTGAAGCTCATCTGGCTTCACTTCATAAACTTGATTAAAGGAGTTTTTAAAGGACTGAAAATCCTCTCCTGGAAGCCCTGCTATTAAATCTAAATGTTGTTTAATATTTTTAAGTTTTTTCAGTTCCTCTACTTCTTTCTTTATGTCTGAAAAATCAATATGTCTATTAATATTCTTTAGTACTTGTTCATTAGTGCTTTGGACTCCTATTTCAAATTGAATGGTATTTGGCTTAGCAGCTGCTAGAATTTGTAATGATTCTTCATTTAAAAGGTCAGCTGAAATTTCGAAATGAAAACTGCAATCTCCTCCTTCTTTTATTAAGAAGCTCCAAATCTCATTTGCAAACTTTTTATTACAATTAAAAGTTCTATCCACAAATTTTACTAACCTTACTCCTTTTTTTATAAAGAACCTTAAATCCTCTTTAACTCTCTCAATTTCTAAGAAACGGACCCCATGAGTAGTAGAAGATAAGCAATACTTACAATTAAAAGGGCATCCCCTTGACCCCTCATAATATACAATTTTATTGCTTAAATCATCCTGTTCATTATATGGAAAAATAATTTTATTCATATCTATTAACTGCCTTTTCCCACCATAGAACACTTTATTATTTTTCCTAGTGTATAGTCCTTTTATTCGCGTAAAATCTACATTTTCTTTATGTACATACTCAATTATTTTATGTTGAATTAATTCTTTGTAGGTGTCCTCTCCTTCCCCCTCAATTACATACTCACCTGAATTTCTTTCTAAAAACTTCTCTGCATCAAAACTAGGCTCTGGCCCACCATAAAAAATTTCTATCTTAGGATTAATTAATCTGATTAGTGTAGTTATTCTATTAATGAACTCTACATTCCAGATATAACATGAAAAACCTAGAAAACTAGGTTTTTCAGCTAAAATATCCTCAACAACTCTCTCAGGTCTATCATTAATTGAAAACTCCATCAATTCACAACTATAGTCTAACTGTCTTGTATAAGCCTCTAAGTACCTGATTGCTAAATTACTGTGAACGAATTTGGAGTTAACACCAACTAAAACTACTTTCATATCTTTTTAAATTCCTCTCTTTTTGCAAACTATACTGAAGATGTTATCAGAGTGTTTTATATCTAAAACCTCGAAAAACTCTTTCAATACATTTATTATTTTTTCTTTTGAATTGTTTGTAAAGGGGTTTAAACAATTAATTTTAAAATCTTTTAAAGTCTTATCTGGTAGAGACACTTTTATATTTCCTCTAAAAGTTTGAAGGGGTTTTTTGTCTATATCCCAAATATATACATATCCATTATTTCTTAAGCAATCACTAATATGCTCAAATAATTTCTTTTTTTCTCTACCATTGACTATGTTATGCAAGGAAAAAAATAATATACAAGAATCATAATAATCGCTTTTCATACTTCCTGTATTTTCCCGTCCTTCTAGGTAATCTACATCTAAATCCTCATCATAGTATTTATAAACATTATAAATAACTCCATTATTATCTAATCCCACATCTAAAATATTGCCTCTAAACACTTCTTTTTCTAAACTAACAAAAATATTGTTCATAATTTCACCTCTTTGGAATATTTTACCATATATTTCTCCAAAGAGGTTTAAAATCCTTCTTAACTATATAATTTTCTATAATTTTCATAAAACATCAAAAGAAATCCAGAAGTAGTCTGATTTGCTCTTAACAGTATCTTGTCAGTTATTTTACTAAATCTTTCTTCTTTATTTTTTAGATTTTGAAATCTTCTCTCTATGCATACTGCATACTTAGTGTTTTCAGTAATATATTCTACTGGACTATTGAACTTAATTATCCCATGTCTAACATGATGTCTAAATCCTTTTGTAACCTCACTGATTACATAGGTTTCAAAGCCTTTGTGATTTCGCAATTTTCTCTTAGCATGGGCTGGTACAGTAGCATCCTGAATTAAATGGCATGCAGCTCCTAGAAAAAACATAGACTTCTCATATTCCTTATTTTTAGCGTAGCATATGGCAGTTTTATAGTACTTCATACACTCATCAGAAGCATTAGAAAATCCATAAAGACCTCCCCCTTCCTCATGATGGTAAAAATGATTTGTACTTTTAAAATCTGAATCAGCCCATACCACACCCTTATTCAAAGCTTCCTCATATTTCTTGAAAAATTCATATTCCTCCACGTATCCATCACTCTTCAGCATATCTAAGGCTTCTAAATTGATAAATTTATGCACTACACAATCTGTTCTTTTCACTTTTTTCTTTATAGGATTCACCATGTAAAGTACAACTTTCATAGTATTACTGTAAGTGTTTTCTATTCGCTTTTTCATAATTTCACCTTCAGTTTTAAAGTATTTGGATTTTTATAATTAATGTGTAAATTAATTTATGTTATTATAAGCCTTTATTAAAATTATATAACCAATTAAAAATAAGATTTAACTCTAATAAAATCCATGTTACTAGTATTTAGTTTTAATAATAATTTTATTTATATTTTCTTCTTAGTAATAATAATATTATTGAAACTATGGATGTCAAAGTTACAACTAGTAAACTTATATATAAATTATTTTTCATATATGCGGAATCCTTATTTTCATTTAACTTCATTGTGTATAAAATACCCGCATTATTTTCTAAAATTACTAGTTTATCATCTACCATTTTCATATTTGCGATACTACTTTTAGATCCTAATTGAACTAAACTTTTAGGTCTCTCTTTCATATTTAAGGACAAAATCTCATTACAAATCTTATCGTAAAAAAACATAGTATCTTTATTTGACAGAGCTCCTTTAGCATCAATACAAAACGCTCCCAGTGATGTTACCTCATTATGTTGGTAAATGGGTGCAGGTGGATTACTTCCAGGGTGCTTCTCTAAAAGAAAATCATTAACTTTCCCCTGCTGATCTCCGAACCTTGGAGAGTTTATAGGATCACCACCAGTAAAGTCAGGGAATCCATGCCAAACACCCTTTTTTACTTCATATATATAATCTGAATCATTAATAACAGGTCTTAAACCTCTATTCTCCATTCCCCCAACAGTTGCATAAATCTTTCCTTCACTAGAAAAATCTATTCCATTTATATTTCTTATCCCCCAAGCAAAGGTCTCATAAGCTTTAGTTGTTAAATTATATATAAGTATTGTAGAATTTCCAATGCTGTTCCCTTCAATAATTTGTCCTTTTATATTTTGAATGCCATTAGGTACAAAAGCTCCATTATTATTTTCTCCAAAACTTAATCCTTTTAAGGTTATTTTTTTTGCTGTATAGTCATGATGATTAGGATAGTTAGAAAGCCATGTATTATCTGGACCTACAACTCCAGAGTTTGTAGCTGATCCCACTGTAACAAAAAGGTACTCTCCCTTTATCTTCATTAACATTCTAGGAAAATCTCCATAGTTTGGAATGTTCTCTATACAAGTATCTATTTGCTTACTTTTAAGATCATAAGAAATAACCTTATCATTTGTAGCAATATATAGTTTGTTATTAAAATACTCAATGCTCCAAATATTAAAATTATTATCTTCAATTACCACATAACTCTTCCCATTCTTTTCAATGATTACAATCTTATCTTTAAAAGCTATGTAATAGCTATCTTCATTGTCTTTAGTAAAATCCACTGAGTTTTCTAACCCCTTGTACTTCAATTGTACTTCTATCTTTTTATCTGTGCAACTAATACTATACTGGTTATTATTTTTGCCTACCAAGAATACCGTCGTTATTGAAAATATTATTATCACTATCCATCCTATTAATTTCTTCATAATATCCCCCACCATATATTTTCTTATTTTATATATATATTTAATATATATTTTAAAGATATAAAATATAGAATTATTTGTTTGACTAAAATGGACATGAAAATTTTTATAATAATATTTACCAATCCCTTATAACCTGTTATGATAATTTGTATAATACATATACTATGTATTGTAGGTTTAAAACGAAGGAGGAATTATCTTGAAAGATCCAAGAATTATTACACTAGCTAAAAATTTAATTAATTACTCTTGTAAATTAAAAGCTGGAGAAAAAGTACTTATCGAAGCTATTGGCTTAGAAACACCATTGGTTACCGAATTAGTAAAACAAGCATATGCTGTTGGTGCTCTACCTTTTGTAACTATTAAGGATAAGGAAGTTGACAGAGCTTTACTAATGGGATGCTCACAAGAGCAAATGGAAATGATGGCAAAATATGAGGCTGCAAGAATGTCTGATATGGATGCTTATATAGGAATTAGAGCTGGAAATAATATTACTGAGCAATCAGATGTACCTTCAGAAAAAATGTCTATATACTCAAAATATCTTTGGGCTCCTGTACATGGTGGAATAAGAGTTCCAAAAACTAGATGGGTTGTGTTAAGATACCCTAACTATTCTATGGCTCAATCTGCTAACATGAGTACTGAAGGCTTCGAAGACTTCTATTTTAATGTATGTAACTTAGACTACAGCAAGATGTCTGAAGCTATGAATAACTTAGTTAATCTAATGGAAAGAACTGATAAGGTACATATTAAAGGCGAAGGCACAGATTTAACTTTCTCAATTAAGGGAATGAATGCTATTAAGTGTGCTGGTGAACTTAATATACCTGATGGTGAAGTTTATACTGCTCCTGTGAAAGATTCAGTTAATGGGGTTCTTTCTTACAATGCTCCTGCAGTATATCAAGGTTATACTTATGAAAATATAAGACTTGAGTTTAAAGATGGTAAAATTGTCAATGCTACTGCAAACAATACTGAAAAAATTAACAACATTTTTGATACAGATGAAGGTGCAAGATATGTTGGAGAGTTCGCAATTGGTGTAAATCCTTATATATTAACACCAATGAAAGATACATTATTTGATGAGAAAATCGCTGGTTCTATTCACTTCACACCAGGAAGTTCTTATGATGATGCCTTTAACGGAAACAAATCTGCTATTCACTGGGACTTAGTTTATATCCAAAGACCAGAATATGGCGGCGGAGAAATTTATTTTGATGATGTTTTAATAAGAAAAGATGGTTTATTTGTTATAGATGAACTAAAATGCTTAAATCCAGAAAACTTAAAATAAAAGAATAATAATTAAGACCCCCACATAAGTATTAATATATCATTTATGTGGGGGTTTTTATGGGAAAAGATACTTTTTATAGAGATACATTTATTTTAACTATATCAAATTTAGCAATGGGTATTTTAAGATTTATGTTTTCTATTATTCTATCAAGGCAGCTTGGTCCTGAAGGAGTTGGCCTATATGGACTTATTATGCCTATTTATGACTTATTCACTTGCCTTGTTTGCGGGGGGTTAGTAGCAGCCTTATCAAAAGAAACTTCAGCTTATTATGGGACAAACCACTTCAATAACTTAAATAAAAGTGTTAGTATTACCTTTGCTTTTACTCTACTTTGGTCAACAGCTATTACTATCATAATTTTCTTGGTTTCACCCTTAATAAGTAATTATATAATTAGAGATAGTCGTTCCTTATATTCTCTTTGGATTATCTGTCCTGCTTTAATCTTTATAGCCTTATCCTCTGTATATAAAGGATATTTTTATGGTGTATCTGAGGTAATTACTCCTTCAGTAATTGATATCTTGGAAAAAGCAGTGAGGATGGCGTTAATGGTAGGTGTTATTAGCTACTTTGCCTTCAAAGATATCAAATCTACCGTAGCAGCAACTTATTTTTCCTTTACTATTGGAGAAATTATAAGTTTTATTTTTCTTTATATATTTTTTAAGAGAAGCAAGAGAAAATTCATTCCTACAAGAGAAAAAAGTGAAAATCGAGCTCAACTCCTGTTCAATGTTTTAGTGGTTGCATTACCCCTTGCAGTAAATGGCTTTCTTTCTACGGCAATTCACAGCGTTTCTACCTTACTAGTTCCACTAAGATTAATGTCAGCAGGTTTTGATCATGTGGCTGCTCTGGAACTCATAGGAAAATTTAGCGGCATGGCCTTAGCTATTGTGTTCTTTCCAATTGTTATCGTATCTTCTATGTCTACTGTGCTAATACCAGACATATCTAAGAGCATAACTCAGAAAGATTTTGTTAATGTAGAAGCTAGAATAAGTGAAGTTGTAAAAATGTGTTTTCTACTTGGTGTGTCAACTCTATTAGTATGTTATCTGGTTCCAGATTCCTTAGGTAAACTATTTTTTAATAGAAGCGATTTAGGTGCATTCATTAAAAATGCAGCAATTAGTGCTCCCTTTCTCTATGCAGGAGCATGTAGCTATGGAATACTAAATGGACTAGGTAAACAAAAGGTAATACTTATAAACTCAATTATTACTTCCTTAATACAATTAGTCTTAATATTTATACTAATAGGAATACCATCAATTAATATTATGGGATATGGCATTGCAATGGCTGCTTCAGCTTTAATTGGTCTTGTAATGAATTTGTACGAAATATCAAAGGTTGTAACTTTAAGATTTTCTCTAGGTGAGTTCTTAATAATGAGCTTTTTAACAGTATTAATAGTAATTGCTGTAAATATTCTTAATTCAATTATTCCAAATACTTTATTCTTAATAAAAAATATAATTATAATTTCTATCGGGTTTTCACTATTCATTATTTCTACCTTTTTAGTTAGAAAATCATCATAATATTTTACTAGCAATAAGTACTTAAAGTTAAATTTATGGAACTTTTAAGGAATGTATAAAAGTACTTGATAACATGAAAGCCATGAAGAATAGATAAATTACTCTATTCTTCATGGCTTACTAGCTTTAATATTAAATTTTAATATATACACTTAGTCAACCCCATGTGTTGTCAATATATTCTTATTCCACTGGTTAAATTTTGCTTAAAAGTTTACGCGGAATAAGTCTAACTAGCTTTTGCGGAAGAGAGTTTAAATCCTTTCTTCTTACCCCGCCAATACTGAATAAAACTACAATATAAACTATTGCAGCTACAACAACTGAAATTAAGGTGCAAATAGCATTTAGCATATACCCTGATAAAATAACTGAGAATATCATATAAAATATTTTATAGGTTAATGCAGTTACAATCCACATAGAAACACTAGCAACTATTGGCTTGATACTTGGTTTGAGTAACTTAATTTTAATCTTCAGAGTGTTATTAATAAGTCTTTGACTAAGCAGAACCATAATTAAGAATCCTATCCCATTACCTATCACTGCTCCCAAAATATTTACAGAGGGAATGGCAACAAAAATGTAGTTTACAACTATTTTTCCTAAAAGTCCTATTAAGGAGTATACGGTAACCATTTTTACTTTCCCTAATCCTTGCAAAATTGATGTTTGTACTAATGAGAGACCAGTTAAAATTATAACTAAAGGGCCATAAGTAAACAATGGTGCTGCTTGGATATCATAGCCGATAAGTGTTAGAATTTGACTACTAAGTGCAGCAAGTCCAAAGGCACAAGGAGCAGCTATCATATATGTGACTCTATAAGTAGAATTCACACTAGATTTCAGTGCTTTTTTATCCTTAATAGCATTGTGTCTAGATATTATTGTTAGTATGGATATGGATAAAGACCCTATGATGGCCATAGGCACAGATACTAAAGTATTATACTGACTTAATACTCCCCATAGCTCTTCAACAATGTTACTGCTATAACCTGCAACTAATAGTCTTGACTTAACAATCTTCAAGTCTACAATCATACCTGAATTTTGAAGTGCTACCCCTATGGTTATGGGAACAGCATAAGCAACTATTCTATTAAATATTTGTTCATTTGAAAGTCGCTTAACCTCAAGGTTATTACTTACTTTAGGAATATTAAATCTCTTGTTTTTGTTGTAAGCATAAATCAAGTATAGTGCCGCTGCAAGAGCACCTAAAGTAGTTCCAACAGTTCCCCCTGCAGCTCCATAACTATCCCCAAAGGAAATTAGTATATACGCAAAGAGCAAACTAAACACTATGTTAAACACTTGTTCTACTACTTGAGATATTGCTGTAGGGGTCATATTACTTTTCCCCTGAAAATACCCCTTATATGAACATAAAACTGCAGTAATAAAAATAGTAGGACATAAAGCTTGAATTGCAAGAGTTGACCCTGAACTTTCTAGGTTTCTAGATAGTGGTCCTGCAAGAATAAACATAACCAAGGAAATAAATAATCCAAAAACTGCTAGCATTGACCTAGCAATTTTAAAAGTTTTTAAAGAATCCTTATAATTTCCTAATGCATCTAATTCAGCAACCATTTTAGATATAGCTACTGGAATTCCTGCATTAGCGAGAACATACACAAAAGAAAAAATTGAATAAGCTGAATAATATACTCCAAGTCCAGTCTTTCCTAAAATTCCTCTTAACACTGGTACGTATAAAAGAGATAGTACTTTTACTAGCAGCATTGAAGCTGTAAGCACAGCAAAGCCCTTGGCCGCTGACTGCTGTGTTAGCTTTGAACCTTCTTCCATACAAAACCTCCACTAAAATTTAAAAACATCGTTCTTAATCTTTTTTAATACAGGTGGTAGTGACTCTGCTACAGTTTTATTTTCTAAATACGAAAATTCTTGTGGAGTATCTTTAAAGGTAACCTTAAAGGCATATAAATATTGATAATCTAGTCCATACCTGTTTATAAAGAAACTATTAACCTTTTTATCTCCATACTTTGGGTCACCTACTATTGGGTTCCCTAGGTGAGCTAAGTGAGCTCTTAACTGATGACTTCTTCCAGTGATTAAATCTATCTCAATTAAGGAAAAAGTACCACAGCTTTGGATATTAGTTACTTCCATAGCAATTTTTTTAGAACCATTTACTTCATGGTCATATATTTTTGATACATTATTTTCCTCATTCTTGAGTATGTATCCCTCATAAATACCGTCTTTAATACGATCTTTAACCAATGCCATGTAATTTTTCTTTATTCTTCTTTCCCTAATCATCTCATTTAGAAGTTTTAAAGAAGTAAAATTCTTTCCAAAAATAACTACTCCTGAAGTATTTCTATCTAATCTATTACATGGTGCTGGAGTAAAAGTTAATTCCTTCTCTGGTTCATAATCTCCTTTGTCATAAAGATAGGACAATACATAATCAGTAAGAGTAGCATCTCCGCCTTTCTTATCACTATGAACTAATACCCCTGGCCATTTTTCAACCATTATAATATTTTCATCTTCATAGGTAATTTTAAGTTTATTATCAATTCTTTCAAAGCTTTTCTTTTCACTAGTTGTTGTTATATCCCTTATTTCTAATACATCACCTTCTACAAGGGAGTATTTCTCTTTAATCTTTTTCCCATTAACTTTTACATCACCTTTTCTGAAAGTCTTGTAAATAGCACTTAATGGTACATCCTTTAATAACTTTCTTACAAATTTATCACATCTTTGACCTGCTTCATTTATTCCTATATCTATTCTCATCTTTTCCTCCATTAAGCTGAAATGCAGCTTTAGTTATTATTTAAAAATTCATAAGCAGTAGCACAATGCAGTGCAACACCAACAGGAATGCAGTCCTCATCAATATCAAATAAGCTACTATGAGCTGGATGTATTATTCCCCTTTCTTTATTTCCACACCCTAGCCAATAAAACATAGCTGGTCTTTCAAGGGAAAAATAAGCAAAACTCTCAACTCCCATAGTTGGATCCTTTACAAAATTGATGTTTTCATCTCCAATAGTATTACTTGCTACTTTATGAAAAAATTTATACATATTATCATCATTATATAAGCACGGATAGCTTTCTTGAATATCTATTTTGCAACTACCTCTAAAAGCTTTAACCACTGACTCTGTTATTTCCACTAGCCTTTCCTTAACATACTGTCTATCTTCCAGCTTCATAGTTCTTATAATTCCACTAATTGTTACTTCTTCTGGAATTATGTTTTGAGCAGTTCCTCCATTAAAGGTTCCTATAGTCACTACAGCTGGCGAAGTAGGACTTACTTCCCGGCTCACTAAGGTCTGTAATGCTACCACCACATTACTTCCAATAACTATTGGGTCTATGGATTTATGAGGACTAGCACCATGGGCCCCTTTACCATAAATAGTTATATTAAAAGGATTTGAAGCTGCATATACTACATCATTCTTTATTCCTATGGTACCAACTGGTGAACCCTCGTCTACATGGCAACCAATTATGGCATCAACATAAGGATTCTCAAGAACTCCCTCAGCTATCATTGGTCTTGCTCCACCAACAGTTTCTTCTGCTGGTTCAAACAATACTTTAATATTACCACTAAATTCACTCTTAATGGAATTCATTATTTTTGCTGCTCCCAAGGCCATAGTGGTATGTGCATCATGACCACAAGCATGCATCTTACCTAACTCCTTAGATGAATATAGGGTATTCTTTTTATCCATTAGCGGCAATGCATCCATATCCGCTCTAATTGCAATTGTCTTCTCTTTTACAGTAGGTTTTTTACCCCTTATAATTGCCTCAATACCTGTTTGAGCAACAACTCTATACTCTATTCCTTCTCTTTCCAAAAACTCTCTAACCTTTTGTGAGGTTCTATGTAATTCAAATCCTAACTCAGGATTTCTATGAAAATCTCTTCTTATTTCAATTAGTTCATCTTTAATTTTATTAGACATAACTAAAAAATCCATATTAATACCCCCATAAAAAAATAATAGACATCTCTATGTCTATTATAGTCTTAATTTGGAAAACTTATTATTAATACTCCAAAAACATTATTTAAATTATATACCATATTTAAACATTATTCAACAATAAAGGTCATGAAATAATATTTCACTTCCATCCAAACTTTTGAGAGATAATTCTCCCACTTTTTTAGGTGAGAGTTCTAATTCCAAATAACCCTTGTAGTGGACTTAAGTCAATATAGTAGACACAATTTCTCGAACATTTTTATGCAACTTTTGCCAAATCCTCACACTGTTGAGGGGTAATGTAGCCAATACTGCTATGAATTCTCTTCCTATTGTACCAAGATTCTATGTATTCAAATATTGCTAACCTAGCAGCATCAAAATCATAGTACTTCACTAAATTTACTTCTTCTTTTTTAAGCGAAGCGTGAAAAGATTCTATACATGCATTATCGTAAGGGCAACCCTTACCACTAAAAGAGTGCATGATTTTTAAGCCTAATACATATCTAGAAAAATCTTTGCTTGTGTATTGGCTTCCTAGGTCGCTGTGAAGAACCGGAGGTTTTGAAGGTTTTTGAACCTCATAGGCATTCCTAACAGCATTTATTGCTAGAGCAGTATCCATATTTTTATCCATAGAGTATCCAATAATCTTCTTACTATGAAGATCCATTACTGATGCAAGATAGCACCAGCCATCTTTTATTGTATGAATATAGGTAATGTCAGTTACCCACTTTTGATTTATCGATGTTGTAGAAAAATCCCTTTTTAAGATATTCTCTCTATCTTCAACTTTTACTTTTGATGGAAACGGTCTGAACTTTTTGCACACAATGGCTTTAATATCGAGCCTTTTCATAAGTCTCTGTACTCTTTTAAGACTAATATGTATGTTTTCAGCTTTTAGAGTTTTATGGATTTTAGGTGCTCCATAGCGTTTCTTGCTATCTTCATAAATTTTGATTATTTTTGATTTAAGTTGTTTATTTTCTAAAGATCTTTTACTTTCTTTTTTATTAAGGAATTTATAGAAAGAACTTCTTGAAACCTTTAGTAGCTTACACATTAGCTTAACACTATGAGCATTTGCATTATTCTTTATAAACTCATAAATGGTAGTTACTTCTTCGCGAATATGGCCATGGCTTTTTTTAATATTTCATTTTCCTCTTCAAGCCTTGCCATTCTTTTTATCATCGCTTGGTATTCTGCGGTTGTAACTACTTTATCTTTTTCAATAGACACAGGCGTCGCCTTTGAAACCCATCCTTGGATAGTTGATTTTGATATGCCATATTCACGGTTTAACTCTGCTAAACTCTTACCAGAGTTATAAAGCTCTACTATTGTATTTTTGAAGTCATCAGTATATCTTGTTATCTTCTTTGTCATTTTGTAGGCACTTCCTTCCTCTTAACTTTATTTTAAGTTGTTCGGATTTCTGTGTCTACAATATTATACTAACACCATAGTAGTCCACTTTTTAGGTTGCTATTGGACATAATTCCATTAACTATTTCATAATAATTGTACACATTATATCAAAAGATTTTTTGATTTTAAAAAAACATAATTTGTTATTAAATAAAATTAATACCTTTAAAATATACTTTTAAAGTATATACTATTTATATGGAACTAAAATCAAATCTTAAATCATATATGGAAACTAACTTGGTTTCATTAGGCTATTGAAGTTAAATAAGATAAACTTTACCTAAAGTAATCTATTCATCCAAACATAATTTTATTTAAGAAAGGTGGAAATATAATGAAAAGTGTTAAAGTGTTTATTACAGACTGGTGTCCTCACTGCAAAAGGGCTCTTAATTGGATTGAAGAAGTAAAGACAGAAAATCCAAAATATAAAGATATCAAAGTTGAAGTCATAGACGAAGAAAAGCAACCAGAGGTATCAAAACAATATGACTATTATTATGTACCTACTTATTATGTTGAAAATAAGAAAGTCTTTGAAGGTGGTACTACAAAAGATATAGTACTTAAGGCTTTTGAAGAAGCCTCAAAATAAGTCTTTCGATTTAATTTTATTCACCATATCTATAAGTAAAATGTAATAAAACCCTTGTTTATCTTGGGTTTTATTACATTTTACTTTATTCTTCACATAAGAAATAAGATATTGGTTATTATAGAAATAAAATAACTGGAGGATAAAGTAAAATGGCAATGAAAACAAAATTCATTAATTCTAGTACAGTACTTTTTATCGCGATCCAAGCACTAATTGGTTTTGGCTTATCTAGACATAATGATATAGATTATTTATATGAAGTAATAGCCATTGTAGCATTGGTTTTACTAGGAACATTTTTAGAAATAAAATATAATTTTTTCATTAATAACTATATACGAATACTGGTACTGGTAACTCTAATTCTGCATACTGCAGTTGGAGATTACATGAGACTTTATAGTAATTCCGTTATATTTGATAAATTTTTACATGGATTTGGTATCTACGCTTTCACCTTACTTGTGTATTATATTTTTATTAAGATCACTAAAAAACAAGGTGATTTTGAAATTTATGATTTTGTTTTTATGGTGGTTCTTGGTATGGCTTTAGGTCAGTGTTTTGAATTTTTAGAGTTCTCAATAGACCTTTTTTTAAAGCCTTCAAACCCTGCCCAGGAATCTTTAATTGACACAGATATAGATATGATTGCTAATACCATTGGAGCTTTTCTCGCAGCACTGCACTTTAAGTATAGAAAATTTAAGTCAAACTATTAAAAGCTACCAGAAAAATATTTTCTGGTAGCTTACTTAAATTAGATTTTATTTGATTTTCAAACTTCAAAAATTTTGTTACAAAAGCAACATTAATCAACTTCTATTTTGGTGCTACCTATTAACACATTTTGAGAACACACTTCTAAGCACTAATTTGTATCTGTGCTTCATCATCAATTATACTTTTTATCCATTTCTTTGAATGAAGCCTAGCTCCTTCAAATACTACTTTTATTAGTTCTTCCATGCAAATAATTAAGTACACTGCAGGAAGAGATAAATTAAAGTACATTGCTCCTATGAATCCTACAGGAATTGAAAAACACCAAATAGTACCAAGTTGGACTAACATAGAATAAGTGGTATCACCTCCACCTCTAAATATACCTACAATCATAAGTACATTAAAAAATCTTAAAGGTGCAAAGAAGGCCATGGTTCGAAGTACAGTAACCGTGAGCTTTATAGTATCATCACTAATTTTAAAGGCTTGTGTTACTATTGGAGCACAAATCCATAGAGCTCCCCCTATTATTACTCCAATTACAGGAGCAAGTATACCAAGTTTTCCTGCATAATCAATAGCAACTTCTTCCTCTCCTGCTCCAATCTTATTACCTACCATTATGCTTGCTGCAACTGCAAGACCTATACATAATACCATAAACATATTGTTTATGGTGGTGGCAATCTGCATGCTTGCTACTTCTTTAATTCCAATCTTTGCATAAATTACTGAGTAAGTAGTCATTCCTAATGCCCAAACTAGTTCATTTAAAATAACTGAATAAGAAGTTTTAAAATAATTCTTAATAAAGCCCATATTAAAGTTGAAAAGTTCTTTAAGTCTTCCTCTTGCAACGCTTTCAGGCCTATATGCATAAATTAAAACTATAGTGGTTTCAACTACTCTTGCAATACTAGTAGCTAAAGCTGCACCGGCAACTCCCATAGCTGGTGACCCAAGCTTTCCAAATATAAATACCCAGTTTAAAAAAGCATTTGTCAAAACTCCAATTAAGCTTGCAAACATTGGTGGCTTAGCAATGCCTGTACATCTTAAAGCCGTTGAAAAGCCTTGAGTAATATTAGTTAACATAAAAGTTATTGCTATAATTCTTAAATATTGAACTCCTAAATCAATTATTATGGCGTCTTTTGTAAAAATCTTCATAATATATTCTGGCGCAAATAGTGCAATCACTGTAAAAATTGCTGAAGTAATAGTACCTAATACCAAATCTAAGCCTAATACTCTCTTAATGTTTTTTTTATCTTTACGTCCCCAATACTGTGACATAAATATGCTGGCTCCAGCATTTATACCGGATAAGCAAAGCATAAAAATGAAAAAATACTGATTCACAAGACCTACTGCTGCAATCTCATTTTCACCTAATCTGCCTATCATCACATTATCCACCATATTTAATGAGGAACTAATTAAATTTTGCAGTGTTATTGGAATAACCAATGTAAGAATAGTCCTAAAAAACTCTTTATCTTTAAAAAGCTTTCCCATACTATACCTCCTTTTCCTTACTTAATTCTGAACAAAAAAATAAAGCAAATGGGTGATATAGCCGCCCATCTGCTTTAAGTTCTATAATTTACCTAAAGTTACCGATAACTTTTACTAGTAGATTATAACCTAAAAATTCAAGGTAATCAAAGGTATAAATTTACAATTAAGTGAATAGTTTTTTAACATTTTAAAGGTTTATTAGATACATAAAGATTAATATAGTCTTCATCTACCTATTTACTTTTCATTTATATATTAGTTACTTTTAAAATAATTGTACACAGCTGCTGACATTTTACCCATAAACTCATCCATTAACTTTATTTCATCATCTTTATAATTTATTAACATGGTAAAAATATAATCGCAATTATCAATGTAAAATATACCAGCTGCATGTTTATAACCCCATACATCACCAGTTTTCAGTGCTAATCCTATATTATCTGGTATATATCTATGCACCTCCGCAACTAGTAGCTGACTCTTCATAATGTCTATCATTTGTTTACTACACTTTTCATTTATAATTTTTCCATTATATAAAAGTTCAAGGAATTTAGAAACCTCAATGGCTGATATATAATTTTCTTTGCCCTGCATCCTAGCTTCCATGTCTAACATTTTTCTTTGAATTTCGCAGTTCTTAAAACCTAGGGATTTGATAAAGGAATTAATATTATCTATATCAACCATATCAATCAAAATATTTGTTGCTGTGTTTTCGCTTTGGCAAATCATTAATTTAAGAAGTTCTCTAATTGTAAATTCTCTATCTTCATCAAAAAGTGTTAAAAGTTGGTAGGATATCTTTTGTTCTTCTTTAACAGTAATCTTATCCTCTAGAAATATTTTACCTTTATTTATGTTATTAAATACTTCACCCATAACAAATAACTTAATAATACTTGCTGCAGGCATTGCCATTTGTTCATTGACTTTTACTTCTTCCCCAGTATTTAAATTCTTTACTACTATGGCACAGTTAATATTAAAATCTTTGATACAGTTTGAGATAACATCACTTAACATAAAACCCCTCCCATTAACATATACATTATGTATCTATTTACCAATTATACCACACGATGGTGAAGCTAAGTTTTAAATTTTGTTAATGTATTGTTAAAGTTATAAAAATTCATAAAATAATAAAAGAGACTTACCTTCAAATTTGAGAAGTCTATTTTATATACTATTATCCTAATATATACTTTTCCTTCCCCAAACAAGAACAAATGCGTGTATTCACAGGCCTTTCTTATTAATTAGCCGCCACTTGCATTTTTTTACATAAAACCTTAAATCCAGTAATTTCAATGAATGCCAGGTGATTTTTTTAGGCAAAAAAAGTTGAAATTCCTATATAATAAAAAGAGGCAAGATAAACTTGCCCCTACAACTGATAAAGATTAATCCTTCATTTTTAACAACTAATTTAATCTAAAGAATAAATCTGTTCTTTCTCCTACCTTATTAAAGCCTAGTTTCTTATACATATCCTTTGCAGTATCATCCTCATCTGTAACTAGATAAATTATATTACAACCTTCATTTATTGCTATTTGAATTAAATGTTTAAGAATTGTAGTTCCATAACCTTTGCGCTGATGTTGTGGTGTAACTGCAAAATCTTCAATTTTTGCAACACCTTCATGAATAAACAAATCACAGTTGCCTATTCTTGCGCCATTATGATAGCAGATGTAAGAATTTACATCCTTGTCTGAAATGTATACCTTACCACGTCTATGACATCTTCTAGTGCAAAAATCTCTTCCTAAAGTTGCCTCGTCCAACTGTAAGTCGCAATATAAAATATCCTCAACCATTTCCATATTATGAACCCTTTCAATGCTACACCCTTCCACGGCTCTCATATCCTGGAGTTTTGTAATATCAAAGTAATAATATCCATTCCTTGATACTTCACCTTTATACTTTAAATCCTTTAACATTGTTTCATCAATTGAATAATCCAAGAGAATATTGCAAAACTTCTCTCCTTTATTGAAAGCAAGAGATATCTCGTTTTCAATAATTTTTTTCATTTCATAATTGTCCATATTATCTCTTATATATGTGTAGTTGTGGTAATACATATCTTTAAGTTCGTAATCCCTGTATCTTATGATATTCTTATCTTTGTAATATTCACAAAAGCATTTAGTGTACTCAAATTCACATTGTTTTATCTTTTCCCCAACCATTATTAATCCTCCTAATTCCCCTTTTTATTTAAAATTGTGTCCAATAGGCTATATTAAACCGTGGATAACTCAGAAGTATACTTATTTCAACTTTAATTCTGTTAAAACAGGATTATGATCCGTATTTTCAAATTCTAGATTTATTCCTTTAGTGCTAATGACATCTACATTTGGAGAAACAAGAAATCCATCTATAACACTAAGAAAATTAACATCTTTTTTAAATGGGATGTCTACAGTTCTATTTGATGGTACGGTTTTATCAATAACCCACTTATATCTCTTTGGAGCAAAATCTTCAGGAATGGTCTTCAACCAATCTGGAAATGCCTGTTTGGTCTTAAATATGGATGGGTCCGTGCCAGGCATACTATGATTCCAATCTCCTCCAACAACTACATAATTTCCTTTTTCAAACTCCTTTTGCACAAATTCTTTTAAAAATTGGAGTTGCTGCTTTCTTATGACTCCACCTTTATCATAGGCAGAAAGATGGGCATTTACTAAAACAAGTTCTTTCCCATCCTCCACTGGGATTCTATTCTCCTGAACACACCTGTCTAAGTCACCTAATTGCCTTAAGAAAGCTTCAGTTCCTGGAAGACTATATCTAGTTGAAGATTCAACTCCATATTTTGACATTGTTAGTAAGCCAGCTTGTACACTTCCATGTGGCTTTGAAATTGGTATTGGAACCCAAAACACCTTATAATTGAGCGCAAAACTTGAAGCGTAATCTTTCAAAGCATCCTTCATAAATTCAACTTCATTTACCTTAAAACTTCGAGTTGATTTCCTATCAACTTCTTGAAGCATAATAAAATCAGTATTCTTTGATTTTAAGAATGCAGAAATTTTAGTTATATTTTCTAAAGTCTTTTCCTTACTCTTAGACCTAGAACCTAATCCACCGTCCATAAAAAAGTCTTGATCTTTATCCATTCCACCATAACCTATATTAAATGTAATTATAGAAATTGACTCATCCTTTTTTATAACAGATTTTTGATTGTTATCAATTTCCAATTTTATAGCTTTATCAGGTTTATAGTCTGTGATAATCATAATTAGTAGGTATACACCGAATAAAACCACAGGTATCGAAACAATTATTGCTATAATTTTAAAAAGCCTA
The DNA here is from genome assembly GCF_017874425.1 of Clostridium punense. Taxonomy (GTDB): domain Bacteria; phylum Bacillota; class Clostridia; order Clostridiales; family Clostridiaceae; genus Clostridium_J; species Clostridium_J punense. The sequence continues at coordinate 52,929 of NZ_JAGGLL010000024.1, forward strand.
GATTTTAATATTCCCATAGTAGCCCCTCTTCTTCTCTTAAACTTATTAAACTTTATTTCATCCCTATACATCTAATTATAAAATACTGGCAATATAATAACCACATATTTAGAATATTTTTAATACCTTTACAATATATCCCATCATATGAGTAAATTTGAGACTTTATAAATGCTTTCACAACTTATATCTATTTACTAATATGCCTATTTAAATCCCTATTTACTTCTATATTAAAAAGCCCATAGGTAAAACCTATGAGCTCTAAAAGCAATTCTTTTTTATTATAAACCTCTTTTATTTTGTTAATATAATTTCTTCTCTATCATAGTGACTGTCTCAATATGTGACTTCATAGAAACATCATTAAAAATCAACATTAACTTTACTTTCAAACTTCTTATCTAGACATGCCGAATATTGCACCTGAAATAAAAGGGATAAGCCATATAATCCAAACTACAATACTTAATTTATGGAAGTTTGCTTTAGCCTTTTCATCATTCTTATATAATACTACTGTTGCCCAGAGTGCATGGAAAAGCATTAATATAATTGCAAGCAAGCCAGTAATGCCGTGGAAATTCAGTTTGAATCCCCCTGTGGCGATTTTGCTCATAATTGCTGTTCCTGTTGTATCAAATACCAATCCTATATAAAACACAGCCAAATGCCATTTTTTAAGCGCACCTTGAAACTTTTCACTCCATACACCTACAGTGTAGAATACAAGCGCCAATGTTATTGTAATTATTGCAGAAATTAACATATTAAATACCTCCATATATTTCAAAATATAAACTTAGTTATTAATACAAAGTGATTTTATAAAGCATGTTCATTAAATTATATCTAAAAGCTTTTTTTCTATAAAATCTAAAATATCTTGTATCCATAGATACTAATGAGCACCCAATAACTTACTTATTGGTTTATTCAACTAAATTTTGTGTTATTTTTTTCTTTTTAGTCCTTAATTCCTGATATCCCATAATAACAATCCAAACATATGCAAGAGTCTTTGGAATCATCAAAGCTCCTATCCAACTAATTGTGTCGCCATTATTAATCCAAACAATTTAAACTGCTTATTTTCTTCACTCTTCATTATCATTACTAGTCCGATTGTCACAACACTAATTAGATAAATTGAATTAAATAGAACTTCCATAATTGTTCGCATATTAAGCCTCCTCATAACTCCCATGAACATTGTTCATCTTTGTTCATATTAAAAATCATACCGTAAGCATGATTTTTAGTATAATAATATTTTTTTAATAATCACAATAAAGAAATTAATGTCACTTTCACCCTTGCGTAGTCTTATAAGCATATTGTCAAAAATAAACTCCGCCATAATTTCTTTCGAAATTTCATCACTCCATGGATAATTTCTTATGGTGTCATCCATATCCATCATAGTTACAATCCTATTGATTATTACCTTGAAATATGCATTTTGCTTTTCTTTCCCAAGCTTTTTTTCATGGGTTTTCAAAATAGAGAGCTCTTCTAACCAATTCTCTTTGAATTTATTTAGGTATTCATTTAGAACGTTATAAACCCTCTCCAAGTTGGTATAAAAATCATTATGAGCAAAGCTTTTCCAATCAATATTTTTAAAGGCATCCTCCCAAAACTCTTCAATTATTGCAGCAAGTAGATCTCCCTTTGAAGCAAAGTAATTATATACAGTGCCTGAAGCTATACCACAGTTTTTCGCAACGGAGCGAATGTCAACCTTTGTTATCCCTTCTTTAAAAGCAATATCCTTTGCAGATGATAAAATTTTTTCTCTATAGTTCGTAGTGTTAGTATACATCTTTTGAATCACCTCATGAACAATGTTCATCTTTATATTAGCATCACTATTCTTTATTGTCAACAGATGATTTTATTTTTTAACTCTAAGATATTCTGTGATTGTATCATTAGATAACTTACTGTCGATATCAATAAGGCGGGAAATTCTTCAATCATGTCTTATAGTAAGAAATCATTTTCGCCATATAACATTTATAATTTCCCAAAACCCATACCTTAACGCAAATCCCTCTATTTCTGCGTAAAAGTTAGACCCCCTAAAGCAAAATTCCCCCAAACCATTAGTTTGAGGGAACATAAAACACACTTCAATATTTACTTAAAAACATTGAAACCCTTTGATATCAGCCTATTTCTTCTCTAGCCTAACCACTGTCTCAACGTGTGTGGAGTTCGCTATAGGAACACACTCCTTTGTCATTTTTATCTACATCTAATTCTAACACATCTTTACCTTTTAATGAATGACTCATACCAGAATTAAATATAAAAGTTATCATATATGGATCTATGTTGCCTTCTTCATCAGTTCCACCTAATATAATTTTATTAACTGCACTTTCAAAAACTACTCTATCAAATTCTTTAATTGGTTTATTACTATCAAATACTTTTCTAAAACTGTTTATTCTTTTTTTAATATCAATATTATTTTCATTAGAAGCATCTAAGTCAGTTTTTTCAACCTTAAGCTTTTCTAATGCTGTAGAAAGCTCTGTGAATTTAATTTCGTAAGTAGCTTTATCAATTATTTCATCAATTCTCATATCCACTAGCTTTTTTAACTTATTTTCATAAGAAGTAATTTCTCTTTCAACTCTTTTTAATTCTTTAGCTGTATTAGTGTTATTAAGAGTATTTTCTACAGTTTCCATGAACTCTGTAACTATATCTTTATTTTGTAGACAAAACATATTAAAGGCTTCAAGAAAGGCATTTTCAATAATCTTTTCATCTATTCCTTTACTGTCTGGACAATACTTTTTACCTTTCTTAGTAGATACACAACAATGCCAAATAGTTTTTTCATGAGTTGTATTACTGTGCCATCTACGTCTACTAGCTGTGCCTCCACAAAATCCACATTCTATTTTACTACTAAAAGCAAATTTTCTGCTATACTTTTCTCCTCTTCCTTTATTGTTACTATTTACACTACGTTTTTCAAGTATCTTTTGAGCTTCATTAAACATTTCTTCTGATATTATAGGTTCATGATTAGAGTATAGGAATAGGTAAGAACTTGATATTATCTCCTTCTTTTCCCCTCCTCCACACCGTACGTGAGACTTTCACCTCATACGGCGTTCCATCAATAAAACTTTACTCTACTTCAGTTACAACATAAAATGTTACGAAACGAGGCAAATCATTCCCAAGATAACATCCCACCCAGTTGGCCTTGTTTTAAATGTCCCTAGCCTTTTTAGTCTTAATCGAACCTGGATGTATTGCACATTCAAAATATTTCTAATTTCATTGACTTGTGGCTATCCCTCCACTCCTTATTATTAGAGTTTCAACGGTACTGTGCCACTACTTTCACTGATATAAAAGCAAGTTATAACATTACGTTTTTCCTTGCTACCACTTCAACAGAAGTAAGTCCTCCATGTTATCAGCTTACCACGTTCCAATAACTTTATCCGTGCATGTATCCTTAGGTAATTCCTATGAGCCTGCATGCTTTTTACTGCCTTTAACAGTATAAGGATTTTCATAACATAGATTTTTACTCACCCTCACATGCCCTACAACTTTGGTAGGTAAAATATTTCTATTCTATCAATTTTTAGACCCGTACATTCGGAATTTCGTCAGTTCTCATGAACCATTCTTACCATAGATACTTTATGGACTCCCGGCCTATATTATCCTCGACTACCTCTAGTTCGCAGTTCCTCAGCTTAACCTGTTAGGAGATAACCTCAGCCGACTTCACCGAGCTTATAACAAAGCCGTTCTTACTGCTAGCTTCGCTATTCGGAGTATTAGAGAAGCCCTTCAAGGCGTTACCCTTTCATTTGACTTTTCAAGTTATCAGTTCTTAAACAGTTTTATCTGTTTAGGCAATACTTTTCATATTGCAACGTGTCGCACTTATATAATACTTCTCTTCTTCACCCATATTATCAAGTCTTCTTTTGGATATTGGGTCAACAGTAAAGGTCTTCCCTAATAATAAATCTCCTTTGTATTTTTCATTATTTATAATTCTTCTAACTGAACCATCATTCCAATTAGTGTTCCCTTTTTTAGTTTTATATTTTAACTGTGTAAGTTCTTTTGCAATAACAAAACACCCTGCACCTTCAATGTATCTTTTAAAAATATATCTAACTATCTTTGCTTCTTCTTCATTAACTGTTATTACTTTATTCACTGTGTCATAATCATATCCTAAGCAGCCATTAAAACCTATCATTTCTCCACGCTTCATTTTCATTTTTAATCCCATTTTTACATTGGCTGAAATAGATTCACTTTCTTGTTGAGCTAGTGAACTTAGAATAGTTAATAACATTTCTCCATTCATTGTTAAGGTATTGATATTTTCTTTTTCAAATAGAATTGCCACATTATGTTCTTTCAATAACCTTACATATTTTAAAGTATCCAAAGTATTTCTAGCAAATCTTGAAATTGATTTAGTTATGATTAAATCAACTTTCCCGTCTATTGCATCATTTATCATTCTTTGAAATTCTACTCTTTTATCTGTTTGTGTACCACTTATCCCTTCATCCGCATAAATATCAACAAGACTCCACTGTGGATTAGCTTCAACCATATTTCTATAATGCTCTACTTGAGAATTGTAGCTAGTTAATTGCTCTTCCGAATCAGTACTTACTCTACAGTAAGCTGCAACTCTTAATCTATCTATCACTTTTGCATTACGTCTATCAATTCTACCTTGACTTGCTTTTATTACTTTAACATCTGCCATCAAAATCGCTCCTTACAAAGTGTATTCCTATAACTTGTTAGCTTTAATTATATATCCGAACACACATTGAATCAAGCATTAATAATCATAATATTATATTTTTTCATCAACTCTATTTTAATAGTGTTATATTCTTTATCTGTAATAAGTTTAAGCCCAAGCAATTGATTTAACATAGCTAACTGAATACTATATTTCATATTGTTATCCATTAAAACCATCTCCCCTGCTACAAAAATTTTTAATACCAAACCAAAAGATTAAAAACAGACCTTTAATCCTTTGGTCTGTTATCAATAAATGGGCTAAAGGCAAGGCATTAACCTCACCTATAGCTCCTTATTTAATAAGCATTGTATTTGTCACACCTCCCCAATGCTGGGAATACTTTAAGCTACTTGTGATTAGCAAGTATCATAGGACTTTAACCTCTCCCACAATGTGGAAGCCACTCTCCATGGGATACCTAGGACTAAGTGGAAGTATCATTATTTTCCTGTGCAGATCATGGCAATCAGATTTATCAAATCTGTTTCGAGCAAAATTTATCGCTATCCTTAATAAACAAATTTCTTTATTAAATAAAATTTTGAAATTTTATTTATAAGTGTCTTGGCGTTTTCCTCTTGTTGCTTCCAGCTTTAACTGCTGCACAGTAACGTACCTAAAGTATTGAATATTCAACTATCAAAGAACTTGTAAAAGCATTTATAAAAAAACGCCCTCACTGTATAGCCTTGGGAGAAGATTAAATGTGACAAATTTAAAAAAGTTTTTATAAATTTTTTTCAAGCATTGATTTTAACTTTGCCAAAGCCCTTATATGCTTTTGTCTAACAGCATCATTTTTAAGTTGAAGCTTTACTGCTATTTCATTTAAGGAAAACCCATATCTATATCTAAGCTCTATAACCTTAAAATCTGATTCATTTAATTTCTTTAAAGCTTTATATAGGTTTGAATCACTAATAAAATCAGTAAAATCCAATAGCTCATTAACTTCTTTTTCAATTCCTAACGCATCTTTTGCATATTCAAATTCAATTGGTACATCATACTTTTGCAAGTATTCAAGAGAAAGATTATGTCTGTAATACCTCCTCTCATTGTTTTCTTCTCTTTTGTCCTCCTCTTGGAGAACTTCCATAAATTCCTCATAATTTTGTTGTTTTTCTTCTTTTGACATTTTTAATTGCTCCTTTCTGCCTGAACGCAAAAAGGAGCCGCACGAAAATCGTGCGACTCCTTCTGGGTCAGTTTTATATTTTATTTAGGAATTTTGGGTATAAAAAAGCCCTTAAATGCAATATAACTCTGCATTTAAGGACTTTTTTAACTCCGCAATATCCTATTGTATATATCTTAACAGTATCAAAGTATAGTGTCAGTACCAAAGCTGTATCTATTTAGTCTCAATCTTGTGTCATATCTATAGTTTTTAAAGCTTGTACCATATTAGGAAACAAATATCCCCATAGTATTGTCCCCAATAAATTAATAGCCTTTTTCTTTTCCCTGTAATATGTAGCTCTTGAGCAACATAAATATTCTATTACTTCATTCTCTGAATGCCTACAAGGTGTAATATAAATTTTATATATCAATGTATAATACCGTTCTCCATTATCAGGGTAAGACTTTAGCATCAATAACGTTTTATCAATTATTTCTATTATACTTTTACTATCTTCTATAGATTGAAGTCTACTTTCTAACCTAGCTTGTGAAATATAAGGATCTACCTCTACCAAACTATATAATAATTCATCTAATCTTCTACCTGATGTTTCATAATATTCATCACCAATTTCTTGAATAGAATTATTAATTCGCCACAGTACCTTACTATAAAGTTGTAACAATAATTTTGTATTGTGATATATATTGGGGCTGACTTTCCTTTCCATTAGTATTTCATTATTTACTATGTCAGTTTTACAATGTTTAATTGTTTCTAAAGCCATAACTCTGATGCTCCTTCCTCTATATTCTTTAATTTTCTCTTAATATCTTAATTATTCTTAGAATATCGCTTTTGCAAAAAGAAACTTCTTGGATATATATTTAATTTATGTTTATAATTGGACAATCAAGGGTGACTTTAACAGACTGACTGTGTTTTTGTTAAAATATGTCTACAACGGATATCCGCTTTCTTAATATATATTGACAGTAAAATTGTTCTAATATAAAATTATATTATGAACTTTCGTTCTAATTCAAAGTATAAATTAGAACTGAAATGCTGTCAATAAGTTTTCAGAACATTCGTTCTTATAACAATAGCAACTTACCCATATGGAGGAAAGGAAAATGAATTTTGGTAATAAAATAAAACACCTTCGTAAAAAAGCTGGTTTATCTCAAGATGATTTAGCCGCTAAACTTGGTGTTTCTCAAAAATCTATATGTAATTATGAAAACAATACTAGATTTCCAAAAGGACAAAAAGTAATTAAGGAATTAGCCGATATATTTAATGTAACAGTTGATTACTTAATATCTGATACCGATGATACTACATCTAAAGAAACTCTTTTTATCTCTTCTACAAAAAATAAATTCGGCTATAAAGGTAAAAATGAAGCTGAAATGTTAATAGAAAGAACTGCTGCTGTATTAGCAGGTGGAGAATTATCTGAAGAAGATAAAGATGCTTTTTTTCAATCAATAACACAATTATATTTTGATTCTAAAAATAAGGCTAGAAAGAAATATGGTAAAAAAAACTCAAACTCTGAAACTGAAATATCTAATACTCCATAAAGGAGAGATATGTGGTAAGCGATGGAACACATACCGTACCCTAAAAAAACAAGCTCCACATCAAAGATGTGAAGCTCATTTTTTTAATAGAATCCTTCTTTTGCAATTTTCTTTATGTAATTATACTGTTTTCGAATAAGGTTCTTAAATTCAGGGTCTGATAGCTCATTATATATAGCGATACCTTCTTCATAAAGACATTCATATATCAATTCACAATAATCATCATCTTCTCGATGCATTTTTTTGTATCGTTGTTCCAGTTCATAAGGAAAATCAAGAGTATAAGCTATTCCATCAATTTCCCCGCTAAGAAACTCCTTCGTCATATTCATCATGTAGTCAATATTAGGCTGACTCACTGCAGTGTTCCTCCTCTTTGTTTATTTCTGTTTCTGTAGTATTTATTCTGCATTCAATCTGTACTTTATCTGACCATGGCAAATATTCATCAAGCACAGAAGAATTTGATGCAAAATTACTATTGGGCAACCTTTGGAAGAGATATTCAAGATATTTATAAGCATCTAAATTATTGGCTGCTGCCGTATTTATAATGCTAAATACAGTAGCTGACGCTTCTGCTCCATCTGTCGAATCTGAAAACAGTGAGTTTTTTCGTGTAATCGCTACGGGTTTCACGGCAATCTCCGATAATAATCCTCACATTAGGATTACTTGCGTTATCCTCATCTTTAGAAAATCCTCAGGGTTGCATGAAAGTAGCTTAAATCAAGGTGCTTCTATATAATCCTGAGGATTAATTTTTATCTCAAGCCATACAATTTAGCTATTTCTTTTTCATCACATGATGTCCACAAAGGTTGTTCATTTGCTTGAGCTGGTATCTGTACGGACTCAATTGCTTTTCTAAGCATTTCTATTGAAGGCTTTGCATAAACTTTAGTTGTTTCTGTAGATGAATGCCCAAGAATTCTTGATACAAGCTCAAGTTCAACACCATTTTGATAAAGATCAGTTGCCCTTGTCCGCCTAAACATGTGGGGATATACTTTTGGCGGTATTTTTGAGTATTTCACTCTTGCACTATCTGCATAATGTTTAATAAAACGCTCTACATTTCCTGAGGACATCTTATCTATGACCTCTTTGATTTTAGTAATGAATACATACTGGTTCATATTTAAATCATCTTTATGATATATTGTCAAATATTGTTTCAGATGTTCTGCTGTTTTTTGAGTAATAGCAACAATACGTTCTTTATTCCCTTTTCCGGAGATTCTTATATAAGGATTAGCTGCCTGTAAGGAGAGGTCTTTTAATGTGAGGCATAATAATTCTTCCAATCTTATGGCAGAATCGTAAAGAAGTATCATGATAACACGGTCGCGTAATCCAATTTTTGTATTAGGGGGTTGTTGCAGGATAGCAGTCAGAGCTTCTTCAGTTAATGTTTCTTTTTCCTTTTTAGGAACTTTGCATTGTGGTATTTTAGAAATGCTTAAAGCAACTGACTGAACAGTAATATTTCTGTCAGCAGCAAACCATAAATAAGACTTTAATGCAGTAAGTCTCTGATTGCAGGTTCCAGGGCTGTTTCCATTATTCTTTAGATATATTATAAATTCTTGGATACATTTCTGATTACAGTCTTCAAATTTAAAAACAGCAACAGATATCTGATACTTTTCATACAAGTATCGTCTAAAAATCGTTAGAGAATCTCTGTATGATTTGATAGTTTTAGGACTTCTTCCTAATTGGCGTGGCAGATATGTTTCAAGAAACTCCAAAGTCATGGAAAAAAACAAAGGTCCAGTTTGAATTACCTTATTCTTCATAAGGAACCACCTCCGGAATCACTTTATCTGACAACGAATCTTTCTGACGTATAATCTGAAATGCTTTGTCAACCTGATGGTAATAATAGAAAGTATCTTCTACACTGGAATGTCCAAGGTATCTGCTTAGGTATGGCATCATGGTATTTAGACTGATTCCCTGAAGCATCCATTCATTCATCCTGTTAACAACAAAAGTATGGCGCAATGCATGTATTGTAGGAGTTTTGTCACATGTATTTGCAAATGGAGTCATATTCCATAATTGTTTGAATTTCTTGTCCATGCTCGTTTTTCTGATAGGTTGCTCTAGTATTCTACCTGGAAAAAACCATTCTCGAATAGTTATTTCTGATGATATCCTTTTATTGTATTCCTTGCATAGTTCAGTAACGTCATCTGCCATATATACAAGCCGATCTTTATTTCCCTTTGATTGAATGATTTTTAGAATACCATCATCGAGATCTACATCCTTTACTTTAAGATTACAGGCTTCTACCAGTCGTAAGCCACAGCAATAATATAGTCGAAAAATAATCTGGTACTCCATGGAAAAGCGATGCCATACTTCTTTTTCAGGAAGATATGTATCTATTACATGATATAAGCTCTTTAATTCGTCTGCACTTAATATATGAGGAATAGTGGTAACTTTTGATGCCGTCTGTTGCGGTATATATGAAGTGATTCCCAGTGAATTCATATATAAAGACAATTGTCTAATGAAAGAAACTCTTTGATTACGATAATTTACTCCTTCTGTTGGTCTTTGTACAGCCCATTTCATGACTAAATCTCTTGTTATGATTGAATCACAGAAGTCATTATCTATGCAAAAATCATCAAAGGTTTTTAATATATAAGCTTCATACTCATATACAAAACCATCAGCTCTTTTTTGACATATCAATCCTTCGATATATTGTGCAATACTGCTACTGTAAATATATTTTATGCTCATAGCAGCATCCCTCCATTTATCTCAATACCTTTTAATGAAAGAGCACACTGCCTCATAGTATCGCCATCAGTTGCCAGATATTTAAGGACAGTTGAATTGTTGCTATGCCCAAGCGAGTCTGCTATCGTATCAGGATTAGCCCTGCTCTTAAGCAATAAGGATGCAAATGTTTTTCTAGTGATATGGAAGCCATTTTTTTCTTTACCTAACGCTTTGTATAATGCACGATGGCAACAACTCGTATTTAACCTGCTGTAAGGGACTCTATGACTAATAAATACATAATCTGAAGCTACGCAGGGTCTTCCATTCATGATATATTTGTATAAACTATTCCCAACTTCTACCGGCATTGGAAGCTTTAAAAACTTATCTGTTTTCTGCTGCTGTACAGATATTGTCTGCTCTTCCCATGAAATATCAGTCAGTTTCATACCTGTAATATCAGAGGCGCGCAATCCCATACGAAGCCCTATGAGAACTATTGCTGCATTTCTTAAATCCATAGGATTTTTGGCGTTAGCCTTAAAGCTGTAAACTGAAGTAATTTCTTCATCTGTAAGTATATCAACGATCTCTGTTTTTTGTGCACATTCAGTAGTTAGAGCCATTTGAAGCGTTACTGGTACATATCCTAAGTCAGCAAGGTAATCCAAAAAACCACGTATTCTCACACTATAGGCGTTCCTTGCTTCCGCCGTTGAATGAGGATCTGAAGCATGGAATTCCTTTATGATCATTGGATTTATCATGTCACAGCATTTAATTTCTTTATCTTCGAGGAATTTCAAAAATCTTAAACATGAAGAGTGATACATGCTAATTGTTGAGGCTGAATTTTCTTCTTTCTTCTTCTTTGACAGGAAATCAAGAAGCAGCCTACGGCTCCAATCAGGTAAAATGTTAATGGAATCTTCTTTATAAGAATATACAATATCGGGTTTGATATCACCATATTCTCTATACTGTTCCAAAAGTTTTATGGCGCGCCTGTATGATTTCCACTGAATAGTATAGTTTTTTAGGCAGAAACACCAATATTCTGCTGCTTTGTAGGAATAGCTTAATCTATTTGCCTCTAGAAAAACATATAATTCCCTCCACGCTTTACGGAATAATCTCTTCATCATTTTTGAATAATTATGATAATTAAGATAAGTATCTCCTAATTCCTTAGCAATGAAATAATATTCAGTTGCAGAAATTTCACCTGGAGTTTGAACTAAACAATTAATCCAAGCTTTTCTATCATTCTCAGAAAGTTCATCTATAATAATTATTCTTGGAATTACAAATCGATCCAATTCATATATAAGTGATGCAGGAACCATATTCTTATTGGCCAGATATTGAAAAAAATGACGCATGCTTCGGTTGTATATGTTCTTTACCTGAATGGTACGATGTTTACTTTGGTTAAAATATCGGATAATGTTTATATGATTAATATCGCCTGTATTTTTCCCACCGATACTGTTGATGTAGATTAGAAATTTAGAGCATGCTATTCTGTGCTGACTTACATAGCCTTTACTAAATGAATTTGAAATATGATTCAGGTAACTATCCAGTAATAATTTGCACCACTCTGGAAGTCTTTTATAGTTATAGGAATCTTCATACACATAGCTATTGTTAGATATACACCCATTTTCAGTTACATCGTTAAGCTGAAAATGTGAGAGTCTAAACATTTTATATTTAGAATGCTTCCATCTTAGTTTGTTACTATTTAGCCATTTTACCGCTTCCTCATGTGAATAAGGAATACGATTTTCTTCCAGATACTGTCTGAATGAACGATAACAATGTAAATGGCTGTAAATTACTGAATTTGAAAAATAATTTTCTGCAAGGTATTTTTTTACCTCACTGACTGCGTTGTCATAATCTTGATACATGAAATTACCTCCTTAATTTGTTTGGTAATTCCAGTATTATCTTTTCTGGTGAAGTGTATAACAAAATCCTCAGGATTAAACATAAAAAGCTTCATTTAAGCTATTTTGAAACAATCCTGAGGATTTTCTAAAGATGAGGATAACGATAATAATCCTCACATTAGGATTACTTGCGGAACGAAGTGTAAAACCCTTTGTTATAGGCCGTAAGAACTTCCTTTTCTGTGATACGGTTCGTGGTGCGAAGTCTAGCTCTATAATATATAGCATTGTTGAGACTGCTAAAGAAAATGAAATTAATCCTATGAAATATCTAACCTATATTTTTGAAACAATGCCTAATATAGATTTTAAAAATAATCCTGAGTTGATTGAACAGTTACTTCCTTGGGGGGGGTACCTTGCCTAAGGAATGCTATATATCTAAAAAGGATTAAATGCTATCACAAGTTAATAGATACTTGAATGTATACTCAGTATTATGTTCTTTGTGTATATTAATTCTATCCTAAAGGTCAATAAACTATGCATCTAAACAATAGGGATTATAAATTTTAAGCCTAAGTTTTTTAGATGCTTTTGTCATGTCTAAAAATAAGAGTAAAGTATTTTAAAATAAGCGGCTAAAAAAATTGTCAATGTGCTGAGTTATTAACCGCTTACAAATAAATCCAGTAGCTAGCACGACAGTTGCTTCTACTGGATTTTATATTAGTCCTTTTTACCATGAAGATTTTTGTTCTTAAGCTTTATATCTTCAGGTAGTTTCGGAGACCACGGCATGTATTTTATTAGCATATCATCACTCTTATCTTCTAAATTAGATAGCACGTCCATTAAATAAACTAAATATTTCTCTACGGATAACCCGTGAGCTTTTGCTGTTTCGACTATTGTGTGAAAACCTTACAAAGAGTATTCGATTGGATGTTTGTGGTCTAGAGTATTTTAGATAGTTTGCAATTGCTTTACCCACTGCAGATGATATAGGAAGTTTGCGATCAGTATGGTTTTTAGTGTTTCTGATGGTAACACTAGCTTCATGCCAGTTGAAGTCATCAAGTGAAAGATTTGCAACTTCTAGACAGCGTAGTCCAAGTTCTGTAAAACACATTATAATTGCATTATTACGGATTTCTATAGGCGTATTTTTATCGTAAGCGGCTTAAAAACCTGTCAATGTGACGAGTTATTAACCGCTTACCCATAAAATAGAATCAGTAAAACTAGTATTTACTACGTTTTTTTCTACTGTCTATTTTATAGGATCCATTTTATAAGTCTGAAGCTTGTTTTTTGCAATACGGTAGGTGTTCCAGCGCTTACTTTATTTTATAGTCTTTTATACCTAGATAAGCCAGTCTATCTATATCGATATCTTCTATTTCAAAATAAGGCACTATATATATTGTTTGTTTACTTGTCCACACCCTAATTTTATATGAATTCTTATTTTTTGCACCTGATTTTTGCATCATTTCTTTCAAATAAATATTTTCATTACCCTCTAGTTCGTTTACTTCACCTGAAAAGTTGAAGCTTACAGGTATATTTTCTATTAACTCTGGTATATCATAAGTTTCAAAATTAACTTCATCACAAATCATATATTGGAAGTTTAAGCCTTGCTTATTGTAATAATGTTCTTCAAATGCTATCAATTCGTCATAATAATCAGTGATTTCTTCATTTGCTTTTACAGTAAATGCTATAGGTAGTTTAGTATGAAAATCCCCTAGAACATATAGGAATAGGTAAGAACTTGATATTATCTCCTTCTTTTCCCCTCCTCCACACCGTACGTGAGACTTTCACCTCATACGGCGTTCCATCAATAAAACTTTACTCTACTTCAGTTACATCATAAAATGTTACGAAACGAGGCAAATCATTCCCAAGATAACATCCCACCCAGTTAGCCTTGTTTTAAATGTCCCTAGCCTTTTTAGTCTTAATCGAACCTGGATGTATTGCACATTCAAAATATTTCTTGCTTTAATTGACTTGTGGCTATCCCTCCACTTGCTTTCACAAGCTTCAACAGTACTGTGCCACTACTTTCACTGATATAAAAACAAGTTATAACATTACGTTTTTCCTTGCTACCATTTCAACGGAAGTAAGTCCTCCATGTTATCAGCTTACCACGTTCCAATAACTTTATCCCTGCATATATCCTTAGGTAATTCCTATGAGCCTGCATGCTTTATACTGCCTTTAACAGTATAAGGATTTTCATAACAAAGATTTTTACTCACCCTCACATGCCCTACAACTTTGGTAGGTGAAACATTTCTATTTCATAAATTTTTAGACCCGTACATTCGGAATTTCGTCAGTCCTCTTGAACCATTCTTACCATAGATATTTTTTGGACTCCCGACCTATATTATCCTCGACTACCTCTAGTTCGCATTTCCTCAGCTTAACCTGTTAGGAGATAACCTCAGCCGACTTCACCGAGCTTATAACAAAGCTTTTCTTAACTTAATGCTTCGCTATTCGGAGTATTAGAGAAGCCCTTCAAGGCGTTACCCTATCATTTGACTTTTCAAGTTATCAGTTCTTAAACAGTTTTATCTGTTTAGGCAATCCTTTTCATATTGCAACGTGTCGCACCTATGTAATTTTTATTATCAAAATGTCTTCCATGTCTTGTTACTCTTATAGGAATCTCATTAGTATTAAATAATACTCCACACATATTTACAATTAAGTTAAATGCTATCCTTTCTTTTTCTTCATTATTATAACTAATATCTTCTAGAATTTTATATTTAAAAGCTCGTCGATATGCAGATTCATTGTTGTGATTCTCTTTATCTGAATTATTTAAAAAGTTATTAACACTATTTTTTAATTTATTATAATCTTCACTATTGTAATATAAGTCTATTTTTTCCTGCGTCATAGACTTTCGAGTAACATCAACATACTCAAAATAAGAATCTATTTCACTATTTATTAATTTTTTTGATTCTTTCAATAAATCTCTTTTTATTATTCCTTCTGCAAACCCATCTGAAATCTTGTGATCAATTATAATAAAAACTTCGAAATTATCATCTTCTTTAAATATTACCCAATTCCAAAGAATTTCATTTAAAAACGATTTTTTAACAAAATCTACTCTTAACTCATTTAATATTTTTAATTTTGATTCTAATGCATCCTCATGAGTGCAATTTAATAGCTCTACTACATATATTGGAATATCTTCAACTTTATCACAGGTTAGGAAAAAGTACTTTTCATCCTCACATGTTATGTGAGTCCTCAATAGTTCATGTTTATTAATAAAATTCTTTAGTCTATTTTTTAACTCTATGAAATCTACTGAATTTAAAACTACATTCATTTGTAATAAAGATTTTCTCTTCAAACTAAATTGATTTTTTAGTGTCCCAAAAAAATCTATATATTTCAAGTTAGCTCTATTTGAAATTACATTGCTAATTTCTTCGCAATTTTGCTTTGCTTCTAAAATTATTTTATTGATTTCATTTACTTGAATTTTACGCAATGACTTTTCAACCTTCGAACATGCAATGCTATTTTTTAACTTATCGCTATAATTTTCATATATATGCTTTTTAATTTTCTCTTCAATTTCTTTATCTGATGTAGTTATCTCTATATCTCCCTTATTCTTTATAAATTGAATACTACAATCTTTTGATATTTCATTTTTTATATATTCATCTATCTCTAGTACAGAATTGCTAAAATTAATTTTACTTTCAATTAATTCTGCTTGCTCCTTTAATAAAGGGTAAGAAAATATATCTATTATTTTTATTTTTACATCAAACTCTTTATGAATATATTCAGCCAAATTAAGTGTATTTAATGAATTTCCACCTATTTCAAAAAAGCTACAGTTTATTCCTATTTTTTCTTTTCCTAAAACTTGACTCCATACTTTAACTAATCTTTCTTCTATTTCATTTGTAGGAGCTTGATACTCAGTTAAGTTATTTTCCCACACTGGCTCTGGGAGAGATTTTTTATCAACCTTTCCATTAGTGGTTAATGGTATTTCATCAATATCTACAAAAATATCTGGAATCATATAATCTGGCAGCTTTTCTTTTACGTAGCTTTTTAAATTTAAATCATTAAGATTTTTTTCTCCTACTACGTAAGCACATATCTTTTTATCATTTTTTTTATTTTCTTTCACTAGAACTACCACTCCTTTAATGTATTCATGCTGTAATAGTCTATTTTCTATCTCACCAAGTTCTATTCTAAATCCTCTTATCTTAACTTGATTATCTATCCTACCTAAAAACTCTATATTTCCATCAGGTAACCATCTAGCAAAATCTCCCGTTTTATACATCTTTCCTTGCAGCTTAAATGGATTCTTTATAAATTTTTCTGCTGTTAATTCTGTATTATTAACGTATCCTTTTGCTAATCCATCACCCGAAATATACATTTCACCACTTGTACCTATTGGCACAAGTTTCATATACTTATCCAATATATATATTTGGGTATTATTAATCGGTTTGCCTATTGTGATTTGTTCAGTGAAACTTTGTTTACTAAAAGTTGACCACACAGTAGTTTCTGTTGGTCCATACATATTATATATACTTGCATTAGTTGTTTGACTCAAAGACTTCAGTAAGGTTTCTTTAAGCGGTTCCCCACCAACTAGGATAATTTTAAGCTTTTTAAGTTCTTCAACCGCTTTATCTTCATTAATAATCATCTGCATTCTTGAAGGTGTTACTTGCAAAACATCAATATTCCAATCATGTATTAATTTTTTCAATAGCTGTGGATTTATTTGTTCTTCTTCATCTGCAATAACTATTTTCAACCCTAAAATTAGTGGTAACAAAGTTTCCAAAACAAATATGTCAAATGAAATATTTGTAGCACATAGAATAGCGTTTTTATTCGTGAAATTTATTGATGATACAATTCCATTTATGAAATTAACAACTGCCTTATGTTGTACTTCTACTCCTTTTGGCTTCCCTGTTGAGCCAGATGTATAAAGTATATAAGCTAAATCACTTGACTTAATATTGCTAATATAAGGAATATTTTTATATTTCATCAAATCCATTAGTCCATGTTGATACTTATATTTTTTATCGATACATTTTCTACTATGTGATTTACTCACCTCTATTACGCAATCATATCTGAACTTTGTTAACTCATTTTCTATTGTATGAATTTTTTTAGAAAACTCTATTTTATTAATTTCTTGAAAATCAATGGCTATATCTTCAAAGTAAGCTCTTGGTACAAATAACTCCGAATCAAATTGTATCTTGGTTTTATTTCCATGACTTGAATTATTTCTCTTAAATTCATTTAAAGATTCAATTAAATCTTCTTTCAGTTCAGAATCCATAATATCACCAATATAGATTATTCCCTTATCCTTTAAAAGATTTAGGGATTTTTCAATAATACTTCTTAAATAATTATGCCCTGGAAAATACTGTATAACGCTATTGATTATTATTACATCAAAGTCCCCATCATCAATTTCATTAATCTCATGTGCTTTCAAGCATTTTAATTTTATATTTTTAATACAACCTTTCTCTACTCGCTCACTATTTCTTTCGATTACTGCACCTGACATATCTGTACCAAAATACTCATTTACATGAGGAGCTATTTCAAACATTGTTAATCCGGAAGCACATCCAATTTCTAACACTTTACTATCTTTATTAATGTATGGTTTAAGCTTATATAATGTATTTTCACTATATTCTTTCATTTCTTCACATGAAAATTCTTGTCCATTATAACTACTCTTCCAGCCGCCTTCACCTATTTTGCTAGAACTACTGCTAACAACATGATTCCAAAGGTCCTCACTCATAAAATTACTATCATTAAATTCTTCCACATCATAAACATTATTACAATTTAAACATATATAGTTTTGAAATTTAGAACACTCCCACTGAAGTTTATTTAAAATAGGAATCTGTTCTTTACTTGATATCATATTTCTTATTTCACAATCTTCAGCAATTATCTTTATCCTATCTATAGGGTATTGAGGATCAATTGGAACATATGTACCCCCTACCTTTAGCGTTGCTAAAATAGCTATAATCATAAGTTCTGATCTCTCCATGAGTATTCCTACTTTAGAATTATTTCCAACATTACCATGATGGAACAAATAACTAGCTAAGTTATTTGAATATTCATTCACGTCATTATACGTCATTGTCTTATTTTTAAATACTAGTGCTACATCATTTGGAGTTTTCTCAACCCGTTCTTCAAAAAGTTCTTTTATAGTTATAGTATTGTCATATAATACATCTGTGTTATTAAATTCAATTAATAACTTCTTTCTCTCCTCATCTAGTAGAACATCTATTTCTGATATCTGCACATGTCTATTATTAGTTATATTACTCAGAACTTTTTTAAATCTCTTAATCATTTTTTCAACGGTATCCTGTTTAAAAAGTCCTGAACAATACTGTATTTCAAAGTTTATTTTTTCCTCATATTCAGTCGCTATAAATAACAAATCAAATTTAGATGTTTTATTCTTGTATGCATACTGTTCTATAGAACAATTATTTAATTTCACACCATACTGTTTCATATTCTGCAATATAAACATTACATCAAACACCGGATTTCTATTTGAGTATCTTTTAAGATTTAACTTTTCTACTAATTCTTCAAATTGATATTCCTGATTTTCATAAGCTTTTAAACAGTTTGTCTTCACCTCAGTTAAAAATTCCTCATATGTTTTATTCCCTAAAGGATAATTTCTCATAGATAAAGTATTTACAAACATACCTATTATATTTTGGAGATTTTCCTGTTTTCTCCCTGCAATTGGACTTCCTACAATTACATCCTCTTGTCCACTATATTTTGATAACAGTATATTTACTGCTGATAATAATACCATATAGATTGTAGCTCCCGTTTCTTTTGCAAGATTTTTCAACTCTATTGTCGTGTCCTTATCGATTACAAATTTTACACTATCCCCTTCAAAACTTTGAACATCTGGCCTTTTATAATCTGTAGGCATATTTAGTACTGGTATTTCATCACTAAACATATTAATCCAGTATTGTTCCTGTTTTTTCATATCTTGTGATTTTAATAAACCATTTTGCCATGCTGCAAAGTCCTTGTATTGAAGCTTTAATAAATCTAAATCCTGTTGATTATATAGATTTTCAAAATCTTTTATTAATATCCCCATAGATGTTCCATCTGATATTATGTGATGCATATCTATTAATAAATAGGTTTTGTTCTCGTTCTCAATGAGCTCTACTCTGAATAAAGGAGCCTTTTCTAAATTGAATGGTCTTACAAAGTTATCTATTATACTTTCTATATCTCCCTCTTCTTTTTTGCTCATTAATTCAAAGGTATAGTTCTTTTGTACCTTTTGTACTATTTCACTACTATTAGATTGAAAATAAGTTCTTAATGCTTCATGTCTTTTAACTAGTTTTTTGAAGGCTTCTTCCACTCTCCACTTATCAACCTCACCCTTTAGTTCGAACGCTACAGGCATATTATAAGCTGTACTATTTTTATCAAATTGTTGAAGCATATACATTCTTTTTTGAGCCGAAGATGCTTCATAATATTCCTTTTCTTCTACTTTCTCTATTTTTGAATAAGGGCTCTCTTCTGCATTTTTTATATATTGGCTTAATTCTTTTATTGTTGGCATTTTAAATAACTCTTTTAAAGGAACTTCTTTATTTAATTCCTTGTGAATTTTAGCCATAAGCATTGTAGCTTTTAAAGAGTGTCCTCCAAGATCAAAGAAATTATCATTTATTCCAACCTTTTCAACTCCTAATATTTCGCTCCATATTTTTGATAAAGTCTCTTCAACCTTATTTCTTGGAGCTTCATATTCAGTTAAAGTTACATCTAAGTTTGGTTCTGGAAGTGCTCTTCTCTCAAGCTTTCCATTGGTTTTAAGCGGCATTTTTTCTACCTGTACAAAGTAAGCTGGAACCATATATTCTGGCAATGTTTCTTTTAAGTAACCTTTCAAATCTAACTCTTGAAGCTTTTTGTCACTTACAACATATGCACATATATATTTCTCACTATCTTTGTTTTCCTTAACTAAAACTGCTGCCTCTTTAATATTTTCATGCTGTAATAATCTATTTTCTATCTCTCCAAGTTCGATTCTGAATCCTCTTATCTTAACTTGATTATCTATTCTTCCTAGGAACTCTATATTTCCATCTGGTAACCATCTAGCTAAATCTCCTGTTTTATACATCTTTGTTCCATGCTCAAATGGATTATCCACAAACTTTTCATCTGTTAATTCAGGTCTATTCACATATCCTCTTGCTAATCCATGTCCTGCTATGTATAACTCTCCTGCTACCCCTATTGGAACAAGTTCATTATTCTTTAAAATATATAATTCAGTGTTATCAATTGGCTTTCCTATTGGTATTATTCTTTTACCATCGCTAGCACAATCAAAATAAGCTACATCTATAGTTGCTTCCGTTGGACCGTATAAATTTATAAGTTTTTTTCCAGTCTCAAACTCTTTATAGAACTTTGATACTTGCTTAAAGTTTAATGCTTCTCCACTTGAAAATACTTGTCTTAAACTTGATAAATTTATGTTGTTTCTATTTTCTTCTACACAATATAAGAAAACATCTAACATAGAAGGTACAAAATGCATTGTTGTTACTTCGTACTTATCTATTGTTTCTATTATTTTCATCGGGTCTTTTTCTCCGTTAGGAGTAAGCATACATACTTTTGCTCCTACTAATGACCACCATAAAATCTCCCACACAGAAACGTCAAAAGTATACGTTGTTTTTTGTAAGATAGTGTCTTTTTCAGTTATTGGATATTTCTTTTGCATCCAATTTAACCTATTAACCAATGATCTATGTTCAATCATAGCTCCCTTAGGTTTTCCAGTTGTTCCTGATGTGTAGATAATATATGCTAATTTAGTTGAATTATTTATCTTCTCTAAATTACTAGACCCTCTATTAAATAAATTTTCATCATATAAATCTATAATCTCTCCATTAAACTCTATAGTTTCTACTAAATCATTTTTACTTAATAGAACCCTACATCCGCTATCCTTTAACATATATTCTATTCTTCCCTTAGGATAGTTCGGGTCTATAGGCAAATAAGCTCCTCCGGCTTTTAGTATTCCCATTATTCCCACTATCATCTCTAGAGATCTTTCTACCACTATTCCAACTATAGAATCAGCCTTAACACCTTTGTCTCTTAACACTCTAGCAAGACTATTTGATCTTTCATTCAACTCTCTATACGTTAACTTTTTATCTTCAAATATTACTGCAATATTATCTGGAGTCTTCTCTACTTGATCCTGAAATAATTCATGAATTGTTTTATCCTTTGGATAATCAGCTTTCGTATCATTAAATTCATGTAATATCTTTTCCATATCTTTTTGAGATAATATTTTTATATCTTTAATCTTCTTATTATAATTATTTAATATATCTATTAAAGCTGTTTCATAACTTTGGTATAAAGCTTTAACAGTATCTTCTGTAATTTTATTAGAATTATATACAATTTTGATTCCTATTGATTTATCTTTCATAGGGTCAAGTAAAAATGATAACTCATTTTTACTTGATTCGCATATATAATTAATATCTATGTCCTCATGTAAGCCCTTCATGCATATACTTATTGGTGATAATTCCATTACATCATTCACTAATCCGTTTTGTACTAAAATCTTTGAACTTAAATACGACTGATTTTTATAATTCTCTAACACTTTGGCTTTAATAGAACCCATATACTCTAAATATGTCATCTCAGGGTCTATATATGACACTAATGGTAATAACTTATTTATATGCACATTTCCTCTCATATTTTGATTACTATAACAAGGTATCCCAATTGCAATATTATTTTTCCCCATATATTTAGATAGAGTAACTTTTAGTGTTGATACTAAAAATGTATATATCAAAAGGTTGTTGTTTTTGCATATATCGCTCACCGTATTTCCAATCTCTTTATCAAATACTTCTTTATATATACATTTTTTATATAAAGATTTATCACAGTAATCCCATAAAAACTTTTCGTGACTCTTCAAATTTTTGAGTTGGTCATTCCAATGCCCTAACCCTTTATTAACTTGCTCCATCCAATCCATTCCCCCTACCTCAATAATTTTAATTTATCTTTTATTTACTTCTATTTTCATAGAATTTTATTATTTATAAACAAGTAGTTTAAGATGAATATG
>NZ_JAGGLL010000025.1 GCF_017874425.1 Clostridium punense
AAGAGCTTTATTAATACAATAAATAAAGTTCCTACTCAAACCATAGACAGGCTATGCATTAGAATGTAGAAACTTTATTAAAACATATATATTAATAATTTCTGGAACACTTTCCAAAACCTCATTAAGCATTCCATTTTGTACAAATAGAAATGCAAAAAACTCCCCAGTGGAATATACCTCTGCATAAGAAATCTTATCTATGCTACTCTTAATATCTCCAACATATTCAATGAGATAAACTTCATAATCTTCACTTTCATAGTATTCTCCTGGAGTTTTTTTCTCTAAGTTCTTCTTTATTTCAGGGGAAGCGTCTTCCCTCCTATCATCATAATCGACTTCGGGAAGTGTTGATTTTTTTCCTTTACCTCTATTTATAGTTCCTTTATAAAACTCTTCATATAAAACCATATCTTCTCTCATGAATCACTCCATCCCCTCATTAAGGTAATAGTTATCTTTTTAAGTTTTTATATATTTCTCTAGGAATACAAATATACAACCCAGAGAAGTTATACTCATCACAATACATTTTGTCTTTATTTCTTACAGAAATTGATTTATTTTTTAATCCTTCTATACTATAGTTCCTTTCTAAGGACTTGTTTAGATTTTCAAGGAGCAACTCTATGCTTAGTACCCCATAGCCCCACTGTGTATTAGGATACATTAAATCCGGTTGCTTTATTGTAGAGGCAATCATATAGTTTCTTGGTTTTTGAGGATACATATCCTCATCATTCTTCTCTACTATGCCCCACTGCATTAAAATAGCTCCTGTACCTGCTACAATTGCCCCTGCTACTGCCATACCACTTACTACCTGAAGCTGATCCTTTAACCCAGTAGTTAAGATTTTTGTAGCTGCGCAGGTTATAGAAGGTTTAACTCTTCCATCCCTTGTAAAGCCTCTTCCGGATTGGGGAAGTATAGTGTTAGTGCTTTGATCATATCCAGCAGTAGTTATAATATCTCTTGCGGTGCCTGGAGACATTATAGTAATATCAGCATCTGAATCTAAAAATCTAGTTCCAGGCTCCAAAAGTTCTCTTTGCTGAAGCCAGCTATCATATCTTCCCACAGTAACAGACTCCCCAGTTACAATGAACTCCCAAATTCCTCCAGTAATATTTCTAAATAGTATTTCTCCTCGTTCTTCCCCTAAGCCTTGGGGCACAGCAAAGAACTGAATCCTTACTTGAGTGTCCCCAATGTTGAAGGAAAGGAACTGATTTTTCTTAGGGATTTCTATAACCTCACTAGTTTCTCCTGAAGGGGCTTTTATACTAAAACTAAATCTATCTAATCTTAGAGTGTAAAAATTTAGAAATAAGTTCCTTTCTTTATCATCTACCTGAAGCCTAATTGTTGATGTGTTATTACTTTGAGTTAAGGTGCCACTAACATGGGTATTGCTATTTCCTTGATTGCCGCTATTAGTTACTACTAAAAAAGCTCTTCTTTGTGAAAATAAATCTATATATCTTTCTGTTACAGTGGTTCCCTCATGTCCTCCTAAATTGCTTCCCACTGGAATATAAACCACCATTGGCTTTCTAAGTTTTTCCTGTAACTGACCTAAGTACCTTATAGCTGAAGTTATATCAATACTTTCATAAACATCAATATTTGTATCATCTAATCCAACAAATTCCCTAGTTGCTCTTTTAGCCTTGTTTAATTTCACAATGGCAAAGGTACAGCTTGAAACCATACTTTTAAACTCTTCATCCTGCTTTAGTCTTCTCCCACCAATTATTCCAGCTAAAGCAGTTCCATCACCAAGTTGATCAATATGAGGCACTATATCATAAGGGTTCTTACCAACGGCCTGAGCTTTTATAGCTTCATTTATTTGTGCTTTACTATATTCAGTTCCTTGAACTAACCCAATTGGAGGTGAGCCCTGTTGATTACTTTGATCCCATATAGCTTCAATTCTTGTTTCACCTTGAGCTGTCATAAACCTAGGGTTTAAATAATCAATTCCTGTGCTTATTACCCCAACTACTACTCCTTGCCCATCTAAAGTTACAGTTCCTTTATCTATAGCTTTAAGATCTGGAGCCTCATTAACAGTTTCAAGCTGAGATAGAGTATATGGAAAGCTACTTTGAATATTTATTATTTCAGGTACATCCTCTAATAGCTTATTTACCATTCCTTTCTTAACGTAAACTACTGCAAAAAATTTTCCTGGGAAATATATATCTACATAATCAAGTTTATCAATGGATTCTTTTATATTCCCTACATACTCTATAAAATAACTTTGATAATCCTCACTTAAGTAATATTCCTTATCTGTTTTCTTAATTTTTGTGGTATTCTGCTGCTCATTAGATGGCTGATTTTCTTGTTGTTCTGGTGCTGATATTTCTCTTATGAGTTTTGATATTTTCCTATTTTCTTTGGTGTTTATATGGCTCAAGTTTAAGCTTTGTAAAGTTTCATAATTTTTATTATCTATATTTTTACTATAAATTCTATCCTCTTCCCTCATAGCGCTCCCTCCTTCAGTCCCTCAAAATTCTATACCTTCATGAAAAAGTTTCTGTGAAAGCTATCCTCAGCCCCTCTTCCTATACTTACTCTTCTTTTTTTCAACTATCTTTGAGTACTCTTTGGTTAATTTCAGGAGGTATACTTAAATATAAACTACTAGGATTCTTTAAAGTCTGCTTTTCTTTAACCCCTTTGTCTTTTTCCTCTTTTTTTTTACTATCCACCTCGCTATTAGAGAATTCTTCTACCGTTGAACTAATTCCTCCATTAACTTGTGGAGCTGATATATAAACATCCTCTCTTAACTGATTATCTCCACCATAAGTTCCTATACTTCTTGATGCCACCTCTTCATTCCAAACCTCAATGGCATTTCTTACACATACTGTGCCATAGCCCCAGGTTGGACTCGGATAATCTACATCTGTTCTAGTTCTTCTTGCACCCTTTAATAGAAAATACTTAAGTCTTTGACCATAAAGATAAGGATCTCTTCCCATTACTAAGCCCCATTGGGTAAGTAAAGCCGCCCCCCCTGCTACACTAGGTGTTGCCATAGAGGTTCCTGATAAGGAATCGTACCCGCCTCCTGGTATTGGTGCCTCGATATTCTCCCCTGGTGCAATGATATCTGGCTTTACAGGAACCAACAATTCATTTCCTCTTCCCGAAAAACTTGAAATGGTACCAGTAACATAGTTATAGCTTCCCACAGTGATGATAGATGGTACTGTCCCTGGAATTCCTACGGTATTATAAACACTTGGATTTAAGAATCTTGTATTAGGATTTAACCCCTCTGCAATAGGCATCCACATGTCATATCTTCCTTTAATTCTACCTCCTGGAGTAGTTAAAATTAAGGTCCACACCCCTGCACTTAAAAACTCTGCTTGAGCTACAAGACTTATAACTATTTCTCCATTAATATTAAAAGGGGTAGGTCCACTATTATAAATATAATAAGCATCCGTTCTTATACTACCTTCTATAAAGGGCCTTGTAAGTCTTAACACCCCAGTTCTGCTTCCATTAGGTGCTACAATGTCTAAACTTACATCTTTTAAAAAGGACTTATAAAGCTGAAATATTATTCCTCTCTCTTCACTTGCAATATTAACATTTATTCTAAGCTCTTCCTTTAGTTCTCCACCACTATGATGAGCTTTATCACCCTCATTGCCTGCAGCAATAGCAATAGTTACTCTTTCTAAATTTGCTATGGTCTCAATATATTGTTCTAAAAGGCTATTTCCATCATGAGCTCCATCATTTGTACTGAAGCTTATGTTAATCACAAGAGGCTTGTTAAGTTCATCTGCCCTTGTAACAAGAAACCTTATGCCCCTCATAAGCTGAGTACTTTTAGCATTATTTTGTCTTCCCTCTCTTGTCATTTTAACCATAGCTATAGAGCTTTGAGGCGCTACTCCTATATATCTTCTCTCTATGTTTCCTCCTGCACAAGCAATCCCCGCTACATGAGTTCCATGCCCCACCCTATCTACTTGAGGAACTATAGCAAAAGGGTCTGGGGATCTTAGTGCAACATTAATTTGTTCTCTATTATATATTTTTCCACCGTCGTCTAGATCATAGATGTAATCTATTCTTGTATCTCCATTGGCTTCTCTAAAAGCTGGGTGTGTATAGTCTATCCCTGAATCAATAAATCCAATTAAAATTCCATTTCCATTTAGCCCATATATCTGCGCTGCCTCAGTGACACAGGCTGCTCTGTTACTTGGTTCAAAGGATAAAAACAGATTTTTAGGAAGTTCTATATAAAGTATCTCTCTTATGTTTGCAACATCTCTCACCACATTAACATTCACCGTTACAATGCCATAGCCAAAGCCTAAGTCCTCAAAGGTCCCTCCTAAGGCCTGAACCTGAGCATTTACTGCTTCTCTGTTGTCTCCATATAAAATAGCTAACTCTATTTGTTGTGATGTGAGGGTGTCTTCTCCAAATATTGGTGATAATTTAGACTTTATTCCCTGTGGTAGATTTAAAAGTAGGTTAAGTAATCCATCACTTTTTTCCAATGCTACCCCTCCCACAATATTCTATATATACATCTTATGCCACTTCATAGTTTTTGTTATCAGTACAATAGGATTTTCCATAAAATCTCACATAAAATACCCTGTAAACTACCGTTAAATATTATTACGATAAATTACAGGGTATTTCCCATGTTTTTTTTACTTCTATATAACTTATATTAACAATTAGCTAATCAATAGGAGGCAAATATCTGTAGAAGGCAGTTTTTCTTGGATGTTTAGTAATGTAAGTTATATAACTTTATATAACTTACATTATTATCTATAGCAACCTTTCCATAACCTGTGGTGGTATGTTATTGTAAATATCTTTGCCAAATACCTCCACTGCACCTTCACTATTATCTCTAATGGCAGGAACATTTGATTGAAGATTTCTTATTGCATTGAAAGTTCCTTCTAAATCTAAAATTCCATAACCCCAATCTTCGTTTGGATATATATCTCCTGGTCTTTTTCTAGTTCCTCTAATTAGATAAGTTCTAACCTTCAAAACATACATATTTGGGTCATTTCCATCTACAATTCCCCATTGAAGTATTAATGCTACTGCACTGGCTAGAACAGCTGTAGCCATACTAGATCCTGTATAGGTAGTAGTTCCTCCTCCTACTGCTGCGGTTAACACATCTACCCCTCCCGAAGTAATATCCGGCTTAATTCTTCCATCGCGAGTAAAGCCCTTTCCAGAACTAGGATATAAAATATTTAAATCTTGGTTATAGGTGGCTGTAGCCAATACACTTCTACTTGTAGCAGGGATTTGAATTGTTATAAGGGGGTCTGGATTTAATAATCTAGTTTGTGGCCTTAAAAGTTCCTTACTGGACAACCATAAATCATATCTTCCACTGACAATAAACTCCCCAATGACCCTCAGTTGCCAAACTCCTGGTTTTATATTATTAATAAATACCCTAACAAAGGTATCTCCTGTTATATTTTCTGGGTAAAAGTAATCTACATTTATAGTACTCTGTTCAAACAAGAATTTGAACTGTTGGCTTTCCCCTCGCCTTATCGGAACTCTCTGAACAGCTTCTCCACTAGGAGCTATAATTCCAACAGATACCTTATCAGGCCTTTTAGTCCACAAGAACATGGTCAGCGCCACTTGAGCTGGGTCTACATTTATTTCAACAATCTGCACATCTCCTGTTTTTTGTAGAGTACCGCTACCATGATTTTCAGCTGTTCCTTGGTTTCCCGTCCCTGTAACTACAACTACTCCTCTATTCATTGAAACATAATCAATAAATCTCTCTACTGAGCTGCTTCCATCATGCCCTCCATAATTAGAGCCAAGGGGTATAACTATAACTAAAGGTCTGTTTAAACTTCTTTGTACCTGCATTAAATAACTCATGCCAAATATTATATCCGTACTCTCATAAATAGGTCCTACCCCTTCTACATCAAATATTCCAAAGGTCTCTAAGGAAGCTTTCTTTGCAGGCTTAAGTTTTACTATAACAAATTCACAATCAGGTGCGCCTCCTATTACTTCCCCTCTGCCTCTTCCTCCAGCAATTGAAGCAACGGCTGTTCCATGGCCTGTTTCATCTCGCTGGGATACAATAGAGTAGGGATCTCCCCCTGATAGATTTACCTGAATAGCAGAATTTATTTGCTCCCTAGTATACTCAGTTCCAAAATCATAGTTGGCTGGTGGCGGACCACTTTTTACAGTTTGATCCCATATGGATACAATCCTTGTTTTATCATCTTCCGTCATGAAATCTATATTTAAGTAGTCTATTCCGCTATCTAGTATTCCAACAAGAACTCCACTTCCTCTTAAATTTAGGAAAGGATTTTCATGAAACAATGAAATATTTGCTGTATTAATTGGGGATAGTGCTGTTGGAAAAAAACCTGTGCTAAACTCTATTCCAATTAATACTCCCACGTCTTTAAAAAGTTGTTCTTCCATACCTTTTCTTACGCTTACAATGGCATAAGCATTAGAAAAAATGTAGGCACAGGCGTAATCAACCTTTTGAAAAGCTGTAATAATATCTCCACTGTATTGAGTAATTATGG
The DNA here is from genome assembly GCF_017874425.1 of Clostridium punense. Lineage (GTDB taxonomy): Bacteria > Bacillota > Clostridia > Clostridiales > Clostridiaceae > Clostridium_J > Clostridium_J punense. The sequence continues at coordinate 6,621 of NZ_JAGGLL010000025.1, forward strand.
ATACATAATCCTCACTTAAATACTTCTGTCCACATCCAGAGGAGGTTTGAAATACGTTAGGGTTTTGAAGCTGCTGTATATCTGTAAATTCTCTATGTGTTCTAGAGTTATTATCTTCCATCCCCATCCCTCCCATGAATTTTTAGCCCTATATTTGAAATTCTTAGCCTGTTATAAATCTCCTGTGGAATCCTTTTATAGAGTGTTTCACTAACTTCCTTATCATAGCTCCAATCTCCCCTTATACTATGTGAATCTTTTTTAATAAAATCCTGAAAGGTGTCAGCACTTCTATTTTCATTACCAAATCTACTTTCTCCACTAACTCTTAAATTTTCAAAAGTCCCTAGGAGATTTAAAGTGCCATAGCCCCATTCCCTGTTAGGATAAATGTCACCAATTCTTCTATTAGCTCCTGCTATTAGATATGAAGATACCGTTGGTCCATACATAGTTGGCTCATTTCCATTAACCACACCCCATTCTAAAAGTAAGGCGCAAGCTCCTGATAGCACTGCTGCTGCTGCACTAGAACCACTTATTGTAATTGTTTCATTATTTAAAAAAGTTGTTACTACATCTATCCCCCCAGTAGCAATCTCTGGCTTAACTCTATTATCTCTTGTGAACCCTCTTCCTGAATCTGCTTCTATGGAATTATTTCCTTGATTATAAAAAGCTGTTGTCACAATATTATATGCTGTGCCTGGCGCTGTAACTGTTGTATATGCATCTGGGTTAATAAACCTTGTATCCCCCTTTAGCAATTCTCTTTGTGGTAGCCAGCAGTCATATCTACCATCCACAATATACTCTCCATAAACTCTAATTTGCCAAATACCACCTCTAGAATTCTCAATAAAAATATGAATAACTTCATTTCCTGTTTTTTCCTCAGGCATAGCATACTCAACTCTTATTGTACTTCCTTCAAAAACTAGATTATATATCTCCTCCCCCTTTAGTTTTACTGGCACCTTTTCAATGGTCTCTCCACTTGGTGAAACTATTCCAATGGCAATCCTATCAGGTGAGTTCCCATATAACTCTAAGTGAACTATTTTCTCAGCTTCATCAATGTTTACCTCTATATTTCTTATTTCTCCAGTTTTTCTTAAAACCCCACTAGAGTGAGTGCTTGTATCTCCCTGATTTCCACTACCTGTGACAAACACAATTCCTCTTCTTGTAGCGTAATAATCAATAAATCTTTCTAGGCCAGAACTTCCATCAGCACCACCAAAATTACAGCTTAAGGGTAGAAAAATTACCATAGGTTTTTTGTATCTCACTTGTGCTTCAATTAGGTATCTAATACCAAGGGCAATATCTGCAGCATCATAAACTGGTACCATAGGGTCTATAATTCCACTTCTTAAAAGGGTGCTAGCCTTAGCATACTTAAGCTTTACTGCTATCAATTCACACTCTGGAGCAGCTCCCCTAGGAATCTTTATTCCTGTAGCTGCGGCAATCCCTGCCATTGAAGTACCGTGACCTATAGTGTCTCTTTCAGGAACAATGGCATAGGGGTCTTTATCTTCTCGCCTTGCCTGAATTGCCTGATTTATTTGTGTTTCAGTGTAAATACTACCAAAATTAAATCCCCTAGGTGGCTCTCCTGTTTCTATAGTCTGGTCCCATATTTCTAAAATTCTAGATTGCTTATCTATTGTCATGAATTCTTCATTTAAGTAGTCTATTCCAGTATCTAAAATTGCAATGATTGTACCCTTACCCGTTAATTTGAAAAACTCATTTTCATGAAACTGATTTATATTAGCAACAGAACTTGGGGAAAGAATGGATAAGGTAAAGGGATAGCTCCTTTGAAAGTAAATAAGTCCCCGAGCTTCTGCTATAAGTTGTTGAAGTCTTCCCTTTTGAACCGATAAAACAGCTGAAAAAGGACCTATGGGAAAAGCACAGGCATAATTTATGTTTTGTAAACTTTCATAAAACCCTTGTTCAACCTCAACTATATAGCTCTCATAAGCCTCACTTAAATATAAATCTCCACAGCCTGTAATATTTCCCTCTGCATCCTTTGTTCCTCCCAGTATAGGTACATCATTACTAGTTGGCTGCATATCCATAGTTGCTAATATAGAAGTTGGTGCTTGTGTTAATTTAGGTTGTTCTTCCCCTTGACTCTCATTTGCTATTGGTGGTGTTTCTGTAGTTTGAGTTGGTTGCTGAACTTCCGTTGCTGACGGTATTTCTGCTTGTTGTCCCTCTACTATTGGTGGTGATGTTAAAGTGGCCTCCTGCTGAAGTGGTTGAACTGGTTGGATGGCTTCTCTATCTTGAAGCATAACCTCTCACCTCCTTATCTCTGCCAAATCCTAACCTTTTACATATCTCTCTTGGCATTCTTATATATATACAGGCTGGAAGACTTTCAATATATATTTCAGTGATTAATCCCCTATTCTCATAATAACTTCCTCTTACTAGTGCGTTACTTTCCTGTTCTTGCCCTGCTATAGCATCAAAGGCTCCAGCAAGGTCTAGTATTCCAAAGCCCCACTCTGGATTTGGATATACATCTCCTGGTCTTTTTCTAGTACCTCTTATAAGATAGTTTCTTATTTCTTCACTATATAGCTTAGGATCATTACCCTCTACTATTCCCCATTGCAATATTAAGGCTATAGCCCCTGCTAAAACCGCCGTTGCAGCACTTGACCCAGTAACTACTGTGGATCCTCCTCCTACTGCAGTAGTTAAAACCTCTACCCCACCACTAACTAAATCTGGTTTAACTCTTTCATCCCTGGTAAACCCTATACCTGAAGAAGGCCCTAATACATTATTGCTTTGATCGTAATAGCCAGTGGCAATAACGCTTCTACTGGTAGAGGGAAGGGTAAGAGTCATAACATTACTTGGGGCAAGAAATCTAGTTGCTGGTTTTGCAATGGGTCTTTGAGGCATCCAAATATCGTATTTCCCATTAACTATAAAATCTCCATACAAGGTAAGCTTCCAGATTCCTGGCTTTAAATCGTTAAATACTATTAGGATAAGTTCATCTCCTGTAATAATTCCTGGGAAAGAGTAAACTACAGAAACTACAGTTTTCTCATATAAAAAAGTTTTTTTTCCTTTTCCATTTAATCTTGCTGGTATTCTATCCATGACCTCCCCAGTAGGAGAGGTGATTCCTACTGATATTCTCTCAGGGTAGTTGCACCAAAGGTTAAGGGCAAGCCCCCTTTGACTTGGGTCTACATCCATTTCTACTGTAGCTACATCTCCAGTTCTGGCTATAATGCCTGCTGTATGAGTTTCAGTATTTCCTTGGTTTCCTGTGCCTGTGACAAATACAAGTCCCCTCCTTGTTGATAGTAAATCAATAAGTCTTTCTACAGAAGAACTTCCATCATGTCCTCCAAAATTGCTTCCAAGGGGTATAAAAATCACCATAGGCTTTCGCGTAGCTCTTTGCACCTCAGTTAAATAATAAATTGCAGCTATTATATCTGAACTTCTATATATTCCAGGTTCATCGTAAACACCTATGTTTTGGAGATAAGTGCTATTTGTTTCTCTTAGCTTAACCATAATAAATTCACAATCTGGAGCAGCGCCTCTCATATCTCCATATCCCCTAGCCCCTATAATGCCTGCATCTGCAGTTCCATGACCATTTTCATCTCTAGAGGGAACTATGGCATAGGGATCTCCACCTGCCCTTTGAGCTTCAATAGCTCTATTAATATCTTCTCTAGTGTATTCACTGCCATATCCAAGATTAAAGGGTGCCCTTCCTCCTTCAATAGTCTGATCCCAAATTCTATCAATCCTTGTCTTATCATCCTCAGTCATGAACTCTCTATTTAAATAGTCTATTCCTGTATCAATCATCCCAACTATTACTCCAGTACCCCTTAAATCCAAAGTACCGCCTTGACTAAACTCAAGAATATTAGCTGCTTCTATAGGTGATACTTGAGTTAAGGTGTATGGATTTATTGGGTCTACATATTGAATGGTTTTACTTATTCTAAGAAGTTCCTGAAGCCTTCTTGCCTCCACAAAAATTATTGCATTAAATGGAGTTACTACTACTACTCTAGCAAAATTTATACCTCTAAATTCTTCTTCTACATTTCCTATATATTCTACAGTTAACATTAAAACTTCCGCTGGATCCCCATAGGTAAAATTGCCACTGATTTGCCTAAAGTCTAAATTATTGTAATTGCTTTTCTTATCCATCTTTCACCCTCTGATTATTGCTATATGGCTGTTTACACTCAAAAAATATGGAAGCTAAATTATATAGTAAATAGAAAGTCCAAGCTATTTCAGTAATTTTACTATGCTATAATCTTCTATAGATTAATCCTATAATATAAATCAATTGGTGTCCTTACTACTGTATTTATTGATAATTTATCTATGTGAGATTTATCCTTTTTCCTAAACTTCTCCTCCATATTTATATTATTCCTTAAATTATCTGAGTGTTCTTCACCCCTGTAAGACTCTGATATTTCCCTGTATTCCGTATTTCTCATACTTTGTAGTGTTCCTTGTAAATCTAAAAAGCCATATCCCCACTCAGTATTGGGGTATACATCCCCTATTCTTCTCCTTGCTCCTCTTGTTAAATAAGATTTTACTGTGGGACCATACATGGTTGGGTCATTTCCCCTAACTATTCCCCACTCTAAAAGCAACAAAACCCCACCAGTAAGTACCGCTGCTCCAACACTTGACCCTGTAGCTTCCACTGTAGTATTACTAAGTCCTGTAGTAGCTGCCATAAATCCACCTGTGGCAATATCAGGCTTCATTTCTCCTATTCTTGTGGGACCTCTTCCAGAACCAGCCATTATGGTGTTACTATTTTGGTTATAAAAAGCTGTAGTAATTACTGCTCTAGTAGTGCCTGGTGTTGTTAGCGTTATATATGGAGATGCATCCAAAAACCGAGTAAGAGGTTGCAGAAGCTGTCTTTGTGGCAGCCATACATTAAAATTTCCTATAACTATATATTCTCCTCTTATCCTTAGCTGCCATATTCCGCCCTTGGGTCTTTGAATATTAATTGTAATGTAATGGTCTCCAGTGGTATCCTCTGGGAGGTTATTGGTGATTAGCACAGTGCTTCCCTCAAAAACCAAGTTAAACTTTTCCTCAGTTTTTACCTTAGGTGAGACAGGGGCTATAATCTCTCCACTTGGGGATACTAACCCCACTGAAATTCTGTCAGGCTTTTGTGCCCATATAGCTAAAACTAAATTTTGCTCATTTTCATCCACAAATATTTCTACAGTTCTTACTTGCTGACTCTTGGTAAAAACACCACTGGCATGAGTATCACTGTCTCCCTGGTTTCCTGAACCAGCTACAAACACTAAACCCTTTCTAGTAGCAAAATAAGTTATAAATCTTTCTAGGGAGGAGGTTCCATCATGACCTGATAGATTAGTTTCTAGACTTAATAGCACTGCCATAGGTCTATCAATTTCAGATTGAAAATTAGATACATATCTTACTCCTTCAAGATAATCTAGTCCTTCATATATTATCCCTTTTCTTTCATCTATGCCTGCAAGTCTTAAAGCTACCATTTTTGCTTCCTTTAACTTCACAATAACAAAATTACAGTCTGGGGCTCCTCCAACCACCCCATTTAACCCTCTAGATCCCACTAACCCTGCCACATTGGTTCCATGTCCTATGGTATCTTTATGAGGAACTATGGCATAGGGATCTCCCCCACTATCATAAGCCTTAATTGCTTCATTAATTTGCTCCCTTGTATATACGGTTCCAAACCCCACCCCTGGACTAGGAGCAGTTCCTGGGATACTCTGATCCCAAATAGCCAATATTCTTGTGTTTCCATTTGCATCTCTAAATTGAGGATTTAAATAATCTATCCCTGTATCTATTATTGCTGCTATTGTTCCTCCACCTCTTAAGCTTAAAAAGGTATTCCCATGAAATTTCGTAATATTAGCCGCTACTACAGGCTGAATTTCACTTAAGGTGTAGGGCAAACTTGTATCTGCATTAATTATCCCTGGTACATCCTCAAAAAGCCTCGGAAGCATACCAACTCTTACTGAAGCTACATAGTAAAAAGGGGAAAACCTAAAGGCACAAGCATAATCTAATTTTTCGATTTGAGCTGATATATCGCCCTCAAACTCTACTAAATAATTAAGGTAATCCTCACTATAATATGCTTCATTACATATGGGGCTGTTTGAGCTTTCTCTTTTATCCTCTTCTTCTATTAATTCTTCTATGTTCAAATTTAAATCTTCCATAAAATCCCCCTAGTAAAAAACTCCCTATGATATGTTTATCATAGGGAGCTTAATTTTGTGCATGATTTTTGTGGATTTTCTCTATTTTTTATTATAGTTTTATTTCCAACCTGTTTAGTTTTGCGATAACCTTAATCTCCTTCGGACTTGCTGTTTCTGTTCTTAAAGAACCTCTATTGCTGATTAACAAAAGTTTATTAGCATCCAACTTTTTAATTTGTCTTAAAACTCTTTCTCCATTATAATCTAATAAAAATATAGCATTGTTCTCTATTTCTGAAGTAAGATTAGCAAAAGCTAAATCTCCCTTAGCTATTCTAAAACCAATTAAGTCATCATTTTCTATTTGAAGATACAACACCTTATCTTGAGCAAAGCCTTCCACTTTATTTGAAATGATAGGTAAATCCTTTTTCCCTACTAGCTTACTTAGGTCGTAGCCAAATATTCCTACAGACTTTAGAACTGAACCTAAAGCATCATTCCATATCTCATTTATTGATTCCACTGGTTTATTAACCTTCTTAGGTGCTATCTTTGTCTTTTCTTCTTCCATAATAGCAGCATTCATCATGGAGCTCATATCCTCTAAATCTCCACCTAAAACCTTGCCTATTCTATCCATAAGACTTTCATTGACAACTTTTCTTCCATTTTCCACTTCATTAATGAAGCTTTCTGCAACCCCTAGCTTTTTAGCCAATTGCTTTTGTGTCATGCCTTTTGAATTTCTAGCATTTTTTATTTTTTCACCTATTCCACTCATAATACCTTCTCCTTCTAAAGCCTAAATACAGCCAAAGTAAGCTTATCTAAAGATTAATTTTTTACTATGCTTCCTTGAATATTATATCATAAATTCACAAACTTCAGTAAATTACTCTTTATAATATTCCTTCCTAAATAAGAATATATCCTCATAAGTCCTTCTAAAGAAGAAATAAAGTCTTCTAATCCCAAGGCTTTGGTCACACTATTTCTAATGAGAAAATCTAAGGCATCTGAAAATAAATAACAAGTCCAAGATGTGAAGTATATTTTGCGTTCACAAGCAAGCTTGTGCAGACAAGAAAACAGGTTCCGCAGATAGTGGGGCTATCTAAGGGTTCTGTTGACGCAGTATATCACAAAATAGACAAGCAGATTAACTTATTTATTTTTTGAAGATGCCTAACTTCCTATATAAAAAGTAAAAGTCCCCTAAAACCTTAGAGGACTTTCTTTTTAATTTTTCTTTTTCGAGTTTTGCCTATGAAATTCTCTTTCCTCAATTAAATGTTCTAATAAATCTTTAAATTTCATAGTCATTGATATAGGGGTTACAGTAGCCAAAATTGGGCGACTTTCCAAGATAGTTCTTACTTCAGTAACTGCTCTTTGAAGATTTGCCCCATCAAAACCATTAAATATTATAATTTTTTCTAATGGTAATGCTTCTTGTCCTTTTCCTTCTACTGGTTCATTATCTTCTAGAATTTCTTCTAAGGTTCTCTCAGCCATAGAAGTTTCAATAATAACACAAGGTTTTGCACCTTGCTTTTCAAAGTGATTATTTAATAGATTAATCTCCTGTGAATCTAAAGCAAAGGTTAAAATAACCTTTTTATCAAGCAAATTCATAAAATACTCCTTTTCCTTTAGAAATCTTACTTTGTAGTCTATGAGCCTATTTACAAAACTATTCCCCTAGGTTTTAAGGTTTCTTTTAGAAATAGGCTAACTTAGTCCTCGAAAGTATTATTAAAAGAAAAGTAACGTCGCTTATAAGTTAAGTCTATGTTTTAGTCTTACTACAAAGCTTTTCTAACTTCTTTTAATAGAAAAATTTCTAAGGCTTATGTTTTACATTGTATATTATAGTTTTTCTGGTTCCTCGTAATCTACACCAAAAGTATCAACTGTTACTGATTTCATAACCTGCTCTTCATAAGGTCTATCTCTAAAATCTGTTTTTGTACTTACAATTTCATCTGCCACATTTTGTCCTTCAATTAACTTTCCAAAAGCAGCATACTGTCCATCTAAGTGTGGAGAATTAGCTACCATAACAAAAAATTGGCTTCCTGCTGAGTCTGGATGTTGAGATCTAGCCATTGAAAGAACTCCTGTTGTATGTTTAAGTTCATTTTTAAAGCCATTAGATGAGAATTCTCCCTTTATTGAATAGCCTGGGCCACCCATTCCACTTTTCTCTGGGCATCCTCCTTGAATCATAAAGCCTGGAATAACCCTATGAAAAATCAAGCCATTATAAAAACCTTTTTTAACTAAGCTTATGAAGTTTTTAACTGTATTTGGTGCAATTTCTGGGTATAATTCTGCTTTCATTACTTTTCCATTTTCCATTTCAAATGTAACTATTGGATTCATAATAACCCCTGCCTTTCTCTGACAAAATATATTTAAACAGTTTATTGTTAAATATGTAACAACACCCTGCTTTATGCTCTCTTAGATATTTCTTCTACATTTTACTAATTATTATACCATAATTATGTAAATATAATCTTTAAATATATTTAAATTTTATAGAAACCTTTCACTACTCCTTATGTATCAATAGATAAATACTCTCAAATGTTAACTCCCTCAAAAATATATCTCCTTTAAAGCTGACTAAAGTAATTTACTTAAACATATATAAAATGAAATAAGGACACTTCATAAATATATATAATCCTGTTTTGCATTCTTTTTAATATAAGTTGCTTAAAATTGTATTATAATGTAGAAATAATATTTTAAATTATATACATTAGAACATTTGCACAAAGACCTATATAGAAAAACAGACCTTAGGATAATCCTACGGTCTGTTCCTTTTAGAATAGTTTTACAATACTTCTTTCTTTACCATGAGTTTGAAAAAAACATCCTTCTCTCCATTTGCAAACTCAATAGAAAGAACTCCTCCTGGTAAAACCAAAAAATAATCTTCTTCTATTAAATTATTCATTGATTCACTTCCCATGTTTGTTTTGTAAAGTAAGAGCTTGTCCGCACTCTCCATTTCATGTAACTTAAACTTAATTTTTAAGGAATCATAGCTATAATCACTGTCCGTAGTTTTTAAATCTTCATAACTATAAAACCTTACTTCGTTATACCTTGCTGAATTTAAATTGAATTTACCTAAAAGTGTAATCTTATCGATAATGTAAATACAATTACTATCTGTGGGGTTTGTTAGAATCACACTTTTAAACTCCTTATCCTTAGCAATTCTCACTTCAAATAATCCTTCACCGTTATCATGGTTGTTCTCTTTAGAAAATTTGAAAATCCTCACCCTTATCACCCTATTTTTTTATTTTTGCTAAAAGGTTTCTTTTAAAGTTACAGTAACTGCTTAGGCTTAATAACTGCAAAGCGAATTTTCCATTAATAAAATCCTTTTAAACAAGAGTCCTTGTTTAAAAACAATTCTTTATACTAACTCACTGCATTTATAAAGCTTAAAGACTTGGAGTCACTTTAATACTGCTAATTAATAGCTAAAAAAGTGACTTTATCCTAACGATAAGTTCACTTCCATAAAGCTATAATTAATTAAAAACTTTTTAGCTGTAGAGTTTGTCTATAGTATAGAGTATTCCAGTAAGGCAGTTTTTGTTAAAGATTTATAGAAATTATTTGAAAATATTTTAGGTTGCTTCTGATTAATGAAAGTATCCACCTTAATTAATTCATGAGCCCCTCTAAATTCACTAAACCTTAAGTTATGAATAAGCATAACTTAGAATGAATATATAAGTATTCTTTCTCTATCGTTCTCCACTTAACACACCTATGCTACGCTTAGAGGTAGGGGCTCTTTCTTATGGATTAGGTTAAAGCAAAATTCTTTAACTTTTTAATCAATACCAAATAATTTATATTGATCTACTTATTTAGCAATTTATAGCTTAAGTCTATTATTGCCGCATTTTCTAAAGAGTTATATATTTCAACTTTCCCCTGTTTTTCTGCTGGGTTTAACATGGCATTGTCTTCTAAAATATTTTTTAGATGCCTTGAGGTACCATCACTTCCATCTATAACAGGTATATCCTGACCAAGAACATTTATTATAGAATCTCGTACAAAAGGATAATGAGTGCAACCAAGTACCACTGCACCAATTTTGTCGCTATTTACTTCCTTAAACTTTTCTCTGAGATACTCCTCTACTACTCCACCTTCTATGTTTCCAGTTTCAATTAATTCAACTAATCCACCACAAGGAAGAGGTGCAATTTGAGCTTGAGATTTATACTTCTCCTGAAGAGCATTAAACTTTTTCTCCGCTAAAGTCATAGGTGTCGCCATAATTACCACGGCACCTTCCCTATTTAGTTCCACTGCTGGCTTTAAGGCTGGTTCTATTCCAATAATAGGTATATTCTTATAAAAGCTCCTAAGCTCCTCGATAGCTGCAGAAGTAGCAGTATTGCAAGCCACAACAACAGCCTTAACACCCTTTGAAAGTAAAAAGTCCACTGCTTTAAAGGATAACTCTTGTACCTCCTCCACAGTCTTAACTCCATAAGGAGCATTTTTTGAATCTCCAAAATATATATAGTTTTCATTAGGCATAAGTTTCATAGCTTCTCTTAAAACACTTATACCTCCAACACCAGAATCAAAAAAACCTATACTTAACCTCTTTTTATCCATGCTATTGTCACCATCCTAAAATTGTATGTACATCTCTTAACGCCTTAAGCTTACACTTAAACTTATTTCACAGCTATAAAAAACTAAGATATCTATTTATAATAATCAATTAAAATCTATTCCCTATATACTATGATACTACAGCTAGTTTTCTATTAAAAGGTAAATATTTACTATTATTAAATATTGCAAGGAAACTATTTATAATGTTTAATAACTACAGTTAAAATCTAGTTTGTAGCTTTGCTGCAATATATTATAAAGTATTCATAAATATAAAGTAATATCTCTTTATCTTAGTGGCATACTAGTAGAAATTACTAGTATCTCCTAAAGAACCTTTAGTAATAAAGTTAATTATGAAAGGGTAATGAAAATGAACTTTCCAGATATACAAACTAACTTTTGGGATGCAGTTATTGCAGTTCCCTTAACTGTTATACTAACACAGTGTTTTAAGTTATTTCCCATACCACACAAATATTTTCCAACTATTGCAACAGTAATTGGGTTTATAATATCAATATTTTTTAGTCATAGAGGGGATCTAAGTGCTGGTCTTTTCATGGGTGGTTTTTATGGTTCAGCAGCAGTAGGATTATATTCTTCACTAAAAATGGGTTGGTTAACATATAAAAAAAGAAAAGCTCGCCGCTTAGAGTAATATAGCTTTCCTATTTTGTAGGAAGTAGAGTTTTGTATTTAGAGCTACTTAAAAATAATAACAATTATGTATATACAAAACTTGTATGGACTTTTATTATTTTATAAAGGCTCTAATACTTAAATACTTATGGAATTTTAACTTTAAATCTGTAGGTAAGCTTCTAAGTAAGGTACATAAATCCTGTTAAATGAATACTTATATAGTAATATTACATGATTGCTCCCACTTAAGCACCTGGCAAGTTTTAGCATTTAAGGTGGTTTAGGGAGACTTTCTTGTGATCTATTATAAGTAACAAAGGGTGATAAAAATGAAGGATAGAAGCTATTGGGACAAACTGCTAGAAACCTTGTCCGAAGGGGTGGAGGAACTAGCAAAGGGCACCAACAACCTTATTGAAAACTCCAAATTAAAATATGAAATTCACAGCATAGAAGGAGACATAAAAAAACTTTTCTATGACATTGGCTCAGGCATATATGAGGATTATAAATGTGGAGATATTAACCTAAAAGAGTATGAAGATATCTTTAAAACTATCCATACCTTAGAAAAGAAGATAGACAAATTAAAGAAAAAATTAATTACCTAAATATTTTTCTACACCATGTAAGTTCTCAGAACCATATACAGAAATATAAAAGGTGTGCTTTTGCACACCTTTTGTTTGAATTATAAGTAAAATTATATACAAGCAAATTTATATTAACTCTTATTTAAAATTCTTAGTTTCTATTATGCTACTCTAGCTTCCATCTCTTGCTGCTTTAAAATCTTCAATTCTCTCATTACAAAAAACACAGTAATTATTGAAGCAACAGCATCTGAGGTTGGCCCTGAAATCCAAACTCCATTAAGACCAAAGATTGGCGGAAGGATTAAAAGTAATGGTATTAATACTATTACTTGTCTTATAAGACTTAAAAACATAGATATTTTTGCTTTTCCTATTGCTTGGAAGTAGTTTGTACTGATAACTTGGAAGCCTATAACTGGAAGCATTGAAAGATAAATTCTAATACCATGAGTTCCAATGGCAACAAGATCTGCATTACTATTAAATATTTTTATAATACTTGGTGCAGCAAGCTCCACTACTAAAAATCCAGTGGTGGTCACAGCCACAGCTGCAATAACAGCAAGCATCCAAGCCTTTTTAACTCTTTTATAGTTTTTAGCTCCATAGTTATATCCAATAATAGGCTGAGAGCCTTGGTTTATTCCAAAAACAGGCATTAGGCACATCATTGCAACACTAGAGATTACCCCCATAGCACCAATTGCAAAATCTCCTCCATGAGTTAGTAAGGCCTTATTAGAAATAACTCCAACAAGACTTGCTGCAAGCTGCATAAAAAATGGAGACATTCCAATTGCAAATATTCCTTTTACAATTTCCTTATCTAGCTTAAAGTTTTTCTTCTTAAGCTTTAAAATGCTCTTTCCTCTTGTAAAGTGATATACAACCCAAATTGTACTCGCAAGCTGTGCTATAACTGTAGCAATAGCAGCCCCAGCTACACCCATGTTAAATACAAAAATAAAAATTGGGTCTAGTACAGTATTTGTAATTGCTCCAAGAAGCATAGTATACATAGCAATCTTAGGGTTTCCCTCTGATCTTATAGCTGCATTAAGTCCAAAGCCTATATTTTGAATTACTCCACCTGCTATAATAATTCCAATATATTCTTTAGCATAAGGCAAAATGTTCTCACTAGCCCCAAAGGCAACTAATATCTTATCCAAAAAAGGAAAAGTTACTACCGCTAAGGTTACTAAAATTATAATAACTAACATAAGTGCATTTCCAAGAATCTTATCAGCTTCATCCTTCTTTTGTTGTCCTAACCTTATAGATATTAAAGCTGCTGAACCTATACCTACTAACATTCCAAAGGCCATTATTACTGTAGAAATTGGAAAAGTTACTGTTACTCCTGAAAGAGCAAGTTCTCCGATTCCCCCTGGTATTTGTCCTATAAATATTCTATCTACTATATTATAAAGTGCATTTACAATCATACCTATAATTGCGGGAACTGAAAACTTCAAAAGTAACTTCCCTATGGACTCTTGTCCTAATTCTGTTGTTCTATCCATTTAATCACCTTGTCTTTCCTCTAAATTATTGTACATTTTCTTTAGCCAACAAACTAATAGTTGTTGTTCTTCTCTCATAAAACCCTTAAACATTGTGTCCCTTACATGGAGGAACTCTTTAAAGCTTTCTTCCTTTACTGCTTTCCCTTCCTCTGTAAGATATAGTCTATTTATCCTAGCATCTTCATTATCATGAACTCTTTTAATAAGTCCCTTTTCTTCCAAGGAGGATACCAGACCAGTAAAGGTTGCAGGCTTAATCTCTAGTATTTGCTGAATTTCTCTTTGAGATTGTCCTTCTCTTCCGCAAAGTTCAAGTAAAACTCCAAGTTGAGCACTAGTAATATTATATTTTAAAAGCCTTGCATCTTGATAGGTTGTCATTTTTCTACCTAAAAGCTTAATCCAGTAACCTAATCTTAGTTCTTCATCTTCCATAATTACTTAGCCTCCTAACTAATCCTATAATATTTTATTAGTTAATTAGTAATAAGTCAACCCAATATCTTAATAAACAAATATTTAACAAGTCTTCCTCTTAAATGTAAAAGACTAGGATATTAAATTTGTATCCTAGCCTTTTATAACTTTTATTAAATTATATGGTAATTTAATTAACAGCAAATTATTGAATTGAATTTATAATTCATACTTATTAATTACTTGCTTAATAATTCTTCTATTTTTTCTTTTATATATTCTTTTAACTCTTTTTCTCCAATATATGTGTTCTCATCCACATCACTTGGTTTTACTCTAAAGAAGTTTATGATTAATTTATTTCCTGAAATTATATACTCATCAGAGTGAAGTGGTGAGAAGATTACTTCTACTTCCTCAAACTTATCGCTGCCCTTAACATCTTTAAGCTGAGAAGCTAAAGAATCTAAGTTTAATCTTTTTATTGGATTTGCCATAGACTTAGTATATTCTAAATCTTCCATCATCCACATATTATTGTTCCAGAACTTCTTTTCTTTCTTGTTACCAGTAAAACGCTCTCTATTTTTTATAGCACTTAATGCTCTTCTAACAGACTCTTCGTTAAATTCTTCGTCATAAGCGGCACTTAATGCAGGCATTTTAGCTACATCATAAAAAAAGCTTTCTGGTATATTGTCTTTCTCGCTAGCTGCTTGCCAATAATATAGCATAGCTTCCACTGCTTCTAGATTTAATCTAATCCTTTGTAACATAACAATCTTCCCTTCTTCTATAAATATAGTGCTGTAAGTTTAATATACCCTTTTATATAATAAACTCCAACATATTTTGCAATTAAAACTTAATTTTAGTTAATATTTTTAGAATAATTGCTCTCAATTCTAAGACATTAATTTAAAGTTAGGCATTTGAAAATAAATAACAAGTCAAAGATGTGAAGGATATTTTTAGTTAGGCAAGGAAACAGGTTCCGCAGATAGTATCACTATCTAAGGGTTCTGTTGACGCAGTATAACTAAAAATAGACAAACATACTGACTTATTTATTTTTTGAAAATGCCTTAATTGCTAACACTCTAATAAATAAAACTAAAACCTATGAACCGTGCTTAATTCCTACTGTAAAAGCATTTGCAAAATGATTACTAACACCATTATACAGCAAAAACCCGATAATAATCCATTTATCATAAGCAAATTTTCACTTTTTTCATAGTATATATCAAGGGACCAAATTTCACTCTGAATTTACATGAATTTCTCTTGGTTTCTTTAAGACTTTTGGAGTTTATTTAGAGTTATATCCTTGCTTTAAAAGCTTATTATCTACCCCTAGGTTACAGTAAGATGAAGGAGAAGAAAAAAATGAGCAATACGGATAATACACAACCAAACCCTGACCATAAGACCTGTAATTGCAAAAATGGAAACTGTAAAGATAGCAGTGATTACACTTGCAAGAAGGATAGCTGTAACTGTGGCAGCGGCTGCAATTGTGGTGAGAATTGTACTTGTAATACTCTCAGTGCACCTATTTCTAGCCCCCCTAGTAATGGTATTTCTGAAGTCACAACGAAAAAAAACACTTGTACTTTATTTACATTAAGCAACATTATTATTATTGACTTAGATGAGAATTAATCTTTACATTGTCAAAGTCACACTTAGTAGAGTCCTTCTTGAAGCACAAATGCTTAAGAAGCTTCTAAAGATAAAACCAGCATAGACTTAATAAAAATTACCCCCTAGGTTGCAATAATGCTTCTGGCCTAGGGGGTGCTGTTTTTATCTTTTACTTATTACTCCAATAGCTGTTCCCATTATCATAGCATCTTCACTTTCTATTTTTATTGGGTCATACTTTGGATTTTCAGGTAATAGGAATATACCCTCTTTTTTAATGGAAAGCCTTTTTAAAGTAGCATTACCATCTAAGTCTACTGCAACGATGTCATTATTATTTGCAATGGTTTGCTGCCTTATAAGTACATAGTCACCATCATGTATATTGGCTCCTATCATACTATCCCCTTTAACTTTTAACATAAAGGCATCCTTTACCCCCTTAAGCCAGTAGGTTGGAACGCTGAAGTTCCCTTCAAACTCATCACTGATAAGGATTGGCTCTCCTGCTGCAATGTCACTATAAACAGGCACTGACCTTAATTCATCCTCACCAAGAGTTTCACCACTTCCATTTGGGTCTAGTATTACCTCTCTAGAACTTCCACTATCCACTGCAAAGTCATACTCCATCTTGTGTCTTATATCCCTAAAGTTAAAATAGTCCATATATAAATTTCTCATTTTCTTCTTCTCACTAATCATTTCTTGTTCTAATAAAGTTTCATTGCATTTTTGATCATCTAGCTTTACATCTAATAAACTTCCATCCTTTTCGTTCAAGGAAGTATCATTGCTTTGCTCTCTTAAAGTCTCTTCACCGCTGCTTACAAAAATCTTTAATAAGCTATCCGCTTCTCTTGGGGTGTTAACTTCTATAAGCTTATCTATGCTTAACCCTTCTTCTTTAGGCTCTAGCTTTTCTTTAAATTTAATAGTCTTATATTTCTCTCCATCTATACCTTTAATAGATTTATGGCTATTAAAGTAAGAATACTCACAAAGATTGTCCACTTTATTTTCAACTATAACAAAATTGCTATAAGGCTTATCCCATAATAGCTTTCTTACAACCTTTAACTGAAGTCCTGTTAATATTTCACTATTATCTATGAATATATGAGTATATTTCTCACTACTGTTTTTTTCAGCTTCCTTTAGCACTAAGGCCTCTTTAGCAAAAGAATCTACTAAATTAGAACTTATTAATCTATCCTCATAAACTTTTAAAAGCTTATATATAGCTTCCCTTGAAGAAGAATTTTTAGGAACTTTCTTACCTCTTCCTTTTCTAATGAATCCTTGATAAGCTTCTAGGGTTTCTAACTGATTTGCCCTTATATAATCAATTTCCTCAAGAAGAAATTTTGTATTTTCCTTATTTAATAATTTTGACTTTGGGTAGGCGACTTTTACCTTTTCAATTCCCTCTAAAAGCATAGCTTCTCTTTCTTTAAAGCCTTCTACAAATTTATAAGTTTTCTTACTACTTCTCTCATGAGCGGTAAAATGCTTGTGTGTTAGCTCATTTATTGATAATACTTCAAAGGAATTGTCTATACTGCTAAAAAAAGTTAAATTACTACTATTATCTTTGAAGTTATTATATGTATCCTTAATTTTGTTCTTATCATCACTAGTTATAAATAATATGTTATCCTCTCTATAGAGGCAGTAATCTGTACTTAAGTATGCTGCTCTTTTAACAGCTTCACAGGTTTTTCCTGTACTTTTTTCTCCTTGTAGAAGAAAAAATCTTCCACTTTTAAAATTATTTCTAACAGGTTTTTTCTCTTTCAAAATTTCACCCCCTTAAAACTTTTATTAAATAATGAACAAGTTCATTTTGTTAACAACTTTGGAAGCAGATTTTCACTGCCACCAAAGCATATTTTATAAGCTGAACAACTGCCACTTTAGAATATGGTAGCCTCGAAGCTTCCAAAATGTTGTTAAGTTTTGCAATAGATTCAGCCCTTATTAAAACCTTAAGGCCTTAGATCAAACAACATAAAAGCCAATGAATTTAAGCTAAATAAAGTACTCTTATGAAAACAAAATACTTTGTGAAATGAAGTTGTTTTTTTTAAATTAAGTATCTAGCACTTATAAAAGCATTTAGATTTAAAAAGCTAACTACTTTTATAACTTTATATACTAAAATATAATATTTGCCTGCAATTTTACATATTATTATACCATAAAATTCTTAAAAACTCATTGGAATATAATGTAAATATCCTTGATATTTAGCTTATCTAGTCATTTTTCTTACTAAGGTAGAAGTCCAAATGGCTACCATAATTACTCCTGCAATAATTTCTAAATTAGCTACAAACATACTTACCATTCCATGTGGAACTAGATTGCCATACCCAACAGTGCAAAAGGTAACTATACTAAAATGAATAGAATAAAGAAAGTCTATTAAAAACTCTATAACTCCATTAGGCATAGACAAGTCGTGGTAATCAATAATTCCAATCTTGGTTTCTATTCCTGTAAATAAATATATAACTGCGCAAATTAAAATTATAAGTAAGGAAACTCCAAAGCTTCTATAGGGCTTTTCCCCATAGCCACAAACAAAGTTTGAGCAGCTTGACACCAGTCTTTTCATCCCTTTTAAAGTTCTGTGCTTTGCTCTTTTACTTTCATAAAAACATTCTCCATACTTATCCTGTATATCATTTTTTAAATACTGATTACCAAAGGCCATGTAGCTGTTAGAAATGTTTAAGTCTTTCTTATTACAAGGGTGAGTGGAGTTATTTCTTAGGCAATAATAATTATCTTTATAATTAAAAGGTCCAATATAGGAGCCATAACTTACCTTGGTGTATCCACTTTCATTTAAGAACATTATATCCATAGAACAACTAGTGTCCTTTATAATACAGTCCATAAGATTACAATCATCAATAAACCTAACAGAGCTATAACTATTCCCTATAAGATTACAGTTAGCTATAAAGGTATCCTTAAAAGAAGCTACATTTAGCTTACATCTTTTTATGAGGATTCCACTTAAGTTGCATTTATAAAAAGATGTTCTTTCGATGGCTCCACCGAAAATCTCCATAAAGGTCTCATGTCCAATGTTACATCTTTCAAACTTACAAAGATAAAAATTACAGTTTTCAAAAACTACATTTGAAAATCTAATATTTTTAAACTGAATTTCTTTAAAAGTGCAGCCTACATAAGCTACATCTGAGAATCCTTCTTCTAATATACCTGTGGTGCTATTAAAATTTTTATTTTCTACTCTTGTTTTAACTAAGTCTAGTAAGTCATTAGGACCTATATTTCTACTTCCACTAATAAAATTACACTTAATATTATCTACTACACTTTTACACAAATAGCTAAACAGGCTTTTTTTTCTCATGAGATCTCTCCATAATCATAAAATATAATAAATTGACAAAATAGTGATAGAATACTCTTAATATTGTAAATTATGCTAAAATTCCTGTTCAAACCTCTTGTATTCCCCCCTATAACTCATGATATAATTTTGTCATAGACTGTATTAGTTGGGGGATATTTTTATTATGTACAAAATTTTCAAATTCCTAACATTCCGCTATTTTCAACGAATTGCTATAAAATTAAAATATTTACCTTTTATAGTTGTAATAGCTATAAGTTTCAATATGTTACTACCTTATAGTTCTGCACTAGCTAATACAACGGAGGTTAAAAACATATTAATCATTACCTCCTATGAACAAAATGAATACTGGGAAAGTAACGTTTTAAAGGGTATATATGATAACTTAAAGTTTGAAAATATTAAGCCTATATATAAGGTTGAATATCTGTCCATTACTGGAAAGGATGAAAATTACTTTGATACCCAAGCACAGCTTTTGTCTCTTAAATATAAAGATACTAAATTTGATTTAGTCATTGTCATTGATGACGAAGCCTTAAATTTCTTTTCTTCTTATGGTAAGGATATTTTTGGACAAATACCAACTGTGTATGGCGGTATAAACAATCATAAAAATTTATATAAATCTCCTTATAATACTTATGCAGGTGTAGTTGAACATTATAATGTAAACTCACTTACAGATTTAATTCTAAATGCCCATCCTAATATTCAGCAAGTTAATGTAATTCTTAATAATTCAACCTTTTCTTCAGTTATGGAAGAGGAGATTAAATCATCTTTAGCTTATTGGTCTACTAATATAAAGTTTAATTTTATAAAAGAAGAATACATTGAGGATATCTCTGCAAAACTTGAGAATCTTCCAAGCCCCCGAGTTTATCTCTTAGTTGGTAATTTTAAAACTAAAGATAACTTTTTAGTTCCTTACAGTGAGGCAATATCTAAAATTAAAGCCTGTGGTGACTGCTCTATTTATTCTTTAAATGGAGGCTACATTGATGATTGCGGTGTTATTGGTGGTTACGTTCTTTCAGGTATAGATCATGGAAAGCTTATAGCTCAAATTTCTGTAAGAGTGCTCAATGGTGAATCTCCTAAATCCATAAGCACTATACACGATAATAATGGTGTTTTTACATTTAACTACTATGAACTAATAAAAAATAAAATTCCCGAAGATAGTCTTCCGAAAAATACTTTAATTAGGAATAGGCCCACCCTAAGTGGCTCTAGACTTTATCTTACAGTAATAAGTGTTTCTCTATTAATTATTCTTTGCATTTCTATAATAATTTATCAATTCAAAGAGAGACTGAAAAATATTACTAGAATAAAGTATGAAAAAAAACGATATGAAGATGTTTTAGAATACGATAAGATGAAAACAGAGTTTTTGGCCAACATATCACATGAACTTAGAACTCCACTTAACGTAATGCTTTCTGGACTGCAACTTCTAGAGATGCATAAGAATAAGGGAGATCTTGTGTTTAAAAATGAAGAGCTTATTGAAAAAGCTTATTATGTTAAACAAAATGGCTATAGACTTTTACGATTAATAAATAATCTCATAGATGTGACAAAAATTGATTCAGGGTTCTTTCATCTTCAATTAGAAACAAAAAACATTGTTGAAGTTATTGAGGACATTACCCTATCAATTGGAGAATATATGAAACAAAAGGGTATAAATTTGATTTTTGACACTAACGAAGAAGAGCTATATATATCCATTGATACAGATAAGATAGAAAGGGTAATGCTTAATCTTTTATCTAATGCTATAAAGTTTACTCCTGAAAATGGAACCATTCTTGTCACCGTAAATTGTAGTGATGACTTAGTTAAGGTTTCAGTTAAAGATGATGGTATTGGAATCCCACGATCCATGCAAAAAGAAATTTTTAATAGATTTACTCAAGTGGATAGCTCTCTGCATAGAAACAAACAAGGTAGTGGTATCGGTTTGTCTCTTGTTAAGTCCTTGGTTGAGCTTCACAAAGGTAAAATTTATGTAGAAAGCTTAGAAGGAAAAGGCTCTACCTTTACCTTTGAACTTCCTGTAGCAAAAGATAAAGAAAACCCAGAAGTTGCGGTAACTTCCTTAGATGGTGATAAATCTGCCTACAACGAAAAGATAGTTCTAGAGTTTTCTGATATTCACGAATCTAATAACTTTTAACTATTCTTACAAAGATGCCCCTAACATTGTATCTAGCATTTAATCTTGCTTAAGAGTTCAAAAAACTTTAAAATAAAGATTTTTATCTGAAAATAAGCTTTTCAGGAGTGAAGTTTCCTAATAAAGTACTTTGAAAATGGACTTATTTCTATTTCATAATAAAGAAATCGCTATCATATAATGTTGATAGCGATTTTTATTATGAAATTAATTTATATTTAAAATTACCTTAATCCTTTTCGTCTTCTTAAATAGCAAATAATATAACCTTTATTTTTTTAGTCTCTATAACCTAATCTTAATCTAGCACAACTCAACCCAGTAAGTTACATCTTTAGATCTCTCTTATCCTCTACAATCTTCTTCCACGCATAGAGAGCAAGAGATACACAAATTACTCCATAGGCTACGAATACTCTAAAGTACTCCCCTATTTGAGCGTTGTTAAACAAGTTCTTTCCTGCTGTTGGTGAAACCACAAATAGAGTATGGAATAGAATTACCCCTAGTATAGCTTGCTTATTTGTTGCCTTAGACACGGAAGCTCCTCCAATTAAAATAGCTGCTATAGCAAACATACCAACTTGCTCATGGCTTCCATAAGTATTTAAGGTTCCAATGTTTTGAAGGAATATGATTTGTCCCCAAGCTGCTAGCACTGTGGAGATAATTATTGCCTTAATTCTTGTCTTATTAACATTTATTCCTGAAGCATTAGCTACCACTGCACTTTGACCTACAGTTCTAAAGTCCTGACCAAGTTTAGTTTTAAAGATAAATACATTAAAGAGGCAAAGTATTATTAATATAAATATACTTATCATTGGTACCTTTACAAAGAATAGTATCTCTGCAATTTGTGGGAGCTGACAAACTATAACAGCTGCAAAGCATATAACTGCCATTACAATATATTTTACATTGAGGCTTTTTTTCTTAACCATTCTATAAATTATTGCTGCCACAAAACCAATAGCTGCAATTAGTGCTGCATAATAAACTACCTCATAAAGAGATAATCTCCATAAATCATCTAAGGCATATTTTATTCCACCATTTAAATCTACAGTGTTTTTTATTCCAACTCCTCCACTGATCATAAGCTTAGGATTCTTCATTGGAATTACTGTTCCCACTAAGAAGAGGAATAAAAGTTGATAGAGACCATTGGCAAAAATCCCCAGTATCATGCTAGTTATCATTTCTTGTCCCTTAGTCATATTTAAAAGTTTACCTGTAAGGTAACCAAAAATTATAGCTATAGGGGTAGTTAACACTACACATAATAAGAATCCTGGAACTCCCACAATACCCCAGTGAGTTACTGCAATAATCACAATTTGGGCAGCCATAGCTCCAATTACTATACCAAAGTTAAGCCCCATACCTGCAATAACGGGAATGATTAAAGATAACACAATAAATAAGTTTCTTGACAATCTATTTACAAGCTCATCTAACACTAAAGTTAGTGGTTGCCCAGATAAGTTAAGTCCTAATAAACAAAGAATAATAAACAATATGGTTACCATATTATTAAAAATATAATTCTTAGCCTTTGCAAATAATCCCTTACTATGCATCAGCTCCACCCCCTTTAGCCTTTGTTAATGCATAAATAATAATACCATTACTAACTATTATTCTTATAACCTCAGATAGGTTTCCTTCTGTAAGCATAGAATTTACTACTGGAAGCCCAACTGTAAGCAGTCCTTGAAACAGGAAAGTTCCAATAATAACATGAGATATTTTTGCATTTTTAATGGAAGCCCCTCCAATTAACACTGCTGCTACTGCTGGAAACCCCATCATCATTGGTGCCTGGTATAACTGGATAAAGCCATAACTTTGGGAATAAACCATAATTCCAACAGCACCTAAAATTGTGGATAAGGTAGTTCCAATGATTCTTGTCCTATCCACATTTATAGCAGAAGCCTGTGCAAACTTTGGATTATTTCCTCCTGCGGTCATCATAATTCCGGTCTTAGTTTTGAGGAAAAACCATACCACTAAACAGCAAAGTAAGAACATTAAAATTAACCCTGTTGGAATTACTACTTCTCCAATTTTAAAACTTAAGAAGTTGTCTAAGATCTTTGCAAATCTTCCTTCTAAAGTTATAGTTGTTCTAAGACCAGTTCCTATTGGCCACTTGATTTCCTCACTATTAAAAGGAAGCAAAAGCCACCCTATACACATTAATGATACTGCAGAAAATCCAGCATAGGTACCTATCATCATTTCATCACCCTTAACCTTGTTAAGCAAGAGTCCATAGAGATAACCTAAAACTGCAGATAAAACTATAGAAATTATGGTTCCTACAAAGAAGGCCTTAAACCCTGTTAAGTTCATCTCAATACTTATTAGTCCCCCTAAAATCCCTGCTAGAAGTCCAATAGGAAGCCCAAAATTTAGCCCTATTCCACAAAGAATACCTGGAACCATAGCCAGTACCAGTATTCCATTCATACCAAATCTAACTAATATATCAGAAAAAAGAGTACCCATATTTAAATTCATAGGAATTGCTAAGATGCAAAGGAGTATAAAAAATCCACCTATGATTAATCTAGGTAACCCAACCTTATTAGTAAATTCCCTAACCTTCTCCATTGGTTAATTCCTCCTCTCTTTGCTCATCTTTTTTGGTATCTATGCTTACTCCAGACATTAAAAGTCCAAAGTCTGCATCAGGAGCCTCTGGTTTTAATATGCCTGCTACCTTTCCCTCTGTGACTATGGCAATTCTATCACAAATAGTTCTTAGTTCTGCAAGCTCACTAGAAGTCATTACTATGGTCATACCCTTTTCTTTATTAAGCTTCACTAAGGTATCTAATACTAATTTTTTCGCCCCTATATCAATTCCCCTTGTAGGCTCTGAAACAAATAATACCTTTGGTTTTAAAGTTAAAGCTCTAGCTATACAAACCTTTTGTTGATTTCCTCCACTTAGTCTTCTTGTAAGCTGAGTAGGGCCTGTGCATCTTATATCTAAATCCTTAATCATAGAATTTGCATAGGCTCTTACATTTTTTGAATCTATCACCTTCATTGGCCCAAAGCTTTTAAAAAACTCTCCATTAATCTCCATAGAAGTTACTGCAATATTAAGTTCTATAGAGTTATCAAGAAGAAGACCAATTCCTCGCCTATCTTCTGAAACAAAGGCTAACTTGCTTACTAATGCTTCCTTAGGAGAGTTCAGTATTAGGTTCTTTCCATCTAACGTAACCTGACCGTTAGCTTTAAAAAGTCCCATAATTCCATTTGCAATCCCAATCTTCCCTTGTCCAGCAAGCCCTCCAATTCCAAGAATCTCACCCTTTTTAACCTGTAGATTAACTCCCTTTACCCTTTCTCCGGGCATTTCCACCACTAAATTATCAATACTTAAGATTACATCCTCGCTAGAACCCTTCTTTTCCTCTTCCTTCCTCATAATCTCAAGCTTTCTTCCTACCATATACTCTGCAATTTGAACTACATTAGTGTCTTTCTTCTCCACTGTAGCAACTAGTTGACCATCTCTTAAAATTGTAATATTATCAGCAGCTTCCATAACTTCATCTAATCTATGAGTTATAAAGATAATAGCAATTCCACTCTTAGCAATATTTCTCATAGCCTCAATTAAGGTTTCAGCCTCACTCTCTGTAAGCACCGCTGTTGGCTCATCAAAAACTAGCAGCTTAATATTTTTCTTGTCTATTTCCCTAGCAATTTCAACAAACTGCATGTACCCAACTGGGAGATTTGAAACATAGGCAAGCTCATCAATTCCAATGCCTGTGGTTTTTAGTGCCTCTTTTGCATCCATATTCATAGCTTTATAGTCAAGGGTTTTTAAGTTTTCCCCAAATATTCTACTGATAATAGAATTCTTAGTAATCTCTCTATTTATTTTTATATTTTCAGCCACTGTAAAACCTGGAATGAGCATAAACTCTTGGTGTACCATTCCAATCCCCAAGTCCATGGCATTCTTTGGAGACTTTATGCTTATAGGCTCTCCATCTAAGTACACTTGTCCTTTAAATCCTCCTGTGGAATGAATCACAGGCATACCAAACAAAATATTCATTAAGGTAGATTTCCCTGCCCCATTTTCCCCCAGCAGCGCATGTATCTCACCTGGCTTAATATTTAAAGTAACACCTTTAAGTACTGAGTTTCCAAAGTACTCTTTTTCGATGTTTTCCATACGGAGTACGTATTTATTCTCCATGGTTCCCCCTCCTATACTTGTAAATCTTATATAAGGAGTTAAAGTTATGCCTATAAACACTATTATATGAATATACTTTAACTCCCTTGAAGCTTTAAAAAATAAATCCACCTATACCTATTTTGCATAGATAGCCAAATATAGCTCAATGACCCTTGGCTCTTCAAATGCTTTAAGAATCAATCTAATAAAGCTTCATTTTAAAAGTAATACAGTAACTACTTCTCAGTTATATATTTCTATAAGCTTAATCAATTTGAAAATTCAGACTTATTTTTAGAAGTTGATATAATCAGAAAGTAATAGATAGTAGTTGTCATAAGTCTTATTAACTTTTTCATCCTTTAAAGGAGTTATATTGATTTTGCTTCCTAAAACTTTTTGAATAACTTCTTCTAACTTAGCTTTATCATTCTTGCTCTTAGTTTTACCTTCCAAAACTTGCATAGCATATTCTGTTCCAGCTTCAACGAATAACATATTTACAGGTACTGGCCATGTTGAGAATTTACCTTTTCCGCCTTTTTCTGCAATTTTCTTTTCTATTTCTTTAACTATAAATTGAACATCACCTTTTTTATCATCTGGAATTTGTATTCCAAGTGCGCCTGGGTAAGCATGGTATGGTGATGGACAGCATTGTTGTGGGAATATAGCTCCTTGTGCTAACACAGACTTAATAAGTGGCTCTTGCATTGCACAGTTTGTGCTAAAGAAAGCTGTATCTTTTCCATATTCCTGAACTTTTCTTGGAACATCTTCAAGAATAAATTGTTGTGCTCCTGGAACTCCAGCATCTCCTGTTGGGTCTGGTGCTGTAGCATCAACAAATTTTAAGCCTAAACTTTCACAAGTCTTTTTAAATAATTCTCTTCTTTGTGCAAGTAGTTCATAGGACATATGTCTTGGGAAAGAATAGTGAACAAAAGTTTTTGCCCCTAATTTCTTAGCCTGTTCTATAACTGTTTTTCCCATCCCAAGCTCATCAGCTTGTAAAATAACATCAGCTTTCCCAGCTATCATTGCTGGGTCTTCCCCTGGTACCCCTGCTATAAATAGCATCTCTGGTCTCTTTTCTCTAACCTTATCAATAGCGGCAGATGCTCCTGGCACTGCTTGAATAAATATTATAGCCTTAACTTCTGGGTCTGATGCTAATGTTAATGTATTAGCAATTGTTGTTTCTTGCTCCTTCATAAAACTGTCTGGATAAGTTTGAAGTACTATCTTGTCTCCATACTTTTTTTTCATTTTTTCTGCTGCTCTAAACTCTTCCTCACCTTGAGAAACTGTTCCAGTTATAATACCAATTTTATATTTGTCATTCTTAGCAGCATCACCACCGCCTACTGGACTTTTAGGACCGCAGCCAACCATCCCTATAACCATTAATCCAGTTAAAACCCCCGCAAGAACTTTCTTAAACAATATATTCGCCCCCTAGAATTTTTAATAATATAAATATATTTTCAGATAAATCTGAATATGTTGAAAGTCGAAATATTTTATTAATAATAATTTAATTATTTTAATAAAAAAATCAAAATATCATTTTATTTTTAATTTTTTTCATGATAACCGTAGATAACTTTACTATTTCTTAAGAATTGTTATTTTTTTTCTTCTATATTAAACTTTTTTCTTTGTATTTTATTTATATTCATAATCCAAGATTCTACATTTTTTTAAAATCTATTTTTTAAATTCTCTTTAATTAATTTATACTCCCTTTACAATGGATTACAGTAAACCTAGTTTATCGATTTGAAAATTACATACAAGTTTAATAAAAATTTAAAATTCACTTCAAAGTGTATTATAAAATTTGCCTCCTATTAGTTATAAAACATGAGAATAGTTTATTCATGCAGACTTTTTAAGAAACAATAATTACTTGTAAGTTCTTATATGTAACTTAAGCTCAGCTAGCCTTACTAATTCGATGGTATTATTTTCAGCGAAAAAGTTAAGCTGCCGTAAAATAAAAAATCAGCAAAGCTTTTCACTTTACTGACTTTTTATTTTATTAACTATTCTTATTATCTAGTTTATTAAATATTATTCTGATACTTCTATAGCACTTGTTGGGCAACTTGCTTCTGCTTCTTTAGCACAATCTTCGCTTTCTTTTGGTACTACATCTACCACAACTCCAGCTTTTCCATCATCTTCAAATTCAAAAACCTCTGGGCAAAGACTTGGGCATAGTCCACAAGAAATACATTCATCTTTATTAACTGCTGCTTTCATTTTCATACCTCCAATATTATGTAAAAATATCTAAGTCTATTAATAACTTTGTTGTAACTTTATAAGCTTTTTAAAATAGACTTAATCCTATTTCTTAGGATACCTTTATTGGCAAATTTTTATTCTCATTTGTAATAATTTATATGAAAATCTGCTTATAGAAAAACCCCCACTAAGCTAGTGGAGGTTTAAAATATTTAAGTTTATGCCATAAAATGCAATATAAAGTTTATTAAAAACATTGAAGATATTAAATACATAGGTATCTTCACTTTTTTACCACTGCTAGCACATAGCTTTACTACTGGATAAGCAATAAAACCAAAGGCCATACCATCTACTATACTAAAGGTTAATGGAATCATAGCCAGGGTTAAAAATGCTGGAAAACCTTCTGTGAAGTCTTCGAAGTTAATATGAGTAACATTTTTAATCATAAGCCCACCAATAATAACTAGTATAGGAGTTATTGCAGTGTTTGGAATGACTTTAATAACTGGTATGAACAGCAAGGACACTAAAAATGCAAATCCTGCTACTATTGAAGTTAATCCGGTTTTTCCACCAGCTGCCATTCCTGCAGCCCCTTCAATAGAAGTTACCGTAGGACTTGTCCCTAGAAACCCTGATGCAATAACAGAGATTCCTACAGCTCTAAAGGTCTTATTGTACTTTTCTGGCTGCTTTAGCATTATATTTATTTGCCCATGTAATAAACCTAAATTCTCAAAAACTAATACCAGTGACAAGGAAAAAGTAGCAAGCCAAAAGGTTGATGTGTAAATTCCGCTAAAACTCATGGCACCTAACACATCACCATAAGCCTTAAGATTTATCCCACTAAGGGTAAAATCTTGCAGATTTACTACACCAAAAAACATGGATACTACAGTTCCAAGAACCATACTTATCAAAAAGTTTCCTGGTACATTCTTTATAAAGAGAAAAAGAGTTATTACTAGGTTAATAAAAGTTACAAACACCTTAGGATCTTTGAAGTTTCCAAGTACCACAAAGGTAGCCTCATTAGGTACTATTATGCCGCTCTTTTGAAGTCCTATAAAGGTAATTAATATACCAATACCTACTGTAATGGCTTCTTTTAAAGAGGTTGGTATTGCTTCTGTAAGAATTTTAGACAGCCTAGTGAAGGCTACCACAGAAAATAAGATACCTGATATAAAAACCGCAGCTAAAGCTTGTTGCCAACTTAGCCCCATAGATTGAACTATGGTATAGGAGAAAAGTGCATTAATTCCCATACCTGGAACAAGTATAACTGGAGAGTTTCCCATTATAGCAACTAAAAGGCATCCCACAAAGCAGGATACTACAGTAGCTATTATTGCCCCTTCTATAGGCACACCAGCATCAGATAGGATAGATGAATTAACTGCTACAATATAAACTACAGCAAAAAAAGAAGTCAATCCACCTATTATTTCTTTCTTAATGGTAGAGTTACTTTCCTCAACTTTAAATAACCTATTCAAAGTATTACTTCCTTTTCTTAAATCCCTCTCCCACCCACATAAGCAAAATTAAACTTTTTATTATAGGCTCTATGATGAATAAAATTCATAATGAATAAGATTCATCTCCAAAACCCATTAAGAAACCAAGATAGCTTTAATGCCTAAATTAAGTGCTAAAATTGGTTTCTTAATACATAACTTTGAAAGGAGATTTTTCTCCTTTCAAAGTCATTTAACTTACAAAGCTTATTTTATAAACCTTATCTAATTCGGAAGTGATCTTCCATTATCAGTAAGAGTTTAATCTTCACTTAATGCAAGTAGTATTATATCAAACTTTTGAAAAAAACTCTACCTAGTTCATGGTTTTAAGGAGAATTAACCTCTAATATTTTATTCCCTTTATATTATTTTTTCTTTGTATTTCTTGAACTTCCTCAGGTTTTAGTCCTGTTATAGCTCCTATTTGATCCATACCTACATTTTCTCTTAATAAATTCTTAGTTACTTCTACAGCATCCTCGTGCATTCCTTTTGGCATTTTTCTCATATAAAAAACCTCCTCTTCAAATATACTGTATAGTTCTTTATAGATGAGTTTTTAAATTTCATCTTTAAAGTTATAAAGAAAATTGAAGTAAATTCCTTTATAATGTAAGGAATTTTAACTCAATTTCATAACTATAGTATTTGAAGAAAAGGTTTATTTATAGCTGTTAAATTATCACTACTAACTTATAATTCTTATAAAGCATCCACTATTTTCATGGTCTTTTTAATTTTTTCTAACAATTACAAAATAAAACTTTGTTTATATATAAAAACTGCTGTTAAGACAAAATGATTTAATATGTAAGTCATTGCTTTCTGTTTCTTTCATTAGGGTATTCAAATGAAGCTTTAATAGCTATCCTTAAAATATAAAGGGACTTAAAGTTAAAATTTAACCTTAAATCCCCTTGAAATAAACTACTTCATTAATTAATTTAATATTATCTTATTACTTTTCTACTTTGAAAGAACTTTTTAAAGATACAATTCTATTAAACACTGGTTTTTCTTCTGTTGTATGCTTTGTATCTACATTGAAATATCCATGTCTAAAGAATTGGAACTTATCTTGAGGTTTTGCACCTTTCATATCTGGTTCTACAAAACCTTGTAGTACTTCCATTGAGTTTGGATTAACATTTTGTAAGAAGTCCTTGCTATCATCTTGATTTTCATCTAAGATTAGCGGGTCATATAGTCTAAACTCTGCTGGGATTGCGGATTTTGCATCTACCCAGTGAATTGTACCCTTAACTTTTCTTCCAGTAAAGCCACTTCCACTCTTAGTTTCTGGGTCGTAAGTACAATGAACCTCTACTACATTTCCATTTTCATCTTTTACAAAGTCATTACACTTTATAAAGTATGCACCTTTAAGTCTAACTTCATTTCCTGGGAACAATCTAAAATACTTCTTAGGCGGCTCTTCCATAAAGTCATCTTGTTCTATATAAACTTCTCTTGAGAAAGGCACTTGTCTTTTTCCCATGGATTCATCATCTGGGTTATTTTCTATATCTAGCATTTCAACCCCATCTTCTGGATAGTTCGTTATAACTACCTTTAATGGTCTTAAAACTCCCATAGTTCTTGGAACCTTAGGTCCTAAGTCCTCTCTTATAAAGTATTCAAGCATTTGAGCATCTACAACGCTATCGTTTTTAGCAACACCTATTTCTCTACAGAAATTACGAATTGCTTCAGCAGTATAGCCTCTTCTTCTAAAACCAGCAATAGTTGGCATTCTTGGGTCATCCCACCCGTCAACTACCTTTGCATCTACAAGTGCTTTAAGTTTTCTCTTACTCATAACAGTGTTAGTCATGTTAAGTCTTGCAAACTCAATTTGTTGAGGCTGACCTTCCATTTCACACTCTCTAACTACCCAATCATATAGTGGTCTATGGTCTTCAAACTCTAAGGTACAAATAGAATGTGTTACATCCTCAATTGCATCCTCTAGTGGATGAGCAAAGTCATACATTGGATAAACACACCATTTATCTCCTGTATTATGATGAGTTGCATGAGAAATACGATAAATAATTGGATCTCTCATATTGATATTTGGAGAAGACATATCAATTTTTGCTCTTAAAACCTTCTCTCCATCTTTGAACTCACCTTTTCTCATTCTATCAAATAAGTCTAAATTCTCTTCTACTGTTCTATTTCTAAATGGACTTTCTTTTCCTGGCTCAGTTAAAGTTCCTCTATATTGCCTAATTTCCTCTGGAGTTAAGTCACAAACATAAGCTTTACCCTTTTTAATTAAAAGAAGAGCTCTATCATACATTTCTTCAAAATAATCTGAAGCAAAAAATAAATTATCCCAATCAAAGCCTAACCACTTAACGTCTTCTTTAATAGACTCTACATATTCTGTATCTTCCTTTACCGGATTTGTATCATCAAAACGAAGATTTGTTTTACCTTTAAATTCATCAGCTAACTCAAAGTTTAATACTATTGACTTTGCGTGACCGATATGTAGATAACCATTTGGTTCTGGTGGAAAACGAGTTATAATTTCCTTATGCTTGCCACTTTGTAGGTCGTCCACCACAATTCTTTTAATAAAGTTTGACGAAGTACTAATATAGTTATCTGCCATTTAATTCACTTCCTTTTTTATTATTCTATTTAGTCATCTTCAAAAAATAAATAAGTCAATCTGCTCGTCTATTTTGTGCTATACTGCGTCAACAGAACCCATAGATAGCCCCACTATATGCGGAACCTGTTTCCTTGTCTATAACAAAACAACCTTCACATCTTTAACTTATTATTTATTTTCAGATGCCTTATAGCTAAACAAGCTCCTACCTATATATCTCTTAGTTAAAAAAGTTTATCCATTTTAGGAAAAACTGAGATATTTACAGTAAATTTATCTTACCTATCTCTTTTGGAGAAATCTGAGTTAAGACTTAACATATATATGAGTCCTACTCCATTTCCCCTAACACTCATACATAAACTTAAATATACCACAAAAGGTTAATTTATGCTATTCCTTAGCAAGGTAATATTCATATATTTTGAAAAACCCTAGGGTTTTATCCCTAGGGTAATGCTCATTTATATTATGCATTTTCAAATAACTTACATTTTTTGAACATTGATAGCTTGAAGTCCTTTTTCACCTTCTACTACATCGAAAGTTACTTCTTCACCCTCATGTAAGTCCTTATCATGAGTTTTTTCTTTAACTTGAGAATGATGAACAAATACATCGTTTCCATTGTTACCTGATATAAATCCATATCCTTTTTCATTATCAAACCACTTTATTATTCCTGTTTGCATATCTAATACCTCTCTTTTCGTGAATAAATCATAATCATCACTAACTCTATCGGTATTATTATTTACATAATGATATGGATTTAATACAACATATAATCAATATTTTCCCTGTATAAATAGTTAAATAATGAACAAGTCATTTTGTTTAACAGCTTTACAAATAGCCCTAGACTGCCACTTACGGAACATTTCAGGCTTGAAACTTTAAAAGTATTATTAAGGCTAACTGAAAAATATACTCTAAAATATCATTTTTTTTACGTATAGTTCCTTGTGTTCCTTTAAATCTAAAAATTCTCCGTTAACAAGTAACAACGGTCTTGCAATATCATTTATATCAATCTTTACTATCTTACATATCTCTCCCGAATTCAACAACACCCTTTCTCCCATATAATAGTTTGAAATATGATTTAAAAATATATTGCAATATTCATAATCTAACTTCCCCATACTATCTTTGCGTATTATTTCTAATGCTTCAAATGGAGCTTTTCTTTGTTGATATACTCTATCTGAATTTACTGCGTCAAATACGTCAGCTATTGCTATAATTTTACTAAATATATGTATATTTTCCCCTTTCAACCCTAATGGATATCCAGAGCCATCCTCTCTTTCATGATGAGTAAGGACAGCATATCCTACAGCTTTATTTAGAAATGGTATTTCTTTAATGTAGTTATACCCTATAACCGGGTGAGACCTCATGATATTAAATTCCTTTGTTGTTAATGTCCCCGGTTTATCTAAAATTTTTTTATCTATTTTAGTTTTTCCAAAGTCGTGCAAAATTGCAGAGTATAATAGTAAATTTATTTCATTATCACTAAGTCCTATCCACTTTCCAAGAATAGAGCTTAATGCAGACACATTAACACAGTGTCTATATATAGTATCGTTTCCACTACCATGTAAAACTATATTTTTCACAACTGAACTAACGGACTCTAATTCAAATTGTATTTTTCTAGCAAATTTCTTAACTTCCTCTATATCCGATACTTTTAGATTTTCCATGCCAATAAAAATTTGTTCTGCATCAAAAGATAGTTCATTGAATATTTTATCTACCTCTTGTATATTTTTTACTTGCTTAACCTCATCGTCACTATAGGTATCTTCTTCAGAGTAAACCTCAACCTCATTGATAAAGTAACTATCCTCTAATCTTCTAATTGCTGCTTCTGTAATCGTCACACCCTTACTTATTAGCACTTGACCATTACCCCTTACATCTTCTGCTAGTCTCATTCCAACTTCAAGCTTATTAACAGACATATTTTTTTTATTAACCATCATATACCCAACCCCTAATAATTACATAAAATATTTTAAACTTAATATATAAAAAATCTAAAGAATATTATTTGTATATTCGCCAAAACTCGCCTTTATCCTTCAAGAATTACAATGATTCTCGTAGTATCTTCACCAAATTTATTTTTATTAAGTTTAGTTCAAAGTACTATTATAAAGTTATGTATTTGTTCACTTTATCTTACTCAAAATCTTTTACTTAAAAATTTGTCACTTTAGTGGCATCATTCATAAAATAAAGAGCTATCTAACCTTTATTTTTGATAGCTCTTTTAAATAACATCTATGAACTTGTAGCTATATTATTTAATGATTCACTTAATTTTCTTATATCCTCAATGGCTTTGCTTATTTCACCTATTCTGCTACTTTGATCCTCTATAGAAGTCAATATATTCTCAGTGGTTGCTGCATGCTCTTCTGAAATTGCTGAAATTCCCTCAATATTTTCTCTAACCTGCATAAATGTGTTAAACACATTTCCTATCATTTCATTCTCATTATTTATATTGCTATTAATGTGCTCAAAAGAAGTGCTTAGCTTACTGAAGTTCTCTCTCATAGTATCGGAAATAGCCTTTCCCTGCTCTACTGCTAAATCTCCTTCATGAATTTCTTTTAAAGCATTACTTGTCTTAATTTTAATACTGTCAATTATATTGTGAATGTCCCTGGTAATATTCTTACTTTCATCTGCTAAATTTCTTACTTCATTAGCAACTACAGCAAAGCCTCTTCCTGCTTCTCCTGCTCTTGCAGCCTCTATATTAGCATTTAATGCAAGAAGATTAGTTTGGTCTGAAATAGCTTCTATTCCTTGAAGGAAACCATTTATATTTTCCATGGCTTTTTCTAGTTCTGTCACAGTAATTACTGTGGCTTTTACAGAATCATTAATTGTTATAATTTGATTGCTTATGGTTTCTATATCTTTTTCACTAATGTTCACTAAATCCATAGCTGACTCTGAGGTGTTTTCTATTTTTTTAGAAGCTCCTTCTATATCTCCCATAGTATAACTAGCATTTCCTACCATTAATGCTACATTTGATATGTTATGTGCTTCTTCTTCCACACCCTTTGTTATTTCTTCCACAGATCTAGTTACTAAATCACTCTTTTCATTTATTTCATTTATATTATTATTTAGCTCCACTATATTATTATTTAACTGCTTTGCATTGCTATCAATCTTTTCCATAGTTACCCTTAATTTGTCTAAGTAATTTTTTGATTTACTACTTTCTTCCAAGGCACTTGCAATAAACTGACCTCCCCATTTTATGAGTAGATATAAAACAAATAAACTACAGTTAACTGCCACATATTTAGTGGCAAAATCTTGAAACCCAATAGATCCATAGGTTTGCTGTGGAAAAACTATGGCACCTCCAACTAAAAACAAATTTAGTACGGATCCATAGGTTATAAGAATTTTTTTGTTAAAGTAAAGTGCTGCAAGACAAGCTCCAGCCAAATATGTAACATAGAAATGACTTACATCTCCTTTTATAAAAGATGTAACGTACGCTGCAATAAATGGAGCTATACTCATTAAAGCACCCTTTAAGTTTCCGTTAATTTTTATAAAATAAACTATCACCACAAATAAAGAAGCAGCACCTGTACAAAAGAATATCTGCTTACCATACTGTAAGTCTCCTGTGGCAAAAGCTTGTCCCGATAATAATAAAGATATAGCAACTACAATTACTAAATCAAGCTTCTGTACCCTTTTTAAGTTATATAGTTCCACGATTTGACCCCCTTGTTAATTGAGTTTTTATTTTAAGTTTAATTTATTTATTAAGAATGAAAGTTAAATGATGAGCTAGTTCATTTAAACATATGGAATTAGAAACAAAGCTTAACTTATACATGAGCCCTAACCCCATTCCCATAAGAATTTATGAGAGTAAAATTCATCATTAATAGGTTAAATTCCATTATGAAACCTGCTCTATGTAATACAGCCTTATTATAATATAAAATTTCTCAAAATTCTCGTAATATTAACATATTATAACAGAAACATTAGAAAATTTAACCTGTTTCCTTAAAATTTAAATGAAATTATTATAAACATTAAAAAAGAGAGTGTCATAAGATTACTTTTTCAAGTACTTTTATGACATTCCCTTCTTTTAGCAATTACTTAGTGAAAACCTAAATTCAATTATTGAAATGATTCTTTATAAAACCTAATGTTGTAGTTCAATTCTAATACTTTCTCATATTTAGGCATCTGAAAATAAATAACAAGTCCAAGATGTGAAGTATATTTTGTGTTCACAAGCAAGCTTGTGCAGACAAGAAAACAGGTTCCGCAGATAGTGGGGTTATCTAAGGGTTCTGTTGACGCAGTATAGCACAAAATAGACGAGCAGATTGACTTATTTATTTTTTGAAGATGCCTTAATTTAAACTACAGCTGAATGAGCTTTATAGGCTCTGTAGTTGGTGCTTCAATAATTTCTCCTCTGATTGTATATCTGGAACCGTGACAAGGGCAATCCCAGCTCTTTTCAGCATCATTAAAATGAAGCTCACAGCCTAAATGCTTACAAACAATATCCACTATATACACTCTTCCCTCTTCATCTTTATAAGCTCCCACTTTTTCTCCTTTATAGATTATGTGAGTACCTTCACCAAGCTTTAAGTCTTCAAGAGTTTTTGTTGTATTATTGAGTCTTGCAGCTATTATATTTTTAGTAGCTTCCTTTACATTTCCTCCAAGTTCCATTATGGATGGAGCTAGTTCAAATCTTCTAGCAGAGAAAATGTCCCTATGTTCATTTATTTTTCCCATGATTTCATCTGTAATTATCATCGCTGCCACCATTGAACTGCTCATTCCCCACTTTTTAAAGCCTGTGGCTACATATAAGCCTTCTGTACTCTTACCATATTGACCAATGTAAGGAATATCATCTAGTGGCATCATATCTTGTGCACTCCATTTAAAATGAAGATCAAATTTTCCATCATAAATTACTTTTGCATACTCAAACAAGTTATTATAGCATTCTTGAGTATCTTCCTTTTCTCCTGTTCTATGACCCTCTCCTCCAAGAATTATGTACTGGTTCCCATTAGCTTCTTGTGTTCTAAAGGACCTTGCAGGGTTTTCATAGCTTTTGTACATACCATCAAGGGGAAAATCCGGTGCTGTTATTCCTAGTGCATAAGAGCGTTCTGCATGCATCTTAGCGAAATATAGTCCATATCTATCAAAAATAGGGAAATGAGTGGCAACCACTACATTACTAGCGTAAACTGTTCCTTCTTTAGTGATTACTTTATATCCTTTATCTTCATTTTCTAAATCTACTACCC
This sequence comes from Clostridium punense, assembly GCF_017874425.1. Taxonomy (GTDB): domain Bacteria; phylum Bacillota; class Clostridia; order Clostridiales; family Clostridiaceae; genus Clostridium_J; species Clostridium_J punense. Next base: position 43,970 of record NZ_JAGGLL010000025.1, read on the forward strand.
TTGAGTTCTCAAAAATATGACAATCTCCCCCCTCAATTTTCTCAGCTAGGGCTAATAAATACTTCCTAGGATGAAATTGTGCTTGATTATCAAAGCATACTCCTCCTTTAATATCAAAAGGAAGAGAAGATTCTTCAATAAATCTAGCTGGAAGTCCAAGGCTTCTTGCTACTCTCACTTCCTCATGAAGCATAGGAAGATTTTCTTCAAGTAAAGTATATATTACATTAATCTGCTCCTTAAAATCACAATCTATTTTATTTTCCTCTATAATTTCCCTAATCTTCTGTATAGCTTTTTCATTAGCAAGTCCATATTGAGCAGCACTATCTTTTCCATAGTTCTCTGTGATTTTAGTGTAGAAAACATCGTGTAGAGATGTAATCTTGGCAGTGGTGTTAGCAGTATTTCCCTCGCAAATTCTATTAGATTCTAATAAGGTCACTCTTAACCCTGCCTTTTTTAAAAGATAAGCTGTGGTTATTCCAACAATTCCTGCACCAATAACTGCCACATCAGTTTTAAGTTCTCCCCTAAAGGTTTCATAATTTGTAATTGGTGTAGTTTCAAGCCATAAAGATCTATTAAAATTTCGCATAGAAAAAATCTCCTTTATAAAAACATTATTACATGTATTATTTATAAAGGAGATTCTAATTATTCATCTACCCTGGTGATAATTCTCAAAAATTAGTTTAATATTCAAGAAGTGTTAATTATAACTCTATCCAACTTAATACAACTATACTATAATTATACTAATAAATTTTTACAAGGAGGATTTATGAGGGATTATATATATGCAGTAATTTGTTCGATTATAACTATTCTTATTGGAGTTAGTATACTATCATTAGTTTACGATAGTGGACAAACTATGAATATTATTCATGCTATCTTATACTTAAGTGGAGTCATTACTTTTTGGTCTTACTTAATGTATAAAAGGATAAACAAAAGAAATTGATAGTATTTATTTGTATTTATAGAGTTAACTAAGAAACTTCTTATTTATTGGGCAGTAATAACAAAAATGCTTATAAAAATCACTGGCTTTAGAAACCAATTTCAAAGCCAGTGATTTTTTATCCTTTATTCTTCATCATAAAAGTCTAAGAAGGAATGCTTCTCTCCACCTTTTTCCCAACCTAAGATGGCTTCCATGTTAACATTTTCTGCCGCACGGAAAATAGATTTATCTACATCCTTAAAGTCCTCTTTAATCTTCTTAATCATATCCTTAATTTCATAACGCTTGTTTCCGATTTTCTTTGCTGCCACCATACAAGCACAGTTAAGTGGCCATATGCCAGCATTTTGAGTAAATCTTTGTATGTACTCTTCTTCCACATAGTAAAGTGGTCGAATAAGCTCTAATCCTTCAAAGTTAGCTGCTTTAAGCTTTGGCATCATAGTTTTAAAATTTCCTGCATAAAGCACATTAAGCATGGTAGTTTCAATAACATCATTAAAGTGATGTCCAAGAGCAAGCTTGTTACATCCAAGCTCCTGAGCCTTAGCATAAAGAGACCCTCTTCTCATTCTTGCACACATATAGCAAGGATAATCCTTTGCAATTTTGTCCACTACCGTAAAGATTCCAGATTCATAAAGATGAATTGGTATGTTTAAGTAGTTACAGTTATCTATAAGCAGTTCCTTAACTTGTGGATGATAACCTGGGTCCATGGCAATGAATTCAACTTCAAACTTCATTTTTCCATGTTTCTTTAACTCTTGAAATAACTTTGCAAGAATTAAGCTATCCTTTCCTCCAGAGATACCTACTGCAATCTTATCTCCTTCTTCAACTAACTTATAATCCTTTATTGCCTTTATAAACTTTGACCAAACATTTTTTCTATATGTCTTAACTAAGCTTCTCTCTATTTCTTCAAGGGGTTTTCTTTCATTAAATGGTACTAGTATCTCGCAACCGCTTCCTGCAATTTCGCTCATATGTTTTTCACCTCTAATTAGTTGTGTTATCTCTCTTAGGCATTTTCAAAAAATAAATAAGTCAGTATGTTTGTCTATTTTGAGTTGTTATTTATTTTCTAATGCCTTATTTCTTCAAATATTATAACACCTTTACAATAATTTGTCTTTGGAAAGTATTAGTTTTATCCTAAAGGTCTTATTATATTGTAAACTAAAAGAGCATAAGCTATAAACCTATACTCTTCCTCTACCTTATACAATTTAATTTTACATAAAGGTACCTAAAGTAACTACTTCTTCATTGTTCACAGCTATGCTCTCTTTGAAGAAGTTTTCTTAATACTAACATAATGTGTATATGAGCTTACTATAAGTACCACTAAAGCGACAATATGAAAGGTACTGCCAAAACCACTGGTTCTACTGGTGATAAAAGAATACCCAAGCCAAACTACACATAGAATATTTACTATTAAAGATATTTTATTACTCATACAAACACCTCCTTTAGCTCTAAACCCGCATAAATACTATATCTTCTTATCTTTACATATTTATTTATTCTTATATTTATTTCTTTATGCCTGCACTTTTTTACTCATTTATTATGACATCACTCTCTGAATTTTTTATTATAATTAAATACTGGAGATAATCTGTGGTTACACCACCCTCTGGTTTCCCATAGGGTTCTTTAACGAAATCCCACTTTAACTCTTTGCTATAAGGCGAATTATCATTATTAAGTTTTATTAAAGTATGTTTACTCTTGATAACTTCATCCATAACTTTATTGCTTTTATAACTAGATAAGGGCTGTGAATTCCCAGAAAGACTAGTAAAACAATTATCATAAAAAGTAGCTATTGTTAATATCTTTCCTTTTAATGAACTTCCTTCCTTATTCAGCTGAGCAGCAAAGTTGTTAGTTTTAACCCCCTCTTTTGATAGTATTTCCTTCTGGTAAGCATGAGCGCTTCCCCATATACCAAAGTATTTTCCCTTTGGTAGCTTTTCGTAGAGTAAGTTGAAGTTTTCTGCAATTTTTAAATCCCTAATACGCAAAATTTCTGCAAAATCCTTAGTCTTTCCATAATTTATTGTATTCTCTTGAACTTTTATCAAGTCTTTTAAATTTTTAAGTACATAGTTAAATCCAAAGTAATCTTCTTTCAGTATACTTTCGTAAGAGGCCTTCTTGCTTTCTATACTTTTATAAAGCTTTGTAAACTTTTCTTTATTCTCATTTAAATAGGTATCCACATATTTTTCCATACCACTTTTACTTTCTTCCAAATTAGAAAAGGTTTCTATATAGGACTTATACTCTTTAAGTAAAGTTAGATCACCTTTCATATCCATAGGTAAATCCTTTAAAGAAAGGACTTCAATAAGATAATTCAAATTATTATCCATATTTCCTATGTCTGGCGCAACTACCTGAATTTTATCTTCTTCCTTTAAAGTCTTATTATATTCATAAAACTTTCTCCAAAACTCCAAATTTTCTTCAGTGTTAATCAATTCTGTTATAACTTTTTCATTCCCTGTATTTAAATATTCATTGTACTTTTTTGCTGCTAAATAAGAAGTTTCACATAAGAAGTATTTAAAATTAGTTTTTTGCTTAAAGTACTTCAAAAGTTTTAATTGAACACTAGAATTATCTTTTACATAATGATATTCCCCAATTAAAAATATTTCTTTGTCCTTAGTATCCTTTTCCAACAGTTTAAGCGTTGAAAATTTATCATTATCCTCAATATCTAAGGCTGCAGTATTCTTCTTTAAGTAGTTGCTATATACCTTATCCTCTAAAGCACCATCCTTACCTGCTTCCCCCTGTGAAAAAGCACTTTCTTCACTACTTTTTTTATCAGCTTTATTCCAACATCCTGCAAGTACTACAGATAAGGAAATGAGAACAGATAATAAAACTCCCCTTTTAAACCAAAACTTCCCCATTACATCTCCCCCATTTTTATCCCCCATGGTAATTTTAGATTTCACCCCTCCATTAAGAAGTTCATTTTCTCATTTATATGTTTATATTTACATTCACATATACTTATTCTTTAGTTCCTTTAACATTATATAGTTTATCTCATAAGTTATTATGACCATTTTACCACTTATGTAATTTTATTCAAGTACAATTCCTCATTATAAGTAGTTAAAGAGCACCATATATATTGGAATAAATATTAAACTAAGTGCTGTAGTTAATGTACAGAGTACTGTAGCTTCTTTATAGTCTCCTCCATAGGCTTCTGTTACTATAGCAGATTGAGTCATAACTGGCATGGCCGCTTCAAGAATAAAAACCTTCTTCATAAGAATTGGAAAACCTAAACCTCCTATAATAAGAAACATCACTAATGGAGCTAAGATAAACCTTCCAAAAACCACGGCTACAGTTTCCCTATTGAACCTAATAGACTTTTTATCTAATCTGGTTAAAGTTATTCCCATAAAGAAAATAGAAAGGGGAGTTGTAAGACTTCCCACATAGCTGCAAGCTGATAGGAAAAACTTAGGGAGTCTTATACCTAAAAGAATTAAAATTACTGAGATTACAAAAGTAACAATTGGTGGAGTAATTATATTTTTTAAAGAGTCTAAAGAAAATATATTAGCAGATACTTGTCCACTATCTTTTTTAATACCATACACTCCTAAAGTCCAGAAAAATAGGGTATTAGTTATGTAATAAAGAAGCACAAATTGAGTGCTTTCCCCTCCAAATAGTGCTGTGTTCACTGGTAGTCCTATAAATATAGTGTTGGATAATCCAAACATAACACTAAAAAGTCCTCTTTTTCTCTTATCAACCTTAATAATTCCTCCAAGAACATGTCCAATCCCATAACAAACTATCATGTTAAGAAAAGCTAGTCCAATACCTAAGGAAGAGGTGGTTAAAACATCCTTTGTGAAGGAGGAAGTTAAGTTTACTATCATAAAGGCAGGAAGTGAAACCTTAGTTACGATTTTAGAAAAAAGCTTTCCAGTATTTTCATCAAACCAACCTTTTTTAGTTAAAACTACCCCTAAAGCAACCATTATAAATATAGTTAAAACACTTTGTAATGCATCAAGTATCATTTTAATTCTCCTTGTATAATCAATTTTGTAGTATGAATTATTTTAAGTATCTAACTTTAAAGTTTTGTTTTTATATTTCTAAATTTATTATAGCATAGATTATTTTCACAAAATAAACATAAAAATTCCAGCAAAGTGAAACCTCTACTGGAATTTTCATGTTAACCTATACCTTTTGTATGTTTTTCTTAGTTTACCTACAAAGTTATGTCAATTATTAAATTTGGCTCATTATAGATTTTAATATAAGAATTGCTTTTCCCCTATATACTAATTTAATAATGGCTCTCTTCTAACCATTTATTCTATATTTGCTCTTTTTATTTTTACAGTGTAAATGCCTAAAGCTCTGTTTATTATTTAAAATTCTTCAAAAGATCAGCAAATGGATTATTAAAATCCTCCTCAGCTTCCTTCTTCATTTTTTTCATTAGGTTATTTACTTCTTTTTTATTTACCTTGTCAGATTTTTCAAATCTTTTATTAAATACAGATACCTTTTCTCTAAAGTTACAGTTGCTATTTGGGCAAGCATAAATTTGTCCTTCACCCTCACCTCTAATTTCTAATCTCTTTTTACATTCAGGACATCTAGCATTAGTAACCCTAGCTACTCCCTTTCTGTAACCACATTCTCTATCTTGGCAAACAAGCATTTTGCCCTTTTTACCATTAACCTCAAGCATGTACTTGCCACATTCAGGGCATTTATTTCTAGTCATATTATCATGCTTAAATCTTTCTTCACTACTCTTTATTTCATTAACTACCTGTTTAGCATAGTTTTTCATTTCATTGATGTAGGTATCTTTGTTAAGGTTCCCCTTAGCAATTGCTGCTAACTTTTGCTCCCACTGTGCTGTTAAGGTTGGAGATTTTAAATCCTCTGGAACTAGCTCTAAAAGCTGCTTTCCCTTTGAAGTTATGAAAATATCCTTGCCTCTTTTTTCTATAACAAAGGTGTTAAATAGCTTTTCAATGATATCTGCACGAGTTGCAACAGTACCAAGTCCCCCTGTTTCTCCTATGGTTTTCTTTAAGGCGCTGTTTTCTGTATCCATATACTTCACTGGATTTTCCATAGCTGAAAGAAGTGTTCCTTCATTAAAAGGAGCTGGCGGTTTAGTTTCACCTTTAGTTTCTATTAGTGATATAACCTTTAGCACATCTCCTTTATTTAAGTTAGGCATGATTTGCTCTCTTACATCATCCTTAGCATCTTCCTCCTCAAAGCTATTGTCATAAACTTCTTTCCAGCCTTGAGCTAGTATAACCTTGCCCTTTGCAATAAAGTGTTCTCCACCAATACTAGTTGTTACTGATATTTGATTATATTCAAAAGGTGGGTATAAAACTGCTAAGAAACGTTTTACTACTAGGTCATAAATCTTTCTTTCCTTATCATTGAAAGAGCTTAAATCTGGCACTTCTTCTGTAGGAATTATAGCGTGGTGGTCTGAAACCTTGCTGTTATCTACAAAGGACTTGTTTCCTTTAATAGAACCCTTTAACACCTTAAAAGCTACCTTTGAATAAGGTCCTACAGCTACAGCCTTAACTCTATCTTTTAATGTATCTACAATATCTGTTGATATATATCTAGAATCTGTTCTAGGGTAAGTTAAAGCTTTATGACTTTCATATAATTTTTGCATAATAGATAAGGTTTCCTTTGCGGAAAAACTAAATATTCTATTTGCATCACGTTGAAGCTCCGTTAAATCATAAAGTCCTGGAGCAAAGGATTTTTTATCTGTCTTGCTTACTTCAATAACTTCAGCATCTTTATTTTTTAAGCTTCCCATTATTTTATCTCGTTTTTCTCTATCAAAGGTTTTAACATCCTTTGATTTGCTATCCTGCCATACAAGTTTTATATCTTTAGTATTTGCAGTAATTCCATAATAGCTCTTAGGTTTAAAGTTTTGTATTTCTTCTTCTCTTCTAGCAATTATAGCTAGAGTTGGAGTTTGAACTCTACCGCAAGACAGTTGGGCATTGTACTTGCAAGTTAGAGCACGAGTAGCATTAATTCCAACTACCCAATCTGCCTCTGAACGAGCAACAGCTGAAGCATAAAGATTTTCATAATCTTTTCCTGGTCTTAGTTTGCTAAAACCTTCTTTAATTGCCTTGTCAGTAACTGAAGAAATCCAAAGCCTTTTAAGCGGCTTTTTAACCCCAGCTTTTTCAATTATCCATCTAGCAACTAGTTCGCCTTCTCGACCAGCATCTGTTGCTATAACAATTTCACTAACATCTTTTCTATTCATTTGCTCTCTAACTGCTGAGAACTGCTTTCCACTTTGCTTTATAACTACTAACTTTAAATATTTAGGAAGCATTGGCAGATCTTCAATTCTCCAGGACTTATATTTTTCATCATAAGCCTCCGGGTCTGCTAAAGTTACTAGATGTCCTAAAGCCCAAGTAACTATGTACTTATCTCCCTCTAAATATCCATTACCTTTTTTATTACAGTTTAAAACTCTAGCTAAATCCCTTCCTACAGAAGGCTTTTCAGCAAGAACTAATATTTTACTCATAAAAACATCCTCTCAGTTTATGCAGCTTTCATTTTCAAGTTACTAATAAATGAAATCACATAATAAATTCTATATTTCTTTATAAATCTTAAATTCAACAATAGAAAAATCACTTTAATGGTTAAATTGCTTATTCTACATAGGCTTACTTAGTGGGCGATTGATTCCCTTATCTTCAAAAGTCCTTAAAGAAATCAACGTAGTTTCTCTATATAGGTTAAGCCTTTAACTTAGTTCCTTATATATAAAGTAATTTTGGTTCTAATTTGAATAGTGACTTTCTTTATAATACTAACACAAATCAAATATTTAAGAAACAATGACCCTAGAGAAACCCTGTCTAGGACTAAGTTATATATTATTCACACACTGATTACCTTAAAGCTTCTGCGTTATAAGTAAAATGTTGTTTACCTTAGAAACCTATATCCTTATGATAGTGTTAACACTTTATTTACATATTTGCCACCTAACTGAAATATAGACACTGTAATATACTAAACATAGAGTATGAATATATTCTTACTAATTAACCCCTAAAACCAAGTCGCTCCTTTTAGCTATGATTAAGTTAGTACCCTAAACCCCTACTAACTTAATTGTAAGTAAAAAAGCTACTAGAAAACCGCAAGGCTTTCTAGTAGCTTTTTACTATGCTTAAATTTGTATACCTTATATTACACTGCTTATGTGAATTTTTTCGTTATCATCACTATATTGAGCTTATTTTTTACTAGGTATAATACTTATTAAAAATCTTCACTAGCCAAGATAAAATTAATTATATATTACTTCATAGCTTTTTATAACCATCAAGTCCATTTATATATCTTTGAACATCCCATCTCTTTAGAAAGGTTTCTGTATATTTATAACCTAGCTTAAACAACAAATCTTTATATTTATACGCCACATCAAAGTCCGTAGCTGAAACTCCATCATACTCAATTATGATAGTTCTAATTAAATCCTTGTCTCTTATAAATCTTTCTCCATTTACATCTATAGGTGCAGTTACCACCTCTTTTGTAAACTTTATTAAGTTGCAATTTTTCTTTTTTTCCTTTTTTCTTACTTTATCTAACCTAAGTCCTATGGTTGGCCACCTTGGCATTCCTTCTAAATCAAAAATCCAAATAGGAAAATTGCTCAAAAGTCCTCCATCTACAATGCAGCTGTTCCCATCTTTATAACTTAAAACATAAGGAGTGAAATAAAAAGGAATACTTGCGCTCATTCTTACTGCTGTTGCTATGTCAAATTCTTCTGGGTCTATGCCATACCTTTTTAAATCTTCAGGTAATACTAGCATGTCACCCTTAGTCACATCTGAAGCTATAATTTTCAACCTACTATTGCCATTTTTCATTACATGTTTAAACTTTGTAACTCCCTTTGCTTCTAAAAGTGGTCTTATCCAGTTTTCTATGTTTTCTCCATTATGAAGTCCATTTTTGCCTAAAAACTCAAGAAATCTTGGTATTGGTATTTTCCACAGTCTTTCTCTTTTTTTGAAGCTTGAGAAGTTAGTGTTTCCTATTATGTCATAGAGCTCTTCTACAGAATACCCTGCTACAACTAAGGCTGCCATAATGGCCCCTGCTGAAGTGCCTGCACATCTGTCAACTTCATATCCATGTTCCTTAAGGGAGGTTAGTGCTCCTACAAAACAAATTCCTAAAACTCCTCCTCCTTCAAAAACCATATCTACCTTCATAAAAAAACACCTCCTAATTATCATATTCATGATAAATTAAGAAGTGTCTATATAGGCTTCCATAATGAAACTTTTTTATTGTTCTTGAAAAAGCCTTAAGGGAACCAAGGTAGGTCTGAGTACAAGTTGAGTCTTAACTTTGATTCCCTATAATTAATAATTTCTATCTAATAACTTTTCAGCAAGTTCTAATAAAATATTCTTATACGGGTTCTCTGGTAGTTTATTAATAAGTTTAAAAGCTTTATTGGTGTACTTTTCTGCAAGTTCCATTGCTTTTTCAACACCTTTATATTTTACTACCAATTCCATAATATTTGAAACATCCTCATCTGTAATAATTTCTTTCTCTAAAATAGCTTTAAATTCATCCTTATTCTTTTCCATGGCATAAATTAGAGGAAGATTGAAAATCCCTTGTTTGATATCTGCTGCTACAGGTTTTCCTAGAATGCTACCTTCAGAAGAATAATCTAAAATATCATCAATTATTTGAAAAGCCATTCCTATATTATGACCTATTTGCCAAAATTGCTTGCTTAACTTATCTTCACAGCCTGATTCAGAGGCTCCACTGTAAAAACTTAAAGAAAATAGTTCTGCAGTTTTTCCTTGAATTCTAGAAAGATATTTCTTTACAGAAGTATCTACTAAGAACTTGGAATTCATTTGATCAATCTCACCTAGACAAATTCTTTCCATAGCCCTGGAATCTATCTTAATACTTGCTAGGGAAGAAGAGTGTGTTGATAAAAGTTTGAAAGTCACACAAAACAAATAATCTCCAATATAAACTGCATAATCCTTGCCATACTTAGACTGAAGTGTTTCCTGTCCTCTTCTTGTCTTTGCATCATCTATAACATCATCATGAACCAAGGTAGCCATATGGAGCATTTCTATAGCTGCTGCCACTGACCTACTTTTTTCTTCATTGTACTGTCCAAATCTTGATGATATTAAAGAAAAGGCTGGTCTTAGAAGTTTACCACCAGAATAAATTAATTCTTTTATGGAATTTTCAATTCTTTTATCCTTACATTTAATGTTTTTATCCATTAATTGTAGAACACCTTCTAAATCTTCTTTTAATTCTGGATACTTGTCCCACATTTTGTTAACCTTCATAATATCAACCTCTAATAATTGTATTTGTATATATAACCAAGTTTTAACTATAGCTTAGTGTGTTAGTAATAAATTTAAAGTGTCATTCTTAAAATCTTATACTTAGTTAAAAACCTAAAATTCATGTGTTAGCTATAGTATGCCATTAATTGAAACTTTAAGTTGTTTCATATTAATACTATATGTAAAAAAGCTAAAAATATTTAATTATTATAGATAAATAACTTGAACAAAATCTAATTCACCAAAGAAAGTTGCTTATAAAAGATCTAACTATCATCAATAGACTATAAATATAAAGATTACTTACAAGGTTAGTACCTTTAGAATTTTAGATCCATGTTTGATTTTAAATTTGTTTATCTACAATATGAGTTCTATAAATAATTATACAATATAATATACTACTTATATTATTTTTTTTAATAATTTTTAAGTATCCTTTAGTATATCGGTAACCATTGTAAATACTTAAGTTATTTCAAATTTTATCTAGACCTTGTTAAGCCATTTAAAAATTTATAAAATAAATTTTACCTTCAAAAACTATAAAAAAAATTGCAACTTATATTTAGTAAATAATCCTTTACGATAGGAACCTTATTCTTTTTTTATCTATATAATCCAAATGTTATTAATGTTCTTTCATATAAAAAGCTAGCACCTATAAAGATACATCTTTATATCTTCATAGATGCTAAGCTAATTTTTAGTTAAGGCATCTGAAAATAAATAACAAGTCAAAGATGTGAAGACTATTTTATGATAGACAAGGAAACAGGTTCCGCAGATAGTGGAGCTATCAAAGGGTTCTGTTGACGCAGTATAGCACAAAATAGACGAGCAGATTGACTTATTTATTTTTTGAAGATGCCTAACTACATCGTAATTGACTTATTATTTTCATAGCCATATATTGGCTTTTCTTTTCCAAACCACCATTTGCCCAGAGTTTTTCCAAGCCATGGCATTACATAGTAGTCAAGTCCTAATGTTCTACCAGCACCACCCATTAGTGCGATTGAACCAAAGAAGTACCATAAAATTTCCCAACCAGCCATTGCTGAAAGAATAAAGTTACATACCATGAAGGCTGATGCTGCACTAGCAAGCCATGTAAATAATCCTGCAAGTAAAGCAAGTCCCATTCCTATCTCTAAGCATACAACCATTCTTTGGAACCAAACTGCGATTTCTGGGTTTGGAATCATAAATTCCATTATAGCTTTAAAGAATTTTGGCATCTCACTAATTATTGGTGTTGGCCATGAAGCCGCAGCCCCTGCTGCACCTGCCGCTTGAGATGCACTTGTTGCCGCATCTGTTGCTGCTCCTGCTGCTGATGCTCCTGAAGTTCCAGCAACTTGTAACCATTCAAATGGCATTTTAACATTACCAGCTTTTAACCAGCTATCTGGTCCTATACCTTTAAATAAGTCACCTAAAGTACTAAAGCTTTCTGTAGCTGCTTTCCAGGTTGCCTCTCCAAAGAACTTCTTAGCACCTTCTAGTAACCACATACAACCCATAAATAATCTTAAAGGTACAAGCCATAATCTATTACCGTGAGAAGACACATGTCCTCTTATTATTGTTCTATTGTCTTCCATGTGGAAGAATTCATGTTGTAGGTATCTCCAAATTAGATAGAAGCCACCTATTCCAAATAAGTAGTACATATTAACTAAATGCTTAGTCATCATTGCGAAAAGGCCTGACATCTTGATTCCAGCTGTATTAGCTACGCAATATTTTCCACCTATAGATACCATGAAGCCATGGTATTTTGGACTAAAGTTAACTTTCTCACCATTTGTCATATGAGCAACTATATTCTTAACTGCTGTTGCTGCAGTTTGTTCTGCTGCTTCAACGATTTGTGGGTTTGTAATGTTTCCTTTAGCATCTGTATTAAGTGCTAAGTCTCCAACTACATAAACTCCCTCTTTACCAACAGCTTCCATTCTTTCATTAACTTCTAATCTGCTAGCTCTTCCAACCTTTAAGCCATATTCCTTAGCTTCTTGAGTTCCTTGAATACCGCATGTCCAAATTAATGTTTGAGTTGGTATAACTTCACCAGTTTTTAGCTTAATATTTTCTGCTGTAACTTCAACTATTGGTGATTCTTTAAGAACTTTTACACAGTTCTTAGCTAGATACTTTTCAGCTTTGTCTGCTTGTTTTCTATCTAACATATTTAAGATAGTGCTTAATGCTTCAACTACAAGAACTTTTACTTCGTTTTCATCAATCTTGTATTCTCTAGCAAGTCTTGTTTTCCACTCTAAAAGCTCTCCAGCCATTTCTATTCCTGTAAACCCTGAACCTGCTACAACGAAAGTAAGCATTTCTCTTCTTTTGCTTGAATTTCTTTCTTTTGAAGCTTTTTCAAAAGTTTTTGTTATGTGACCTCTTAATCTAATAGCATCTTCAAAAGACCAAAGTGTGAATCCATGTTCCTTAACTCCTGGAACTCCAAAGAATGCTGGCTCACTTCCTGTACCTACAATTAGGTAATCATAAGTGTAGCTTCCAAGTTTAGTTGTAACTACTTTTTTATCAGTATCTACATTAGTGATGTAGTCTGTTACAATGTTAACTTTTGTTCTGTTGAATATTTTTCCTAAATCAACTTGTACTGATTCTGGATGAACCCTTCCCCCTGCAACTTCATGCAGTTCTGTCATTAATGTATGGAATGGGTTTTTATCTATTAAGGTTATATTTATGTTAGAGTCTTTTTTGTATTTCTTTGCAAGCATTTTTGCAGCATGTACCCCAGCATAACCTGCCCCCAAAATCAGGATATTTTTTTGCTTATCCATTCATTTCACCTCATTAATAGTTAATAAGTTATAATTTTAACATTTCACATTATATTAATATTCTACACTTAAATGTTAATAATGTAAACAGGATAATTATTGTATTTTTTATTAATTTATTTGTTTTATATTTCTTGTGCATAATTTTTGTTTAATCACTACTATTATTATTATACTAGCCATCTTAAGACTTTAATACTATTTGTTATAGGTTTTTTTAGCAACTTATGCCAGCAACATAAAACTATTAACTTTAACTATATTAATTTGTTTATTTAAACTTTCTTTTTATTTTTTTCTCCACCATTAAATTAATTTACTCTATTAACATTAAAAATCAACTTAAAAAATCATATTTTCTTGCACTGCTTAGGGTTTTCTGCTGATTTTTTAACAATATAACCTGCACTGAATTGTTACCTAGTATTTATAATTTACAAAGATATACATTACTGAATTACCTCAGCTAGTTTCTTATAAGCCCTTACATTTATTAATTTATAAAGCCACAAATAATGGAGTAAACTAATCCTCCCTTATTTATGGCTTTAAATTCCTTTAGTTCTTTTATTCTTTATGCCTCAGACTTTATTATCTAAAAAGCTATAGATATAAGATTTACTACTACCATCACTATGAGTAAGGCTCCATTCATTATAAGAAAGTTTTTTACTCCAAGGACAAAAGTTTCACTTTTAACCTGCTTAGCATAAAACATATCAATATGTTTCTTCACTGGAATTATGGTAAGAAGCACAAGCAGTACTGCTATTGGAGCAATCCTTAGTATAACCATAGCTATAATTGCTAGATAACCAATGTAATATAAGCCTTTAAATAGACTTAGAGCAGCTTTTCTTCCTATATAATAAGGCAGTGTGTATCTTTTATTTATAATATCCTCCTCTAAATCACAGGTGTTATTAGCTAGCATTATATTAGCAATTCCACCTACTGCAGGTATGGATATTAAAAAGATGTATACTACTTCTACAATATCAACTGAAAGACTTAATATTCCACCTTGAAATCCTAAAACTATAATATTGCTATCAAATATATGAATATAAATGGATAAAAATAATATTATGAATCCCATGAAAAAACCTGAGAATATTTCTCCTAGAGGCATTCTTGAAAGTGGTATAGGTCCAAAGGTATATAAAATCCCTGTTGCAAAAGAAACTACTCCAATTAGTAATACCACAACATCTGTTTTTAAAGTTAAAATAGTTCCAAACACAATAGCTATAAGTACTAGAGTAATTATCACTCCAACCACTGTGCCTTCTTTTAAATTATCTCTTCCAATAACATTAGTCTTTCTATAACTATCATCTTTTGTTCTTGTTGCTTTTTTATAGTCATAATAATTGTTGATAGCAGTGGTTGCCATATCAAAAGAAAGTAAAGATATAAACATAATAATAAAATTTTCTATATTAAAGCTATCATACCTATAAAGGGCAAACATAGTTCCTATAAAGAAAGGAATCATACTTGCCACCTTGGTTTGAATTTCTACTAGTTTTAAAAAACTGCTAATGGACATACCTCTTCCCCCTTATATAAGGCATCTGAAAATAAATAACAAGTTAAAGATGTGAAAGCTATTTTGCGATAGACAAGGAAACAGGTTCCGCAGATAGTGGAGCTATCAAAGGGTTCTGTTGACGCAGTATAGCACAAAATAGATGAGCAGATTGACTTATTTATTTTTTGAAGATGCCTAAAGTATTAATCCCACCTATACAAGATGGGACATTAAAATTCAATATGTATTATATCATTTTTATAAAGTTGTATCCAAGCTTTAACCCATAATATATTATTATTGCCCCACAAACCATGTTGATACCTTTAATGATTTTCACATTAAAACTCTTTCTAAAGGTTGATACCACCGTTGTAAGTCCTGTAAACCAAGTAAAGGATGCAGTACAAACTCCCAAGATAAAAATGGCCGATGCATTAGCTGGAAGTGATGCTCTGAAACCTCCAAGTAATAAGGATCCATCTATTAAAGCTTGAGGGTTAATCCAGGTAACCATAAAGCAAGTCCCAATAACTTGCATTAAAGTTTTATTTATATCAACTTCTCTATTTAGGTTTGGTTCACTTTTTAAAAGTCCATAGCCAATATAAATTATAGCTAAAGCTCCAACAAGAAGAATTATCCCTTTTAATAGTTTAGACCTCTCCATAATTGCTCCCATGCCAAAAAAACATGCTAAAGCTAAGGAAATATCAAAAAATATAGTAATTAGAGCTACTTGGTAGGCCCTAAATCTATTCTTACCTATGGCTGTGTTGATAACGTAAATATTTTGCATCCCAATGGGTGCTACATAGGCAAGTCCTAAGGTAAAACCCTGTATAAAAAATTCCAACATACTCTTCTCCCCTTTCCCCTATAACTATGTAAGGCATTCGAAAATAAGTGACAATGATACTGGCTTACTTATTTTTCAAGATACCTAAATCTGTTTGACTATATTTTAACATATACTTGCAACATAAAACCAGTGTAATATAAAGTGCTAAAAATTTTGTAACCTATAAGCTTATATCTTCATATACTATAAGGAATCACTATGTTATTAAGGAGATCTTATGGCAGATATAGGAAGATTGCAAGTTCAAGTTTTCCGAGGAAATACTTATGTTCCTATAACAAATGCGAGGGTAACAGTTACTCCTACAAGTTCTGCTAATACTACCACTAATGCTACTAGAGAAACTGGAACTCTTACCACTAATGCAGAAGGGCAAACACAAGTTATAGACTTAACAGCTCCCCCAGTAGAGCTCTCTTTAGATGAAAACAATACTACGCAGCAGCCCTATAGTACTTGTGATGTAACCGTAGAAGCAGAGGGTTATGAGACCTTCATTGTAAGAGGCTGTCAAATATTACCCGAAACCACAGCCCTTCAAGTTTGCAATTTAAATCCTGCAGATATAGTTCCTCCTGCAAATGCAGCAGGCGCTACAACTAATGGCGCTGTTACAGAGGCTAGAAACTGGTGGCTTAGAGAAATATTAGAACCTGCGCGGGTGGTTGAAGTTCCTGCAAATAGGCTCTTTGGAGATTTTCCACCTAAAATTCCTGAGGACCCAGAGAAGCCACTACCTCCTCCACCAAGTGGATTTGTGGTGCTACCTAGACCTGTGGTTCCTGAATTTGTAGTTGTCCATGCAGGAACACCAACTAATACAGCAGCTCCTAACTATACAGTTAGGTTCCAAGATTACATTAAAAATGTAGCTAGTTCTGAAATTTATGCAACCTGGCCAGAAAATACTATCAGAGCCAACATATATTGCATTTTATCCTTTACCCTAAATAGGATTTATACCGAGTGGTATCGAGGTAAAGGCTATAAATTTGATATTACAAATTCTACTGCTTTTGACCACGCCTTTACTTATGGAAGAAATATCTTTGATAATATAAACAGAATTGTAGATGAGATTTTTACTACTTATATAAGAAGAAGAGGGGCAAAACAACCTTTACTAACCCAATATTGTGATGGAAGGCAAGTTCAGTGTCCAGGATGGCTTACT
Organism: Clostridium punense; assembly: GCF_017874425.1. GTDB lineage: Bacteria > Bacillota > Clostridia > Clostridiales > Clostridiaceae > Clostridium_J > Clostridium_J punense. The sequence continues at coordinate 60,805 of NZ_JAGGLL010000025.1, forward strand.
CAATGGGGAAGCAAGGATCTAGGAGATCGAGGCTTTACTCCTTATCAAATTCTAACCAACTTCTATGGCACTAATATAGACTTAGTTCAAGCAGAAAAGGTTGCAGGCATTCCAAAGTCCTATCCAGGTTATACCTTGAAAATAGGAAGCAGAGGAGAACCGGTAAGAGTTATTCAAACTTATTTAAATAGAATATCTCAGAACTACCCTGCAATTCCTAAGGTTGCTGTGGATGGTGTTTATGGTCCTGCAACGGCAAATGCAGTGAGAACTTTCCAACGAATTTTTAACTTACCACAAACTGGAGAAGTTGATTTTGCTACTTGGTATGCCATTTCTAATATCTATGTTGGAGTTACTAAAATTGCAGAACTTAGAAGCACTGTAGAACCTAGTATTGAAACTGGATTATTTATACCTCCAAGCCCTTATAGAAATGATATTAATGTGCCTACAGTAAGATATAGAAAGTAAATTAAAAGCAAGTGGACTTGAAAGACCTCTAAAGTTTTCTCACTGGTCTTTTCATGTCCTACTTGCTTTGTTTTTGGCTTTCTCCTAAAATTAAACTTCTTAAATAATCACCTTAAGCATAAAACAATCTATTAGAGGAACTTTTCTAATGAGCAAATATTTTTTAATAAAGAAACTTTCTTAGACTTTTAATCTAAATTAAGTCTCTCAAAACTTCTTCTTCTAGTATAATAACTTTTTTAGTTCCTACTAGCTTTATATAGCCTTCTTCTTCAAATTTTTTAAGCTTTCTACTGATGGTCTCTCTGGCAACTCCAGTATAATTTGACATATCTTCCCTTGATATAGGGAGTTCAATTTCTATTCCCTTAGCAGTTTTTTTACCATAACTCTCCATCATATCCACTAAAAGATAAGCAAGCCTGGATTCCACATCATTAGTAGCTAAATGTTGAGCAAGACTCTCCACCTTTGAAAGTCTATCGCCTACTACTTCAAGAATTTTTATGCCTATTTCAGGTTTGCTTAAAATGATGCTTTTCATTTTATCCTTAGTTAAGGTGCAAATTTTAGAACTACCAATGGCCTCTGCACTAAAGCCATACTGAGAATTCTTAAAAAGATTAAGTTCTCCAAAAAAATCCCCTTCTGATAGTATATGTAGGATTTGCTGTTTGCCGTCCTTAGTATACTTGTATAGCTTAATCTTACCTTCATTAATAAGGTATAAGGTTTCAGCTTCATCTCCCTCTAAAAATATGTTCTCTCCCTTACTATAGTTGTTATGTCCTGTCATGTTTACTATTTCTAAAAGCTCCTCATTATTTAAGTTAGAGAATATAGGCACTTTACTAGCACATAACTGATTTTTGCATCTATCACAATTACAATTCAAACTAATCCCTCACTTCAATAGAGTTTGATATACTTATGCAGTATCTTTGTTACACTTTATATACATAAAAAAATAAAAGTAGTAATGGATTCTACGGTATCCACCACTACTTTTATTATTAATCACTTCACTTAAAACTACAACACATATTTAATATTAAATGTATTGAGTTTTTCTAATCAGTTTTAAAATCATACTCTTTTAAAACTAATTCACGGGTTGCTTAAGCTAGTACTTTTATCTGTTGCCTTTTTTACTTACTATCCAATAAATACTGTCTAACCTTACCCTGCTAATATATCACTAATAACTTCTACAGTTTCCTTAAACTTACTTACTTCCTCTTCCACTGCAAATTTAACTCTTATGGGAGCTTGAACATTATCCATTCCAGTAGATTTAATAATAAGTGAACTATCTAAAACCTTCATAGTTGAAGTTTTTAAATAATCATTTATGATTTCAATTGCCTCTCCACTCCAACCATAGGATCCAAAGGCAACCCCTACTTTTGAGGTTAAATCCATATTATTAAGCTCTTTTAAAACCTCTTCAATTTTTCCTACCATATCTCCATAACGAGTAGAACTTCCAAAGAATAAGATATCTGAGTTTAAAACAGCTTCCTTTGCAACTTCTACATCTTTTTCTTCTTTTACATTTATTAATACTGCTTCAATTCCCTTAGCTGTTAAAGCTGCTTCAATGAAAGTAGCTAACTTCTTAGTGTTACTAGTCATAGTAGAAAATAAAATAGCGGCTTTTCTATTGCTTTCAGAAGTCTTACTCATATTGTCATAGGAATCAATATATTTCTTAGCATCAGTTCTTAAAATGTATCCATGCGATGGAGCAATAACTTCTATATCCAGTTGTCTAATTTTCTTTATCATGTCTTGAACATAATTCTTATGTGGGTTCATGATTAAACTATAATAAACCTCAAAATCTCCTGTAATGTCCTCTGCTGATAAATCATTAAATAACTCATAGGTTGCTATGTGAGTACTAAAAATATCACAAGGGTATAGAGTTTTATCCTCCACTGAATAAGTTACCATAGTTTCTTCTGTATGAAGATATGGAGTCTCTAGGAATTTAAGAGTTTTTCCACCAATATCTAAAGTGTCTCCATCTCTAACTATTAGGAACTGTCTATTGTGAAGCTTATACATTTCTTTTAACTCTTTTACTCCAAGCTCAGTAGCTACAATCACCGCATCTTTTGCCTTAGCTGCAAGTACTGGAAGGGCTCCTGAATGGTCTGGCTCTACATGGTTAATTACTATATACTTAATTTCCTCTAAAGCTATATGTTGCTTTAAGTTTTCAACATACTCTTTTCCAAAGCTTATATCTACAGTATCTATTATTGTAGGCATTTCTGTTTTTAATAAGTAGCTGTTGTAAGTTGTTCCTTTTTCTAAAACTAGTCTATGGAAAGGCACCTTTCTATCATCTACATATCCTACCCAATAAGCATTGCTTCCAACTAATATATCTTTTTTCATTATTATTTCCTCCCTTAAATCACCGTTTTATATTTATACTAATGTATTGAAGTTTATTTTTAATTAATTTGCTTAATTTATATGTTTATAAAGTTCTTATATCTTTTGTGTTTTATTTTTGTGCTTCACTTCATGACTTAATTATAGGAGGATTTGAAATTTAAATATGTGATTGAAATCAAAATAACAATAAAAATAGGATAAGAATTTTAACATTCTTACCCCATTTTATATATTTGTTTACTTCTGACACCGTGGTATTTAGGTATTTCCTCGCTCATAACTACTAAAATTAGTAGTATATAGATAACTCTTCTAAACTAATTATTTCTTTATAATTATGCTAGCTGATGAGTTATCTTTAGCTTGATTTGCTATTTGAATCTTTAGTCCATACTTAGGAATATTAGTTCCTAGAGTAGGTATTTCAACATTTGAGTAATTATTGCTATCATTAAAGTTTGGCTCCGTAAATCTGTATAGGTCAACAGGTGATCTTCCAAGTTCTACATCTGTATTAATATTTATATCTGTTTCTTTATTCTTACTAAAAGCAGCATCATGCATTTGATATCTTCCACTTGCCAAACTAGATGGTGTCTTTCCGTCTGCAAATCTCCAAAGTACACTGTTTTGATCTGCGTCAACTACTCCAAGATAACCCTCTCCTGGATGAACACCTCTCCAGTTGTCAGAATAATAATCATCTACATACCATACAACCATACCTGGGTCATAAGCTAAAGTTTGCCCTAATACCCCAATATTTGCAAGTCCTTTATCTACCCCATGATGGTTTCTCCATTCAACTAAATAATAGTGTGGAGCATAAACTACACCTGTATCTTGTTTAAATCCATTCATTATAAACTTAGGTGTTTCTTCTGCATTATCTGAAAATAATAAGTTAGAACCATCTAACAACTTAATATCATCCACATAAAAACCTGCCCCAAAGGAATAGGTATCTGTTTGGTATTCAAACTTAACTTCTACATTCTTTCCTTTAAATGCAGTTAGATCAAATATTCCATCTACCCAGCCATTGGAAGTTCCTGTAATCCCATAAGGAACCACTACACTTGCTTGTGGATCATGTTTATCTGTGGTTATATTTCCTTGAACACATGTCCATTCAGTTGCCCCTACTTCTCTAACTTGAACTGTAGCAAAATCCCATCCTTTTTCAATATCGTACCAAGTTTTAAAATTAAGAGTTGGTTTTAAAGACTTTGTTAGATCTACCTTGGTGATCATATTGGTTAAAACTGGAGTACCATCATTTCCTTTTCCTCCAAAGTAAGCATACTTTCCATCAAAAGGTTTAACAATTTCATGTGCTTTATCTGGCAAATTAATTCTCACTACTTGTCCTTCTTCACTGGCTTGTCTCAAATCTACACGAACTCCAGCCTTTGAGATCTCATTATAATTAAGAGTTATTTGTTTTTGCCAATTACCACCATAGTTTGCTTGGAAGAATTGTTTTGCATATGGACTGAACCCAGTTGGCTCTGTCCCACCAATCTTTCCTGCCCAACTTCCTGAAGACATAATAGACCACATAGAGATTGGCTCTCCAGAAGGTGCTGTATAATATAGGAATAGGTAAGAACTTGATATTATCTCCTTCTTTTCCCCTCCTCCACACCGTACAAGCGACTTTCACCGCATACGGCGTTCCATCAATGTCTATTAATTTATATTAAATCATAGGATTTCC
>NZ_JAGGLL010000026.1 GCF_017874425.1 Clostridium punense
CCCATAATAATAACTCCTTTGATAAGTCTTAGAGTTATTATTGGGAAGATTAAGCTTGTTAATACTTTAAATTTCGGAGTGGTAAATCTATATATATACTTAATAAAACCTTTTAAAGATAAGATTTATAAGTCTGTTGCTTTAACAACTCTGACTTATTAAATGGGAGGCTATTATATCCAAAGAACTTTCCCAAAAATTTATATATTATACTTTTGAACCTGGATTTAAATTATTTTCCTAAATAGGCTCTTGCAGCTTCAATAAACTCAGCCTCTGTATCCTTTACTACAAAGTCATCACCGAAAAATCCATATGCCTTATCTTTATATTTCCAGCACTCTGCTATACAAGTTAGCTTTAACTCACTAGCTGGTATAACTTTCTTTAGTTCCTCTATATTTACATTTGAACATCTTTCACATACATAAATCATATTCTACTCATCCTTTCAAATTTAATTATATAGATAACAAGCTTAAAACTCAGCTACATACCTCTAAGTATAATTCTTCACGTTAAGAGTAACTGAGTTGTCAATAACTCATACTACTATATCTTTAAATTTTTACTTTAAATAACGTTCACAGGCAAGTGTTATTCCTGTAGTAGTTTTAAAATTATCTTCAATTGCAGCCTTTAACTTTTCCCTATCACTTCTTACTGGTCTTGTTTCTAAGTTAACTAAAAGATCTGCTTCCCATTGTATTTGAAAATCAACACCATCTATTTTGGAAAAGGTGTGGTGACTTCCAACTACATAAGAGATTCTATCTATTTTCTCTTTTGGATAGCCAATTTTCTCTAAGATTTCTCTTGAAACCCTAGCCCCCTCTTTTTCTTGATAAGGTGCAGCATCGGAACCGTGAATTTTAATTGCATCAATTGCTCCAATATCATGAAGTATAGCAATTAAGGAAATTTGTTCTCTTTCCTCCTGTGGAATTTTTTCACCTTCCATGATTTCTTCTGCATACTTAAGTACACTAAAGGTATGATCCATCCACCAGGTGTTTTCTTTAAAAACTTCTTTCATTTTTTCAATTGCTCTTTCTTTAAACAATTTTACCCCTCCATGATTCTGTTTTATAGCTTATATTGAACTACTTATTACTACTTTCACAATCTATATACCAATCGATTAGTTTTCTTGCAATGCTTATAGAGCTTGGCACCTGTGGCATATTCTCAATACCAAACCAATCCGCCTCAGCAATTTCGTTTTTATCAACATTTATATCCCCACTATCATATTCTGCTGTAAATCCTACCATTAAAGAGTTTGGAAAAGGCCAAGGTTGACTTGCAAAATATTTTATATTTTTAATCTTTATACCAACTTCCTCCATAACTTCTCTTTCAACACATTGTTCTAGGGTTTCACCTGGTTCTACAAAGCCTGCAAGAACACTGTAAAATGGGAAGTTTGATTTTGCATTTCTAGCCAGAAGAAGCTTATCTCCCTTAGTTACAGCCATTATTACTGCTGGCGATAATCTAGGGTAATTTATAAGTCCACACTTAGGGCAGGCTTTACCAAATTCATTTGGAAGCTTATGAGTTTCCCCTCCACACTGTCCACAAAACTGGTGTGTTTTATCCCAAGCCATAATTTGAATTGCACGTCCTATAAACATAAAAAACTCTTCATCTACTAGGGTAAATAGCTGTCTTAAACCCCTAAACTCCATACCTTCTGGGGCTACAGCATCATTTAACAGTTCTGCTGAATAATAGTGGTTGTTGTATCTTTCCCCTAAATCTTGCACTCTTACAGGAACTAAATTTAATTCCTTCAATTCTTCAACTTGAGGAATTAACGCTTTATCATTTTCTATTTTTACTAATAAATCATTGCCACGAAAAGCAAACCAGAAAATAGGTTTTTTATTTAATAATGAATTGTCCTTCATTAATGAATCTTCCTTCATTTTATTCCCTTCTTTCATTTATCATAAGTAGTTTATTAATTCCATTATACTATTATATAACATAATTTATAATATAGAGAAGCACCTTGAAAAGTAAAATATTCATGAAAATGAATGCATTCTTACAGAATAAACAATCACTTAACTAGAATTCATAACTGATTTAGTGTAGAAAACTTAGGGAATACTAAGGATTATACTTATTAGTAACTAATATTTGAAAAATCTTCTCTTTTTAAAAACATTAGTGAACTTTTTTCCTTGCAAATCGTTAAATTATTACATTGATTTTAATTTGAAAGTTTTTAATTTGAAACAATATTTATGTCTATGGTACTAGTTCAAGGAACCCTTATGTACTGAAATTATAGCATCATACTAAATATTTGTTGGTTATTAACTCTAGCTTTTGTATATAAATCTTATAATGTCACATATATATAATATTAAATAAACAAGGGGGACTTTTTATGGTTAGTAATATGTCTATAGCTAACATGATAATTTCATTAGTTGTAACTTTAGCTGTTGTAATTGGAACATTTATCTACTTTTACAAAAAAGAAAAAATAACTATCAAACCAGTACTTATTGGGGCTGGAACATTTATCTTGTTTTCTCAGATTCTTGAGAAAATCCTTCACTTTGTTGTTATCAACAATAAAATTTTCACTAATCCTTTAGCTTTTGCTATTTATGGAGCCTTAGCTGCCGGTATTTTTGAAGAGTGTGGAAGATTTATTGCCTTTAAAACTGTACTTAAAAATAAGCATCAATGGAAGGATGGAGTTGCTTTTGGAATTGGTCAGGGTGGAATTGAAGCTATTCTTATAGGAGTTTTATCCGTAATTAATTATTTAGTTATGTCTAACCTTATAAACGCTGGAACCTTTGACCAAACTATTGGGGCTGCTGTACCTGCTGAATCTCTAACTCAGTTAAAAACAATTTTAACTGGCCCTTCTTCAATGTTTTTAGCTATAGGGATTGAAAGGGTTTTTGCTTTTACAATGCAAATTGGTCTTACTATGGTTGTACTCTATGGAGTTCGATATAGAAAGAATTTATATTTGCTTCTTGCAATAATCCTTCATGCACTTATGGATGTTCCTGCAGCACTTTATCAAACAGGATTTTTCAAAAATGTTTGGTGGGCAGAATTAATATTCTTTATTTATGCAATAATTGCAGTAATTTATATTAAAAAATCAAAGAAATCCTTTGAGGCTTAATGAAATAAGTTCTTATGTAAAACTTATATAGCATTATAAAAATAGGAAGAGTACTACTGATGTAACAACAGTACTCTTCCTTTTACTTTTATGTTAGTTTTTCAAATCTTTGCCCATATATTTTAGGGTAATATCCTGTTTTATTCACTCTCATAAAGTCCTAAGTGAACCAATGTATAAGTAACTTATAATTTATACTATTACTTAATTACCCTAACTACTTCCATGAGTTTACAATTATACCTTCTGAACTTATTGTTCTAAGTACATTCCTCCTGCTCACATTAGTATCTGATAATATAGTAAATCACATATAACCAGCCAAAAATTCCATGGACAATAGCCCAAAATATTGATTTCCATGTGGTAAAAGATATTACCATTGCTAAGCATGTACCAAAGCTTATTCCATTTTTAACTATTTCTTTTTTCTTACTCATTTTTAACCCCCATTTTAAAATTATTACTATTCTTACACTAAGTTATTTTTTATACGTATACACGTATAAGTTCCATATTTCCCCTTAAGTTGTATATCCTCTATTAATACTTTGGCTTATAGCTATCTGAATATTAGTATTTACTATTGAAAGCTTCTATTAGTAATTTGTATTCCTAATCCCTTAAATATTTCTTTCATAGCCTCTAAGTCATCTTTTTTATACTCATATAATGAAATTGGAATTACTTTTTTCTCTTTATAAATCTGAATTATGTTATCATAATCCACTACTAATATACTTGTTATATCTCTAATTTTAATAGTTCTATACTTTAAGGTTGCACCTAATTTCACTTTAATTTCTTCTTCATTAATAATTAACCCTGGCTCCTTAAGTCTTCTTATATTACTAATAACCCTAATAGACATCATTCCTATAACACAAATAACCAATCCCCCAAATAATAATACACCTATATATTCTTTTCTTACTATGTTCTCATAAACAGCAGTTGACCATGTTATTAATAAACAAAAAAATAATACAAAGTTCTTGAAATTTTTTCTTTTGTAAAACTTATATTGAATCTCTTCATTCATACTATATAAATCTCCTCGGTAAGCCTCACACTATTTAGATAATAGGGTTACTTCTATAATTTGTGGTCTATTAAACAGTCTTTGTGGAAATACACTGTTTCCAAGTCCTCTGCTTACTACCATTGTAGTGTTATCTATTTCATACTTCCCATTAGTGTACTTAGGGAAAACTCCTTGCCCTGGTGCTGCAAGCCCTCCTATGAAAGGAAGTCTTACCTGCCCTCCATGAGCGTGTCCTGAAAATATCAGGTCTACATTATAACTACTATATTCTGATATATATTCAGGTCTATGAGCTAATAGAATTTTAAAACTACTGTGTTGTAAATTTTTTATGGCCCCTTCAAGAGTTTCTTCTAGAGGTTTATAAAGTGGATCATCTATGCCCATGATATAAACTTCTTCTCCATTTTTAGAAATACTCTCACTTCTATTTCTAAGTGTGTTTACCCCAATTTCTTTTAGTCCTTGTTCTAAGGTCGAAAACTTTCCTGATCTTATCTCATGATTTCCATTAACATAATATACTGGTGCAATTTTAACTAGCTCTTTCATGAAATCCAAACTTACTTCTTCTTTGTATCTTCTACTATCTATTAAATCTCCAGTGAACACAATTATATCTGGATTTAGAGCTTTAACTTTCTCTGCTACCCTATTACCATAGTTTAAAAAACTTTTATTATGAAAATCTGATAGATGTACAATTTTATATCCTTGAAGACTTTTAGGAACTTTTTCCAATTTAATATTAATTTTACTTATGGAAATAAAATTATTTTCACTATATAAAAATATAATCAAAAGAACCAATAAAATAAATATTTTCACTTTCCTTCTCCTCATAACTATGACCTCATATATTCTTATTATAAATATCTAGCTGTATACCATTACATTAGAGATAGTTACTTAATTATACCATAAGTTACATTTAATTGAATAACTATCATCTTTTATTTATCCAAAACCAATATACCTACTTCTAGTTTATTTTAAACACCCTAAGATCACTTGACCCCTTTACTTAATTAGAAGCTTTCTCGTGGCAACAATATTTTTGTATTTATTTAAACTAACAAAATAAAAGTTTTCTATATAAAAAAAATAGCACTTTCAGTGCTATTTTCTCATAATAGTAACCTTCCAACTAGGATCAATTTCTGCTAAGGCTACTTCATTTTTATAGTCATCTATTCCTTGCTTTCGTAATTCTTCCTCTAGCCATTGTTTATTTTTATTTATATGCTTAATATTACTATATAAAATATTGCCATCCATGATTAAGGGTAAAGTTATCCCTTGTTCAGTAGGTTTAATATTTATATCCTTAAGCTTAACATTATTATTTTCTGCCCATGGAAATACAGATAGGTTTCCTTGTGGTTCTATAATTGCAGTATGTACGTCACTTGTCTTGTCATATCCTTGCTGCCGTAGTAACCCTTCTAACTGATTTAAGCTTAATCCCATGAATTTTAAATTTTTCATAATTATTTTGCCCCTACTTATAATTAAAGTAGGAGTATGCTCAAAAACATGATTGAATTTATTAACTAATGCTAACTTATTAACTAAAAACATCAGTAGAATCAGTAATCCTCCACCATACACCGACTTAATGACAACTTTATCAACTAATGGCTCAGCTGCAACATTTGCTAAAATCATTATTCCTGCAATTTCATAGGCTGTCATTTGTGCTATTGCTTTTTTTGTTAAAGATCTTGCACATAAAAAGGTAAAAAAGAAGACTATAGTTACTCTTAAGGAATATATTATAAGATTATCCATTGAAGTCCCCCTTGGTCTTAGTTTTAAGCTATAATCTATGGTGCAGAAAATCCTTCTAAAACCCAGTCTAGAGATTCCTTTAATGCACCAATATACTCTAAAGCAGCCTCTTGTTCATACTCAACGGATATATATAGTTGCCCTAAGGTATTTTGAAAAGTAGCCATGGCTTCCGTAGCATTATTTGTTCTTATGATTATTTTATTGTTTTCATAGATTTTCTTAAGGTCCTCAGTACTTTTCTTAGCTTCAGTCCAATTTTTATTATTAATGCTTTTCTCAATATTGTTTAAACATAAGGCAAATTCATTTTTAGGTAATGCTTTTTCAAATGCTATCCACAATACAAGAAAGCATAAAACCCAAGTTAACATAATCTTATATCTCATCTCCATATTTCTAAACACTATTATGTCACCTACCTAATTTCCCAATTGATCCCAATGCTCATAGGCTTCATAAAGGCCGTCCATTGCTAATGCCTTATTATTAGCTACTATTGCTCCCTGTAACCTTGCTAAACTCACATTTAATTCATTTATTTCATCTCTTTCTGAGCTGAATTGAGTTCTATTTATTAGCTTCTCCCAAACTTCCTGGAGTTCTTCTGCGTGGAATTTAGCTTCTTCCCATTTATCATTATTTACATCTTGTTCTACAAGTTGTACAAGTTCTACAAAACTGCTATTATCCACCTTTGTTTTCTTTAAGTAATTTCCACTTAACATAACTACTATAAAAAATACTATAGTGACAATTGGTATACATGTAACTAAAAACTTTCTCATAAACTCCTCCTTAATATGGCCCTTTATAATCTCCAATATCTTTAATTTTCTTTAAGTCATCCTTATACTTATCAACATAAAAAGTTCCATTATCATCAAGGGTAGCAAGAAAAACTTCTGAAGGTCTTTTTATATTATATTTTTTAAGCTCTTTCATTAGCCATCTTTCATCCTTTCCTAATTCCTTTAAATTTTGATGAAAAATTACTCCATTATATATTAACTCTGTGCTTATAGCTGCTTGCTGAACCTTTTTTTTCATATCTTTAAGAGTAATAGGCTCGTATTCTGATTTTTTAAGTACAGATAGCTGCCCATTAGGCTCAATAATTGCATATTCAACTTGATTTAAATCAAAAATATCTTTGTTCCTCAGCATTTGTAATAAGTCTGCTGCTCTAAATTTCATTTTTCTTAAAGCATCTTCCATAATCTTGCCATTCATGATAACAATAGTTGGTTCTCCATCAATATATTTCCCCATAAAAACCCACTTATTTGTGACTATCTCCATAAGATATCCTAGGGCCGCCCAAGTAAACAATCCAACCCAATGTGGCCATGCCCTACTTGATAAATCTGTAGTCAACGTAGCAGCAATTGAACCAATAGTTATTCCTAATATGTAATCGAAAAAATCTAGCTGACTAATTTGCTGTTTTCCAAGAATTCGTGCGAAAATTAGTAAAGTAAAAAAACCTATAACTCCTCTTACTAATACTACTAACCCCTCATTCACTTAATCATCTCCTACAATAAGTACTGAATAAGTAATTGTAACTTAACAAACTTCTTACTCTTATGTTATATTTTGCTTATCCGTAGTAATTATACCTATTTATTTTAAAGTCCCTTGCTTTGTATAGTTCCAATATATTACAATTACAATATAATGCATTTTATCACTACCTAATACAAAAGGATGTGGAAATTTAAATGAATAAATCTGAAAAATTCTTAGCAAAATGGAATAGGTATAGAAAATATGGAAAAGTAAAATATATCCTTATATTTGGAGTATTACTGGAGAGTTTATATGTTTTATTATTTATGACCTTAATATTCCCTATGGTGGATTATAACTTTAATTTTCAGTATTATTCTTGGTTAACCTTTATAAAAAACGCTACTATTGGAGTTATTATTGGTCCTATTATAGGCTTTATTACTAGCTATACTCAATGGAATTACAATGAAGATAGATATGCTACTATTATGTCACATTCAAAAAAGCTATAAAGGAAACTTCAATTTACAAAACAAAATAGGGTATATGAAAAACTTTTAAATTTTTCATATACCCTTACTTTATATAATAATTGACCAAAAAGTAAAAATCTATTTTCATAATTCTAGTATATCTTGTTGACATGATTTTTAAGCTTTAGATATTTCCTAGTATCCTGATGTTTTTTTACTAGTTAGATACCTCAACTCTTAGCTCGTATAAGAAATCTTTGTACTAGATAATTATTAATTATCTGTAACTACTATAGCTCATGTTTGTCTGGAAGTATTTCAATCCAGTAGCCATCTGGGTCCATGATAAAGTAGATTCCCATTGCTTTATTTTCAAAACAAATACAGCCCATTTCTTTATGTTTTTCGTAAGCTGCATCAAAGTCCTCTGTAACAACAGCTAAATGGAATTCTGCTTCTCCTAAATTGTATGGCTCTTTTCTATCTTTAAGCCAAGTTAACTCTAGAGTGAAACCAGTAGTTTTATCTCCCATGTAAACAAGAGTGAAGCTATCATCTGGAGCATTATATCTTTTTGCTTCTACAAAGCCTAATGCTTCTTCATAGAACTTCATACTTCTTTCAAGGTCTAAAACGTTAAAGTTAAAATGATTAAAGGTAAATTTCATTTCATTTCCGCCCTTCTAAATAAATTTCTATGTATAGTATACACTATTAGGGAATTAATAGTAAATTTTTATATTGCAGTTTCAACATAAAAATTTCTCTAAATGAAATTATTATAAAAATATTCATATTAAATTAATAAGTATGTTATTAACACACTAAATACTAAATATTAAAATTCATGAATACTTAAAAAGACTTTTTAACTCCTCATCAAATTACTATCTATAGAAATGCAAGTTATCAATATGTTATGATTTTATTATATAAATATATGTAAAGTTTGGAGGTACTAAAATGAGTGATATTAAAGCTAAAATCCATTATATATACCATAGTGGCTTTACCCTTGAAACTGACAATGCCTTTTTAATCTTTGACTATTATAAACATCCTAATTCAAATGAAGCTTTAGCTAGTGAGGATGTTTTAACCCCTGAAAATCTTAAGTCTAAAAAGAAGGTTCTCATTTTTTCTTCTCACAGTCATGGAGATCATTTTAACTCTGAAATTTTAAAGTGGCAGCAGTATAGCAATAATACTGAATATATTTTAAGCTGTGATATTGAGATAAAAGATATGAAGCCAAATTACACTATTATTTCTGAAGGAGAAGAAAAATTTATTAAAGGTGTCTACGTAAAAGCTTATGGATCAACGGATATTGGTATTTCTTTTCTTGTAAAAATAGATGGCTTAACAATTTTCCATGCTGGTGATCTTAATTGGTGGCATTGGAAAGAGGATTCTCTAGAGGAGAGAAATTTAGCTGAGAAAGCCTTTAAAGAAAATATGAAAACAATAAAGGCACAACAAAACAACATTGATATAGCTTTCTTCCCTGTAGATTCAAGGCTTGAAGAATTTTACTATATTGGTGGAGAATATTTTATAAAGGAGCTTCATCCTAAGCTTCTTATTCCAATGCATTTTGGTGATGATTTTTCAGCTACTAAAAATTTTGCTGAAAAGTTTAAGCTTCCTCAAACAACTTGTATAGAAATAACTCATGGATTCCAAGAAATTTTATACTAATTCTCTTCATTAACTTGTTTTATAAAAAACAAAAATATAGTGATAAATTCTCCTTTTAATCCTAGGGTGGTTTCCTTAAAATTTTGGAAAGCTAATAAAATAAGTTATGCTAAATATTAAAGTATCTTTTCTAAATATTAAAGTATCTTTTTTAAATATTAAAATAAAAAACTCATAGAGATTAATAAAGTGAACTATAAAAGTTTTCTTTATATCCCTATGAGTTCTATTCGTTGCTATCTCTAATATTAAATATCACTATTTAATAAAATACCCTGCCAGCTATTATCTATTCTTCCTTTTTTGAAATTATAAGTTTAGTGCAGAAGCAATTTTTTCTTTGTTGAAACCAACGATTTCTTCTTCATTAATAACTATTACTGGTACTGACATATAACCTTTTTTCATTAGCTCCTTTCTTGCTTCCATATCTTTTGAAATATTGTGCTCAATATACTCCACATTATTCTCCCTAAAGAATGATTTAGCCTCTTGGCAATATCCACAAGTGTCACTGCTATATATTTCAACCTTATTCATAAAATTACCGCCTTTCTTAATAAACATTTCTATATAATTATTCCTATTTTAAGATTCAATATTTTCCAATGTATTTAACATATCTTTTAGTTTATCTTTTAAAAGGATTGCTTCTTCAGCAGAAAGCCCTGTTGAACAAAATAACTTTGTAGGTATTTCCACTGCCTTATCCTTCATCTTAACTCCAGCTTCTGTAAGTCTTACATAAACGTTTCGCTCATCTTGTTTATCTCTAGTTCTTTCAACTAAACCCATTGCCTCTAGTTTTTTTAGTAGTGGGGTAAGAGTTCCAGAATCAAGGTGAAGTCTTGCTCCAAGTTCTTTAACTGTAACATCATCCTTTTCCCACAAAACCAGTAAGGTTATATACTGAGTATAAGTTAATCCCAACTCATCTAGGAAGGGCTTATAACGCTTTGTAACTTCCCTTGAGCAGGCATATAAGGCAAAGCATAGTTGATTGTCTAGCTTTAATAGTTCATAGTTCATGATTATAACAATGCTTCAATATGTGGTTTTATATCCATTGGCTCTGTTGTTGGCTCAAATCTTTCCACGATATTGCCTTCTCTATCAATTAAAAACTTTGTAAAGTTCCACTTTATAGAGTTTCCTATTAAGAACTCTGGGAAACTTTCTTGTAGGAAGCTATTAAGAATTTTTCCTGATGGATGAGTTAAGTCGAAACCTTTAAAAGCTACACTTTCACTTAAATATTTAAACATTGGATGGGCATCTTTTCCTCTTACATTTACTTTATCAAATAGCGGAAAGCTTACTCCATAATTAAGCTGACAGAAACTTTGAACTTCACTATTATTTCCTGGCTCTTGCTCAGCAAATTGATTACATGGGAATCCTAGTATTTCTACTCCCTTATCCTTGTACTGATCATATAATTTTTGTAAATCACCGTATTGTGGAGTAAAACCACATTTGCTTGCAGTATTTACAATAAGTAATACTTTTCCTTTATATTCCTCTAGAGATACCTCTTCACCATAGATGTTGTTTACTTTAAAATCATAAATTTTCATTGTTAATCCTCCTTAAAATTCTCAGCATTTTATCTTATTCATTTAAAAATCTAATTATTCATAAACCGATATACACAACTCAATTTGCTTAAACTTTATTTTATTAAATTGAATTGTATACAATTTACTTTCTATAATATTATATTACTCCTTCTCTTTTACTTCGTCAATAGGTAAAATTAATTTATTTAATAATTATTATTGATAACTAAAAACCCTATGCTAAAACCTTTGTTAAAGCATAGGGTTAATATTGGTTGTTTATATTGTTCTTTAACCTTCATAGTCTATAACATGTCACTTTTTAAGTTTAAACATAGCTTCAAGTATTCTACCCTATATAATCTACCCACGTTTCAAGTAATATTCAATTACATTTTTAACTTTGGGAACTACAAAATGACTTCCACCTTTTGCTTTTACATCCTCAATGACCATAGATACAACTATTTTAGGATCATCTAAATTTAATGCCACAAACCATCCATTTTCCTTTCCTTCTGTATCCTGAGCATCCTTTTTTAGCTCTGCTGTACCAGTTTTCCCTCCAATGGTGACACCATTAATCTTCCCCTCATGAGCCGTACCTTCTGGATCTTCAACTACTGCCTTCAATCCCTCAATTAGTGGAGCTATATTTTCACCACCAATTGACTTTGACTTCCAAACCTTAGCAGTATATCCATTTGTGATATCTAGAGCTGGTGCTATAACATTCCCCTCATTAACTAAAGAAGAATACGCCAGTGCCAAATGAAGTGGAGTTACAAGCACTTCCCCTTGACCATAACCTGAATCTGCTAGAAGAACATCTTTTGCAATTTTATTACCATTAGCAACTTGGGTATTTTCCGTAGGATAATCAAAAGGAATTTCTTCGCCAATTCCAAAGGACATAGCTCCTTTAACAAACTCTTCTTTCCCTATTTTTAAGGAAGCCATAGCAAAATATATATTATCAGAATATTTAAAGGCATCTCTTAAGGTCACTGGCTTTCCTGGATCTTTAACCCTAGTGATGTTATAACTTCCCCAAGATTTGCTTGGTTGCCATTGATTTCCTTCAATACCCACAGCTTCTTCTGGTTTTATAGCACCCTTATTAAGTCCTACTGCTGCAGTTATTAATTTAAAGGTGGAACCTGGAGAGTAGCTATTATTGAACTTATTATCAAATTCATCCACGGGGGTTGCTTCCCAAGCTGCTCTTTGTCCTTCTGAAATATAAGTAGAAAACAAGTTAGGATCATAGGAAGGTGAACTTACCATAGCAAGAACTTCTCCAGTTTTAGGGTGTGCTGCCACTGCTGCTCCTGGTTCTTTATTCATTTCCTCATATATCTTTTTTTGTAGTTCTGAATCTATGGATACTTTAATATTTTCTCCATCCTTAGGTTCTTTTTTAGCAACCTCAATGACTTCTTTCTTGTCTTCACTTCCTCTTTCTATATAAATTCGTCCTCCACTTTCACCTTTAAGTCTTTTCTCATAAACCTGTTCTAATCCTTTTTTTCCAATAAAACTATTTCCCCCATACCCTTGATTTTTCACTTTTTCTAATTCCTCTGCAGTAATAGGGCCAACGTACCCTATTAAGGCTCCCGTTGCTTCTCCTCCTGGGTAAACTCTACCCATTTCTTCATTAACTCTTACTCCTTTAATTTGAAGAACATAATCCTTCCTTTCTTTTTCACTTAAAGACATTTTTACAATGGGTACAAAGAAGTCTGGATTGCTATTTCTTTTAAGTTTATCCTGTATAACTTCAGGTTTAATATCTAAAACCTTAGACATTTGAATTATTTTATTTTCTTTATCTTCTTCAAAAAATCTTGGATGAATTCCAACAGAATTAATCTTTGCATTTATAGCAAGGCCCTTTCCAGACCTGTCATAAATTTCACCTCTAGTTGGAGTAAAAACTTCTGCTCTTACTCTATCTCCTGGCTCCATATAGGGAAATATGAGCCTTTCATTCCAAAGAATTTTCCAGGTACTTTTCTTATCCTGTTTTTCCTTTGTCATGGTTACTTCATAGCCTGGCACCTCTATATTTCCTGCTAAGGTATTCATATTAATTGAAAAAGGAATCTTAACATTATCTTCTTTTGTTTGTTTTAAATCCTCAGTACTACCTACAGTAATGCTAATATCTTTAGCTTCTATGCCATCATAAATATTAGAATATCTTTTCACAAAATCCTCTTCTGAAATAGAAGTCTTTGTATTATTTGAAACCATATTATACATTGCTTTAAAATCTTGCTTTTGCCAATTTTCTTTATAGGTTTCAAAGATATCGTGAGGGTTCTCTTTTTTGTTGCAGGCTGTTAGAAGTGCTAAAATTACTAAAATACTTGTAGCAATTGCAAGAGATTTATATTTCCTAGAAGCAATAAAATTTGTTTCTTTATTAATATTATCTTTAGGTGTTTTAGTAAAACTTTTTCTATATGGTACAGTATTATCCTTACTTGACTTAGCTTTAATGAAAGCCATAATACTACACTTTTTAAATAATCTTCTCAAAGGCTTATCCATAATTTACACACCTTTCTTATACTTTTATATTTAAATATATTTAATAGTATGTCCAAATTATTCTTATTATAAGCAAAAGCTGCCGACAACTTAATGTCAGCAGCCTTATACTTTAAGGGATGGAGGTAAATGTTTATTATAAGAAGGGAGTAAACTTAATTAAAAAATCCTATATCATATTAAATAACACACTATTTTCTAAATAAATGTGAATGAACAAATCCTTTTCTAAGTTATGAAGCTTATCATATACAAGCTTAAAAGTAGTACATGCTCCTTCTGGGGCTTTGAAGTCTCTTGTGATTTCTTCCATTTCCTTAAGGATATCCCCTGCAGCATCGTGCTCATCTTCAGTTTCTTTTATGAATTTTTCAATTGCTTCCTTATATTTTTCATCCTTAGTATTTTCATATGCTCTAATAAGTGGGAATAAATTTTCTTCCTCTTTTACTAAGTGTTCTTCAAGTTCAGTTTTAAGAGCACCGAATAATCTATGAACTTTTAATAATTCTTCAGCATGGTGGCTAAAGTGAACCTTTAAAACCTTAAATAATAGAGCATCAATTTCTCTTAACTCTTTCTTAGTGAAATCATGATGGGTTTGCTCAATATGTCTCATTAATATAGTTGGCTTTTCTTTTCTCCAATCTCTATACTCAGCATTAGATTTTATAAACTTGTCATATTCCTCATTTAACTTTTCCACAATTACATCTGAATTTAAACCTTTTTCTTTTAGTGCTGCTCCTAAAGTGTCATGACCTCCACAGCAGTAATCAATTTTTAACTCATTGAATATTTCACTGGAACCAGGGAAAATTGAAACTACTTCACCTAATTTTTGATTTATATTAATTATTCTTTCCATTATTATTCCTCCTATTTTTCACTGTAATTTTTTCATCTTTATTTTTTATCATAGTTTTTTTCACTTTTTATTTTAATTCTATATAGTTTCTTGCTTTTTAGTATTTCTGTTTTCCTATGACTTTATTTTATAATTTTTTATAAATATAAAATATGATTGAAATCACATTTTGAAAATAAGTAGGAAAATAAAAATTGCATGTCTTCACGCAACTAAAAAAACTACAATTACTTATAATTCTTCACTTATATTTTAGAATCTACTAGCCACAAGAGTTTATTTAAGCCTTTATAAATTAAGATAAGTTAAATTTCCTATAATAAAAAAGCCACTAAAAAAACTTCCTTAGCACAATTTGTACTAGTGTTATTTTTTAGTAGCTAACTATACTTTTTAACTTATGTTCTTCACTAACTTATAGCCTTGAGCTCTAGATTATAATTTTATAATGACATGGCTACATCAAAGAAACCATGTAGGAGTATACACGGAGATAATGATTTAGTCTTAAAATACAATTTTCCAAACATATATCCTATCATAGCCTGTGCAGCTGTAGCTAGTAAAAACATCCAAGTTACTGTGCCAGAGCTTATTATAGGGCTCACTACATGACTTATCCCAAATATTATAGCTTGTATAACATTACACTTTTCATCAGTTAATCCTAACCCCTTTAGCCCAGATATTAAAAACCCTCTATAAAGAATTTCCTCATAAAAACCTGGGTAACATGAATTAACAATTGTATTTATAATAAAACCTATAACAAACTTTCCATTAGCCATATTTTCAAAATGAATAGTTTTATTTGTAATTCCTACAATGTTAGTTACTATTTTAAAGGTTACATATAAAATAATAACGAATATAATGGATTTAAGTGTTAAGTTCCAATTATAATCACTAATTCTTATTTTAAAGAAGTAGCAAATGAAAATTGATAAGGTCAACACTAATGCTGCAATGGAAAAATGTAAAACATTAACTTCACTTCTAGTGTAATTGTTAATTTTAAATATGTTAGTCATTATGACAACGCAAATCAGAAAAATAAGTTCTAAAATACCAAATAAAATCAGAGCCCTTTTGTTCACATATATAGTTCTTCTTTCATCACCCCTAATAGGAAATAAATATACTATCCCAATTGTAACGGCTATAGCACCAGTCATAAGTAATGGATAAGTTAATGGGCTTTTATAATAAGAATTGATATTATACCTACTATAAAAATATAGGCATAAAAATCCCACTGTTAGAAACCCTAAATCCCACATTAGGGTACTTAAATTCTTTTTATTTAAATATCTCATAAAATCCTCCTAAATTCTTGTGAACTAAATATACACTAACTCTTTTATAGCTTTAATTACCTGATCTGGTCTAGTTTCATTTATACAGTGATTACTGTCTTTAACTATTCTAAAGTCACATCTATCTGATAATTCCTTTAACCCATGAGACAACTTTTGTGAAAGTTTCTCAATTTTTACTGCTTCTACTTTTGGTATTCCTTCAGCTACCATTTCGCTGACAGAGTATTCCGGATCTTCAACTAATACTATTAAAGGACATTTTGGAAAAGCTCCTGCCATCTTTATATTTGCTACATTATATTTTAAATCAAGTATTTCCGAAAGTTGCGCTTTATATATTTCAGGTCTTACATAAAATTCCAAAAGTTCCTTTTGAATCTCTATAGGAAGACTAAGCTGACTTGAAGATAGTTCAGGTTTTATCTCTTTCAACAATTGTTCTCGAGTATACTTAGAGTACTTTCCCCATAAATCAATATACACTTCATCTGAGGTAGTATCATTGGATATGGGAGTATCCAACTCATCATACTGATTCCCTCTATCCATTGATGCAGATTCTACTAGCAATATACTTTCTACATAATCTGGATACAGCCTTGCAAAATGCTGAACACACAAACCACCATAAGAATGACCTACTAATATAACCTTTTCTTTGATTCCCAGTGTGAGTAGTAAGTTATATAAATCTTTGGAGGCTATGAGCGTACTACTTCCTTCATCGCCAATTTGGCTATTTCCAACTCCTGATCTGTGAATTGCAATAATTTTTGTATGATGTGATATTTCTTCTATAATATCTAACCAGTGATAAATGCTTCCTCCCATTCCTGGCATAATAACAACAGTCTTTCTCCCACTGCCAGTGATTAAACATTCTAATTTTTTCTCTCCCACATCTATTAATTTAAACATTTTTATACCCCTTAATAAAATTTAAAATCTTGTCCACTTTCAACTCTAAATACACTAGCTATTGCCCCCTATCCCCTTGCTAATAGTTTGCAAAAGGGAGTTCTAGCTTTTTAAATGTTTTCATTATCTTCATGATAATTTATGAAACTTTATAATTTCCAAATACACTATCTAAAGTAAAAAGTTCTCCTGAATAAACCTTGCTACTCCATCTTCTTCGTTACTATATGTAATATGGGTAGCTACCTGTCGCACTTCCTCAATGGCATTTGAAACGGCTACTCCATAGCCACAAGTTTTTATCATTCCTATGTCGTTGTGATCGTCACCAAAAGCTGCAATCTGACTTAAATCGATATTTAGATGTTCTGCCAGCTTAATTATGGCATAGTCTTTAGTTGCATCTTTATGCGCAAACCTACATAAATTTTCACCAGTATAAGTAAGAAAGCTACACTCTGAGTACTTAGCTGCTAACTCTAGAGCAGATTTCTTATTATAGGCTTCTACTGTAATTTTAAGGGTTGGATTATTTAATGGTTTTTCAAAGTTGTTATAGGTAACATTAGCATAGCTTCCACCACTTTCTAATAGGTCTCTACTATTAGAATAATTCCCCGTTTCTGTTACCACAGATACATATTCAAAGTCCGCATGTTGTACACATTCTTTTATCAGTTCATCTGAGGTTGAGGGAGACAGCATAGATTTGTAGATTACCTCATCATTATGCCTTGCCAGTGCACCTCCGTTTGTTATAACAATGTCAGGTTTAATTAAATCAATATACCTTTTAGCTGCCCTATCTGAACGTGCAGTTGCAATTGCAATACTAATTCCTTTCTCTTTACACTTTTTGAGGGTTTCTAAAGTAAACTCAGATACACTCTTATCCCCTTTTAGCAAGGTTTGATCTAAATCTGTTATAATTAGCTTCACCTTTTTATTCATACTCTTACTCCTTAATAAAACTTAAAGCCCTATTCAGCTTTAAATCTAAATCCTTTGGATACCAATGACCTACTCCACTATTAATATAATACTCAAAGGGAACTTTCAACTTGTTAAATGTATTCATCATATCTTCTAAATTTTCAACTGGAAGGTCTTTTTCTCCCTCTAGAAATACCCATTTAACTCCTCTTTTTAGGGAAGATTTGATATTTTCCTCAGTGAACCTATTTGTTTTTAGTGAGCAACATAAAGCTACAACTCCATTTATAGGAATTACATTAGCTAGTGTAATGTCTACAGCTGCTATAGCTCCACCTGAAAAGCCACCAATCATAACTTGATTTTCATCAACAGAGTAATGCTTGGACACTGAGTCATAACAAGTTTTAATCTCTTCATATAATTTGTCATAGGTTTTCTTTATGTTTATTTCATTATCCTTTGAATCATTTTCTAGTATTGCATTGTTCTTAATCCAGCCATAACTATTATGTCTTAATACTTGAGATGATTGAAGATAAACTACAATATAGCCTTTATCTAGAAGATAATTTGGTTTCCAATGCTTCTTATGATATTCTGAATTGTCTCCATCCCCGTGTAAATTAAAGAATAGCGGATACTTCTTTTCTTCCGTATAGCCTTCTGGAGTATGGACCTCATACTGAAATTTAGCTTGTTTTTGTGCTTCAATTAGTAATAAATCATTGTTTTTCTTTAACTCTTTATATTCCTCATAATCCTTTAAAGCTTCAAACCAATATAGCGGACATAGGAACTTTTTCTCAATCATATATTTAAGTGTTTCAATAGTTATATCATATTTTTTACTGGTATAAGCAAACCAACACTTATCAAACATAATTGTATAAAGATTTTTTTCTATTTCTTCCGTTGGTAGACTTTCTAATCCCTGTTGCAATATTAGTAATGCCTCTTCATATTTTTCTTCCTCTTCTAATTGGTAATATACTTTACTAAGCTTCTCGAAACTTTTATGTATCATAGTTTTCTCCATAATTTAGGTCTCCCTACATTACATCCTTTTGAAGTATAGCCATTATAATTCCATCTTCAAGCTTGCCTTTAATTAAATCTCTTTCTCTTACAACACCTTCTTTTGTAAAATTTAATTTCTCTAGGACCTTTACTGAGGCATCATTTCCTGGTGTAATAAAAGCTTCAATTCGATTTAAATTCATTTCACTTAATCCGAATTTAACTACTTCACCAATAGCTTCTGTGGCATATCCTTTATTCCATTCATCTTGAGCTAAATCATACCCAATTTCAGCCCTGCGAGCATCATTATCAAAATCCCCTAAACAACATATGCCTATTAGCTCCTTTGTATCTTTTAACTCTATTCCCCAAGTTATCTCTTCTCCAGCTTCAAATTCTTCTTTATATCTTTTTATAAATTCCTCAGCATCATTTTTAGATTCTATAGGGCTAAACCAGTCATATTTTGCAACCTCTGGGTCACTAAATACTTTGTAAATTCCTTCTACATCATTTTCATTAACTTCTCTTAAAATTAGTCTATTAGTCTGAATTTCTTTTATTGTTTTAATCATTTTTTCTCTCCTTTTAATCCATAGAATATTTTTTAAATCTTACTTTTAACTTACGCTACTTATTATTTAGCTTGTCAACTTTTACTTCAGGCAAAGACTAATATTATCCATAACTAAAGTAAAAAGTTCTCCTGTATAAACCTTGCTACTCCATCTTCCTCATTACTATAAGTAATATGGGTAGCGACCTGTCGTACTTCTTCAATTGCATTTGAAACTGCTACTCCATAGCCACAAGTTTTCAGCATATCTATATCGTTATAATCATCACCAAAAGCTGCAATCTGGCTTAAATCAATATTTAGATGTTCTGCCAGTTTAATTATGGCATAATCTTTAGTTGCATTTTTGTGAGCAAATCTGCACCATTTTTCTCCACTATAAGCAAGAAAACTACACTCTGAATACTTAGTCGCTAATTCAAGGACTGCTTCATTATTGAAAGCCTCAACTGTAATTTTATAGCTTGGACAATTTAGTGATATTTCAAAACTATTATATATAGCATGATCATAGTCCACACCATTTTTTAATAAGTCATGGCTATTGGAGTAATAACCTATTTCTGTTTCGACAGTTACTTCTCCAATATCAGTATGCAAGACACTTTCCTTTATTAGTCCATCTGAAGTTAAAGGCGATAGCATGGACCTATAGATTACTTTCCCGTTATGCTTTGCCAGTGCCCCTCCATTAGAAATAATAATATCAGGTTTAATTAAATCTATATATTTTTTAGCCGCTCTTTCTGAACGTGCTGTTGCAATTGCAATGTTAATTTCTTGTTCTTTGCATTTTTTAATTGTTTCTAAAGTATACTGAGATACACTTTTATCTCCTTTTAGTAAGGTTTGATCTAAATCTGTTATAATAAGCTTCACTTTTTTATCCATATTTTCCTCCTCAATAAAGTTATTTAATGTTTACCTTCCCTTACTAACCACTAAACAAATTCATTTTCGGCATTGCTTTCATTTGATATTTAACTTAAATAAAGTCATGTCTATAAGCTTTCTTAACAAAAATTTAGTTTATTAATATTCTAAAAGCCTTAATGGAACCAAAGTAGGAGCAATGTATGATTTAAGTCTTAACTTTGATTCCGAATAAGGATATTTTCTAACCCTTTTCTGAAAAAATCAACGGTTTATTTCTTACCTAAAAAGTATTTAAGAATTATCCTTGAAAATGTGATTAATCCTCATTTAAGTTTATAAGTCCTGTTGCTAAGGTTTCTCCCCAGCATAAATAATCGTGTCCTGATTGAAAATTCTCATATTTCACATCATAACCCTTAGATAATAAAACATCTCTCATATTATTTATTACTTCCATCATCACAGGTTCATCATCATAGGGAGCGTCTTCAAGTAATCCTGCATTTAAATAAAACCTTATAGGAAGCTTCTTCTCTTTTTCAAATTCTTTTGTTAACCATTGTTCTTCATACCAATAAGATCCCGATTGAGATAGAACTTTTCCAAAAATGTCCCATCTTTTAAGAGCTATATAGCTTGCTGTTAAACCACCAAGACTAAGTCCTCCAATAATTGTTCTCTCTGATTCTTTGGTTATGTTGTAGTTTTCGTAGCCCCAGGGCATTACTTCCTCAGTAATAAACTTCATAAAGGACTCATTACAGGTTAATTCTTCATATCTATTTTTATTACTATCAACTAATATACATACTGTAGGTGGAATCTTTTTCTCATGAATTAAATTATCAAGTACCACATCTGTTGATAAATAATTTAAGTAATCAAAGCCATCCGTGAGTACTAGAACGTTATAAGGAGAAGCTTTTTCATCATATTCACTTGGAGTATAAACCCATATCCTTCGAGTGTTACCTAGAATCTTGCTTTCAAATCTACTCAGCTTCATATTTCCTTTTTTTACCTGTTTATTAGAGATTGTCCAAACTTCTGGTTTAACCTTAGAAAGTTTTACTAAAGAGTATACAGTTTCAACACTTTCTGGATCTTCCTCATCTTTCACATTGACTACTCTATTTGGATTTAATGAATCCATAATAGAGTTTTTCTTTATTTTTTTATAATCATTGTCAAACTCATAATTTAACGAAAAATTATATTTAAACTTAACATCATTTCTAACTATATAGGACTTAACCAAAATATCTGTGTTTGGCAGTCTCTCCATGATGTTTTCTGAATAACGATAACCCGGAACTCCTCCATATATAAGAACATTATTTACTTCTTCATTTCCTCTATAAAGAAAAGTAAGTATCACTTTTTCTTCCCCTTGAACTTCTTCAATTAAGGGTGTTCCTTCCTTTTGAATTTCATTCCAAAACTTCTCTAAGACAAAAGTACCACTGCTAAGTTTATTATATAGATTTTCAATCTTTGGACTTAACAAATTCACCATATTATATCCCCCCTGACCCATAATCATTAACTCTCTTTGTACTTTAAATTACTTGCAAATATAAATATATCACTTAATCTATTATTATTTATTTCAACTGAAACTAATATTAATCTATTCTTACAAACCTCCCCATGATTCCTAAGTACTTATATGCTTTTCCACTTCCATCCGGAATTGTAAATACAGAGTAAACTATGCGATTACTTCTCTTAATAACTTTTGCTTTTCCATGCATATCACTCATAACTGCATCTTCAATATCATTAACTAATACTTTATCTGACAATGTCCACCTTGCATTTTCCATAAACCAATGATTAAAAGAACCTTGTTGAGGATTTAGCATTATAGATAATAAAAAAACTACAATAATAAAAAATCCTATGGCTCTTGTTGTCTTTTTAACTAAAAAACGCTTAAT
This sequence comes from Clostridium punense, assembly GCF_017874425.1. Lineage (GTDB taxonomy): Bacteria > Bacillota > Clostridia > Clostridiales > Clostridiaceae > Clostridium_J > Clostridium_J punense. The sequence continues at coordinate 22,261 of NZ_JAGGLL010000026.1, forward strand.
ACCTATGTGATTATTTTCCTTTTTCTCAGTTTTATCTATTGTTTGGCTTTCATTACGTCCAAATTTCTCTAAAGCTAACCACAGAACAAAGGTTGGGAGAAATGTTACTATTACTGCACTTATTTTCCAATAATAACCAACATCATTTATAATTTTTGGCATGAGATATTGATGAAAAAAGCAAAAAAATCCGTTGTTAGCGAAAGGGATAAGTAATTCAGGTAAGCCTCTTTTATCTGGAAATAATCCAGAAACCCATATAAGTAAGTTGAAGAAGAAAATTGATGAAATAGATAGCAAGTTCCTACTATGGCTATGTTGTTTAGTAAGAAACTTACCCAATACCATGTATAGAACAATTGTAAATATAAAAACTCCTATGGCCTTTGGCAAACTAGCTTGTCTGTAATCAATTGGTATTATTACTAATAAAGTTAATAAGTTGAATAGTATATAATAAGCAAATACCCTTATATTATTTCTTTTCATTTATACACCCTCATTTAGTTTATAGACTTTAATTTTCAAATACTCTTATCTCACGTCCATTAATGTACAGAATCCCTGTATTTACTGTTCTTAATATAGTATTACAGTATTTAAAACTCATTTTTGAAAGCCCTTGTATTTACTACTATTTTTAGTTATCCCAAGCATTACTCTGTCCTCATATTCATTAGTTTTCTTATTATAAGCAGCTTCCTTTTTCACTCCCTCTTCTTTAAAGCCTAACTTCTCACATAATTTTATTGAAGCAATATTCTCTGGATGTACTGATGCTTCAATTCTATTTAAGCCCATAACTTGAAAGGCAAATTTAAGAACTTCTTCTCCTACTTCTCCCATAATATTCTGTCTCCAATATGCTTTATTAAGCATAAACCCTATTTCGCCTTGAGAATTCCATTCATTAAAGCTATGTAATGTAATTAGTCCTACAACATTATCCTGCTCTTTTGTAGCAATGCACCATCTGATAAACTTCTTATTTTCAAATCCCCTTAAAAATGCTTGTACAGATTTCTGAGCTTGCTCCATTGTTTGCATAGTTCCCATCTGCTGATATTTCACAGTATCATTATCTGAATATATTTCATATATTGATAAATAGTCTTTTTCTTTCACTTCCCTTAAAATAAACCTTTTACTCTCTAGGTTTGGAAATCCATTAAAATCAAATTTAGTTAGGTCCATATATTTCACCTCTTCCACACAACATGTAGTTAAATTATATCATAATTTACATTTTATTCTATGTAACTCTTTAATTTTTACAATATTTATTGCTTTTTTTATTGCCATTGTATTTTTTTACTGATGACTTCCACCGAGGATTTAGGGTAATATTTCATTTACATTACAATACAAAACACCATAAAATCCATTGCTGAACATTATGGTGCTTAAACTAATTCTTAAATTAATTTTAACTAAGTTTCTTTCTCATTCTAAAAACCTTTAACTTTTCACCTGCTATTTCACCTTCACAGGCATAAAATATTTCAAAATTACACTTTTCATAAACTTTAATAGCTCTTTTATTAAAAGCTGCAACTCCACACCTAACATATTGTCCTTTGTAGTTATATTCTCTTACAGCAAAATCAATGCATTGTAAAACAAAATTTACTCCAATTCCCTTTCCACATAATTGTGGCTTTAAACCCCAACCTACCCACATTTCGTAACTATTTTGCGTATTACTTTTAACTACTTCATGACTAACGTAACCCTCATCTTCTAGCTCTTCACCATCTTCTTGAAAGAATTCAATAGTAAATTCTCCTACAAGATGATTTTCTTCATCTAATGCTGCAAATTTTCCCAATCCCCAGTTTTTCTCATCAAGTAAAAGTTCCTTCTCATTGACATAATCGTATATATGGTATTCACCACCATACTTCCAATTATCAATGATTTCATTTGCATATTCCAAATTCATTGGAACAAATTTAAAATTCATAATATAACCCCTTTTTTTCAATAACAATATAGATATTTAAATTTTATAAACTGAATCTTATATTTAAAGTGCACACAATTACTTGTATACTAACCTTCTAGTTAGATTTTCTCATAATTATACATCGTTCTTTAAATCCAAGACTCTTCCAGAATGCTTGTCCTCTTTGATTCCAACAGAAAACATCTAAATCTATAGAATCAGTTTTTAGTTCCTTCATGAGTTGATTAAATGCAATTGTACCAAGATGTTTTCTCCTTACATTTTTACAAATAAAAAAATGAGATAAATAGTAAGGAGAAGTTTGAGTTCGTACTAGAGCATAACCCGCTACCTCTTTATGCTCTAGAAATAAAAATGCTACTGATCCTTGTTCTATAGCACATTTTAATCTTTCTTGCAAAATTTCAACTTCTGGAATATTATCATTCTTTTCATCCTCATATAATTCCCTATTTAACTTTGCCAGTACTGACAAATTATCCATAGTACATTTTATAAGTTCCATATCACTTACCTCCGTTTAAATACTTAAAACATAAGCTTTATTTTTCAAATATAGTTTTTACATCCTCTAATCCTTGATATATCTCTGCCCTTGTGAAATTTCCTTCTTGCAATTCCTTATCACTTTTTTCTAGCAAAGAATTATAAAACTCAATTGCAATTTTATAAATATCCTCTGAACCTTTTTTATGTAGTTCTTCGAAAAGTATGTCCTCTGCCTTGTTGTAATTTCCCTCATGAACAAGGCGATTTAACATAATTTGTAGTATATCCGTTGATCCAAGTTGATTTAAATTTATTTTTTCACTGCTCTTTTCCTTCTTATTAAGTACAGTTTTTGCTATATTTCTCGCAAGATTTTCAATCATTCTTTCAATGTTCAAAAGTTTCACCCTCTTAGATCTTATTATGTATATTTAGTTAAATTGTAACATAGATTCAATATTATTACATTAAATTATCTTTTCAATGGACCTATCTTCATAGTTATTACTTTTCAAGGTAATTATTTTCTCTTATTACCATAAAGTTCTAGTCTCCAATACAGAAAAGGCCTATTAAGAATTTGAATAATATGTCGAAATAAGTAGTATGAATTTAAATACTGTTGTAAAAATTAAAGACTCAAAGGGCTAAATTCATTAGCATTCTACAATCTCAAACTATAAACTTTACTTTTATTAGAGAGGTATTTGATATGAAAAATAAGTATATTCAGTATGCACCCATAATTTTTGCAGCTTTTGGAATGTCCTTTGCTATAGCTGGATATTTTATAAACTTTTATCTTCCAAGTAATATCGCTACACTTGTTTGGCTAATTCTTATGATTACTTTTTTAATTCTTGGGTTGAAGTTTGGCAAATTGATTAGAAGTCTTTATATAGATTTTCATAAAGATTCTTTAACTGGACTTAAGAATAGAATGTTTTTCTACTTTAAACTTGATTATATAATGGAAAGGATATCAAATGCTCCTGAACCTTTAACCCTTATAATGATAGATATAGATAATTTTAAATATATAAACGATACTTTTGGTCACGTTAATGGTGATAAGGTATTAAAGAATATGGCAGAGATTTTTAAAGCTAATGTTAGAGAATATGATATTTTAGCCCGTTGGGGTGGTGAGGAGTTTACAATTTTATTACCTGGCACAGATGTTTCAAAGGCCACATTAATTGCTGAAAGAATTAGAGAAAGTATTGAAAAACATGAATTTAAAATTAATAATACTTCACTAAACATAACAGTAAGTATGGGAGTTTATACAACTACTAAAAAAATGGCTGTTAACGATTTTGTAGAACATGCTGATCAAGCATTATATAAAGCTAAGGAAAGGAAAAACCAAGTTGTGAGTTATGAGCAGATACTTTCTGCCTAGTCTCCCTCACATAAAATCCATTGCCTATAGCACTATTCTTAACGCAAGAGATCTTTTATTGGACCTCTTGTGTTTTTTTATTCTTCTTATTTAATCTACAAAGTATTAATTTTAATAAAAATTAAACTTAAATTTATATATAGTTTTATAAATCAAGCTATGATTTCATATTTAAAGCATTATCATTTCATAAAATTATCAAGTACAAGTGATTGTATCCGATAATGTCATTGGGGATAAAATGCTAAAATAAGGAACCAACCTTATTAAATTATATTATAAAATCTCAAAAAACTTTATATTCAAGGGGGAATATTATGAATAACAATTCAGTAAAATCTGCAAATAAAAATTTGCTTATAGTTTGTGCACTTATGGGAGTTCTTCTAAGTGCTATGGCCATGAAAACAGATGGTGTAAGTATTATTGTAAAATCACTTATTTTTGTAACAATACTTACAGTTATCTATTGCTCTTTTATGTATCGCAAAAATCCAGCTGACAAAAAAATCAAATACATAGTAGGTGCAAGTTTTATGATTACTCACTTTGCAACTACCCTTACTACTCAGACTCCAATTATGTTTATTTTTGCTTTTCCGATTTTAATGCTATTTGGTATCTACGGAGATAAACTTTTAATTTCTTTATGTTTATCTGTTGTTATTGCTGTTAATGCCATCAATGTATTTTCTGGAAAGTTTGACCCTAAGACGGCTTCTGCAGTAGTAATTGTAATTTTATTCAATTCAATAATCCAATACCTTAACACCTCAATCATTGGAAAGACCGCAAAAGAAAATAATAAATATATTGAAACTTTAAACCATGACCAGGAAGAAAAGAAAAAGGTAATTGATACCCTTGTTAAGACTGCTGAAAAATTAATGACTTCTGCTGAAAATCTAGAAACCTTATCTAAGGAAGCTTCAACCTCATTAAGGGATGCCTCACTAGTTGTTGAAGAAATCTCTAAAGGTGCTATGTCTCAAGCAGAAGATACGCAAAGGGGTTCTGAGGTTTCAGAAGAATTATCAAAAAATATCGATAAAGTTGTTTACTCTTCTGAAGGTTTGATAGCCACAACTAAAGATACTGAGACACTAAAGGATAGTGGAATGGATATTTTATCTACATTAATGGTAAATACAAAAGAAAGTAACCTTGCTGTAACTTCCCTACATTCTGTCATAGAAGGAACTAATAAAAGTGCAGAGGAAATAAGTGCTGCTATAAATGTAATTTCTTCTATTGCTGAACAAACAAATTTACTTGCACTAAATGCTGCTATTGAAGCTGCAAGAGCTGGAGAATCTGGAAGAGGATTTTCTGTTGTTGCTGAAGAAATTAGGAAACTTGCTGAACAATCCACAGCTTCAAGCAAAATTATTAATGAAGTAATAAAGTCTCTTCAAGTCAATATGAGCTCTGCTTTTATAAGCATGGAGAAAACCTCCAATATAATCGAATCTCAAACTAAATCTATTGAAGATACTCAAAAGGTATTCAATAATCTAGCTACCTATATAGAAAAACTTCGTGATGAGGTAGAGGACTTGAATAGTGCTGGTCAACAAATGAAGGAAAAGAAAAACCACATTGTTAATATCCTTCAAAGCCTTTCGGCACTAGCTCAAGAGAATGCTGCCAGCACAGAACAGGCAGCAGCTTCCTCAGAAAGCCAGGCCGGTTCTATGGAACGAATTATTCAATTAAATTCTACTTTAATTACCCTTTCTGAAGATTTAAAAACCATAGGAGATACTCTTATTTCTTAGAATAAATATAGAACATCCATATGCTAGTTCTATTAAGCTTTTGGAGATAAGTTAAACTTCTAACCTTAAGACTTCAATTGAAGTATGTTTGGATTCTATAGGTTTTCAGTACACTACTTTTATATTATTGAGTCCTATACTAAATTTAAATTAAGATAGGAAGTTTGCTTTTAGACTTCCTATCTCTGGCATTATCAAGAGGCTTGCTACTAGGGGCTTTTGACAATAATAAACATAGTAATAAACCTGAATTTAGATTATATAAAAATATTTCTAAATTCAGGTTGTTTTTAGTTATTTAGGATTAAAAAAATTAGGATTACACTTATTTAGCTTTTATAGTTAAGGTGAATAAATACCTAACTATTGAAAGTATTTATTAGCCTCATAATTCTCTCTGCAGTACCTTCTAGTAAAGTTTCTGTATTTTCTATAGCCTCACAAAGAGTCATTGGCTTATCAATAATTGAAAAAATGCTAGAAAATCCACAGGAGTATAAAGATTCATAGCCTTCCCCTAAAGAGCCGCAAATACCTATTACAGGTACAGAGTGTTTTTCACAAAGCTTAGCAATGCCAAAGGGAGTTTTTCCAAATCCAGTTTGAAAATCCATAGCACCTTCACCAGTTATTACTAAATCAGCCTTTATAATTTTCTCTTCAAGGTTTGAAAGCTTAATAATAACATCAATGCCTCTTTCCATCTTGCCGTTAAAAAATCCAAAAAAAGCTGCTCCAAGGCCCCCTGCTGCTCCTGCTCCAGGAATATCTACTACATCTTTGTTTATAGTTTCTTTAACCACTTGTGCATAATGGTACAAGTTATTATCAAGAGTTTGCACCATAGCTTTATCAGCTCCCTTTTGAGGGGCAAACACCGCTGATGCACCTCTTTCACCACAAAGTGGATTATCAACATCACAGGCAATTATAAAATTACTTTCATATATTCTTTTATCGAAGCTTTCTAAATTAATTTTATGAAGGTCACTTAAAGCTGCTCCCCCAAGCCTTATTTCACTTCCTGACTTATCAAGTAATTTTGCTCCTAGTGCTGTGAGCATTCCCGCCCCACCATCATTAGTAGCACTGCCACCAATGCCAATGATAAAATTTCTACATCCTTTATCTAAAGCATGGAGTATGAGCTGACCTGTTCCATAAGTAGTAGTGAGTAATGGGTTTCTTTCTTCTTCCTTCAATAAAGGGAGACCTGAAGCTGCAGCCATTTCTATAATAGCTGTGGCGCCATCCCCTAAAATCCCATAATAGCTATTTACTTCTCTATAAAGAGGGTCTTTAACTTTTATATATTCTAAGCTTCCTTCAGTGCAATGAATTAAAGCTTCTACTGTTCCTTCTCCACCATCTGCCATGGGTACTTTCACTACTTCAATATCTTCATTTACTTTCTTAATTCCTCTTTCAATAGAGTTAGCAGCTTCCATTGAAGACAGGCTTCCCTTAAAAGAGTCTGTTGCAATAATTATTTTCAATTTTTTCACTTCCTATATACTTTTTAAATTTATCATATTTTTCATATTACTATAGCCTTATAATATTATTATAGAAACATAAATAAAAGTAGGCAACTCTTCATGATTCACCTACTAACTAAATTACTTATTCATTGATTGAACAATATTATGCTTTTTAACTTCTCTTAGATGTAAAATATAAATTAAAATTGCAGATAGCATAGTCACCGAAAATACTAATGGCCATACATATCTTACCCCAAGATTTTCTATATATCCCCCCATTATCACTGGCCCTATAGCTGAACCTCCATTGGTTATTATGTTCAGTACTGAATTAAACCTTCCTCTATGTGAGCTTGGAGCATGGTCTGCTATGTACACTCCCGAATTTGTGGCATTTAATATTTCTCCCACAGTCCAAACTATTGTTGCCATTATGTATAATGGATAAGCCTTAATGAAAAAGTTCATTCCAAATCCAACTGCAAAGAACACTCCTGAAATTGCAATATTAAATAAGGGTTTATTTCTCCTAGTTAAATGTACTATTAATGTGGTCATTGTAACAACTATAATACCATTAGTGAAATATATTCCTCCCATAAGTTCTGGGGCTCTATCACCGAAAATCTCTGTAAACTGTAGAGGTGTTCCAAAGTTACCTTGGGAATAAGCAAAGGAATATACAGAGGATAATAATGCAAAAATTACTACAGTTGGTTTTTTCAAAAGTACAGAAATAACACTTCCTTCTTCAGCCCTCTCTTCTTCTGACACTTCTTCTAAATCCCCTGTTGAAGGTTTAGTTTCATCCACAAATATAGATACTAAAATAATATTTATTAAAATTGCAACAGCATTACCTATAAAGGTTAATGCGAAATAATTTTTATATAAAAATCCTGCTAAAATTGGTCCAATAGAAAAACCAATGTTTATACCTAAATACAAAAGTGAAAAAGCAGCTTTTCTGTTACTAGAATCCGTTAAATCTGCAACCATAGCACTATTAGCAGGTTGAACTGCTCCCGTTGACACTCCAGCTAAAATTAAAAGCCAGGGAATAATCATTGATTTTCCTAAAAAAGCACAGGGTAAAAATAATAAAGCTGCGAGACTTTGAAAAATTATCATAACCTTTTTTCTTCCAATAATATCAGAGAGTTTCCCGCCTAATAATCCCCCTGGAATATAAGATAGTGATGAAAGTGACACAAATAAACCTGCTTCTTTCGCACTAAGTCCAAGCTTGTCCGTTAAAAATAAAGTTAAAAGAGGAAAAACAAAACTTCCCATACTATTTATGACTCTTACAAAAAATAAAATGTAAATTCCCCTAGGAAGCCCTGAGTAGGCCTTAAAAACCTTTGTCAATTTCATATCATCGCCATCCTTCTAATGTAAGCCATATATTACTTAAATATCACCTATAGTTGTGTATCTATCTCTTAATGATTTTTTTATCTACTTATTTCTAGTATATAGCTTAATAACATACATATTGAGTATATTTCTAATTATCTTTATTAGGTATTTCTTGTCTTCCATTGAATCTAAGTTAAAAGTTAACTTATACATGAAACATACCTTGGTCCCTTTGGTCTTCATGTAAGATAATTAAATTAAAATTTTAATAAGAAAGCTTGTTGCATAATTGTTTTTGCAAAAGCTTATTAAACAATTATAACCTTATATACACTCATTTTAATTATAACATCTAGTTGCATATAACTAAAGAAATTTTCAAAAATATTTATATTTACTGAATTTTATTCATCTTTAGACAAATTTACTAACATTACTTAAGTCATACTAAAATAATAAACTTACAAAATGAATAAATATAATTCATGTTGCAAGTTTATTTTTAATGAATATTAAATTATTTATTATGAAGATCCCACATAAGCATTTTGGTTGTTACAAATTTGCCCTTACCATCTATTAAGATGTATTCTTGTTTTATCAAATCTATCAGCAGGTGTTTTTTCCTCATCAGGATACCCCACTGGCACTATTGATAGAGGAATAACATTATCTGGCAATCCTAATAGTTCTTTTATTTTTTCTACCCTATCAGCTATTGGATAAACCCCTAGCCACACAGCTCCAAGTCCCATATCCTGAGCAGCTAGTAGTATGTTTTCAGTGGCAGCCGAACAATCTTGTACCCAATATCCCTTGAACACTTCCTTCTCCTCATCACCACAAATTACTATGGCTACATCAGAGTTTAATAGCATCTTGGAATAAGGATGTATTTCAGTGATTCTTTTCATAACTTCTTTATCTCTTAATACAACAAACTCCCAGGGTTGCTCATTTCCTGCTGAAGGTGCTGCCATGGCCGCTCTTAATAAATCCTCTACAAACTCATCACTTACTTTTATATCCTTGTATTTCCTTATGCTTCTTCTTTTTAATATAGAATTCATAACTATACCTCCTGATTTATTATTACTTATTATCCTATTATAGGAAATAAGTTCCCACTTCACAAGTATGAAATAATTTTTACTATACCCTATGAAAGTTCAATATAACATATAAGTTTTAGTAAATTTGTGAACCTCTAGACCTTTATATTGCGAATTTTTAAACACCTGATTTTGACAGGATATTTTTACCTTGATATACTTAGTATAGGCTTTAACGAGTGATAATCCACTCTACTTATGTCTACAAACTTTTATATAATAAAGATGTAACAATGTCTTAGTTGTGTTTTAAATTTAATTACCTTTACTTAGGGTTAAAATATAATAAAAGAAAAGAAGGGATTTTAATGAATACTTCAGTGGATAGGCTTGGGCAGGAAAGAGTAGGCAAGCTATTATTTAGCTTGGCAGTGCCTGCAATTGCAGCTCAGCTAGTTAATATGCTCTATAATATTGTAGATAGAATCTATATAGGACATATTCCAAACATAGGCTCTGAAGCTCTTACCGGCGTAGGTGTAACCTTTCCAATAATAATGATTATTTCTGCCTTTAGTGCATTAATTGGAATTTGAAATGATCAATTATTTTAATATTAACAAAGCCATGGATAATAAGGAATTAGGACCTTATTATCCACGGCTTTACTGTTATTTAGGTCTTTTAAGCATTACGCAACAACCTCTTAATAGATATAACTTGGGCTTACATCCATATCTAAATAACTTCATATTTATGATTTTCATATAGTCGGTTTTTGATTTATAATATTCCTAATGACTTACAACACAGTTTCTTCCTTGATTTTTTCCTTTATAAAGATTTTTATCTGCATTATTAATGGTAGAATCTACTCCTAGACTCTCATTGTACTCTTCAACTCCAAAAGTAACAGTAAGTTTAATTTTATTCTTTCTATAAACAAAGTTAGTTCCTTCAATCTTTTTTCTTATACCTTCACAAAGTGAAGTAGCGGCATCACCTTTAGTATTTGGTAGAAGCATCAAAAACTCTTCTCCCCCCCATCTTGCCAGTATATCTTGTCTTCTCATACTAGTTTTTAATAGTTTAGTAAGCTTTACAAGAATATAATCTCCGCAATCGTGACCATAAATATCATTAACCTTTTTAAAGTAATCAATATCTAAAATCACAACTGAAAATTCCTGTTGGGTTTTTTTATAGTTTAAAGCTTCCTCTTCAATCCTATCCATTAAGTAACGACGATTAAACACGCCTGTAAGCACATCGGTTTTTGATAGAATCTCAAGTTCATTTGATTTAGCTTTAAGCTCTTCAGACTTTTGAGAGTTATTTAAAGCTATAGCAATATAAGAAGCTAAGGCCTTAATCATGCCCATAGATCTTTCTGAGTAGGCATTTTCCCTATAACTTTGTACCGTCATTGCTCCCACAACTTTATCTTCTACAATTAAAGGATAGTATATTATGGACTTAGATAGCATCTTTGTTACCCCATGTCCGTATCTAAGCTGCTGATTAGAATCAGCAATAATGTTATTTAGACAAACCGCTTGTTTTTCCCTAATACATTTTGCTGCAAAGCTTTTTTCGTTATCAATTGTAGTTTTAATTAGAGGTAACCGTTTTCCTTGTTCAATCATAATTCTAAAAGTAATTAAACCTTGCTCTGCGTTATATAAGCATATTCCAAAAATATCTGCATCCATAAGCTTATTTATATTTTTATACACCATATTAAGAACTTTCTTAATATCTAGTGTAGCTGTGATTTTTTGTCCAATTTCTCCAATAATCTTTATATCTTCATAGGATTCTGCAAGAGCCCTCGCCTTTAATGCAGTTTCCTCTGATTTTCTTCTAAGTTCTTCATTTTTTAGTCTTTGAATTTCTGCATCCTTTTGAGCTTTTTCAACCTTGAACTCGGTCATATGTTGAACAAGCTTATCATCTAATTCCTTTGTTTTTATCTTTTCATTTAATTCATTATAGCTTTTTAGGTAATTGAAGGCATTTTTATAATCATTATCCTTTTCAGCAATTTCTGCTAAAACCATATAGATATCTTTTAGCATGCCAAAAGCATTAATTCTCTCAGCTATTTTTAATCCATTCTTTAAATTAATTATGGCTTCTTCTTTTCTATTTCGACTTAGATAAAGTTTCCCTATCTCCTTAAAACCATTTGCTTCCATGTATTTTTGATTATTCTCCTTATACAAAGAAAGAGAAAGCTGAAGGTTTTCTAACGCCTTTTGAAAATCACCTATTTCCTTGTATATTAATCCAAGAACATTATAGTTCTGAGCAAAACAATGTGATTCTGCACCATTCTCTTTAAGAACAATAAAGGATTCATTGATAAATTTTAGAGCTGTTTCAGTATTTTTCTTGATTAGATATATTTCTGCTATATTAGCTAGAACTAAACTTTCGAAAATATATTCTACTTTTTCTATTTTTCTTAGAGTCTTAAGAGCCTCTTGAAGGAACTCTAGAGCCTCATCAAATTGACCTGAATCATAATAGACAACTCCAATGTTATTTAAAAAAAATGGATCTATTTCTTCATTCTTTTCCTTCATTAACTCAAGTCCTCTAAAATAATTCCTTAGTCCTAATTCAAGATTTCCTAAATCAGTATACAAATATCCAAGAACATAACTAGCTTTAATTTGAACTTCATCACTACCTATAGAAATAGCTAATTCATTTCCTTCACTGGCCAATTGAAGTGCTTCATCATAATTACTACTCTTGATTGCATTATATCTAGCAAGTAAAATCATACAAAACGCAATGCCTTTGTCATAATTAATTTTTATGGCCAACTTTTCTGCTTTTTTTATAATGCTAAACGCTTGTTTCAAGTCAGTCCTAATTAATGTCCAAGCTTCATTAAGTGATACATCAATTTCCTTTTCAGTTTTTTCTATGTAATCCTTTTTTTCCACAATTGCCTCCACTAGCTATATCATAATACTTAATCATACCATATCTCATTAAAGTTGTCTAAATTTACAGAGTAATTAAATACCTTGTATTGACTAACTTAGTCCAACAATTATATATCTTAATATATTTATAATTATGAAATGAAACAAGTTTCCTTTCATATGATATAAATATTATCGTAGTTAAATTAAATTTATTTATATGAATGTCGAATAGTAGTTGATAAATCCTAAAGAAAAGAATTCAATATTTACTTAATCTTATTATAAATCTATATTATACTAAGACTACTAAGGACTTTCACTCTTCCACTATTTATTCCACAAACTTCCTAGTGATATTTTTATAATTTTCTTATAAAATTATATTTAAAAAGAGGCCATAAAGGATGGGGTTATTGATGAACAAAAAATTTCTTTCCGCTTTTCTAAGTTTAACATTAGTAATTACTTCTTCCATACCTGCTTTGGGAATGGATCAGAAAAGAGCTAGTTTATCACAAGAGAAAAGTATTGAAAATTCAAATGAAGACGCAGATAAGCTTAACGAAAAAGATGGACAAGTCTTTTTATCTGGAAAACTTTCTAAAAGACAAGTGGCTAGTAAAGATTCAGCTATTAAATACTTACAAGAAAATAAAGACTTACTCCCTATAGAAGACATAGATGAAAACTTAGAAATCGTTGAAACAAAAAAAGATGAGTTAGGTGGCACATTTGTAACCTTTCAGCAAACTATAAAAGGAATTAAACTTAAAGACAAGTTTATTAAAGTTTACTTTAGTAAAGATGGTGTTATCTCTAGTGTCACTGGTGAACTAGATAAAAACAAAGAAATCACTTACCTTGGTAATAAAGTAGTTTCTGAAGATGAAGCTATTACCATTGCTAAAAGTCACTATACTTATGAGACTTTAAGACAAACTCCTAAGGCTGAAAGATTAATTTTAAGCAAAAACAATAAAAATTATGAAGTATTTAAAGTTAACATTTCTTACTCTAAGCCCTCCTTTGGTAATTGGGATGTTTATATTGAAGTTACCTCTGGTAAAGCACTACATTCAGAAAACCACATTAGAAATGCTAATGAAGTAGCTGGTACCGGTATTGATGTTCAAGGATTTAAACGTTCTCTTAATTTATATTACGATAACTCTTTATATCAAATGAGAGATTATACAAGACCATCAACTGGAGGAATACTCACATACTCTTCTAATGGAGCTACTGATGGCGGTTATATTGTTTCTAGCAGTACTAGTTCTTTTAATTCTGAGTATGATAAAGCTTCAGTTAGTGCTCACTATAATACTGGACAAGTAATCGACTTTTATAAAAAGCTCTTTAATAGAAATAGTATAGATAATGCAGGTATGAGAGTTGATTCCTTTACTCACTATGGCAGTAACTACAATAATGCATTTTGGACAGGCTACGAAATGGTTTATGGAGATGGTGATGGTAAAAAATTCACTTATCTTAGTGGCGATTTAGATATTGTGGGTCATGAAATTACTCATGGGGTCATAGATAGAACTTCAGGACTTGGATATGAAATGCAGTCAGGAGCTTTAAACGAATCTATGGCTGATGTGTTTGGTGTGCTTATATCTACTTACTCTAAGTATAATGTAGCTTCCGGTGGAAAATGGACATTTAATCCCGCTGATTGGGTAGTTGGAGATGATGTTTACACTCCTAGTATTAAAGGAGATGCCTTAAGAAGCTTATCAAATCCTTCGCAATATAATCAACCTTCCCACATGAAGGACTATAAGGATTTGCCAAACACTGAAGAAAGTGATTGGGGTGGAGTTCACCTTAACTCAGGTATTCCTAATAAGGCTGCATATTTAATTGCTGAAGCCATAGGCATGGAAAAAACTGCAAAAATATATTATAGAGCACTTGAAAATTATATATATGGTAATACAACTTTTATAAATGCAAAGAAAGCTTTCATGCAGGCTGCTAAAGATTTATATGGTATAGGTGGAGTTGAAGCTTCTGCAATAAATAAGGCTTTTAGTTCAGTAGGAGTTGGTCAAGTAGCAGAAACTGATGTTTATGAATCAAATGATAGTCTATTAGAAGCTTATCCTCTAGAAATTGGTAAAGGCTATGATTCTTATATTTCAACAGAATCTGATGCAGATTTTTACAAGTTAACTATAGATTCTCCTGTAACTATGAATATACTCCTTGCTAATTTACATGAGAAGTATAATTTATATTTACTGGATTCAAAGGGGAGCATTTTATACTATTCCGATGATGCTTTAACATATCAAAAGTTTGTAAGCTATAACTTTACTGCAGCTGGTGACTATTACATCATGGTAGACGCTGTTAAAGATTTCAGCCCTACTGAAAAGTATCATCTTAGAGTTGATAAGGCAACTACTAATGAATTTGAGGACAATTATGAGCCAAATAATAATTTCTCCGAAGCTTATGCTATTGACCTAGGAAAAGAATACCAGTCTTGGATTTCCGCTTCTGGTGACTCAGACTACTATAAGATTCATGCAGACTCTCTAGGCTTTATGAGTGTGGAGCTTAAGAGTTTACCTTTCTACTATAACGTGTCACTCTACACTCCCACAGGGGAACTACTTCGGTTTTCTAATGACTCAAGAGAAGAAAGTCAAATTTTAAATTTCAGTGTTACAAGTCCTGGGGATTATTATGTATTAGTTTATTCCTATTATGGAGCTTATAGTGCAGCTAACAAGTATTCTCTCAAGGTAGATGTTAATAATTTTTCTAGCATCGGAGCTATAGAAACTCCAGCGGAAAATGAATCAGTAAGTGGCAAAATAAATATAAGTGGATGGTACCTAGATAAAGCAGAAATAACAAAAGTTCAAATCTTGGTGGATGGAGTTCCTGTCTCGGGAGAAGGGGTTTATGGGGACCCGAGACCTGACATAGCTGCCTTACACCCAGAGTATAATAATAACAACTCAGGATTTCATTTTGAGCTAGCAACCAATTATTTCCCAAGTGGACCTCATACAATTAGTGTACAGGTTAGCAATACACTCGGTCATGTGGTTCCCTTAGCAAGTAGAACGGTTACTTTTTTAAATATTATACCTGTGACAGACATCGTACTTGACAATGGAATGATATTCTTTAATAAGCCTGGTGAAAAATCTATTATTCACGCCATAGTGATACCAACCTTTGCAACCAACAAAAATGTTAACTGGAAGACTAGTAACCCTTCTGTAGCAGTAGTTGATTCCAATGGAATTGTAACTTCAGTTGGGCCAGGCAGTGCCACTGTCTCTGCTATAACAGAGGATGGAGGATTAATTGCTACCTCACTTATAACTGTGTTAAACCCAGTAAAAGGCGTAAGTTTAAATAAGACAGAATTAAAGCTAAAACAAGGTGAACAAGCCTCTCTCACTGCAACAATTAATCCAAGTGATGCAAGTGAAAAAACTGTAGAATGGAAAAGTAGTAACAATTCTGTAGCAACAGTAGATAGTTATGGAAGAATTGTTGCAGTTGGCAGAGGTACTTCTACAATAATGGTCACTACAAAGGATGGAAGTTATACTGCTTCTTGTATTGTTTCAGTAGTTGGTAAAGTTGGTTGGTCTTATGAAAATGGCAGCTGGTATTATTACAATGAAGATGGAACTATGAGAGTTGGTTGGTTATATACCAGCAACAGGTGGTATTACTTAAATAGTAATGGAAAAATGGCTACAGGCTGGGTTCTAGATGGAACTATTTGGTACTTTATGGATTCATATGGAGCCATGGTTACCGGTTGGCAAAAACTAGGTAATGTTTGGTACTACTTTAAATCTAGTGGTGCCATGGCTACTAACTGGTTAAACTTAGGAGGTACTTGGTATTATCTAAAACCTAGTGGCGCTATGGCTACTGGTTGGGTAAATCTTAGCGGTACTTGGTATTATTTAAAGGATAGCGGTGCTATGGCTACTGGTTGGCTAACCCTTGGTAGTACTCGATATTATCTAAAACCTAGTGGCGCTATGGCTACTGGTTGGTTGCTTACTGGTGGGAAATGGTATTACTTCTTAAGTAGTGGAGCAATGGCAGTTAACACCACAGTTAATGGCTATAGATTCGATAGAAATGGGGTATGGATATCTTAATAAGTAATTAAATATTAAAGAGCTACTTCGTAATAATATAATTAAATATTACGACATAGCTCTTTTGCTTTCAATTTTAGTAAGGGTTACAAATTATTCAGCATATCTGTCTATTAAGCTTTTCATGGTTTTTAAGGTTAAAAGTGGATAACGTCCTATACTAACTTCACCAGAAAGCATGAACCCTGAAACTTTTCCATTGATGAAATTATAAATGTCGTTAACTTCCGTTATGGTTGGTATCATATTTCTTTTCATGGATTCTAAAATATAAGTTGCTATTATAAAGTCCTTATCAGACTTTCTCATTATTTTCATTAACTTATCTTGTACTAGGGGTATGTCTATGGTTTCAACTTCAGCAAAAAGATCTCCTCGTCCAAGCATAATACCATCTGATTTTTCAAGTATTTCAGTAAAATTTTTAACTCCATCATTACACTCAATCTTAGCCCAAAGCTTTGGCATATGAAACTGTTTATTTTTCTCAACAAGTCTTTCAGTATAATTTCTTAGTTCAATCATATCTCTTGCTTTAGTCACATAAGAAAGACAAATTATATCAATTCCATTTTCAAGACCCCATTTTATATCCTTTTTATCTTTATCTGTTAAAGTCATATTTCTTCTATCTATTCCAGGTATGTTAACCCCTTTTTCACCCCTAATTATTCCTCCCCTTTTAACAATTGTTTTAATAAACTCTCTATTGTCCTTTCCCGTACCTACAACTTCAAATTCTACAGTGGCATCTTTCATTAGCACCTTTTTTGTTCCATAAGAGCTTCTGAATTTCCCATTAAAAGCTAAGGGAATCATTACGCAATCTTTGCTATCCTTATTGCTTTTAAAAAATCTCTCAGAACAAAAATACACCTCATCATTTTGGTATACTCTAATTTCATTATTAAAAAGATTGCTAACTCTTATTTTATTTCCCTGTAAGTCTTGTAGACTCTTAATATGACTATATTTTTGTCTTACATAACTTAATTGCGCTTTAATTCTATTATAATCTGCATGAGAGAAATTAAATCTCATGATATCCATTCCCTCATTTGCAAAATCATCAATTAAACTAAAATCCTCAAAGTTTGGTCCCATAGAACATACAATTTTCATTTTTATCTCCTTACTAGCTAAAACCCTGTTTACCTCTTTATCATCATTGTCTCCAAAAATAAATATATATAAATACTTTCTTATATAAGTTTCCTTAGCGAAAGTCTAAATTATTCATGATGAATTTCATTCATGATGAATTTCATTCATCTTCAAAACGCTTTAAGGGAACCAAGATAGATTCCATATGTATGTTAATTGGTAACTTTAGTTATTTAAACATACCTACTCAATATTATTTAATAATTTCTTTAAAGCTTCAAGAGAGATTAAAAACTTTTCTAACTCTTCTTCATTAAATTTTGCGATTTTCCCTTTAAGCCCATTAATAACTAAAGCTTTGTGATTTTCTAAAAAACCATTTCCAGCTTCTGTTAAACTAATATGGATATATCTTCTATCCTTTTTATCGTAAGTTCTTTCAACATAGTTTTTATCAATCAGTTTTTGAATTAACGGAGTCATATTAGTCTTTGACACCATTACAGTCTTAGCAAGTTCAGAAATAGACAAACTTCCCATTTCCTCAAGGGCAAGGAGAATATGAATATGTGATGGACTTAAATCCATTTCCTCACTATACAAATCTTGCTTTACTAACTTCTTTTTTAACAGTGGCATAATTAAAAATAAATTTTCCACTAGCTGTTCATACTTTTCTTGTTCCATTTCTCACACCTGCAATTCTTATATTCTAATGCATTTATCTCTTTATAACTAAGATTACAAAATCATTTAATTTTAACTCCATTACTTACGCCATATGTTAACTTCACTTATGTATTAATTATTGTGCAGTTTTTATTTTATAGTACTGCTAATTCATTATTCCAGTAAAATTTCACTTATAATTTAAAAAGGTTATTGTTTTTTAATCTATTACTTGTATAATAGTTATATAGATATAATAGTTATGTTTATATAACTATATTCCCTTCATAACTAATATAATTCTATTTATATTTACTTTTAAAGTCAACATAATTAACTATATTTTGGAAGGTTGTGTCACTTATAATGAACAAATTAGTAGCCTTTGTAGGAAGTCCAAGAAAAAATGGAAATATCGATACTATTGTACAGGAAGTTATAAAAGGAGCAAAGGAAAATAATATAGAAACCAAAATCTATTATTTAAATGATATGAATATAAGACCTTGCCAAAGCTGTCTTTACTGCAGGGAACATGATAGCTGTCCTTTGAAAGATGACATGCAAATAGTTTATGAAGATCTTAAGACTGCTAACTATTTAATTCTATCTTCCCCTGTTTATATCCATCAAATCTCAGGATTATTAAAAAACTTGCTAGATAGATTTTATCCTCTTACAAATAAAAAACATAAACCTAGGTTTGGTATAAAAAAAGCAATATTTATTTACTCTCAGGCAGCACCTATCCCTCTTATATTTAATTGGTACTTTAGGTATACTGAAAAATCCCTTAAGGCCATGGGCATAGTACCTATTAAAAGAATAAAATTAATGGGAGCTTTTACAAAAGACTCTATTAAAGGTAAACCTCAAATATTAAATAAAGCTTATAAAGTTGGTAAATCACTTACTAATTAATTTACACATAACTCTATGTATTTTACTTACTAAACTATTCACACTAAAAGTCGTTTTGGTATATTCAAACCTAAACGACTTTTGTTATACTCCTTAAAATTAGAAAAGGTTATCTCATTTTCATACTAACTATCACTTTAAATCATCTTTTCTCATATTTTTATAAATTTCTTGGGGTATGTTTATATATAAACATTGCAAAGCTTTATCTCTATCATTACATTGGCAATTACAGTTCTTATTTTCTGTACTACTTCTTGATAGTACTTCAAATAAGGTCTTAAAATCCAATCTTCCGAAGCCACATGCTTCATTGGGGTATATTTTTTTATTATCTTTAATTGTTGACGAAATTAATATAGTCTTTAATCTTGACGCATACAGGTGGGGCAGGTTTCCTTCTACAATTCCCCACTGATATATTAATGCTATTGCCCCAGCAAGTATAGCTCCAGCCATTGCCTCCCCAGTACCTAATACTAGCGAATTGTTTATTCCAACAGTTAGAAGATTTACTCCTTCAGTGGTGAGTACTGGTTCAATCTTACCATTACGAGGAAATCCTCTTCCTGAATCCTCAACAACTTCATTAGTAAATTGATTATAATAAGAAGTGGATATTACATTCATTGCAGAACAAGGAGTTAACAAAGTGGTATTAGGGTTTGGGCTTAGAAATCTGGTATCTCCTTTTAGTAAGTTAGATTGTGGTAGCCAAGCATCATATAAACCACTAGCAATACTTTCCCCATAAAGATCTACATTCCAAATTCCTTCAGTGATATTCTTAATAAGCATATTTATGCTATTAAAACCTGTTGAACTTTCTCCTACCAAATATTCAATGCTAATATTATTTTCCTCTAAGGTTAAAAACTTATTTTTTTCCTTTGCTGTGGGCTTAGGAATTCTTTTTATTGAATTTCCCTGTGGATTGGTTAAGCCAATATTTATTATATCTGGTCTTCTCGTATAAATTGATACAATTAAGGATTTCTGAAGCGGGTCTACCTTTATAGGAATGTGCTCTATATCTCCAGTAGCTCTTACTAGTCCACTGGCATGAGTCCTTCCACTTCCTTGATTTCCTGTGTTTGTAACAATTGAAAAGGTCCTCCTCTGTGTTAAATTATCAATATACCGTTCTAACAAAGTAATGCCATCACGACCACCAAAATTAGTTCCCAGTGGCAAATATACCACCATAGGCTTTTTAAGCTTTTCTTGTAAATCTGAAAGATATCTAATAGCTGAAGCAACACTAATTGTCTCGTACACATTTTCATTGGGCTCCTCCATATGTGCAACTTCAAAGGTAGTCTTTTGAGCTTTAGCAAGCTTTACAATAGCAAACTCACAGTTTGGTGCTATACTTTTAAACTTGTCATCATTCCCTAAATTCCTTCCCCCTATAATTCCAGCAATAGCCGTTCCATGTCCATTTTCATCTTTATGAGCTACTACTTCATAAGGTGACCCTCCTATAGCTTTACCTTTTATTGCATTTGTTATATCTTCTTTACTATACTCTGTTCCATAAGGAAAAAACTTAGGAATTGGGCCCTTCTCTATGGTCTGATCCCATATATTAATAATTCGACTCTCTCCTAGCGTATCTGTAAACCTTGGATTTAAATAATCTATTCCAGTACCAATAATACCAACTATCACCCCTTCTCCATTTAACGGCATATTATGATTGTAAAACATAAACTCTTTATTTATATCATCATCTATGCTAAGGTCTGAAAGACAATATAATGCACTAGGTTGTACATTTGTTATTTCAGGAACCATATCAATTAAAGTATTAAGCATTCCCTTTTTAACAACTAAAATTGCAAAAAACTTATCTGTAACGTAAACTCCGCCAAAATCTATCTTTGAAAATGCAGCTCCTATATCTCCATAAAACTCTATAAAATAGGTTTCATAATTTCCCTCAGCATAAAGTTTTTTAATTTCTTCATTGGTTAGTCCATGATGTCTTTTATTCCATAATTCTTGTGATGCATCGGTTAAACAATTGAATTCACTTTCAATCATGCTCCTCAATCCCCTTATCACTTCCTCTACTGTCATTATATTAATTTTTTAACAAAAGATTCTTGTCGCTTCAACAAAAAAGAACTACATTTAGTTGTAGTTCTTTTCCTGCTTTTAGTTCCTCAAAACTTAAAATTTAAGATTAATCCACAAATACAGATAAGTATCTTTTCTATATTGATTGTGTATTATGAGAGTTGCCTTCCCATCAAAGTAACCAGGCTACTTTTTCTTATTATCTATAAGCAAAAAGTGTTTCAATTAGTTCTATTGTGAAGGCTATTTTTATGTGAATTACTCGACTATTTCAATTAATTTTACTACTGCTTCTACTGCCTCTATTTCATCTTCCCCTTCAGCTTGAACTATAACCACATCCCCACACATGGCTCCAAGGCTTAAAACCCCTAAAAGGCTTTTCATATTAACTTCTCTTTCACCTTTTTTTATGACCATGTTGCTTTTAAACTTATTCCCTTCAGCCACAACCTTTGCAGCTGGTCTTGCATGAAGACCAATTTTATTTTTAACTATAGCTTGTTTTTCAAACATAATATACCCCCGTTCTTATTGTATTATGGTTTCTAAAAATAACAACTGAAAATAGACAACCATGCTGAGTTATTTATTTTGTGAAAATGTCTAAATTATATAAAACTTTAACAAAGTAAGTTTATCTTTTAATTGCTCTTAATTGTTATTTTTGTTTTTTCTACTTAAACTATGAAAATTAAAATTTTCTCTTACATAGCTATTTCTGCTTTTTTAGACACTCTTCAATTTCCTCTGGGCTAGACAAGTTTAAAACCTTCTCTACTATAATTTTGCAATGTTCATAATTTGAATTTCTGATTAAGTCTTTAACTTTGGGTATGGACCCAGCACTCATACTAAGTTCATCTATACCCATACCTATTAATATTTGTACAGCCCTTAAGTCTGAAGCCATTTCTCCACAGATTCCAACCCACTTGCCTTCCTTATGAGCATTATTAATTACTAATTTTACAAGCCTTAAAATTGCTGGATGAAGTGGATTATAAAGGTAGGACACATCTTCATTCATTCTATCTACAGCTATGGTATACTGAATCAAATCATTAGTTCCAATGCTAAAAAAGTCTACTTCTTTAGCCAATAAATCGGAAATTATTGCTGCTGAAGGAATTTCAATCATTATTCCTATTTCAATACTTTCCCTGTAACCTATCCCTTGTTGACTAAGTTCCTGTTTAACTTCACGTAGAAGCTTTTTAACTTCTACTATCTCTTCAACACCTGAAACCATAGGAAACATTATTTTTAGATTACCATAAACAGAAGCTCTTAAAAGTGCCCTTAACTGAGTTTTAAATATATGCTTTTCCTTAAGGCATAACCTTAAAGCCCTGCATCCAAGAAAAGGATTTAACTCCTCTGTTAAAGGAAGATAATTAAGTTTCTTGTCCCCACCAATATCCAAGGTTCTTATAATAACTCCTTTACCCCTCATATTTTCCAAAACCTCTTTATAGGAATTAAACTGTTCCTCTTCACTTGGTAGTTTATCTTTATCCATATAAAGAAATTCTGTTCTAAAAAGCCCTATGCCTTGTGCCCCCTGCATTAAAGCAAGCCTTGCATCTTCAGGGCTTCCAATATTCCCAGCTAGTTCTATCCCTTTACCATCTAAAGTTATAGCTGGTTCATTAACTAAAGCCATAAGCTGGTTTTTTTCTTCTTGTTGACTTTGTTGAAAGTTTTTAAACTTTAGTAAAGTTTCTTCCTGTGGATTAATTATTATCTCCCCATCATCCCCATTGAGTATAATCAAATCGCCTTGTTTAATTTCCTCCATATAAGTTCCTAAACCAACTACTGCTGGAATACCTAGAGTTCTAGCCATAATTGCAGAGTGAGAGGTTCTTCCTCCAATCCCTGTAACAAAACCTAAAACCTTTTCCTTATTTAGTTGTGCTGTATCTGAAGGAGTTAAATCCTTTTTTACAATTATGCTTTGATCTTTTATGTCTCCTACAGCTAAGGTTTTAACTCCTAAAAGAAGGTTCATTAGCCTTCCTCCCACATCCTTAACATCCCCTGCTCTCTCCATCATATATTCAATACCCATATCTTCAAATACGGAAACAAACATAGTAATGGTTTCTTCCAATGCAAACTCTGAATTAACTCCTTCAGAATTAATCTTCATCTCAACTGTTCCAAGAAACTCTGGATCTTGAAGAATTAAAAGATGAGCTTCAAATATTTCTGTCTCCTCAGCTCCAAGGGTTTTACTTGCAACTTCTATTATATTTTTAATTTCTTCCTCAGCCTTTTTTACGCACCGTCTAAATCTTTCTATTTCAAAAGCTTTATCTTCAATCCTTTTCTTCTCAACTTTAAGCGCATGCTCACTTACTATAAAGGCTTTTCCAATGGCTATTCCACCAGATGCCCCAATGCCCTTAATCAAATTTATCACCTGCTTCCTTATCCACGATTAAAGTCACATCAGGATGAAGCTGTAAAATTGAGGCTGGTAGCTCTGGAGTTATTGGTCCATTTATCATTCTTTCAATAACCTGAGCTTTCTCACTTCCTGCTGCAAGAAGAAGAATTTTTTTTGAATGCATTATAGTTTTTATCCCCATGCTAATAGCACTTCTTGGAACTTCTTCTATGGAGCTAAAAAACCTTGAGTTTGCTTCTATAGTTTCCTCATCAAGGTTCACTAGGTGAGTTATTGCTTCAAATTTCACATCTGGCTCATTAAAACCAATATGACCATTTATTCCTATGCCAAGCAGCTGCATATGAATTCCTCCAGCTTTTCGAATTTTATCTTCATAGGCTCTGCATTCTTCATCAATGTCTTTGGCTGTTCCATCTGGAATATTCACATTTTCTAAATCTATATCAATATGTTTAAATAAATTTTCCATCATATAATAATGATAACTTTGAAGGTTTCTTTTATCTAAACCATAGTATTCATCTAAGTTGAAGGTTTTTACTTCCTTGAAGCTAAATTTTCCTTGTTTATATAAGTTCACAAGCTCCTTATAAAAACCCATGGGGGTTCCACCTGTAGCAAGGCCTAGGACACTATCTGGCTTTAATATTATTTGGCTTGCCATCATATCTGCAGCAGTTTTACTCATTTCCTTATAATCTTCAGCTACTATAATTCTCATTTTTCATACCACCTGTCTTCTTCATTGATATTTCACTAAAAGTCCCTATATAAGGCATTTTCAAAAAATAAATAAGTCAGTATGTTTGTCTATTTTTAGTTATACTGCGTCAACAGAACCCTTAGATAGCGCTACTATCTGCGGAACCTGTTTCCTTGCCGCACAAGCTTGCTTGTGAACATAAGCCTGCTTATGAACTAAAAATATCCTTCACATCTTTGACTTGTTATTTATTTTCAAATGCCTAATGGAATAAAGAAAATGAATGTATACATTTTCCACATAGGGTTCCATGATGGAATTTCAACTTAATTATCTTCACAACCCCTTAGATGAACCAAGTTAGGACTCATTCATAAGTTAAATTAACTATGGTTCCATATAATTAGGCTTCTTCAAATTGAAGTACCTGTCCTCCAACTATTGTTTTATTTACTTGAAAACCCTCATCAAAAATTATAATATCGCTATGTTTTCCTACTTCTAAACTGCCTTTATACTTATCTAGTCCAATAACTCTAGCAGGATTTAAAGCCGCCATATTAACTGCTTCATATATTTCAATGTTACTGTGTTTATAAAAATTTTTAACTGCTTCATTCAAGGTGAGAATGCTACCTGCTAAAGTACCATCATTAAGTCTAGCAGAGCCTTCTTTAACTAAAACTTCCTGACCGCCAAGGTCATATATTCCTTCTTTCATGCATCCTGCTCTCATAGAATCAGTAATAAGTACCAATTTATCAGTTCCTTTAACTTTATTTAAAACTTCATAAATCCCTGGGTGCACATGAACGGTATCTGCAATAAGTTCACAGGTTATATTGCTTTTAAAAACTGCTCCAACAACTCCAGGTTCTCTATGATTTAGTGGTGTCATAGCATTAAAAACATGGGTGGAGTGACTTATTCCCATTTTAATGCTTTCCATTGCTTCTTCGAAGGTAGCATTACTATGTCCCATGGAAAGCACAATTTCTTTATGATTTTTCATTTTACTAAGAAAGTTATGATTTTCATCCTTTTCTGGGGCAATGGTGATGATTTTTATAATATCTACATAATCTTTTATAAACTGAAAATCTGGTGCTATAATGTGCTCTGGATTTTGCGCTCCCTTATACTTTTTATTTATAAAAGGGCCTTCCATATGACAACCTAGCACTGCCGCTCCTTCTAACTTGGATTCCATGGCTATTCTTATGACCTTAAAAGCATTATAAATATGCTCCTTATCCATAGTCATAGTAGTTGGTAAAAATCCTGTAACCCCATTCTTAGCTATAGTCTTACTAATAACTTTAAGAGCCTCTAAATCCCCATCCATGGTGTCTTTACCACCTGAACCATGAATATGAATATCAATAAATCCTGGTCCAACATATTGTCCCTTTGCATCTATAATCTCTAGCTCCTCATATTGGCATGGTCTATGGTTATAACTCTCACCTTCCGCTAAAGAGCTAATGCCTTTAGAGCTGTTACTGTTAGAGTAATTAATCAATTCATCTTCATCAATTATGGCTACTATTTCTTTATCAAAAATTATAGCCATATTTTTAAGAACTTCTTTTTCAGTTATAATTTTTCCATTTATTATTGCTTTCATAAAATCACCTTTAGCCTTTACTTTAATATCATGAGGGAAAATATTTATAGTAACCCAAATCAAGAGATTACCTTATGCTCATACTACTTTCTTTCCTAAAGCCTTTTCATGATAACCTCAATATATTTTCACAGTAAAAGCTTTTATTTCCCCCAATTTACAAACCTATTTTTATAAGTTTCCTTATACTAATTTTACCATATTACTCTATATAGCTTATGTGTTTTACTACAAAATTATGGTTATATTATTAACTGAAAATATTAGTCTCTTTGAGCAAAGCTAAACTTTTCCCAGGGATCTACAAAATCTAAAAGAAATAACTCCTCTTTTATTATACTTCCTACCACATTAGTTTTGCCTGAGTTTTCCATATCCTTTAATGCTATTTGAAGCTCTCCAGCATAATGGCCGTATAAGTTAGTATCAATAAGTATGTCTCCTTTTTTTATAGGTGGACAGTTAAAAGGAATGAATTCATGCCCCTTATATTTAACTCTGCTTTGAGTTGACCTTATCATATACTCAGATACATCTCCTCTATTAAAATGAAACTCTTCTAGCACTATTTTCCTCTCAATTTCTGGAATGTTATCCACAAGGTCTACTTCAAAGGTCAACAAGTTGGGATTTAAATTACCTAAAGACCTTAGTTCCTCTTCTGTTGGGAAACAGTTAGCTATTATCACATCATCAATTAAGTTTGTGGCAAATAAATGTTTAGCTTGAACAGTTATAGGAAGATCTCTATGCTGTTCTAGGGTACATAGCCCTTCATTTACTGGCCACGGTCCAAAATCTCCATTATTTGAAGAAACAAAGGCTGCAGTTCTAATATTAAATTCTTTAAATTGTTTGCTACACTTTATAAAGTGTTCATAGCTAAGACCTGAGTATCTGTGAGGATAAAAGTTATGACACCCTAAAAGATTTTCTGTGTTTGGTTTATAACTCATTATGTTTTCTAAGTACCTTGTGCCATTGCTCATATTTATTTCTATTTTTAAATCATAAGGGTTAAAAGTCATTATGGACTCTTCGATACCACTAAAACCTAAGTCTAGTCTAATACCAAACACATGAAGATCCTTGAAAAAGCTTAAATCCTTGTAGCTTACCCCTAGATGAGAAAAAACCTCTGGGTTAACATCGGCAATAACCTCCATACCTAGTTTATTGGCTTCCTTAATGATTTCCTTAAAATCTTTAAGAATCTTTTCTTTATTTCCCTGTACTGATAACAAACAGGTAAACACCCTCGTGAACCCATACTTATGTGCTTGTTTTAAGTAAGCTAAATTTTCTTCTAAGCTACATTTTTCAGGGTATATGGAAACTCCTAACTTTCTCATGCAACTACCTCCAATACTATGTGGAACCTACATTAACTTTTAAATAACCCCTTACTCTACCTTGGTCCCTTAAGGCTTTTACAGCAACAATGTAGTATATTTATACTGTCAAATTCACTAACTCCTTCAATGCCATATAATATGAACCTAAGGTTGGGGATACCTCTTCATTAACTATTGTAAACTCACCTATTCTTTCTTTTAGAGTATTTTCAAATTCCTCTCTTACCATAGAAACCTTTGTTAAAATGCTCCCTTTAATTCCAATGGCTACATGCCCTTTGAAATCAAGGCTTTCATACACAATTAAAGTGGTTTTAGCTAATTCTCTACCGCCTCTTTTAAGTATCTCAATAGCCTCACTATCTCCCTGTTGTGCCAAGCTAACTACCACTGGCACCAAGGCTGCGATTTCTCTTTTCGTTTGATTATAGACAAAATTTATTATGTCCTTTCTATTATCCACCCTCATTGCTCTTAACAATTCCTTTGAAAGATTACTTACTTTTTTATCCATATCCTCATCTAAAGCCATAAGTTTTAAGGCTTCTATAGCAATAAAATAGCCACTGCCTTCATCTCCAAGAAGATGCCCCCATCCTCCTGCAGTTTTTATTTTTCCTTGACTTACTCCATAACTTATAGAGCCTGTTCCTGAAATGGTGAGAATTCCATCTTCTCCTTTTAATAAAGCAGCAATTGCTATTACTGCATCATTAACTACCTTAACTTTTACTCCATATTTATCACTTAAAGCCCTTGTAACAAAACTATTAACTTCTTCGCTTTCTCCTCCAGCTATCCCTAAATATATTGCCAAACAATTATTGTTTTCTAGAGAGTTAGCAATCTTTAAGTTACATTCATCAATGGCAGTAATTATATTTTTAATTGCTTCGTTTTTATCCATAAGAACATTGCTAAACCCAGTTAATGCTCTGCATAGCTGCTGACCCTCTAAGGTATAAGCTATAGCTTCTGTTTTTGTGCCTCCACCATCTATGCCTATAATATAACTCATTGAAATCACCTGCCTTATTATAAATAGTATTGTTTAAGTTTTTCCTAGTTCACCTTTTTAAAAATTTAATAGCATAATATACTCTCCCAAAGCTCTAATAAATAAAGATTTTTAAGTCAAGCTGAGTATGTGCTTCAAATCTATTCTAAGTATATTTTTTCTTTTTATTGTTTTGGTAAAAAACTCTAACAGTTTCCCGTTAGAGTTTTTGTTTTATCATGATTTATGAAGCCTTAGTTATATACTGGATTTACAGCTTTCACAAACATTATCTACTCTATGCATTAAGAGAATTTGAGTTGTTTTTAAACTCTAGTTCTTTAGCATGCTTTTCAGCCACCATTACAAATGGCATATAGAATAAAATACCTATGCAAATGTTTACTAATTGAAGTGCTATACCCCAAACTGAACCAGTTGCTAAGAATCCACTTATAATTGGTGGCATTGTCCAGTGAACTATAGCTATAGTTTTGGGAACAAGACCTATATACATTGCACCATAACTTACAATTGTTAGCACTACAGGTAAGAAAATAAATGGAATAACATAAATTGGGTTTAATACTAAAGGCATACCAAATAGTACTGGTTCGTTAATATTAAAGGCTGCAGGAGCTATTCCAAGCTTTGCCTTTGCTTTATTGTCTTCTCTCTTTCCTACTATAAGAATAGCTATTAAAAGACAAATTGAACTCCCTGCACCACCCATATATACAAAAGTATCAAAGAAAGAGGAAGTTACTATATTTTGTGCTGCCTGGCCTGCTTGGAAAGCCTTAACGTTAGTTTCCATTAATGGTAAGAATAAAGCAGTTGTAATTGGTAAAAGTATATTTGTTCCATGAAGTCCAAAGAACCACAATAAATGAACTAAGAAAACTACTAATAATGCTACTGGTAAGCTGCTAGCAAGTCCCATTAGGGGCTCTTGAATCAACTTAAATATAAATTGATGTACATCTGGGATTCCAATTAAGTCAAGAACTATTTTAAATATACCAAAAATAGCTAAAACAATTAAAGAAGGAAGTAATGCTGCAAAGGATCTTCCAACTGCTGGTGGAACTCCATCTGGCATTTTTATTACTAACCTCTTATTTCCCATTAACTTAACAAAAAGCTCAGTTGCCACAAGAGAAACAAATAGTGCAACGAATAGTCCCTGTGCTCCAAGGTATCCATAAGGAATAGCCCAATCCTTAGCAGAACCAGCATAAAGCATTAATAGGGAACCAAAAGATACAACGCCTGCTGTAAGTCCATCTTTATCATAAGACTTAGCAAGATTGTAACTTATAGTAAATACTACTAATAAAGACATAATTGCAAAAGTTCCATTCCATAAAGTTCCTCCAAGAGAATTCCACTTTTCTCCGAAGATACCCTTCATGAAGTCTGCCCACCCTGGTATTGGAAAATTGTTAAAAAGTACTGCTAATGAACCCACTAAGATTAAAGGCATAATAGCAACAAACCCATCACGTATAGCCACTAGGTGTCTTTGAGAACCAACTTTACCTGCAAAAGGTACAAAATACTTTTCCAGAAATTCCATGATTCTTTTCATTATAATTCCCCCTATAATAATTTATAAAATCTTTAGCCTAAAGCTAAATCATTCCCCTTTTAAAAGAGTTAAGGCATGTTGTAAAACTTTCTCCCCATTCATTAATCCATAATCCATGCTGTTTATCACATCAACTTTTATCCCCTTTGGTTCATAAGCGCTTTTGTACTTGCCTAGCAGAAATCTAACCTGTGGCCCAAGCAGTAGTACATCCGTATCTTCAATATGGTGTTTTAATTCTGCTTCCGCTACAGCTATTATCTTAGCTTCTATACTAAGTTTCTTAGCTGCTTCATTCATTTTCACCACTAAAAGACTTGTGGACATCCCCGCTCCACATACTAAAGTAATCCTTTTCATCTAATCCCTCCTTCCTTTAAGTTTTGCAGATAACAAATTACAACACTAATCTTATGAGGTTCATTCTAATTGTATTAATCCTTCACAAAATTAAATTCCAACTTGAATACCTTTACCTATAAATATTTAATAGCAATTACTATGCCAAAACACTAAAATAAAATATCTTTTATTTTATTACTCAGCACCCTTGCGAATTTCACTGAATAGTCTTAAAATTCATTTTAGTGTTTTACTTTTTATCTAGTGTTTTGTTTCATTTTTAGTGTTTTATTTTTAAAGCTAGTGTTTCAGTTTCTTTTTTATTAGTGTTTTACTGTTTTGAAATTCTTTCATACATATCAATAAATTCCTGAGCTAAGTCCTTCACAGTTATAGCATTCATTAAATGGTCCTGTGCGTGAACCATGATTAAACTCACCTCTACTACATTTCCTGAAGCCTCATTTTGAATAAGCTTCGTCTGTGATATATGTGCCTTAGCCAACTCCTCATTAGCTTTTCCCAATACTTCTCTTGCCTCTTCAAATTTGTTAACCTTAGCAAGCTGAATTGCCTCCATTGAATAACTTCTGGCATTTCCTCCATTAACAATAATTTGCAGCATTATTTCCTGATAATCCATGTCCATCATCCTCTCCAAAGTGTTTATTAACGCTATTTCTTTCAATCTATATTAATTATTATAGCAATTAACGTGCCAAAACAGAAAATATAATTTGGATTGAACGCTGATATATTTAAAAGAATGAAATAATCAAATTCACCTTTTTAAACCGTGGCACTTATAATTTTCTACATACAATTTATAATTCACTACTCCAAATGTTTCAATATCATTACTTCTAGTATATAGCTTCATTTTTCTGCATAATTAAAAATCAGGTAGATACACATTCCACCTGATTTTTAGTACTTATATTATTTTTTATCCTCTATTGTCCACATGTAGTAAAAGTTATTGATACAACTTTTTGCTAGATTAATTACAAGCTTTCCTTGAGATTTTCTAGTGAATAGTAGGGTTCTAAATGGACAATAACTTGAGCATTTTCACAAACTTCTTTTCTCATCTCATCCTCAATATTGTGCATAAGGCTATGAGACTGTTCAACGGTATTATTTGAGTCAACCTTAATATGAAGGTCTATGAAAATTTCATCGTTTCTTCCTCTGCTTCTAATTCGGTGAATATCCTTCACCTCTGGAAATTTAAGCACTATTTTTTTAATTGTTTCTATGTCTACAACGGCACTATCCACTAAAACTGCACTATTTTCTTTAAATATTTCATAAGCAGCATGAAATATAAATATAGCAACTATTATAGATGCAATTGGGTCAATTACTGCTGGTAATCCAAGTCGTATGCTTAAAAGAGTTATAAGCACTCCAACAGACACATATATATCAGATCTTGTGTGCAAGGAATCTGATATCAATATTGAGCTGTTTAGCTTCTTTCCTTCTCTATATTCAAATACACTTACAAAGGTGTTTACTCCTAAGGTTAAAATTAAAGCTAATATACTTTCCAAAGTTACTTCTGGAGTCCTTGGAGTAAAAAATCTTTGAATTGAGCTAACTAAAACGCTAAATCCAACAAAGGTAAGCATTCCACCAATGAAAAGACCTGCTAAAGTTTCAAATTTCCTATGACCGTAGGGATGGTCCTCATCAATAGGTTTTGCTGCATACCATATACCAATAAGCCCAACTATATTGGAAGACCCATCTGAAAGTGAATGAAAGCCGTCTGCGGAAAGACTTGTGCTTTTTATCATACTACCAATAAGTATTTTTAGTATTGCAACAAAAACATTTGCAAGCAGTATAATCAGCAAAACCTTTTTAACTCTTTCTAAATTATTAGATGACATAACCAGTACCTCTCTTTTTGATTAATAAAATATTGTTTTAAACTATCTATAATATTTATATGCAACTTTGGAAAATACGTTCTCAATTAATAACAAAATATAAATATATTATATCGCATAACTTAGTTGTATCAACACTTAACCCTTAATACTTATTATCAACTGATATTACATTCCTATGAATACTGACACTCATTACCACCCCTATTTTGCTGAATTTATTCTACATTTGAAAATTTCC
Organism: Clostridium punense; assembly: GCF_017874425.1. Classification (GTDB taxonomy): domain Bacteria; phylum Bacillota; class Clostridia; order Clostridiales; family Clostridiaceae; genus Clostridium_J; species Clostridium_J punense. Next base: position 54,842 of record NZ_JAGGLL010000026.1, read on the forward strand.
TAGGATTTTTAGTTAAATTCCATGATTAAATGTATAATAATAAAACTCCTAGGTATTTCATTAACCTAGGAGTTTTACTTCTCTATCAATAACTTCTTATCTTAAATTAAATATTTATGAAAAGATTAAGTATATTGCCTAAAAGGGTTTGCCAGAAGAAAATGTACTATATTGAACAAATCATAATTTGATTCCCTTCTACTACAGCCTTATCGTTAAGTTCATCTGCAATAATATTGTAATTTAATTTTCAAAATAATATACACCATACTTTAAGTATTGACATATCCTATTGTTAAGCTTATCATACAATATGTAATTAAATAAATCTCGGTAGGTGAGGTTACTACAAGGATACGGATTGCTGCCGTAAAAGGATGGAAACATTCTGAACTGGTTAGCAGGTTTTGCCGAACAAAGAAGGCTTAATCTAATGCAATTACATTGCCTTGCAGAGCTAAAACTTGAACGAGAAAGTATTGGAACCAATACCTTCGTTATGTTCAAGTTTAACGGAGGTTTTTTATTTTGAATTTTTGGGGGTGAAAAAGAATGGACTCAGCCGGTAGTAGTTTGGATAGAACGGGACAATTTTATATGGTTAAATGTTACTTTTCAACCAGTGGCAGCCTCTGTTCTTTTTTGCTCTGGAAGCCTATTAGCTAAATTGTTTCTATAATCATATATTACTGTCCACATTTGTTCTTAACTATGAGATTAACCTTATACTGGCCGTAAAATAAAAACTTACATTGCAATGAGGTTTTTATTTTAACTCTTAAATTCTCCTTTTTCCCAAAGCCAGAAGGTGAAGGGCCTAGAGAATTTATTACAGTACAGAATTCTTATATTTAGGTTATCTAAATGTATATTTAAGAGGCGGTGATTAAAAATGAATAAAGTAGAAACTTTAATCCATGTTTTATCAGAGGATAATAAGGAGCTCCTTACAAAATTTCTCTATGATGCTCATCCTATAGATGTTGCTATTTTATTAGATGAATTAGAGGATGAGAACTTAGTAAGGTTTAATTCTTTAGTAACTAGTCAAGATATGGCTAAGTTTTTAGAGCAATCAACTATAGAACTTCAAGTAAGATTAATTAAACTTATTGATTTTCAAGCAATAGTAAATATTTTTTCATTTATGTCAAAGGACGATGTAGCCGATATTCTTGGCGGTGTTCCAATAAAAATGAGAAAAGATCTACTTAAGCTAATGAAAAAAAGTGATACTATAAAGCTAGAGGAACTACTAGGTTATGCTGAAGATAGTGCTGGTGGTATTATGACAACAGAATATATAGCACTTCGAAGAGATTTAACCACCTCAGAAGCTTTAAGTAAAATTAAAAATATAGGTCCCAAAACAGAAATAATTGAAACAATCTTTATAATAAATGATAAAAAAGAATTAGTTGGAACTGTTGATTTAAGAGATATTTTGATTTCCCCTGAAGATAAACTACTTCAAGATATAATGAGAGAAAATATTATTTATGTATATCCTGATTTAGATCAAGAACACGTTGCTTTGCTTGTTTCAAAGTATGATTTAAAGGCTATTCCTGTTGTAAATCACAGAAAAAGCCTTTTAGGAATTATTACAGTAGATGATATCATTGATGTTATTGTTGAGGAACAAACAGAGGATATGCTACATTTAAGTGGTGTTAGTAAAGAAGAAAGAGTAGATAGTTCTCTTTTAACTTCCGTAAGAAAAAGGCTTCCTTGGTTATTTATAAACTTGATTACTGCCTTTTTAGCTTCTTTTACAGTAGGCTTATTTGAAGATGTTATAGCTCAGGTGGTAGCACTAGCTGCTGCTATGCCTATTGTTGCAGGAATGGGAGGAAATGCTGGCACTCAATCCTTATCCGTAGTTATTAGAAGCATTGCTCTAGGTGAAGTTGATTTAAAAAACAACTGGAGACTCATCTTTAAAGAAGTTTTTCTTGGTATGATAAATGGAGCAGCTACTGGGTTAGTAACTGGATTTATCTTATATTTAAAATATGGCAACCCATACCTTGCTCTTATTATTTTCATTGCTATGATTGGAAATTTGGTTATAGCAGGATTTTTTGGCTTTTTAATCCCTCTTGTTTTAAAAGTTCTAGGTATAGATCCTGCATTAGCTTCTTCTATATTTTTAACCACAGCTACAGATGTGTGTGGATTCTTTCTTTTTCTTGGACTCGCTAAAAGTTTCTTGAACTTTTTAATATAAAGCATAAAACTCCTAGGATATTCTATTAATACCCTAGGAGTTTATTTTTTACTGGCTTCATAATACAAACTTATTTTATTCAATATATATAAATAATCATGAGTAAAACTCATCCTCAAAAGCCTTAACGGGAATTAGCATAGATTTACTATATAAGTTGAATCTTCACTTTAGTTCCCTATATTAATAACTTTATATTCTAACCTAAGAAGCTTTCCTACAGTTCTCTTTGACTTATTAAGCTAATATAGTCATAAACTCTTCGCCCGTAATAGTCTCCTTTTCAAGAAGATATTTTGCTAAATCATGGAGTTTTTCTTTATTTTCCTCCAATATGCTAGTAGCTCTTTCATGGCAAGCTTTAATAATATGAAGAACTTCTTCATCAATTTTAGATGCAGTTTCAGCAGACACTATTAAGGAAGCATCTCCGCCTAAGTATTGATTATTTACAGTTTCTAAAGCCATCATACCAAATTTTTCACTCATACCAAATCTAGTTACCATAGCTCTGGCAATTTTTGTTGCTTGCTCAATATCATTAGATGCCCCAGAAGTTATGGTGTTAAACACAATTTCTTCTGCAGCACGACCACCCATATAGGTCGCAATTTTATCTAGGGCCTGTTCCTTTGTCATTAGAACTTTTTCCCCTTCTTCCACCTGCATAGTATAACCCAAAGCACCAGAGGTTCTTGGAATTATAGTTATTTTATGAACCGGTGCAGAGTGATTTTGCTTTGCAGCAACCAAGGCATGGCCAATTTCATGATAAGCTATAGTTAATTTATCCTTCATAGAAATTACTGCATTCTTTCTTTGATATCCTGCAATTACAACTTCTACAGCTTCCTCTAAATCACTTTGAACAATATATCTACGTCCAAATTTTACTGCACGAAGAGCACCTTCGTTGATAATATTAGCTAAATCTGCTCCTGAAGCTCCTGAGGTAGCTCTTGCAATAGCGTTAAAGTCTATATCTTCTGCAAGCTTAACCTTTTTTCCATGAACTTTTAAAATGTCCTCTCTTCCTCTTAAATCAGGTAATTCCACTGGAACTCTTCTATCAAATCTACCTGGTCTTAATAAGGCCTTATCAAGGGTTTCTGGTCTGTTTGTAGCTGCTAAAATTACAACTCCTTTATCAGCATCGAAGCCATCCATCTCAGTTAAAAGCTGGTTTAAAGTCTGCTCTCTTTCATCATTACCACCTAAACCACCAGAGTTTCTACTTTTACCTATGGTATCTATCTCATCAATGAACACAATACAAGGTGATTTCTCCTGTGCTTGCTTAAATAAATCTCTAACCCTAGCAGCACCCATACCAACAAACATCTCTACAAACTCTGAACCAGAAATTGAAAAGAAAGGAACTTTTGATTCTCCTGCTACTGCCTTTGCAAGAAGAGTCTTACCTGTTCCAGGAGGCCCTACTAATAGTGCTCCCTTTGGAACTTTTGCTCCAATTTCCTTATACTTTTGAGGATTATGAAGAAAGTCAACAATTTCTTGTAAAGCTTCCTTAGCTTCATCTTGTCCTGCTACGTCTGCAAAGGTTTTTCCTGTTTGAGCTTCCACATAAACCTTAACATTACTTTTTCCAAATGTCATTGCATTTCCCATGCCACCCATCTTACCTTGTATTTTCCCAATAAACCTTTGACCGAGAAATGTAAATATCACCATAGGAAGTATCCAGTATATGAGGAAATCTACCAACGGAGAGTTTTCCTTTGGTATAATTCTCTCAAAGGTTACATTAGCACTATATAAACGGTTAACTAGTTCTGGGTCCTCTAAACGGCCGGTTATATATAGTCCCTCTTTTCCTTCTTCATTTAAAGCACTAAAACCTATTTGATTATCTTGTATTTCTACCTTTTTAACCTGTCCACTTTCAATTTGTTTTAAAAATGTACCATAATCTACTGGACTAATTTCTTTCTTTAAAATCATTGGCAACAAAAATGTGTTTGCAAGCATCATAATCACTATAACTACAGCGTAGTAATATATTAATGGTTTTTTTGAATTCTTTTGTATTTTCACTAATCATTCTCCTTTTTTAATAGTAGTTTTCACTTCATCTTTACAACAGTCCAATGCTAAATCTCAACTTCATTTAAAACTTATTCTATGATTTAATACTGCAAACCTACTTACCAACTTTATAGCTTATACTTTTTAAGACCCTCGTCCATATTGTGAGCTAGAGTATTTAATTCCTCTGCTGATTTTGACATATCCCTAAAAATATCTAGCTGTGAAGCTACGCTTGCAGATAACTCCTCACTAGCTGCTGCTGTGAGTTCAGATACTTTTGTACTGCTTTCTATAGAAGAAATAGCATCTTTCTTTAGAATCTCCATTTCCCTTATTGCATCATTTGTATGATTAATTTTTTCAATGATAGATTCGATAGATTTAGCTATTTTAGTAAAGGAATCCTCAGTTTTGTCAACAGCTTCTAACTGCTCTTTTGAAACATTTTTCATTGACTTCATAGCATTAATCGCTTCTTGAGAATCCTTTTGGATATTTTGCATTGTGGTTTTAATCTCTTCTGTGGATCTTCTACTTTCCTCAGCAAGCTTTCTAACTTCCTCTGCCACCACAGCAAAGCCTCTTCCTGATTCTCCTGCTCTTGCAGCTTCAATAGCTGCATTAAGGGCTAATAGATTTGTTTGGTCTGCAATATTTTGTATGGAATCCACAAACAGTCCTATACTTCCTAGGGTAACAGTAAGATTTTCTATGGCCTCAAATATTTTTTCAGAAGATAAATTATAATTATCTGATTCTGTTTTTAGTTCCTTAACTGTTTTAAGTCCTTCTTTGTTTAAACTACTTACACTGCTAGCTTCTGTCATCATGTGATGATAACTAGTACTTACAGCATCTATATGTTCAGATAAAGCCTCAATCTTATCTACACTCTTTTGTGTTTCAGCCACTTGATTTGTTACACCTTTAGCAATTTCATCAATGGTACTTGTTAGTACATCAACAGTGTCAGTAGCTTGTCTTACTTTTTCAGACATATCTAAAGAGGATTTAACCATAGATTTTGTAAGTTCATAGCTTCCATGGATAACCTTTCGCATTTCTGAAGTCATTGAATTCATATGGTCTGCAAATTTACCCAAAAACTTTAAATCTTTCTTTTCAATGTTCATAGATAGGTCCCCTGAGCTTACAGCCTTAGCAGCCTGGCTAAAATTTCCAGAAGCTTTCTTAATTACCGTCATAGCTATAATAAATATAAGAAATGCTAAAACCAGATTTGATATAATGCAAAGCACTGCAATAATAAACAAATTCCTTGAGCTTGTAACAGTTTTTAAAATAAGTGCTAATGCAGAACCTTCAACAACAGATGCTATTATTAACAAAAATAAAGTTGCAGTAAAGGTAGCTTTCATTACGCCCATTATATTTTTCTTTTTAACTTTGTCTTGTTGAATTAACTCACTCATTGATATTCCCCCTGTATATTCAATTTTTTAGCATATATTCTATTTTACTCCTGTTCCTACTTATATTCCAATTGTTTGTTTATAATTTCTTCATTTTTTCTTAACCCTCTTTTTTCAAAACACTTATATAAAACACAGCTCTCTTACTATATATTTTATTCCAAAGCTAGCTCTTTCCTAGAAGTAAGTTACAAAGTTGCTTTCTTGACACTATTTTTTATATCTGATACCATTAACATACCGTCTGGACGGTAATTAAATGCTAAATATTATAATAATATATCATAACAACCAACTTTGTTAAAGAGGGAATTTGTTAATTTTTAAAGGAGTGATAACCTATGGATATGACTGTTAAAGAAAGAATTCTTATTGAAGCAAATAAAGTTATTGCAGAAAAGGGGTTAAATCGTTTTACTTTGGAGGAGGTTGCAAAAGAAGCAGGTGTTAGTAAAGGGGGGCTACTCCATTACTACCCAAGCAAAGATAAATTAATAAAAGGTCTTATAGAAAATTATATTGTCACCATAGAGGCTAAGGTTTCTGAAACTGATAATAACCGTTCTAAAGATACCTCACATAATTGGCTAATATCTTTTATTCATGAACAATTCAATCAATGTAAAATTGATTCCACCACCATGTATGGTCTTCTTGCTGCTGTGGCCTCAAATCAAGAACTCTTAGAACCGGTACTTGAAAAACGTAAAGAGTGGTTCGAAAAAATAGGCAAGTCAAAAGACCCTATCTTAAGCATTGTAATTAGCTTTGCCTGCGATGGCATAGCTTTTTCAAATCTATTGGGTTTAGAGGTATTTCCTGAAGATACAAAGGTTAAGATTATGAATAGGCTTATTGAATTGGCAAAGGACTGTTACTAGAATTAATTTCAATATATTCGAGGTGAATTAATAAATGTCATTATTTTTTGGAATTGTATATTTGCTTAACTTTATAACTATACTTACAATACTATTTGTTGAGAGGAAAAAGCAATCTGTTGCCTTTACTTGGATTCTAATAATGACTTTTCTTCCTGTAGTTGGTTTTATTCTTTACCCCTTTATCGGAAGAAATTTAAGACCCAATCAAAAAAAGCTTTTTAAGCTAAAAAGAAAATTCGATATCCTATATAAGGAAAGACTCCAACAGAAAAATTTACTTTCTTCCGAAGACACTATATCTTACCTTAGGGAAAATTCTCATTGCTATGAAGGTATTATATCGATGAATTACAAGGCTGGTAATAGTGTGTACTCTGAGGATAATACTGTTGATATATTTACTAATGGGGTAGATAAGTTCCATTCCTTACTTAATGATATTGAAAATGCTAAAGAAACTATACATATGCTCTACTATATTGTCAATAATGATGACATTGGATGTAAAGTAGTAAGTGCTCTTACTAAAAAAGCTAAAGAAGGTGTAGAAGTTCGTCTGCTTTATGATCATGTAGGCAGTATTCTTACTCCTCAAAAAATGTTTAAGGAGTTAATAAAGGCTGGGGGAAATGTTTGTAGGTTCTTTCCTCTTAGTCTTGGTACCTACACCCGCATAAACTATAGAAACCACCGTAAAATTGTTGTCATTGATGGGAAAATTGGTTATATAGGCGGAATGAATATTGGTGACGAATATTTAGGCCTCCACAAATACTTTACCCCATGGAGAGATACTCACTTAAGAATTACAGGTACCTCAGTTTATGCTATACAAGAGAGATTTCTCATGGATTGGTACTATGCTTCAAATGCTAAAGAAGATACTGATGCAGCTGCTTTAAACAAGTTTTTCCCACCTTTCCAATCCCATGGAAATATTGGTATGCAAGTTCTTTCTAGTGGTCCTGATGTAAGCGGAGAGCAAATTAAACGTGGATACATAAAAATGATTACTTCTGCTAAGGAAAGAATATTTATTCAAACTCCCTATTTCATTCCTGATGAATCCTTTCTGGAAGCACTACAAATTGCTGCTTTATCTGGGGTGGATGTCAGAATAATGTTACCTTCTATTGCAGATCACATCATAGTTCATTATGCTACAAGTTCCTATCTTAACGATATTTTGCCCTATGGCATCAAGGTTTACTTCTATAATGGCTTTCTTCATTCTAAAATGATTGTCATTGATGGAGAAGTGGTCTCTATAGGAACTGCAAATATGGATATTAGAAGCTTTTCTTCTAACTTTGAAGTTAATACATTTATATATAACACTGAATTCTCAAATAAGTGTAATGCTATTTATGAAAATGATATGGCTTCAAGTAAAGAAATCACAAAAGAATCCTATGCTTCAAGAGGCCGTAAAGTTAAAATAAAAGAAGGCTTATGTAGACTTTTATCTCCTCTACTGTAAGATTAAATACTATATTCTTTAAGCTGATTTTATGGCTAATTCAAGATTGTAGCAATAACCAAATGGGGTAGTTTGACAATATATAAAACTTTAGTAATAAATTCACTGTATAATCACAGTGAATGCATAAAAAAATCACTTCTTACAATAAATTATTTACTGTTGAAGTGATTTTTCTATATTTAATTTTCGTTTTCACTGAAGCTCAGCAAAAATTTCATGTATGTTTCCATCTGGATCGGCAAATAATGCTGTTCTTTGATTCCATGGCATATTCTTGGGTGATTGGATGGATGCTGCTCCCATTCCAACTATTTCTTTAAATGACTTGTCTACATCATTTGGATTTTCACATGGAAAAGCGAGTTCAAACCCCTGCCCTAATGGTTCTTTTTCATATTCCTGACTATAATCATACATAACTTCTCTCATACAAATAGCAAATCTTACCCCACTGTTTTCAAACTCAACATAGTTTCCTAGGTCACTTTTTATCTTGAAGCCAAGAACCTCATTGTAAAACTTTTTCATTGTATCTATATCATTTGTCCAAATTGTAATAAGCTTAATTTCTGCTTTCATTATTTTCCTCCTTACTAATTTTATATAATTCTAATCTAATAGTAATCTAAAAAATCATATACAAGCTTAACTTTCTTATAGTAAAATCCTTATCTCTTCATTCTAAATCTCTTAAGCCCCGAAACTATCTTGGACAATTCCTTATACATTCAGTATAATGTATAAAGTGAATGGAGGTAAAGAAATGAAAGGTAGAAGTTAT
>NZ_JAGGLL010000027.1 GCF_017874425.1 Clostridium punense
ATCGTCTAGGAGACAAGTATTTTTTTGATAGCAGGCTACGCCTAAGAGCTGGAGGCAAAAGAGAGAGCGTGCCGAGGCACGCCTTTTTTATTTTATTTGGAATTATACTATTACATTGATTTTAGAAAAAGGAAACATGCTAAATGGTTTATTGGATTTATTAAGAAATAGCTTACAAATAAAAATGGATAAAAAGTAATACATTGACAATTGCACACTTATCACTTACAGTTAGATTAGATGGAATTTTGAATTGAGTTTCAAATATTATCTAAATAGACATTCTTTATTTATACACCAATTATTGAGGGGATTGAAAGTATAAATGTGTTAAATTCTTATTATTAGCTAGGGGTGAGAAGCTATTGAAGGAAAATGATTTTTTAAAGAAAGTTATGGTAATTTCAAAAAATATAATGGAAAATGATAAAAAGTTTCATGATTTTGTTCATGTAAAAAATGTATATTTTAATATAGTAACATTATTAAAATATGAAGAGGGCGATAAAGCCGCATTATTGACGGCTGCACTTTTACATGACATAAAAAGAGAGTGCAAAGAACATGGAACAAAAGGGTCATTATATGCAAAAGAAATATTGGAAAGCATTGAAGGAATTTCTAAAGAGTTTAGTGATAAGGTATGTGGAATAATCTATTCCCATGATAAGAGAGGATTTCAAGATACACATGAGAAGAAAATCTTTTATGATGCTGACAAAATGGATGCTTTTGGTGAATTAGGGTTAATTAGATCTTTCATGATGTATGCCCTAGAGAATATAACAATTAAAGAGTCATGCAGTAGGTATATAGAATATATAGACTCAACATATAATAATTTATTTTTTCATATATCTAGGGAATTAGTTTATGATGATTATCTAAAAAATAAAAATAGAGCTTTAAAAATGCTAATGAACTACAATAAAATTGATTTAATTTATGAATAATTAGGGGGAGAAAAACATGGGATGGTCAGTTTTTCAATATGAAAATAACTTTATTTCAACTACAAGAGAGGAAGCAAATGGTATTCCATTTTTAAAATTTAGACCGAAGGGATATGAAGGAGCGCTGCCAACAGTGATATTTTATCATGGGTGGCATTCAAGTAAAGAATTTATAAGATTTAATGCGATGACAATTGCAACTTTTGGATATCAGATTATTGTTCCAGATGCTTTGCATCATGGCGAAAGGGATGTCATAGATTATGATAATCCAGGAACTATTGAAAAATATTTGTGGAAAATAATACTTCAAAGTATTAGGGAGTCTAGGCAGTTTATAGATACAATTGTAAATCACCACGAAGCAGATGCTACAAGACTTGGGATTATGGGAAGTTCCATGGGTGCCATTACTGCAGGCGGAATTCTTGTTGAAAATCCAGATGTGAAATGCCTTATTGGGCTTAATGGAACCTTCGCTTGGCAGGAAGCTATTAAAAGAAAGTATATGCCAGAACCCAGTGAGGTGGACAAGGAACTTATAAGATGTTATGATCCATTAAATAATAGGGATAAAATAAAAGAAAAAGCTATTTTAATATTGCATGGAGTAGGGGATACTTCAGTGCCAATTGAAACCCAAAGATTATTTTATAATGAAGTTAGGCCACTATATATAAAAAAGCCAAGCAATATTCAATTAATTGAGGTTTCAAATATAAATCATAAGATAACCATGGGAATGATGGAAGATGCAGTTACATGGCTTAAAGAACATCTTTAAGAATTCTCCTTTTGGTAGACACAAATATAATAAGTATAAGGATGGTAAAGGATGGAGATAATTTTTGAGCCCGAAGCTGGTAAGATTTATAGTATATTTACTAGTCTTTTTCTAGGATGGAATGTAAATATTCTTGAAAATCAACTAGAAATGTTTGGAGTAGATTTTAGGGAAGAGTTAAAAGAGGAATATTACTATATAAAAATGCTACAAAATAGTAAAAAAGAGCAAATGGATTTCTTTTTTAATAGTGAATCTGAGATTTTTAGGTTTTTTATAATTTTCGAAGAAATATGGGAATGTAAATCTATAGATAGATATGTTAACTTGATTGAAAATATGAGTAACTACTCTCTAAGAATAATGTTGGTGAAAACATTAATAGACAATAAATTGAAAAATGATGATAAGCATATTGAGGTTATTGCTAGTAGTGAAGAGAATATTTTAGATTTTATCAAAAAATTAGATATTAGTAAGTCATCAAAATGGGACCTTTACTGCTTTTTAGATGGTATTGAAAAATATAAAGGTGAATTTATTAACTTAATAAAAGATTATGTTCCCACATTCAACAAACTATTTAATAAACAAAAAGCGGTTATTAACAAAGTTAACAACACAATGATTAATGGAATTAATTCTAATGGAATTGATTTTGTCAAGGAATATACGAACAATTTTATCAGTTTAAATGGCTTTAAAAGAATATATATAACCAATTCTTATTTTGACAGTTATTTAATCTATTTTACTTTAAGAAACAATACTGAAGATTGCTATCTTGTGATAGGTCCATATTATAAAGAAGTGGTGAAGCAAAATGATTATATGGAAACATACTTAAAAATACTGAAAAATTTGTCTGAAAAAACCAGGTTCGGGATTATGAAGTATATTTTAGGGGAGGAAAGATATGGACAAGAAATAGCAGATAAATTTAATATATCAAATGCAAGCGTATCGTATCACATGAACAATTTGCTCATCTTAAATTTAGTGAAAATATCTAAAAAAGACAATAAGGTGTTTTACAAGTTTAATAAGGAAAAAATATTAGAAACCATAAAGTTTCTAGAAAAAGAATTAGAGTTATAAATGGTTTGAAAAATCTAAAGAATTACAATTCTTTCTTATCAGTGTTGGAAGCAATGCATTTATCAATAGAAAGCTTTAAATCATGAACAAGTTCACTTTGTTTAACGACTTTGGAAGGAGATTTAACTCTCACTAAAGATTAAGTTTTAGTAGAAACCTTCTACCCAAAGATGATGGAAAAGTTACCCTTTGAAAATGTCAGTAAACTGATGTAAACACTTATAAAAGAATCATGAAAATTTATAGATATGAAAAAAGGTGAAGGATAGACTATTTTAAGCTATCCTTCTACTTTATGCCAAAATTTAAAGAATATGAAGAATACAACAAGAAATGAATATTAATATTAGAGTTCGAGTTGGAGGATACCAAGTTACTTTGCAATAAAATAGATGGAATAGTCTTAAAAGTTAACAAATTGAAAATTGTCATTCATCACAGGTCATTTATGATTGATATCTTGCATAGTATATTATATAATAAAAGTATCACCAGTGGTAAAATATGACATAATCAACTTCAACCTATTTTAATAATTCTATGCTAAAGATGGACTTGGATATTACATAGCAAGAATTATATAAAAAAATTTAATAAATTAGGCATCTGAGAATAAATAAAAAGTCAAAGATGTGAAGGATATTTTGAGGTCACAAGCAAGCTTGTGCCGACAAGGAAACAGGTTCTAAAGATAGTGGAGCTATCTTGGGGTTCTGTTGACGCAGTATAACACAAAATAGACGAAGATACTGACTTATTTATTTTTTGAAGATGACTTATAGGGGGTAACAGTATTATGAAAGAAAATTTGAATCCATTTGAAAATGCTCAAAAAATGCTTAAGGAGGCTTGTGACAAACTAGGTTCTGAACCTGCAGTTTACGAAATCTTAAGTGAACCTTTAAGGGTAATTGAAGTGTCAATTCCAGTGAAAATGGATGATGGAAGTATTAAAGTTTTTAAAGGGTTTCGTTCACAGCATAATGATGCAGTTGGTCCAACAAAGGGTGGAATTAGGTTTGACAAGGATGTTACAAGAGATGAAGTAAAAGCTTTATCACTTTGGATGACTTTTAAGTGTGGTGTTACAGGAATACCTTATGGAGGTGGAAAGGGAGGAATTATAGTTGATCCTTCAACACTTTCCAAAGGAGAACTTGAACGATTGAGCAGAGGATATATTGATGGAATATATAAGTTAATTGGTGAGAAGGTTGATGTTCCAGCTCCAGATGTAAATACAAATGGACAAATAATGGCTTGGATGGTTGATGAATATAATAAACTTGTAGGTCATAGTGCTCTTGGAACATTAACAGGAAAGCCTGTAGAGTTTGGAGGTTCAAAAGGAAGAACAGCGGCTACAGGATTCGGGGTAGCAGTTACAATAAGAGAAGCATTAAATAAGCTAAATATTAATATAAATAGTGCTACAGTTGCTATTCAGGCATTTGGAAATGTTGGAAGTCATACAGCTACAATTATTGAAAAAATGGGAGCAAAAGTAGTTTCGATACTAGAATATGACAGAGTAGAAAAGAGAACCTATGGAATTTATAATGAAAATGGATTAGCTACTAAGGAATTAGCTGCATATTATGAAAAGAATCATACACTACTTGGTTTTCCAAATTCTAAAGAAATAAGTGCAGATGAGTTCTGGGCTTTAGCTGTGGATGTTCTAGTACCTGCAGCAAGAGAAAACCAAATTACTTTAGATAATGTAGATACAATAAAGGCAAAAATAATAGCTGAAGCTGCCAATGGACCGATTACTCCAGATGCTGACAAAATACTAAACGGTAAGGAGATATTAGTAATACCAGATATTTTAGCCAATGCTGGTGGTGTAACCGTTTCCTATTTTGAATGGGTTCAAAACCTTTATGGATATTATTGGAGTGAAGAAGAAGTTGAAGAGAAAGAAGAAAAAGCAATGATAAATGCCTTCAATGATATATGGAAGATAAAAGAAGAATATATGGTTTCTATGAGAAATGCTGCTTATATGCACTCAATAAAACGAGTAGCAACAACTATGAAGCTTAGAGGTTGGTACTAATAAAATAGTTATAAAGTAGTTATGTGACTTCTAAATTTAAAATGGATAGGAGTAAACAAAATGAATAATGAGAGCATTAAAGATTACAATGATAACTCATATTGCTTTGTATTTTCCAAAAGAGAAATTCTTCTTAAAAAGTATGAAGAAGAACCTAAATTTCTATCCCTAAATGAAGTTAAAAAGCTTGGAATTAGTAATACGGAAATCATATATGTAGGTACTGAAGAAGAGGCTGAGTATTATGCTGCAAGTTTGAATTCCAATGACAATATTGATGAGTATTATCTAAAAGATATAGGACAATTAAATGGAGAAGTTAATGAAAATATATTTTTACTTGCATTAAGGGGTTTACACTGCATAAATTGGTTAAAGAAAACTAAATACTGCAGCTGCTGTGGTGAAAAAGTGAAATTAGAGGTAAAGAAACCTTATATAGAGTGCTTACATTGTGGACATGAAATGCATCCCTTTGTAAATCCATGTATATTAGTTGCGGTTTTAAAGGAGGATAAAATTCTTTTAGCACGTTCGCCACACTTTCCTCCTAACCTATTTAGTCTTATAGCTGGCTTTGTTGAAGCAGGAGAGCATATTGAGAATGCAGTTAGAAGAGAAGTTAGGGAAGAGGTTGGAATTGAAATAAAGAATATTAAATATTTTGGCAGTCATCCATGGCCTTTTTCTAATTCACTTATGTTTGGTTTCATTGCTGAGCATTCTTCTGGAGAAATAAAAATAGATAATTATGAAATAGAAGCAGCTGATTGGTATTCATTAGATGATTTACCCCATATACCGGATTATAACTTCAGCTTCGCAAAGATCATAATTGACCATGTGCTAGAACTAAGACAAAAGTCACAATTGTAAACTGAATAAACACAGTAAAAGTTTAGGCAAGGGTGTAGCTTTTTATAAATAATAATACAAGGAAAAACTCTTATTCATCAATAGGATAAGAGTTTTTCATTTCTAGTTAAATGAAAATATCTAATATAAACCACCCACACATTTTTCTTTATGAAATAGAAAGACTTAAAAAAGTAAAGTAATGGTATTAGTTTATATGGTATAATCTTGAACATAGCAGTGAATTAAGTACTGCAATATTACTCTTAAGGAGAGAATCATATGAAAGTATCACGAGAATGTATTCACTGTCTTGCTAGACAAGCTGTTGAAATAGCTGAAGAAGCTACAAGTAATCTAGCAGTTCAGGAAGCAATAATAAAAAAGTCCTTGAAAGAATTAGGCGAAATGGACTTTAATGAAACTGCACCTGAAATAGCTTTTAGGATGCACCAACATGCGAAAAATATTACTGGTATAAATGATCCATATAAAAAACTGAAAAAGCAGTACAATGAAATTGCTAAAGAAATTTATGATAGAATTAATGAAGAAAAGTGGCTAAATAATGCGGAAGATTCTTTTGATATGGCTTGTAGACTAGCTATTGCTGGGAATATCATAGATTTTTCCGTTGGATTAAAGCTCAAACCATCAGATATACTTAAATCCGTTGAGGATAGCATTAATCATGACATTTTTGGGACAGGAACAGATGCTCTTAGAGAAGCTATAAAAAAATCAAAAAAGATTATGTATATTGCTGATAATTCAGGCGAGATTATATTTGATAAATTTTTACTAAAAAAGCTTCCTTTGGATAAGGTTACATATGTAGTGAAAGGTGGACCTATAGGTAATGATGCAACTATGGAAGATGCAATAAGTACTGGGGTTGTGGACTTAGTAAAAGTAATTGATAATGGACATTCAGCTCAAGGAACTATATTAAAGGATTGCTCAAGTGAATTTATTAATGAATTTAATGAGGCAGACCTTATTATAAGTAAAGGGCAAGCAAATTTTGAAACTTTGAGTGATATTGGGGATAAAAATATATTCTATTTGCTTAGAGCTAAATGCTCTTCAGTGGCAACTTCCATCGGCTGCAAGCATATGGATTATGTCCTTACTAATTATAATTGTAAGTAGTATTATAGATTTTTGTATTAAAATAACCATGGGTAATCATATCCATGGTTATTTTAATTTAGAAATTAATCTTTATACAGCATGAAAGTGTCATTGAATGAAGATATTGGTGATAAATTAAGTGAAAATTGCATTTGGTAATATACTTATAAATACTACGAAGGAAAGTGTAAGAGTAGTGGCTATAAATTTTTCAGCTGTATTGGTGGAATTATAACGCCATAGCCTATAGTGGTAGCAGTTATAATATTCAATAAAAGAACAAAGTTGAGAGAAGTAGGGTTATTACTAGGATAAAATAGAGATTGGAAAATACAAATCACATTCACAGTATTGTTTATTACATTTTGCATAATTTATATACTCAAATCTAAATTTCTCTCTTAAATCAAAATCAATTGTTGGCATCCAAGTATTAAATACATAATTAAAGATGTGGGATAATTTATTTGAGTTTATTTCTTCAGGACGGTGAAGTCCCATATAAGTAAAAACACCATATTTGTGTGGGACTACATTCTTAACCTTCATGTCATCTGGTACAATACTATTTTCATTTATTTGAATAGATGGCTGGTAGAGAGTGTGGGTAAGTATTTTATTTTGTATTGAGGTAAAACCAATATACACATCTTTTTCTATGGGGTTAAATACCCTTAGTCTATGATTATAGAAAAAATCCAAGCCGTATTTATTAGCTATTTCATTCTTTAAGTTTTCCTCAACACTAACCTCATATTCAAGCCCTGCAATTGAAAAGCCAGGAGATACTACAATAGAACGGAAAAAAACAAGCCCATCTCCACAACAATTCATAAAATCGGCATTGAATTTATCTAAAATTTTCAAAGGAAAGGGGTTCTTGCGCCATTTTGCGGGAGTAGTATTAAACTCTTCTTTGAAAACTCTGTTATAGGTCCTTTCGCAGCCAAAAGAGTACTTTGAAGAAATAAATTCGATACTATTTTGATAATGCAACAAATCACTTAAAGATAATGCGATTCTTCTTCTTCTGACATATTCCATCAACCCTGTGGAAGTAGCACCTTTCCAAATTCTAAGTAAATGAAATTTTGATATATTTACATTTTCTGATATGTTATCAAGGTTTAGAGGTTCTAAAATATTTAGCTCTATATATTCAGTTGTGTTTTTAATTATTTCTAATAAATAGTTATCCATATTTCTACACCCCAGCAATTTTTGTCCTGTATTGATAAAAGTATACAAGTATAATTATATCATAAGCAAAAGAACGAGAACAATTACTCCTTTATTAATGGAAAGAAAGGATTTGAGAATATGGAAGAATTATTGCAGAAAGATTTAAAAGAGCGTTATGATGCAGCTGTAGAGAGCTTTGTTAGTAAAGTTAAGAAGGATCCTAATGTTATAGCGGTTATTGTATGTGGCAGTGTAGCCTATGATGTTGTATGGGAAAATAGCGATATAGATATGACAGTGGTTCTTCGGGATCAAACTCTTAATAATACCTCTTATTGCATTGTGGAAGACGGCATAACTATTAATGTTGATCTTGTACTAAGAAGCGGTTTTGTAAGATGGATGGGAAAAAGCATTGGAGGTTCCTTTTCTCAATCATACCTAGCCAAAGGCAAAATTATTTATACCACAGATGATAGTTTATATGAATGTTTTGAGGATATGAAAAAAATAGGAAGCGATGACATTGCCTTAACAGTATTTTATAATGCTTGTGAACTTGTGAGTATATATGATAAGTGCCAAAAATGGCTATATGCAAGGAAAGATCCCCTTTATGCGCAGTACTATCTGTTAAAGGCAGCGGAAGTTATAGCTAGGATAGAACTTTGTATAAATGGAGAACCCATTTCCCGTGAATCCATTCAGAAGGCGCTTAAGCTAAATCCAGAGGTAATTACACCCTTCTACCAAGAGCCAATGTCTCATCACTTTAGTGAAGAAGAAGTTTCAAGGACTATAAAAGCTCTTGATGAGTACCTAGAAAATCGTCTTGATATTATTACAAAGCCAGTAATTGATTTTATGGCGGATGAACAAATAAAAACTAGCACGCTTATTTCTAAACACTTTCATATGGAGGGACATTTTATTGTTTCTATATTTGAATATCTAGCTGAGAAAGGCGTTATTGAAAAGGTATCACAAACAATTCGAATAACCCCTAAAGGTAAGATGTCTGTGGAAGAACTAGGCTTTTTATATATTCCATAAGTAGATTTTAATTACTATGATTAAGTGGCAACAACAGTATTAAAACTTCAAGTCAGAGATTTCTTATAAGTACTAGGTGATTAACTTAAGTAAATTTCATTGATAGAAGTGCAAATTTGAATTTGATGTTGTTAAGCAAAACCAGCTTATTCATTATTTTAAGAGGGGAGAGAATTATATGTCTATTAGAACAAATATTGAAATTTCAGGAGCTAAGCAAAATAACCTGAAGAATATATCTGTTGAGATTCCTAGGGATAAACTTACTGTTATTACTGGTGTATCTGGTTCAGGAAAATCCTCCTTAGCCTTTGATGTTATTTACGGAGAAGGGCAGAGAAGGTTTCTAGACTCCATATCAACCTTTGCTAAGAGTCGTATTAGCCAGTTAAAAAAAGCTAATGTAGATTATGTTAGAGGTTTATCTCCTGTTATAGCTATTGAACAGAAGAAAGGGAACAACAACCCTAGATCAACTGTAGGCACTGTTACAGACATCAATGATTATATGAGACTTTTATTTTCAACTGCAGGAATTGGAAAGTGCCCAGAATGTGGAGAACCGCTTAAACAATTGTCTGCAGCCCAAATTGCTGAAAGAATTACCACATTACCTGAAGGAGCAGTTGTAGAATTACGAGCACCGGTATATAAGATGTTTGGAGAAGACTATGAATATACCTTTCATATATTAAGAGAAAAAGGATATAAGAATTTACTGGTTGATGGAAAGCCTTTTTCTTTAGCAGAAAAAGAAGAGCTAGATGAGAGTAAGGATTATAAAATTGAACTAATAATTGACAAGTTTACTTTAAAGAAGGATACCTATATTCAGCTTACAAAATCTATTGAAGCAGCTATGGTTTCTTTAGATGAAGATATTATGATAAAAGTAGAGGTTATTGGGGGAGTAGACCCTTACTTTTATGCTAACTTTGGATGCAAAGAGCATCATTATTTTCTTTGTGAAATGCAACCCTTTCATTTCTCTTTTAATTCTCCTGCAAGTTCCTGCCATACTTGCTTAGGGGTAGGAATGTCCTATGTTGTAGAGCCACGATTTTTAATTGTGGCACCAGAAAAAAGTATAATGAAGGGGGCTCTAAAAAATTCAGTGTTTAATCCCTCTGGTAAGGATAGCTACAAGACTGTAATAATGTATAGCTTATCTCAGAAATATGACTTTAGTCTTGATACTCCTTTTAGAGACCTTCCAAAACACATTCATGAACTATTGTTTTATGGAACAAAGGGAGAGGCTGTAGAAATGCTGCAACCCCCATTTTCTCAGAAAAAGAATTGGTTAATTGGTAAGGCAAGGCCTTTTAAGGGATTCGTACATGAGTTAGAAAGCTGGTACAGATATTACATAAGAAAAACCTCTACAACAGAAACCTTCGAACCAACCTTTATAAAAGATTGTATGATAGAAAAGATATGTCCTGAATGTCACGGTGCTAGATTAAAAACTCAAAGACTTCAGATTACCGTTGGTGGAAAAAATATAGATCAGCTAAGTAGAATGCAGTTGCCAGAGCTATTAGATTTTTTAAATACTTTAACCTTTCATGAAGATATTAGAGAAGTAGCTAACACTATTGTTCGTGAAATAAATTCCAGATTAAAATTGTTAGTGGACATTGGCCTTCATTATATAAATCTTGGAAGGAGGAGTGATAGTATTTCTGGTGGTGAGATGCAGAGAATTAAAATGTCAACACAAATTAGCAGTGAACTTATGGGAATGCTATATGTAATGGATGAGCCAAGCATCGGACTTCATCCACGAGATTCTATGAAGGTTATAGATACAATGAAGAAACTTAGGGATATAGGAAACACTGTCATTGTTGTAGAGCATGATGTGGATACAATAAAGAGTGCAGACCATATCATTGAAATTGGCCCCGGACCTGGGGTTCATGGGGGGAATATAGTTGCAGCTGGTACTCTTGAAGATATAATTAGTGAACCTCAATCAGTAACAGGAAGATATCTATCTGGTAAAGCTGAAATAGCTGTACCCAAGAGGAGAAGAATGCTTGGAGATGATTTTTTATCTATACAAGGTGCAAGAGAAAATAACTTAAAAAATGTGGATATTGATATACCACTGGGAGTGTTTATCTGTGTAACCGGCGTATCAGGCTCAGGTAAGAGTTCATTGATTAACGAGATACTATATAAGCAGCTTAAGGTTAATAAAACAGGTGCAAGAATTGTTTCTGGAGACCATGATTTTGTTTTTGGAGCTGAGCTTTTAAACAATGTAATAAATATTGATCAAAGTCCTATTGGTAGAAACAGTAAGTCTAATCCAGCTACTTATATAGGTCTCTATGATAAGATACGTAAGATTTTTGCTCAGCAGCCTGAGGCTATTGCAAGGGGGTATAAAGAGATAGACTTTAGTTTAACCCATGCTAATGGAACAAGATGTGAGCATTGTGCTGGAGATGGAATTATTGTGACAAATCTTCAGTTCATGGCAGATATTGAAACTATTTGTCCTGTGTGTAAGGGAATGCGTTTTTCAGATGAAGGTCTTGAAATTAAATATAAGGAAAAAACCATTGCTGATGTACTAGAAATGACAGTTGAAGAGGCTCTTAGCTTCTTTAGTGATAATAGATATTTAAAGCATAAACTAGAAATTGTAAATGAACTTGGGCTTGGATATATGAGACTTGGACAAAGCTCAACAACACTTTCTGGTGGAGAAGCTCAAAGAGTTAAGCTTGCTTACGAGCTTTCAAAAATAAAGCGAGGGTCTCAGAACCTATATATACTAGATGAGCCAACTACAGGACTTCATCTTTCAGATATTCAAAAGCTAATAGATTGCTTAGGAAGACTTGTTGATCAGGGACATACAGTGCTTGTAATTGAGCATCATTTGGACGTGATAAAATCAGCGGACTATATCATTGACATGGGACCTGAAGGAGGTAGTGGTGGAGGATATGTTGTTGCGGAGGGAACTCCAGAGCAAGTGTCAAAGGTGAAGGGCTCTTATACAGGGGAATTTCTAAAGAGTGTACTTTAACAACATTTTGGAAGCTTCATGTCTGCCAGCTTATACAAGTGGAGATTGCTCAGTCTAGACAAATAACTTTGGAGGCAATTTAAATATGCTTTCAAAGTTGCTAGACCTAAATAGCTTGCTACTACTATAATGTAAGTATATTTCAATTATAGGTATTTAATTAACTAAATCTAATTTAGTGTAAAAAGTGCTACAGGAGGATATTATGGAGATTATAAGTGTAACAGAAAAAAATATTGATAAGGAACATATATGCTGCGTAGTCTCTGATAAAAAAGGGGAAAATTGTGTTGCTTCTAAGAAAGCTTGGATGAAAGAACAGTTAAAGAGTGGGTTAGTTTTCAAGAAGCTAGATGTAAGAGGCAAAGTTTTTATCGAATATATACCAGCGGAAAATGCTTGGTACCCTTTTGAAGCAGAAGGCTATATGGTTATTAATTGCTTTTGGGTATCTGGGCAATATAAAGGAAAAGGAATTTCAAATTTACTATTAGATGAGTGCATAAAAGATAGCAAAGAAAAAGGCAAAAAGGGCATAGTTGTATTATCATCAAAAAATAAAATGCCATTTCTAAGTGAAGGGAAATACTTAAAATATAAGGGCTTTAAAGTGGCAGATACTGCCAATCCTTATTATGAGCTTTTATACTTTCCATTTAATGAGGGTGAGGTTATACCTAAATTTAAGGACTGTGCTAAAGAAGGTAAAATAGAAGAAAAAGAGTTAACTTTATACTATACTAATCAATGCCCCTACACAGAGAAATATGTGAGTAAAATAAAAGAAATATCAGAAAACAGAGGATTAGAGTTAAAGGTGGAAAAGTATACAAGCAAAGAACAAGCGCAAAATGCTCCATCACCGTTTACAACTTACAGTTTGTTCTTTAATGGCAATTTTGTAACCAATGAAATTCTCACTGAAAAGAAGTTTACTAAATTTCTTGAGGAAAATAATTTGTAGTTTAAAGATTTATATAACAATAAAACCCTGAACATTTAAGTTCAGGGTTTTTAAAGTTCAACTGTTAATGTATTTTGTTTCTCCATAAAATTTATAATATCAGTCACTACGATAATAAGTCCAGTAATAATAGGATAGATCTGAGGCCGAAAGATTGATAAAATACTAGTTCCTAATACTAATGAAATTACTTCGAGATTAATATTTTGTTATGGAAATTGATTTATAATTATAGTTTTTCAATCTCTATTAGTATCAATATGAAGTTCCTGAGAAACTAGAAAAGTAAGGAAGCAACTCCAAAACCTGTAGCCACCTGAATAACACAACAAGCTCTAAAAAAGCTAACAACATGACTCTTCTTTTTCTCAAGGCCATACTGGATATAAAATAAACTCATAAGTACACCAATAAGAAGGCTAAAAATACCAGAAACTAGAAACCCACCTATTATACTTATACCAACAAACATCCATACCCACGAAGGCACACCATTCATTGGTTCGTAAGGTTTCTTAGTTCCTAGGAAAGTACCATTAACTGCTAAATCAGCCTTGTTTCCAAGAACAACTAATTTGCAATCTGTATCATCAAAAGGAATTTCATAATCAATTACATTGATGATTGGATTTGATGATTTTACTTTATGAGTTACTCCATCCACAATAATTTTTCTTACAAAGCCTTGTTTGTACTCAATGATATGAGTTACACCCTCAGCTTGGATTTCCCACTTTCTTGTTTTTCCCATTTTTCTCATCCCCTTAAGTTAATAATTTGCATACATATTATACCATAAAAAGTTGAATTTTGAACTAATTTAAATAAATTAATAAGTTGTAAAGGACAAGTCTTACAGAAAAAACTTCATTAAATTTCTTGATGAAAATAATTTGTAGTTTAAAGATTTATATAATAAAACCCTGAACATTTAAGTTCAGGGTTTTTAAAAGCATAAAAAAAAATTGACTCAAAATAAGGAAAATGATACTATAATATAATAATGATATTATAGTAAACACCTATTCATTTTAAGCATAACATATATAAATGCAAATGTCAATAGGAAATCTTTAAATTTAGGAGGTTAATTTGTGAAAAATTATTTTATGGTTATTCCAAATTCTATAGCAGTTAATCAAATACTTTCTGAAATAGAGCAAATTAACGAAGATACTTTAGAATATGGATTAAAACTTTCTGAGCAAGATGTAAAAGCAATTGTGGAAACAAGAGATCAGTCCTTAAGCTCAACGGGCAGAGTTGAATTCGGAGGAGGAATAATCACAAAGATTATCTCAACTTTTTGTGATTCACCTTATATTTTACAATCAAATTATGTAGAAATAATTAATGAACTCATAGAAAACTTTTATTACTTTAAAAATGAAACTTTGGAAGAAATAAGTGATGATGAGCTAATCGAATTTATGAAGGAGTATTTTGATAATAAATGCCAGGGGGATTTAGATTTACTTAGATATAGGTACTTAGATAAAGTAGCCCATAATGTGAAGTATGGAGTGAAGGATTACTTAAATGTAGATGATTATATGGATGAGGAGGTAGAGGAAGAATGGTAATGAAAAAATATATTATTAACAAAGAGGAAATTATAGAAGGATTAATAAGCAAAGAGCATTATTTTCAATCGCTGTTGCAAGCTTCCTATTCCAATGGATTGTTAAATATAAGTGATATTCAAAAGATTCAACTTCAATTATTAAGTGTTATGACGGAAATTGTTGGTTACTTTACAAAAGGCGCAAGTTCTTCTGTTAGAGAGGAAGTAGCAGAGCAACTTATTTTATCTATTTATTACACCTTAGGGCTATCTTTAAAACATCAAAAAACAATAAAAGAAAGTATAGATTTAATTAAGGAAAAAGATATGAAATTGTTGTTTGCTGAAGGAGAGAAAATACTACAAGAAAAAGTGGATAAATGCAAGGGATTACTTGAAATCATAAATAGAACTAAATTAAACACTGAAAACTATGCTTATATTGACACCATTGATTATGGAGTACAACTATTCTTTGAAAAGTACGATAGAAGGTTTGCAAGTCATGAAACTCCAGGTTCTATAGATTACCCTCTAGCTATTGAGGAAATACATTTAGTAGGAATTGAATATATAGAAGATTATTTAAATAAGTTAGTTCTTGAAAATAAATTCTGTGAATACTTTGATGTTTTAGAGATTGAAGCTTTACTAGAAGGCTTTTGCAATAACTCAAAGCATATGTTGATAAATATTTTCAAGCTAGTTCTTACTAACTACTTAGGATGCATTCTAGTTGGAAACAAGGGGAGAGCCTTAGATATAACTAAGTGGAATAGAGAATATTTAAAGAGAACTATAGAAGATTTATCTACAGCAGAACTAGAAAGACTATTTTTTGACGCAGTAGAAAAGCTTTGTCATGAATTTTCTATTAAGGATAAAAAACTCATTGAGTATATACACAAGGTGATAGCTGAAGTCATACCAGAAGTAAGAAAAAATATGGAGAATAATACCTTGGATAGGGTATTTATTACTTTAAGTAAAAAAGATGAAAATTTAATTAAATATGAAGATGGTAAGATGTTAGATAATAATAAGTTTAGAGAGGTAACTGAAGAAATTAGAGTTTGTAGTAGCATAGAAGGTAAAATAAGGCTTATTAGAGAAGAAATTCATAGCCTAGAGGATTTATTAGATGTATTAGGAGCAGATTGTATATTTGAGGATGAATATATAGATATTTTTAAAGCACTAGATGCTTTTGAGAGGGCATTAATTGCAAAAAATATTTATAATGACGAAGAATTTAAGACTGATTATAGGATAGAAAACGAGAAGGAGTGGAATATAAAATTTAAGGAGTATTTTGAGAGTTTAAATGCTATAGAAAGAGAAAATGTAGTAGCTTTAGCTAAGAGTATTGAGTTATAGATTGTGTTCAAATTGTTGTGAACAATCTCTTCTTGTTAATTACCAAAGTAATCATGTTATTACGAAACTGAAAAATCTAAATTAATGTGGTGTATTTTATTCCTATGTTTTATAAGAATGTAGAAATATTAATATAAAAATAATTTTAGGGGGCAAAATTATGGATTGTGTTAAAGTCTCAACTAAGGAAGAATTACGAGAGCTAGAATTTGCTTATGAACTTCATGAATTTCAAATGAATAGATTGGAAAGAATTATCACTTCTTTAAGAGATAGATATGGTGATGAGGTCTTTGAAGTCTATAAAGAAATTAAGGTAAGTTACAATGAACTGCTTAGATGGTATTTAATTCATACATTTGATATAGTAAGTGCAATGAAGACTAGATTTGGTGGGGAAGTACTTAACGTTATTCATGATGCGGAGATTGAAGATGTAGTTCGAGAAGGAAAAAGCTTCGCAAAAAACTGTGGACAAAATACCTTAAATAACATTATTCCATTGTTTGGAGAACACAACTTAGTAAAAGAAGAAAGCTGTGAGAAGGCCTTATTATTTAGACAAGAAAATGGATGCCCAATGAGTAGAATATCCAAAGAGGAAGGCTTAGAAGAAGTAATGTGTAGACTTCATTGTAGTGTAGATCCTTATTTGGTAAAGGGGTTTAACGAAAATATTATATGTGAAGTTAGAAAGTCGCACCTTCTAGGTGATGAGATTTGTGAGTGGTACATTTACGAAAAATAGGTTGCTTAGAATTATAGAACAGGTTTATTAAGTACTGGTGTAGAGATTTGAAAAATAAGTATTAAATAGGTTGGTTGAAGTTATGACCTACAGAATATTTTAGAATTTCACAAAAAATTAACTAAAAATCCCTGTAAATATATTGATATATTGGAAAGAAGACTATATAATATGGGCGAAATGTATAGGTACAATGATATGTGTACCGATACAAAATAGCAATTATACATTTAGGGGGATTAACATGAATACGGTACATTCTAAGGAAAATAAAATTTCAACCCGTTCAATAGTTTTTATAGGACTGTTTGCTGCACTTTGCTATGTAGCTCTTTACTTTAAAATTCCTATTCCATCGCCAGTAGGAAAGCCATTTTTACACATGGGTAATATGTTTGTAATACTGGCAGCATTGCTTTTTAATGGAGTAGTTGGAGGGGCTTCAGGGTCCATAGGTATGGGTTTATTTGATATTATGAATGGTTATGGCTCAAGTGCACCTAAAACTTTTATTCTTAAGTTTGGTATAGGCATATTTACTGGCAAGGTGGCATCAAAGGGAAGAAAAGCTGAAGCTAAATCACCAGTAAAGTGGATTTTTATTGCTTCTATAGTGTTTACATTAATAGGAATACTTTTACTTATAGCTTCTATAACAAATGGAAATCAAATTGCTGTTGCGGGTATTGAAAAGAAGCTGGTTATTAATCCAGTTTTGTATATTTTCTCACTTATACTTGGAATTTCTTTAGGAGGGGCAGCAATATCAGCTAAGAAATACTCTGTTGATGTCCAGTACGCAATAATGGGAGCAGTGTCAGGTATAGTATTTAACTTAGTAGGAGAATTCTTATTTGGAGTATTTAACCTGCTAATTGCAGGTAGTGGTTTTTATCCAGCTGTGTTAACTTCAGCAGTAAGTCTTCCTGCTACGTTAATTAATGGAACCTTCTCAATAGTTGTGGCTGTAATTTTATATGTGCCACTTTCAAGAGTAGTTACGAGATCCAATATAAAAATTGAAGCCTAAAATATAATTTATCCATAAATTGGGCATCTGAAAATAAATGACAAGTCAAAGATGTGAAGGCTATTTTGTGTTCACAAGCAAACTTGTGCTGACAAGGAAACAGGTTCCGCAGGTGGGGTATCAGAGGATTATGTTGACGCAGTATAGCACAAAATAGACGAGCAGACTGACTTATTTATTTTTTGAAGATGCCTTAAAGCTATTCAGCAGAAAACTTTTAATAGGTTTCTGGCTGGATAGCTTTTGTTATATAATTTCAATGTGTACAGATTATGGTATAATATGTATAAGTAATACCATAAAGAAAGCAATGAAGGGGTTAATTATGAAGGAACAAATTAAAATTTTAATAGTTGAAGATGATAACAACATTAACAAACTGGTGGCAATCCTTATGAAAAAAAGTGGGTATGAGGTAGTACAAGCATTTTCTGGAACAGAGGCTATGATATATTTGAAAAGTAATAACTTTCACCTAGTGTTAATGGATTTAATGCTACCTGGAATGTCAGGAGAAGAGTTAATAAAAAATATACGAAAAACTAAGACCATGCCAGTTATAGTGATTTCAGCAAAACTTGATAAACAAGTAAAACTTGAACTCTTTAAGCTAGGAGCCGATGATTATATTACTAAACCCTTTGATATTGAAGAACTATCTGCAAGAATTGAGGCAAATATTAGAAGATATATTGAGTTTAGCAGTCATAATTCAGTAGAGCAGATTTTAACTTATAAAGATGTAACTTTAAATAAAGAAACTAAAGAAGTTAGGGTAAATGATATAGCCTTAAATCTAACAGCAAGGGAATATAATATCCTTGAGCTACTTTTGACACATCCTAAGAAGGTATTTAGCAAGGCAAACATCTTTGAAAGTGTATGGGAAGAGGAATATCTTTGCGATGAAAACACAGTAAATGTTCATATGAGTAATTTAAGAAATAAGCTACAAAAGGCAAATCCAAAGGAAGAATACATAGAGACTATATGGGGTATGGGTTATAAACTTAAAGGATAAACTTAAGATTTTCTTAAGGATTCCTTTAAGTTTTTTTATATTTCACTTTATAGAATAATCTCATAGGAGAAAACAAAGAGATATTATTTTGAAATGAGAAAAGCTTAACTAAAAACTTCTTAACAATAAGGAAAGTTTTCATTCTTAGTTTAAGTTATTCCGTAATGGAAAAAAGAAAAATAAGATTTTGAATTTTGGAGGAGATCATTTATGAGTGAAATTTTAAAGGTTAATAATGTTACTAAGTTTTATGGAAAACAAAGGGTATTAAATGGTGTTGATTTATCAATAAATCAAGGAGAAATTATTGGACTTGTTGGACCAAATGGAGCGGGAAAAACTACCTTAATGAAGATAATCACAGGACTTATTCCTAAATATGAGGGGCAGGTTTTTATAGATAGTAGAAATATAAAGGATAGAAAACACTTAAAAACAAAGGAAATTGGTTGCGTAATTGAAGTACCAGGGTTTTATCCAGAACTCACTGGTTATGAAAATTTACTATTCTTCGCAGAAATATCAGGTTTAAAGGATAAAAGTGAAATTAATGAAATAGTTAAAAGTTTAGGCATTGAAGATTATGTAAATAAAAAAGTAAAAAAATATTCTTTAGGAATGAAGCAAAGACTTGGTGTTGCACAAGCTGTGCTAACCTATCCGCCAGTTTTAATCCTAGATGAACCAACCAATGGATTGGACCCAGCTATAGTTCCACAGCTTAGAAAGTTTATAAAGCATATAGCAAAGGAAAAAAACACTGCAGTTTTAATCTCAAGCCACATTCTTTCAGAAATTGAACTTATGTGTGATAAGGTAGTGTTCATACAAAAGGGAGAAATTATTAAGGTTGAAAACTTGGAGCAGGAAGGAAAGTCCTCATCAAAGGTAGCTTTTGTAACTAGTAAGTTAGATAAGTTAGAACAGTTCTTTAACACTAAAAATATAAGTCACCAAGTTACATCTAAAGAGGAACTTCAAGCAGAAGTTGATATCAAAGAGTTAGAAGATTTAATTTTAAGTATTAGTAAGGCTGATATACCACTTAGAAGTGTGCATGAGGTAAAAGAGTCCTTAGAAGAGAAATACTTAAAAACTATGGGGGAATAGGAAAATGGATAAGTTAGCAAAGATATCTTATTTAAATGTAAAAAATATAGTAAGGTCTAAGGAAATGTTAATAGGAATTATTGCAGCCTATGGTTATTCAATGCTCTGGATTCTTTTTGTCCATCCACCCAAATATGGACTTAATGAATATGGATTTGAATTTTCAAGATTTTTATATGTGATAATATTATATGCATCAGTGTCTATCTTAAGAAATGATATAAGATGGAATACAACAAAAACTATTTTTACAGGGATATATAGCAGAGTAGAAATAATGGTTTCAAAAGCAATATCTTTAATTCTACTAGGTGGTGTTTTTTATATACTTGCAGAAATAAATAATGTTTTAGCTACAATGGTTTTATTTAATAAAATTGGGTTTTCTAGTTTTTTAACCTTTAATCATCTACAATTATTTATTTCTTATATTTCTATAACTCTTGCCATGGGA
This sequence comes from Clostridium punense, assembly GCF_017874425.1. GTDB lineage: Bacteria > Bacillota > Clostridia > Clostridiales > Clostridiaceae > Clostridium_J > Clostridium_J punense. The sequence goes on from NZ_JAGGLL010000027.1 coordinate 20,436, forward strand.
AGCCTTATGCTTTTAATAGTTTCCCTAAAGTTCAATGATAAAAAATCTATATTATTTTATATTTTATTTTTAAGCATGGTGAACTTTTACACCGCTGCCATTGTAGTTTTAACAACTACCAAGCCAGAACTTGTAGAAACTTTTTCTTCATACATGAAAACACCATTTTATAATGTGGTGGCTATGTCTCAGGGGATAATTACCCTAGAAAGTGTAGTAATAAATTTCTTGTGGTCAGTAGGTTTTCTTGTAATATCTTTCTTCGTAATTAGTAAAAGAGAAATTAAATAATCAGGGGGTGAGAATAGTGGATAGAGCTTTAAAAGTTATAACCTTGGAGCTTAAGAGAAAAAAGTTTATAAAGGATATAATATTTTCTTTAACTGGATTAACTGTATTATCTTTCTTTAGTTATTTACTCATAAAAACTCTTCAAGAAGCTGAGTTTTCTGTGGTTCCAATGACCTTCTTACAGTTGGTTCCATATATAATTTTAGTTATTTGTAGCTTTTCCTTAACTCAAGAATTTGCAAATAAAACAGATAAAGTTGTTTTTACAGGAATTTTTACTAGAAATGAAATAGTATTTTCTAAGCTTATAAGCTTTTTAACAACCTCCTTAATATGCTATGTATGGTATCAACTTTTGAATTGGATTGCAGGTGGGGTTAAATTAGAGTTACTGTTAGTTAATTTAATAACCTTTTTAATTTATTCTTTTACTTTAGGCTCATTTATACTATTAGTTTCCATTGTAAGTTCAAATTTTATTGTTACTGGAATTGTAACCTATGTACTCTATTTTGATTTGATTTTGGCAATCTTTAAGCAAGTCTTAGAATCTGACAGAAGTGAAGAAGTAAAACAATTTATAGTAAATTTACCTTTTTATATAGCTAACACTGGGTTTTCAATAGGTAGCTATACTGCTAAAGAAACTATAATTATGCTTATGTGTGGAAGCTTATTTTTAACGTTAGCTTGTGTTATAATTAATAGAAAAAACATGTAAAGGGATAAAATTATGGGAAATGATATATTAAAGTTAATAGGCATTTCAAAAAAATATAAGAATTTAAAGGTTTTAGATAGTGTTAGCATGACAATAAAAAAAGGCGAAATATATGGACTCATAGGATTAAATGGGGCTGGGAAGAGTACCCTACTTAGAATAATAACTGGACTTTCTATTGCTGATAAGGGAACTATTCAGCTTTTTGGAGAAAGTGAGCAGGATAAACTTCAATATGAAAGAAGAAGAGTTGGCGCTGTTGTGGAAGCACCAGCTCTTTATGACAATAAAACTGTATATGAAAATATGCATATTAATAGATTACAAAAAGGAATACCAGGAGAGTTAGCCATTGAAAAACTACTTAGATCATTGGAATTAATAGGTGAAAAGAATAAAAAGGTAAAAACCTTATCTTTAGGAGGAAAGCAACGATTAGCGATTGCAATGGCACTGCTAGGAGATCCTGAACTTATTATTTTAGATGAACCTATTAATGGACTTGATCCGGTTAAAGTTATAGAACTTAGGGAACTACTTAAAAAGTTAAATAGAGAATACGGTATTACTATCCTTATTTCTAGTCATATACTAGGGGAAGTTTATCATTTAGCAACTAGGTTTGGAGTAATTCATAAGGGTAAGATTGTAGAGGAACTGCCCCTTGAGGAACTCAATAGTAAATGTAAAAAATATGTTCATATTAAGGTAGATAACGCAGCGAGTGCAGCAGTTGTAATAAATAAGGAGTTAGGAACTTTAAATTATAATATTTTGCCTAATGAAGTTATAAATTTATATGATTATGTAGATGAAACTGAGTTAGTTACAGAGGTTCTTGTTAAGGCTGGAATAAAAGTTAAGGAGATTATGCCAAAAGGAGAAGAACTTGAAGCATACTTTAGTAAGATAGTAGGAGGAGAACAGAGTGTTTAACTTACTTAAAATAGAGTTTTATAAACTAAGAAAATCAAAACTATTTTACTTTTTTGTATTTTTATCTCTACTTCAAGCACTTGTAATCTATTCTTTCTCTGAGAGTTTAAAAGTTGATGGAGGAAAAGATGCACTAATGTATATGCTTTTTATGCAAAGTAGTTTGGCTTCAAATATAATTGGTGGAGTTTTTGCGGCAGATTTTATAGTGACAGAATTCACTTCTGGCTATATAAAGAACTTAATATCCTATGGACACAAGAGAAGTCATATATTTTTATCTAAATCCATAGCTTATTATGTTAGTATCCTTGCCTTTAACTTTAGTCCACCTTTAGTAGTTTTCCTTATAGCAACAATAAAGCGGGGCTATGGAGAGGTATTTACCTTTAGAGCCTTCTTATCTTTACTAGGAATGCTTCTTTTTACAGCAATTGCTCAGGGTGCAATAGCTAGTATTAATGTTTTGATTGCTTTTGTCACAAAGAATATGAATCTTACTATAGGTATAGTAGTCGGGATTGATTTTGCATATAGAATTATAAGCTTTATGTCTATTCGTAATTCTTCAATAAGATGGGTTTTCCAAAAACTTGCAATATCACAGCCATATGTTATTGCTGCAAAAGAATCAGGCGTTTATGAAGTACTTCAAATCCTTGCTATATCTTTATTAACTATAGCTTTATGTATAGTTATAAGTAATCATATATTTAAGAAAGCAGATATAAAATAAGAAGATATTGAGAGGTAGAAAGGCAAATGGCATATTTAGTTGTATTCTTATTAATTATAGTATTTTTACTAGGTTTTCGATTATTTTATATGGGAAACCAAATTAAGAGCTTATCAAATCAACTTGCATATATTAATGCAAGCAAAACAAATAAGAAGATTACCATAGGGCTTTTAAACAAAAACATAGAAAAGCTGGCAGAAAAAATAAACAAAACTATAGAAATAAAGCTACAAAGTGAAGCTAATAGGATAAAAGTTGAAAATGATTTAAGGCAAACCATTGCCAATATGTCTCATGACTTAAGGACCCCTTTAACATCAATTATTGGGTATATTCAATTTTTAAAGCTAGAGGGTATTAGTGAGGAAGAAAAAGCTGAATATTTAGAAGTTGCTGAGCATAGGGCAAAGTCCTTAGAGATTTTACTTAATGATTTTTATGAACTGTCCTTAATTGATTCCTTAGATTATGAGTTAAAAATGGAAAAATTAAATATAAATAAAGTATTAGAGCAGGTTGTTTTAGATAGATATGCAGATTTTATGGGAAGAAACATTAACCCAAGCATTAATATACCAAGCGAAGACTTGTATATCATAGGAGAAAAGAAATCTGTAGAACGGATAATTGATAACCTGCTAAGCAATGCAATAAAATATGCAAAGGATGCTATAGACATTTCTCTTCAGGTTAAAAAGGATAGTACTATACTTAAAATTAGTAATACCTTTACAAATTTGACCCAACAGGACTTAGAGAGTGTCTTTGATAGGTTTTATATGGCTGACAAGACACGGTCAGGAAAAGGAACAGGTCTTGGGCTTGCTATAACTAAGGGTTTAGTAGAAAAAATGGGTGGGAGTATAAACTGCCATATTGAAGGAGATATGTTTATTATTTATTGCAAATTTGGACTTATGAATAGTTAGGTTAAGTTTTAAACTAGGTAAACTTCACTTAAATGTGATAATAGGAGAGATGATAAAATGGGGATTCGTATAGGGCTAATTGAAGAAATGCAAGAGCTATGGGAAAATAGTAATTCACCTACATGTAGATATTTTACTAAAGGAATGCAGCAGGGAAATATTGAGTTTTGGACAGTTGAAGATGAAAATAGTAAAGAGCTAGTTGGTGAGCTTTATATATTTTGGGACTCTGAAGATAAAGATGAGGCAAATGGAAAAGGTAGAGCCTATCTTTGTGCATTTAGAATACATAAGGATTATAGGGGCTTAGGCTATGGGAAAAAACTTATGATGAGGGTGTTAGACAGAGTGAGAGAACGTGGATTCAATGAAGTTACAATTGGGGTTGATAATGATGATGTAGAAAGATTAACTTCAATGTATAGTTGTTGGGGATTTTCAGAGCTTATTAAGTATCAATATACAGATTATCATTATATTGGTAAGGATGGCAAACCAGTAACTTATGAAGTTCCCTTCGGACTTTATTTAAATAAATTAGGTAAAGGTGAAAAGTAAATATATAATAACTGTAAATAAAATTAAAGCTAAGCTTATTATAAAAAGTTTAGCTTTAATTTTTTCTGAAGTTTTTATTACAAAATCGTAAGAAAGATGTAAGGATTATGCTATATCAAATATTCCATCAAGGGATTATAATTAGTTCATAAGATAAATCAAAGGAGCTGATTTTTATGAAAAAGTTTGTTGAAGTAATAAAGGTTATTGTATTAGTTTTATTTGCAGGATGTAATGAAGAAAACTTTGAAATAGTACAAGGATAATTTTTTAGTGTTTATATAAATTATAAGTAGTCTCTAAATAGCTAAATTTATAGCCGACCCACTTGCTAACATTTATAGCAGGAGTATTGTCAGGATGATGACATACAAGGGCTTTTTCAAAATTAACAGTTTCAAATAGTCTTTTATACATGGAAGCATAAAGCCACTTCCCTAGATTCCTTCCTCTATAAGGTCTTTTTACACCAATCATAAATTGATAGGGGAAGCGAGGATCATTATTGTTTATAGACACATTTGATTTAGCAACTAGCTCATTATTTGAGTTGAAAATCATATAGCAAAAGTGAGAAAGATTCCTTTTTTTATTAGATTCATTAATTTGTCTTTGCTTTTCAGGAGTTATAACATATTGAACATAACCATCTTCCTTAACATCTGTCATGTCTTTCATAGTTTCCATAAATAAATTACAATATGCTTCAATTAAATCCTCAGAAATAATATCTGTGAATCTAATGGATAAATCTGAGTTTTTAATTTCTTGTTCTGCTATATATTTACTTAGAAAAGACACATCAATTTCACTCTTATTTAAAGTATAATAGTTACCTCGTAAAGCTACCTTATGAGTATATTTTTCTATTGTTTGTTGAAGCTCATTATTATAAGTAACTACTGAAAGTTCATTGTACTTATCTAGCTTATTCTTAATTATTTCGTCAATAAAACTTACTAAAGTTTCATCAATTAGAAGCTCACATAAAGATATTGTTAACTTATGCTGTTCATTACCATTCCAATCAAAGGTTTTAATTAAAGTCAAAATTCCACATATTCTAGAATCTTTTTCTATAAGAAGTAGTTGATTATCAATGTTTGTAAAGGATGACAAAAATATATTCTTATAATCATTAACATTATTTAAACGGTGTAGAAAGTTATATTTGTGCTCTAAAATGCAATTTATAGAATATAGATTGTTAAATTCACTTTCTGTTAAATCATTTGGATTAATTTCATAAATTCTATACATAATGTTTACCCCCTAAAAAGTTCCTATAGTTATTCATATGGTATAAATTATACCATTTTTAGGATGAAAAGCCATTAAGTTAATCATTATCTGAACATTAAATATTAAAGCTTATACATATTACTAAAAGTTATGAAAAGTTCTAAGGATTTAATTGTATAAACTTTTGAGAGGGACTTATAAACTAAAAGAAAAAAATTATATTAGAGTAGGTAGAGGGACTTTACAATTGATAATACATACTTTAGGCAGGGTGTACCTAAATAGGGAACCAAAGTAGGGTTTCATTTAATATGAACTACATCGATTCCCTGGAATCTCATTAAGGTAATATATTATTATTATTATTTTAGTGTATTAGCAATCTATTTTTTCTTCCCACCATGAAAAATTAACTGTAGCACTGGCAGCCTCATTAGGTGCTTCGGGATTGGATAGGAATATTAAAATGAGCTACAAAGAGGGAAATAAATTTTCCAACGTCCACAGTTAAGATAATAAGAGCTAAGGCAGAAACGGTAATCTGTACAAGTCAAACAATATAGTCTGAAAAGGTACCCCAATTTTCTACTTTATTGTATTTAGCAATAGAAGAACTAAAAAATACTATTATCGGCACAGTATCAAGTTCCTTATTGGCATTAAAAAATTTCTGATCGCCATATCTGATAGCTTGTAGAGCCAGGGGCAATTCTCTTCTAAATATAGTATCTCTAATAGCAGCCGTGGTTTCATTAAATTTACCGTCTACAAGTAAGTATACATTATAATTATAGCTTGATTCTTTTTGTATCCACTCACCGAGAACTTCATCCCGCATAGAATAATTTATTTTGTTAAAGGCATAATCACTACCAATTGTCAGAAAAAGTTCTGCTGTTGAATCAGTATGAGTAAGGGTATAACGCCTAGGAATAATAGGCTCAGTTTCAGTAACTCCCTGTGTAAATTCTATAAATAATTTTTCAGGATTAAATTTGCTCATAATTCACTCCTATATAGGATTTTTAATAACAATAGTATATGAGATAAGATAATATCAGGTGCACATTTTTGAAACTTCGTATTAACACGTATGATGCTGAGGAGTATCTATATTATATATATTAATTTTTACACTTTCAGTAAGTATAACTAGAAAAAAATATTAGGCAGAGTTTAATAAGAAATAGAGATATAAATATCTTGCAGTCATTATAGTTGAGGAAACACAAAAAGGATGGCCGTGGGCGCATCCTTTTTAAACTACTTAATTGGAATATATATGTCAAATTCTCCATTGTTCATAAATCTCTCATCATAAACTTCTAGTTGAGGTCTATAATCCATTTCACATTGTGAAGCAGGAAACCACTTTGAAAATATGTTGTCATAAAACTCCCCAAGGTCTTTTATTGCACCACTATAAGTATATACAAGGTATTTGCCTCCTGGAATGACTTTAGTAACCATACCTTCAGGTACATCAGCAAAGGACTCTACTTCTACACAAGCTGAGTAGTGGAAATTACCTTCTGAATCCATATCACTATCACAGATACCATAGCATAGCATTGATTCACTCTTCTGCTTAATATCGCCATAACGAGAATTAAATACCTGCCAAAGTGCTGGGATTTCTCCATTAGCATTGTTTCCAAAGTAACTTAAACCTACAGCCTTAAATTCTTTTGTAGTTATAATTTTTTCATTCATGATTATTAACTCCCCTCATTGATTTTATATATTAATTATAACAAGTAATCCTTGCCAACATTATGTCAGGAATTTATTTGCATTTAGGCATTTTCAAAAAATAAATAAGTCAGTATGTTTGTCTATTTTTAGTTATACTGCGTCAACTGAACCCTTAGATAGCTCTACTATCTGCGGAACCTGTTTCCTAGTCGCACAAGCTTGCTTGTGAACTCAAAATATCCTTCACATCTTTGACTTGTTATTTATTTTCAAATGCCTTATATAAATTTAATATTTTGGCACTTTTTTCTACTATAAATTTTTGTAGTTCTAGAGGCTCTAAAACTTCTATTCTATCACTTAGGGGGAAAACCATATTACTGGCTGTTGTAAAACTAATCATATCAATAGTAAGAATCCAGTTATCTTCTTTTTTAAATGAAGAGGCTATTTTAAAGCCATCTAGGAGTTTTATGTTTTCTTCAATGAGTTTAACTTTAACAGGGTATATAATAGTTGGTGTATGAGAGGTAGCTTTTTTTACAAACTGTTCTTTGCTATTTTCCCAAAATTCTTCAAGAGAAAAGTTTTCAGCCATGGTGAAGCCGTCAGAAAGAACTTCAATAGAATCAATTCTACTACATTTAAAAACTCTAATTTCATTTTTTTTCTCACAAAAAGCTGCTACATACCACTGAGAGTTTTTTCTCACTGCACCATAGGGTCTTATTACTCTTTGAGAAACCTGTCCACCATATTTCTTATAATTAATTTTAAGCTTTTTTAAATCTAGTATAGCTTTTTTTATGATATCTATATTTTCATCTTCTATTATTTTGCCCCACCATGGAGAAGCATCAACAAAAAACCTATCCTTTGCCTTAAGAATTTCTTGTCTATGTTCTTCAGATAAACTGTTCTCAAGTTTTATAACAGCATTTTTAAGCTGTGCAGATGTTTCAGTATTTTTTTCAGGATTAATACCCATGGTTGAAAGTAGAATAGTAAAAACATCATCACTTTTTAATCCCTCAGCAGATGAATTTATTTTATACCCCTCCATGAAAGAATAACCTCCATTAGGGCCAGGAATTGACATAATAGGGAGACCAGCCTCACATAGTATATCAATGTCTCTATAAATAGTTCTTTCTGAAGTCTCTAATATTTTTGCTAAATTTACAGCTTTCATGATTCCACGAGAATCAAGAAGCATTATAATTCCTATAAGTCTATGAAGTCGCATAAAAACACACCCTTATCTTAATTTACATAGTATAAATGTATAGGGAACTAGACTAAATATTTAAAGTATACATCACCGCTATATTGATCCCCTTAAGGTTTTGGGAAATTGCCAAATTACATTTTCCTTAAACAAGCTTATAATTTTATAACTTTAAGGAATTTCAATTATAAATAGCACATATAAATGCTTTAATATCTAAAATATAAAAACTGTATCTGTAATTATTATAGGGAATTACATGAAGTAATTGAAGAGTTTTTTGTGATTATAAATCTTTTAATTTTTAACTCAATGTGGAAAGAAATGTGATTGCTTCTAAGAGCACTTCAGTTATTTAGAAAATCTAATTAGAATATTGCGAACAATTATATGGTATGAGGTATATTATTACAGTAATTATATGGTAAAATAATTAGTAAACAATATTGGAAAAAATATAAGTGAATTTATGGAGGTAATTATGAATTATCCAGTACATATAGTATCAGTGGGTGGATTAATAGAGAATAATGAAGGGAAAATTCTTCTTATAAAAAGCCCAGAGAGAGGTTGGGAAATTCCAGGGGGACAAGTTGAACCAGGTGAAGGACTCACAGATGCCTTAAAAAGGGAAATTAAAGAAGAAACAGGAATAGATATTGAAGTTGGTGAGTTGAAGGCAGTGCATTCTAATATAACCAAGAGAGTTCAACCAGACGGGATTACTCCTATTGGAAGCATTGTAAGTTTTGAATTTACTGGAAAGGCAATTTCGAGAGATTTAACAACTAGTGAAGAAAGCCTCGAAGTAAATTGGTTTCGAAAGGATGAAATACTAGCTGTAATTGATGAAGAATTTACTAGAGATAAGGTAAAGCATATGCTAAGTAGTGAGAAAAAAGTTGCTTATGTTGTGTTTTCTCGTAATCCATATCAGATTCATTCAGAGGAGTTACTTTAGCCCTATGACTTACTTATATGAAAGCATCAAATTAATAAAAAGGAGTTAATAAAAAATGGACAAGGTCTTAGTTTATGTTACAGGAAATGAAATTAAGTTTAATGTCGCCTCTAAAACTTTTAAAAATACTGGAATTACTCTTTTGCAAAAGAAATTGGATACACCAGAAATTCAAAGCAAAAGTGTACAAGAGGTTGCAAAATATTCTGCTAGTTGGGCGAGTGAAAAGCTAGGAAAAGCAGTTATAGTAACAGATGCAGGTTTTTTAATAGAAGCTTTAAATGGCTTTCCAGGACCTTTTATTAAGTTTATAAATCAATGGTTTTCTGCAGAAGATTATATGAATTTAATGAAAGGAAAGACCAATAGAAGAATTATTATTCAGGATTGCTTGGCATACTGCTATCCAAATAAAGAGCCTATTGTTTTTACTGGTTCTTATATAGGAGAGTTAGCAATGGAGCCTAGTGCAAAGCCAGGAACTCCAATAGATAGACTCTTCATACCACAAGGTTTCAGTGTACCTATTGCAGAAATTCCTGAGGAGGAAATGACAGCTTATTGGAGTAGTGGGGTGATAATGAGTAAATTCAAGGAGTACATTTTAAAAAAATAAAAGAAAAATGTATGAGAAAGAGAGATATAAAATGAAAAATGAAATATATTTAAAAAAGTTTTCTTGTGAAGTTGATTTTGAGTACTTTTTCAAGTTAGTTTCTAATAAAGAGATTATGGTGATGAACTATGGCAGAGTATTCACTTTGGAAGAAGCTAAAAAATACTATGAAAAAGTATTAAGTAGTAATGGAAAGCATAAAGACCTTGGGCAATTTAAGGTCTTTGAAGCTATTACCAATAATTTTATTGGATTAGGTGCTATTGTAGCCAATGAGGAAGTAACAGAAGCAGAAATTGAGTACTTATTACTTCCAGATTATTGGGGAAAAGGGTATGGAAGTAGCATTGCAGAAACTTTGATAAGTATGGCAGAAGGCATAAAGAGCATAAAGAAAGTTACTGCAACAGCAGATCCAAATAACGTTGGATCTAAGAAGATACTGCTCAAAAACGGTTTTGTATCTAGTAAGGTATATGAAATTGATGATGGTTCATTGGCAGAAATGTTTAATAAAACAATTAATGATATAAATTAAAGCAAATTTCAAAGTTTGTTAAGATATGTCAGCTTGAGTGTAGAAAGCTTATATAGTTAATGAAAAATGAAGGTAAAAGTCTGAATGTTGACGATATATGGATTTTACAAATGGGGGGAGAGTTATGGGGAAACTCATAGTAGTTAGACACGGAGAAACAGATTTTAATGTAGAGGGCAGATATACAGGAAGAGTAGATGTAAGTTTAAATATAAAAGGATTAGAACAGGCAAGGGTAACAGCAGCAAAGCTTAAGGATATGTCTATAGATATTATAATTTCTTCAACTTTAAAAAGGGCAAAGGAAACAGCTGAAATTATTAGTAGGGAATTACAAGTGCCAGTTATAGAAATGGAGGAATTCGTTGAAAAATATGTAGGGGTTTATGAAGGACTAACAAGAGAAGAAGCTAAAACTAAATATCCCCACATGTGGGAAGCTAATGCACCTGAGGGAGCAGAAACTTTAGAAGAAGTTAAGGAAAGAGTGTACAAGGGGCTAAATACAATTCAATGTAAGTATTTACATAATAAAAATGTTCTTCTAGTCACTCACGGTTATGTGTCTAAGGTCATCAATAGATACTTTGATAACTCTACTAATGAGGAATTTGCTAAATATGTTCTTAGAAATTGTGATTATCACGAATATTCTATATGTGTTAAAGAAAATATTTTTAAAGAATTAGAAGCTTTAGGGTTAAAAAGTAAGGAATATATAACGCTTGATGAAATTCGAAATAAAGATGGAATTTATTTATATAGAGTTAAATACAAAGATGAGAATTTTGTTCTAAAGTACTTCTTAAATCATGATTATAAGAGAGAAATAAGTAACTACAGTTTACTAGAACGACTCGAAGTACCAACAATTAAAGTGCTTAGCACTACTGATAATAGTTTGCTTCTTGAGGATATTGACAAAAGTTATGAGTATAGACTAGGAAGAGAAGAAGATTTATCTGATACTGAAGTGGCAAGAGCTATTGCAAAGTGGTATAAGAAGCTACACGAGAAAGGTTTGGAAAGACCAATTAAGGATAATGAAAGGTTTTATAGAGAAATAGACTGCATTACTAAAGAAAATCTACTGGTTGTAAAAAACAAATCTAATACTAAAAATAATAGCCTATGGAATTTAATAGAAGATAATTGGAACTTATTTTTAAGCACAATAAAAGGCTTAGAAGAAACTTTAAATTACAATGATTTTTATTGGACAAACCTTGTGGTGAGCAAGGACAAAAAAGAAGCTCTAATGTTTGATTATAACTTTTTAGGGATTGGAAGTAGATATAACGATATTAGAAACGTAACTGTTTCCTTATCAGAAGTTGCAAAAAATGCATTTATGGATGAGTATGGTGGTTTTAGCAAAAAGGAGAAAGTTATTGATGGTGTAACTTCACCACTTATAACCTTGATAAGTGCATACAAAAAAGATACATTTCCTAAATGGGCAGAGGAAGCACAAAAGTCTATTAATGATGGAACTTTAGAGAAAAACATAAGAAATTTGTTGGAATTAAACGGTTAATAAGCAATAAGGCTTAGTAAATAAAAGGAGTAGTAATATACAATTTGCTAACTATATAAGGTAATAATATTTTTGGAGTGTTTAAGTGGACCTTCTTCTATAAGGAGCTTTTATACAGCTTGCAGTTCTAAGCCTTAAGTAAATTATTTTCGAGGCTTTTTTAATATGCTTCTAAAGTTGTACTATAAAATGAGCTTGTTTAGTATTCAATAAATGATATGAATATATAGTTTATAAATAAGGGAGAGAAACAAATGTTAAAAGTAAATTTTTATGATTTAAATTCTGTGGAGGAAGATAAGCTGAAATTTGCTGTTATTGCAGCAGAATATAAAGATAAATGGATACTTGTAAAGCATAAAGAGAGAGAAACCTGGGAAATTCCAGGAGGACATAGAGAAGAAAGAGAAAATATATGTGTTACTGCATCAAGGGAACTCATTGAGGAAACTGGAGCAAAAGACTTTTCAATGATACCAATATGTATTTATTCAGTAGATAGGGGAGAAGGAGAGTCATACGGACAATTATTTTACTCAAAAGTTCATCACCTGGGTAAATTGCCAGAATTCGAAATTGATGAAATTAAATTATTTGATAACATACCTGAAAACTTAACGTATCCTCTTATACAGCCACACTTATTAAAAAAAGCAGAAGAATACAAAAGTAAAAAAATGAATGTTGAAACTATTGATAGGTTTAGTAACATACAAAAGGACATATTTGATAATAAGGTGCAAAAGGGGTTCAACATTACTAATGTTGAATTAGAGTTTTGCTTAACTAATGGAGAACTTGCAGAAGCCTTTGAGGCTTATATAAAAAAGTTACCCACAGTTGGTGAGGAATTGGCTGATGTTGCAATTTATTTATATGGAATTGCCGAAATCTTAGGCTATGATTTAAAGGAAGAAATCTTAAACAAGGTAACAAAAAATAAGAACCGTATATACAAAGATATCAATGGGGTAACCACTAGAATCAGTGAAGGCTAGCAACTAGAATTTTTATGGAGGAATTGGGATGATATATAGACAAGCAGTAGAAAAAGATTTAATGGAGCTTGCAGAGATTAGATGGGACTTTCAACATGAAAGTTATGATGTTTCTACATGTATTTCAAAAGATGAGTTTTTAGAACAGTGTGTTGACTTTCTAAAGGATGGATTGATTAAAGAAGAGTGGGTTTATTGGATAGCTGAAGACAATAACTTAATAGTATCCCAAATTTTTGTTCGAAGAATTAGAAAGATACCCAAGCCCCAACATTTGTATGATGAGTACGGCTATGTTACAAATGTTTACACAAGGCCAAATTACCGAAATAAAGGCATTGGCAAAAAATTAATGGAAGAGGTTAAGCAATGGGCAGTGAACTGTGACTTAGAAATATTAATTGTTTGGCCAAGTAAGGAAGCAGTTCAATTCTACGAAAGAGCAGAATTTAAAGGAGAAAATGATATCATGGAGTTAGTGATTAGAGAGGATTATTAAAGGTTAGCAGTGATCATTATTATGATACTGATTTAAGGTATAGTTTAAGAATTTTAAAGTACGGATAAAAAAATTAGAACATCATTGATAACAATGCTTATTCTAAAGGGATATATAAAATGCATATTAGCATGGAGGAGTTATGAGAGAAGTTAGTTTTGGTATGCCAACACTTATAGAGACTTACAGTATTGAGCAGTGTGTTGGTTTATGCAAGGAGCTAGGTTTGAGCTTTATTGAATTAAATATGAACTTACCGGAGTATCAAATTGATGCGATGGATATTCCTTATCTAAAATCAATTTGTGAAAAAGAGGATATCTACTTTACTATACATATTGATGAAGATAGCAATGTTTGTGATTTTAATAATGATGTAGCAAGTGCCTACACAAAAACCATATTGTCAACTATAAAGGCTGCTAAGGAGTTAAAAGTTCCTGTACTTAACATGCATATGCCAAATGGAGTTTACTTTACTTTGCCTAATAAAAAAGTATTTCTTTTTGATAAATATAAGGACATTTATATGGCAAAGTTAAGAGAATTTATGCATGAATGTGAAAAGGCTATAGGAGATAAGAATATAAAAATATGTGTTGAAAATTGCAATGAATTTAAAGGACTATAGCCAATAACAAAAGCTGCAAAAAATTATTTTAACTCGATTGTAGCTCCTGAAAAAGAATTTATATTGTATTTAGAACCAGCACACTATCCACAATTTGAGAAAGAAGAAAAATTTGATCAGTGGCTTGTGGAAAAGTTTTCAAGTTCTGTGATAAAACATCGAGATTAACCCAGTATAACATTCCATTTTGCAATAAGAAAAAATATATTGCAAAATGGAATGTTAATAATTATATTTTTGATTTTTATTAAGTTAATTTCTATAAAAGTAATATATTTGACTTTTCACACTCTAGGATCATATCCTCTGGCCATATTGCAGCGTGAACCTCACCTATATGTGCTTTTCTTAAAAAGAACATACATATTCTTGATTGACCTATTCCTCCACCTACAGTATATGGAAGGTTGCCTTGAAGTAGTAGATTATGATACTCTAGTTCCTTACGATCTTCACATCCCGCAATTTCAAGTTGTTTTATGAGTGCTTCTTCATCGACTCTTATACCCATTGAAGAAAGCTCAACAGCCCTATTAAGTATTGGGTACCAGAAGATTATATCTCCATTGAGTTCCCAATCATCGTAATCAGGGGATCTTCCATCATGTTTCTCTCCTGATTTTAATGTGCCGCCGATTTTCATAATAAATACTGCACCCTTTTCCTTAGCAATAGCATTTTCTCTTTCCTTTCCTGTAAAGCTTGGATATTTATCCTCAAGTTCCTGAGAGGTGATAAAATAAATATCCTGTGGAAGTATTTTACCTATATGTGGATAAATGTCACATATATACTCTTCACTATCCTTGAAAACTCTGTATATCCCTTGTACTATATTTTTTAACACCTCTTCATTTCTTTCATTCTTATCAATGACTCTTTCCCAATCCCACTGATCAACATACATAGAGTGAAGATTATCGAGGTCCTCATCTCTTCTTATAGCATTCATATCAGTATAAAGACCTTCGCCAGTTTGAAATCCATATCTTTTTAGAGCTATTCTCTTCCATTTTGCTAAGGACTGTACTATTTCAAAGTCATAACCTTTAATAAACTTTGAGTCAAATGTCACAGGTCTTTCTACACCGTTAAGATTGTCATTGATGCCTGTATCTTTTCTAACAAAAAGTGGAGCAGATACTCTTGTAAGATTAAGTTCCTTTGCAAGTTTTGTTTCAAAATAGTCCTTAAGCTTCTTTATGGCTATCTCTGTTTCTCTAATATTTAGTTCAGTTTTATAGCCTGATGGTATTGTTAATAATGATTTGTAGGTTTGTTTCATGACAACCCTTCCTTTCAACTAGATGATGTAGTGTGTGTACAATTGTACTGATAAAATTACTATATTAAGGCATCTTGAAAAAATAAATAAGTCAGTATCCTTGTTTATTGTGCATTATACTGTGTCAACAGAACACTTAGATTTAAGAATCAGTATCCTTGTTTAACCCAAAATATCCTTCACATCTTTGACTTGATATTTGTTTTTTTGTGCCTAATATAGAAAAATAGGTAAATAAAAAAGCCTTTCATCCCTGTAAGGGACGAAAGACTAAACTTCCGCGGTACCACCCAAATTAGCAAAATGCTCTTCTCAATCAGTACGGAATAATGCTTCGATACTGTCCAATCTATAACGGTTTGGCTCCGTCTAAGCCTACTCTCCAGAAGGATTTTGGTTAGAAACTCCGAGATGTTCTTCATTACAATCATCATATCAGGATTCCACCATCCCTGACTCTCTAAAAATCTTCTTGTAATTACTCTTCTCATCATAGTTTTTGCTTTAAATTATTAATTATTATAAATCCCTTGAAAGAATAAGTCAATATATTTTTGGGGAATTTTGCAATTTAATATTTATAAAGTTTCATTTTTCAAAAGTATCTTAAAAAGTGGAAGGGAGTTAGTTAAGGTATTTTCAAGGATGATATATTAAGAAATAAATTATTTTGAAAAGATACCATCATCATATTGCAATATAAAGCATTATTTAATGTGAAATCTGGGAATATAAGAGAACTTATTGATATTATTACAGTGAATATATGGTAAAATAGATAGGAGATTGTAAAAGATTCCATTATAAAGATAAGTATCAATCCTTATAAAAAGTTTGGGTTTGAAGAGTTTAGTTTATAAATTTTATAAAGGAATCATTAGATAGCTGAATAACGAAGGTATGCGAAAGTTGCAATAAAAATTATTGGAGGATACAAAATGAAATTTTGCCCCGACTGTGGATCTCTATTAAAGGAACATTTAGAAAATAAACAAGTTGTAAAGAAATGCAATTGTGGCTTTATTGATTGGGACAATTGGGTAAATGTTGCAGTAGTTGTGACTTGTTATAATAGTAAAAATGAATTTGTAATGGTTAGATTAAAGGGCAATGAAAATGGAAAAGTAACTTTTCCAGGTGGGTATCGGGATTTGGGTGAAACTCTAGAAGAAGCAGCAAAACGAGAGTTTTTTGAGGAAACAGGGTATGCAATAGATAACTTAAGTTTATTTAAGGTTTATACACGAGATGATTTAAGGCTTGTTTGGGTAGTATTTACAGCCCAATTAGGATGTGGAGAGTTTATTGAGAATTCAGAAACTGATGAAATGTTACTTTTTTCGAAACAAAACCTGCCGAGGATAGCTTACTTCAAAATTATTGCAAGATTTATTAGTGTGTAACAATGGAATATAGAAATTTTAAAGAATTATATTTTATGGGAGGGAATACAGATGGAGGTTTTTGCTAAACCAGCTGTGGGAGCAATTATTGAGAAAGAAATTAATGGAGTTTTACACATTTTAATTCAAGAAAGGTGTAAAGAAGAACACTCTGAAGATAATGGATTAATTGAAGTTCCAGCAGGAAAGATAAGAGAATATGAGAATATTTTTGATAGTTTACGTAGAGAAGTATGGGAAGAAACAGGATTAAAACTAACAGAAATACAGGGTGAAGAAGAGACTATAGTTACTAACTGTAATGGATATAAAGTAATGAGTTTTAATCCCTTTTATTCATCACAAAACATAAGTGGTACTTACTCTATAATGCTTCAGACTTTTATATGTAAAGCAACAGGAGAATTACTAGAGAACTCTGATGAATCAATAAATCTAAGGTGGATTTCACTTGAAGAGCTAAAAACTATCATGGAAGAAAATGAAGGTGCTTTTTACCCAATGCATATCAATGCTTTGAAAAAATATCTAAATGAAAAACTAAATTAGAAATTAAGTAGCTATAGACATTGAAAGTAACTTTAGTTTATTTGTTTTAGGATATTTTCATAGACATAATTATTAAAAAGTGAGAGTGAAAAGGATGTGGTAAGACCACATCCTTTTATATTGAATAATTTATTGAATTATCATATGGTAATTAAGATTTTCACCATAACTTACTAAGCACCAAGAATTAAGGTGTATTTTTACAGTAAACATATGGTAAAATTAAAAGGTGAGTTATAAAAATATTATGTAAATAGTATTGGGTTGCAAATCAGGTATTAGTTTTATAGAGTTTATTATGGGGGAAAAAGAATGAGATTTAGGATTAATAAAGATGAGTTTTTTCAGGGTATACAGGAAGCTCAGAGGGTTATATATTTAAAAGGTGGGTTTACAACACTTCAAGGAGTTTTAATTAAAGCAAAAAAAGATTATCTGTTGATTGCAGGAGGAGATAAAAACTTATACCTGGAAACAGAAGTAAAAGCAGAGGTTTATGAGGAAGGCTCCATTGTAGTAGAGTCTAAATTGTTAGGAGATATAATAAGAAAGTTACCCAATGCACCAATAGAAGTAAGTACTGTCAGTGATAGAAATATTAAAATTATTTGTGATAAAAATATAATAAATTTAGTTTATCAAGATGAAGATAGTTTTCCGAAGATGCCAGAAATTAAAGAAGATATTAAAGTATCAATACCACAAAAGGTAATGAAAAGGATGATTAAGGGAACTACATTCGCAACAGATCAAAGTGGACTAAGGCCAATATATTCAGGAGTTCTTTTCCATTTAAAAGATACTAGGCTCAATATGGTGGCATTAGATGGTATTAGAGCAGCTATATGCTATTACTTGAATGGAAGTAGTGGAACTGTTAGTGCTGTAATACCAGGACGTACACTAAATGAAGTAGCTAAAATAAGCGAAATTGAGAATCATGATATTAAGATTACATTTACTTCAAATCAAATATTATTTACTATTGGTAAAACCAAAGTAATATCTACCTTACTAGATGGTGAGTTCGGAAAATATGAAACTTTTATACCAAATGAATACACTTTAAAGGTTACAGTAAACAAACAAAGTTTAATTGATAACTTAGAAAGAGCATCAATAATTGGAAGAGAGGGAAGTTTTAGTGCAGTTCTATTAGATATACTAGAGGATAAGATGCACATTACTTCGAATTCACAAATTGGAGATATAAAAGGCGAGATAGATGTATTAGCACAAGGACTGCCAATGCGTATAAAAGTAAATTCCAAGTTTTTATTAGAGGCACTAAATGCCATAGAAGATGAGGAAATTATGCTTAAGTTTACATCTAGTCTATCTGTTTTTGTAATTACGGGAAAAAGTAATGATAATTCTACATATTTAATATCACCCGTGAGAATGTAATTTTCATTAAGAATCGCTGAAACCCGCATGAATGCTATATCTTCTTATCTTTTTATAAAGATAAAAACACTACAATATATCAATAAATATTTATATCAATACTTATTGATATAAATATTTATTGATAAGAATATGTATTTTTGTATTGATATTGCCTAGGAAATTTGTACATTGGAGGCTAATAACTATTTATGTATTAGCTCTTAGGCTAAGGAGTTTAAGTAAAGACCTATAAAATCTTATCTTAGATCATAACAATAAGTTTATTAAATAATGAAGGAAATGATAACATGAATAAAAAGCAAATTGTTTTTGTTACTTCTAATTCAGGAAAAGTGAAGTCAGCTGAGAGAGAGCTAAAGAATGTAGAAGTTATAAGATATGAGGCGGAACTAATTGAACCTAGAAGTGATAATATTAAAGAAATTTCAAAGATTAAGGTAATGCAAGCATATAAAATAGTGGGTAAACCTTGTATTGCTATGGATGCAGGCTTCTTTATAGAAGAACTAAAGGGGTTTCCTAGAGCCTATGTAAATCATGCATTAGATACAATAGGTATTGAAGGAATTCTAAAGTTGATGGAAGGCATGGAAAATAGAAACTGTAAGTTCCAAGAGTGCTTAGCTTATTATGATGGGAACAGTATGAGATTTTTTGAAGCCGAAACAAAAGGAACTTTATCGAGAGAAATTAGAGGAAATGACAACGAAGAAAATTGGTCAAAACTTAGTTATATCTTTGAAGTTGAAGGAGCAGGAAAGACTATTGCTGAATTAAATAAGGAAGATAGAGAAAAACATTTGAGCAGTGAAGAACAATCCTGTTTTAAAAAGTTTGTTAAGTGGTATTTAAATGATGAAAATTGAGAGGAAAAAATAAGCATATAAAAGTTAATGGGGTGAGGATTTGAGAAGTGAAAAGGAAATCATGGATTTAATAATAAGGATAGCTAAGGAAGATGAGCGTATTAGGGCAGTTTATATGGGTGGATCTAGGACAAACCCTATGATAGAAAAAGATATCTATCAGGATTATGACATAGTGTACGTGGTAACAGAAACAAAGCCTTTTTTAGAAGACAAGAATTGGATTTCTGTTTTTGGTGATATAGCGGTGATGCAGGAACCTGATTTGTTTGATATGGCTTATGGGAGAAAAAATAATTTTCATCAGTCCTACACCTGGTTAATGTTATTCAAAGATGGAAATAGAATTGACTTAGGAATAAAAACCAAACAAGAAATGTTAGAGGACTATTTAGGGGATAAACTTACTTTGCCTCTTTTAGATAAGGATAATTGCTTACCTAAAACACAGGCGCCAACTGATGAAGATTACTGGGTAAAAAAACCTACAGAGCTACAATATATTTGTTGTTGTAATGAATTCTGGTGGTGTTTAAATAATGTAGCAAAAGGAATTGCCAGGGATGAACTACCCTATGCCATGTGGATGTATAATGTAATCGTAAGAAATATGGTTGAAAAAATGATAGAGTGGCACATTGGAACAAACACAAACTTTTCTGTGTCACCAGGAAAGCAAGGTAAGAATTTTAAAAAGTATCTTACTAAGGAACTTTATGAAATGTATTCTAAAACCTATACGGATAGTAATTATGAGAACTTTTGGGCTGCAGTATTTACGGCTTGTGAGCTATTTAGAACTATAGCATTAGCTGTAGGGGAAGAGCTTGGGTACAAATACAATAAAGATGAAGATGAAAATATGACAGAATACTTACTAAAAGTAAAAAATAACTGCGTTGTTTAGGGGGGATTAGTCATGGAAAATTTAGAGTTTATAACTGGGGGCAGGGAACTATTAGATTTTGTAGAGCCCCTATGGGAAAAATTAAATAAGCACCATGGAGAGAATTCAAAACACTTTTCACATAAATTTAGTAACTTAAATTTTCAGGTTAGAAAAGCTAAGTTTATAAATGCTGAAAATATGCAAGTTAAAATTGATTTAATTAAAGATAAGGAACAAAAGAAATTTATTGGATATTGTATTAGCACAATTAGTTTAGATTTAACTGGAGAAATTGATTCATTGTTTGTAGATAAGGCATACCGTAAATATGGTATAGGGGATAAGCTAATGACAAGTGCATTACAATGGCTAGACGATAATAAAGTTAAGACAAAAATAATTGGTGTAGCAGAAGGAAACGAGAATGTATTGGAATTTTATAAAAAATATGGCTTTTATAAAAGGAGAATAATTCTAGAACAAATTGAGAAATAGAGATTAAGTTAGGTCATATTCAAGAGCAAAAACCTGCAGTTTGGACTAGGATAACAACAGAATGGATTACTTCATCTGGATACGAGAGGTCCACAAAATATGAAATTGAAGTTTATCCACCAGGAAATACAGATAGTGATGATTATATATGTGAAATATGGGTTCCTGTGAATAGAAAAAAATAAATTTTTGGAATATAAAATCATGGAGTATATAAACAATTTATGGTAGAATATTACCATGTCCAAATATGGTTTGAAGATTCTGATAAGTATTATAACTAATGTAAAAGTTAATATCTTTAATAGAAAATATAAGTTAAAAAACAATAGTATTGGATTCTAAAGTGATAATATAATTTATTCATACAGAGATTCAGGGAAACTAGGGTAGAAGCAGGTTATAAGCAAAATCTGATCCTATCTGACCATAACCCGATAAAAACCAGTTTAAAGAATAAAGGCTAGAGTTTGAAAGATTTATAATAAAACTCTAGCCTTTTGATAAAGTAAAATAATTAAGTTTATTAAATTAATAACTAGTTGTGAAGGAGAATAATTATGAAATTGATATATAAGTTATCCTTTGGATTACATCTATTTGTTGGAATAGGTGCCATGGCTGGGGGACTTGCAGCTATTACTAGCCCATTAGAGCCTTTAGGAATGCCACTTGAACCTCTAAAAAATTCACCGTTTACTAACTATTTAATACCTGGAATTATTTTGTTTACTGTTATAGGACTGGGCAATGTAATAAGCGCTCTCACACTTTGCTATAAAGCAAAATATCAGGGTTATATAAGTGGTACTTTAGGAGGAGCTTTGGTAATTTGGATAATAGTGCAGTGTATGATGCTAAGGGCAGTGGCTTTTTTACATGTTTTATTTTTTATTATAGGCGTAATTCAGGGCTTACTAGCAATTACTATTTTATTTCATAAGAGCTTATTTCCAACAAACATAGTAATGAAACTCTATAAAGAAATGAAAAAAGAAGTTTAGGCTAATATTAGAATAAATATTTTAGGAGAAGAATTAAATGGACACATGTTTAAGAAAAGCAGAGTTAGTAGATGCACAGAGTATTCATGAAATGCAGGTTAAAGCTTTTAAAAGCTTATTGGACGAATATAAAGACTATGAAACCAATCCTGGAAATGAACCTTTAGAAAAGGTAATTAGTAGAATCAATGAAGAAAAGAGTGACTACTACATTATTAATATGGACAAGGCTAATGTTGGGGCAATTAGAGTAGTAAAGATTGAAAACAGGATTTATCGTGTTAGCCCTATTTTTGTATTACCAGAATACCAAGGAAGAGGGATAGCTCAAAAGGTTTTTGAACTAATTGAGACTCTGTATAGTGATGCTATAGAGTGGCGATTGGACACCATATTACAAGAAAAAGGAAACTGCTACTTATATGAAAAGCTGGGCTATAGAAAAACAGGAGAAACAAAAGTAGTTAATGATAAATTAACTATAGTTTTTTACAGTAAGCAATGTTTGGCACTTGAATATAAATAATAAATCAAAGATGTTAAGGGTATTTTTAGTTCACAAGCAAGCAGATTATTTACAAAGTAGAGATATCTAAGGGGGTTGTTAACATAATATAACACAAAATAGATCAGCCTACTGACCTATTCATTATTTCAAGATGACTTAATGCATTGGGTTAAATTTTGGACAAGGAGTGATACCTATGAAAAACATAGAAATAAGCAGACCGAGGACTGAGGATATAGAAGAGATCAATAAGTTTTTTGAACTTGTGCTTAGAGATACCTTTGAGAAAAATGGAATTTTAGATTTAGTTGATACTTTTGAAAATGAAATTATTGATAAGAGAAGATGTTTAAATCAGGATATAGAAAGCCATGGTAAGAATCGGTTCTTTCTTATAGCAAAAGAGGGCGAGAAAATAGTTGGTTCAATTGAATATGGTCCTTCCAATGAACTAATAGATACCTGCACTAAGGGAGAATTAAAAGCTATAGTTGAAATAGGAACAGTGTTTGTTCACCCTGATTACCAAAAGCAAGGTGTTGGGAGCAAAATGCTAAAAGCCATATTCGAAGAGCTTCATAGAAAAGGAATAAGGGAATTTTGTTTTGACAGTGGTTATAAAAGTGCCCAGAAAATATGGATGAATAAGTTTGGAAAGCCTGAGTATCATTTAAAGGATTTTTGGGGTAAAGGTGAGGACCATATGGTATGGCGAATAAATATAGAAGATGTATTAAAATAGGTAAGTTACTTAAAAGTAACTATTCTGAAGCAATATACCTATGAAAATAAGAGAATATTAAGGTGAGAAGTACATGGAAATTGAGAAGATTTCAACTGAAAATCGTAAAGAAATTAATGATTTTATATTTAAGCAATGGTTCTCAACAGATATGGTAGTACGAGGAAAGATTATAGATATGACAACACTAGATGGTTTTGTTGTTTATAATAATGGAGAAATTCTAGGATTAATTACATACAAAATTGAAAGTGCTGAATGTGAAATAATGTCGTTGGACAGTTTGAAGGAAAAGAATGGTATTGGTACTTTACTAGTTGATAAGGTTATAGTATTAGCACGTAAAATTGAATGTACAAAGGTAAAGCTAATTACTACCAATGATAATCTCAACGCTATGGGGTTTTACCAAAAAAGAGGTTTTGACATGGTTAATATATATCACAATGCAGTTGAAGATGCGAGAAAGCTGAAGCCGTCGATTCCATTGATGGGGGAATATAATATACCTTTAAAACATGAAATTGAATTTGAAATGTACTTATAATATATAAATAATAGTAAAGTAAATTTAATATTGTTAGAAGCAAAGGAGTAATAATGAAAGAATTAGAATTAGCAATAGATTTAAAAAAACACGGAGATTTAAAGCAGGCGAGTGATATCTTGAATAATCTTGTGCAAAAATATCCAAATAACTCAATAATAAATTACCATTGTGCTTGTACTTTTGATTCAATGGGATTAGAAAATCAAGCTGTGCCTTATTATGAAAAAGCTATTGAAATAGGCTTACCAGATGAGGAGTTACAAGGTGCTTTTCTAGGATTAGGAAGTACTTTCAGAACTTTAGGTGAATATGAAAAATCAAAGAAAGTATTTGAATATGGATTAATAAGATTTCAAGATAATTACGCAATTAAAACCTTTTATGCTATGACTTTATATAACCTAGGGGAGCACTCAAAGGCTATGGAAATATTACTAACCAGTTTAGCTGAGACAGCTTCAGATGAGAATGTCAAAAGATATAAAAGAGCAATTTCTTTTTATGCTGATAAACTAGATCAAGTATGGTAAGCGGAAAATAAAAATGAAATTAACTAGCGTTAAATCTGCATAAATAACAAGTTTTACATTGTTGCATTTAGATATAGAGTTACCTCATGAGGTAGATTTTGGTTTATGTGGAATAAATTATTAATAAGAAAATTGAGCTTGAAAAAGTTGAAAATAGGGGATTAAATACATGAAAGAAAATTTAATGATTATAGTTTCAGGGGCTCCAGCTGCTGGAAAAACTACCTTGAGTAAGGATTTAGCTGAAAGATTTAATCTACCAGTGATTAATAAGGATGAGATTAAAGAATTACTTTTTGATACTATAGGAGTAAGAGACGAAGAATGGGGACTTAAGCTTGGAGGTGCAAGCTTTGATATTACCTATTTATTTGCTGAAAAACTTTTACAAACAGGGAAACCCTTTATTGTAGAAGGTAACTTTGATAATAGGTATTCAACAAAATCTTTCTTAGATATAAGAAAGAGGTATCCCTATAAAGTAATTCAATTATATTGTTACTGTGAAGCTCATATTCTCTATGAAAGATTCATAGATAGAAATAATTCAGGAGAAAGACATATAGGGCATATTAGACCCATAGAAAGTTTTGAGGAATATAATAAAAATATAAACAATAGAGAGTTTAAGCTAAGTATAGAAAATAGCATAACTATAGATATTGATACCACAGATTTTAATACAGTAGACTTTGAGGAAATTTATAAAATAGTGGAGAAAAGTTTAGCCTTGTATTAATTTTGAACTTATACTTTGGGGGGATAATATGTTAAATGGAAAAAATATTAGTCTTAGATTGATTCAAGACGAAGATATACCAGAAATGTTAGAGCTAATGAATGACTTAGCTCATAGGGGAGATTATTTAGGGGTTCAGTTACACCATGAAAGTAAAATAAGAAAGTATCAATCTGATACAGGCTTTTGGGAAAAAGATTTTGGAAGAATGTTGATAATAGACAAGTCTCATAGAATTTTAGGGGTAATCACATTCTTCAAAGGATTTGGAGACTGTGAAGGCTATGAGATTGGGTGTCAGATTTATAGGAAAGAAGACTGGGGTAAGGGCTATGCTACAGAAGCAGTTAAGATATTTTCTGCTTATATATTTGAACTTAAACCCATACAAAGACTTCAAATATGCACAGCAAAGGAAAATATAGCGGCAAGAAAAGCTGCAGAAAAATGTGGCTTTATTTTTGAGGGAACTATGAGAAAAGCGTTCTTCGCAAGGGGAAAGTACCATGACTTAGATGTTTTATCAATGTTAAGAGAAGAGAGTAGTCCACTGTCAGTGAATTATCATACTAAGGAATAAGGTTATTAATCATGGAAAATAAAAATGTTGAACTTATTCTTTCTTCAATTTTAAAAAATATAGAAGAAGGAAAAGAGAATTATATAATTGGTATTGACGGATATAGTTGTGCTGGGAAGACTTCTATAACTGATCAATTAGTAAAGCACATTAAAGAAAGATATCAAGCCCAAGTTTTTCACATAGATGATTACATCACTACTAGAAAGCATAGATACAATACGGGACGTAAGCAGTGGTACGAGCTTTTTTATTTACAGTGGGATGAAAATTATATCAGAGATCACTTATTTAAACCACTTAAAAGTAATGAGATAGAGTTAAAATTAAATTATTATGATAAAGAAAAAGATATGATAACAGAAGAAAGTTATAAAATAGCTTCAAAAAGTATAATAGTTGTTGAGGGAGTTTATCTTCAAAGGAAATGTTGGAGAGATTTCTTTGATTATATGATTTTTGTAGATTGCCCAAGAGAGGTGAGGTTTCAAAGGGAAATCATCAGAAGCAATCATAAAGGTGACCTTAGTCAGGTTATTGAGAAATACAAGGAGCGCTATTGGGCAGCTGAAGATTATTATGATAAAACTTTTGAACCTTTAAAGTCAGCTGATTTGATTATAAATAATTGCTAATAACGTTTAAATTCTCACAAACACTATATAATGACATGATTTTTATCTTTCAAAAGTTTATACAAATTATTCTCACCATGTTTTTACACTAAAACTATGCTAAGAAAGTTTTTGTATTTGAGAAAGTTGTTGATAAATGACAATTATCAATACATTTTATGCATATATGCAGGAGGCTGTTCTTATAATTTACTATAAGATTTATTGGGGGTGATAAAATGAGATTTGAATTAGCTGTAAGGGAACTACTCAAAATACTCTGTGCAAAGTCTGTAGGTATGACTTTTGGCGACAATTTGCACAGAGACAAATAGTATAGTCGCCCTCGCTAGGGCATGTTTCTCGAAGTTAATAAATTGGTTTTTATATTTTCGAGTTCGTGTATAAGCAAAATTAATACCTTTACGGGCTTTGCTTCCTTAATTTGAATAAAGATTTAAGGAGCTGAGCTTTGTGAAATATGTAAAAGTTGAAAATGTTTTACCTGATAATTTAATTAAAGAAATTCAAAAATATATTCAAGGTGAATATATTTATATTCCATCTCCACCCAATACACGAAAAAAGTGGGGGGAGAGTTCAGGTAATAGGGAGCATATAAGAAAGAGAAATGAAGATATATGCAGCAAATATCGCAGTGGATGTAAAATTAAAGATTTAGCTGAAGAATATTATCTTTCAGTTGAAAGTATTAAGAGAATTGTATATAAAAAAAGTTCATAGATTAAAGCTACTACTCATTTTTGAGTAGTAGCTTTATTATATTAAAATAATATGAAGATATTTATAACACCTCTATTTGACAAAACTAGAATATATAAGTTATTGTTTTATAAATTCAATTTGGCAGCTTGGTTGTAAATCTAGTAAAGCTCCATATCTTTGAGAAGCAGTTATAAAACATATAAAAGCTAAAAGTTCTGAGATTTCTTCATCACTAAATTGAGATTTCAATTTGCAAAAATCTTCATATTTGATAATGCTACCTTTTGAAATTATATCTGCAATTTCTGTGGCTATGATAATTTTACTATCTGTTATATTATCTGAAGGGTTGCCTTTAGCCATGCAATATTCACAGCGGTTATTAAAGGCAAGGGTGCGTCTCACTTCTTCTTTTAACTCAGGTGTAAAAGTAGTGCTAGTGAAAAAGCGGTTTTCTAAAGCTGACCATGCCATTAGAATATTTTCATTATGACCTAGTAATTGTTGAAAGGGTGTAGCTCCGAATTTGGAATATTTGATCTTTGCCATGATAATCCTCCTTTAAATATGCATATTAATCACTGACACTGATTTAATATGTATTCTTCAATAAAAACTAATTTAATATTAACTAATATGGGTTCTAAGTAAATTATGATAAATTTACAACTTAGTGAAATTTTAATATTATCTCAAAATAAAAAAATATTATCTAAAAGATTTAAAAAAACATAATAAACAATAAAAATTTACCTGTAAGATAAATATGAGCTTTGTTTTCGTATAATAAAATTATAATTGCTATTGGAATAAAATTGTATTTCAAGTAAAATATAATTTAAAAATAAATATATCAAATAAAATAAATTTTAGGAGAATAAATTACAAATGAAATTTGATGAAATCGATATGATGATTTTGAAAGAATTACAAGAAGATAGCAGATTATCTATAAGAGAATTAGCAAAGAGAATTAACCTATCACCTCCATCGGTTACTGAAAGGGTTAGAAAGCTTGAAGATGAGGGAATAATTGAAGGTTATACAATTAAGATAAACAAGAAAAAGCTTGGACTTTCAGTAGATTGCATAATTAAGGTTACCATGAAAAATGGGGGTTATGAAAGATTTAAACAGTTTATCAAGGACTATAAAAGAAGCGAATGGTGTTATAGGATTGCCGGAGATGGGTGCTTTTTAGTTAAGCTATCTGTTGGAGAACTAAATGAAATAGAAGATTTTGTTAATATAGTTTCTGAATATGCAATAACTCAAACTATAGTAGCCTTTTCTGAGGTGGATATTAACAACAGTATTGCTAAGTTTATAGAAAAATAAAAATGTCATAAGCAATTAATTTACTTTATTATAATATAATTAATATGTTATGTGAGAAAATATTCAAATTTGGGGGAATGATGAATATGGGGTTTATTGAGTTTAACCTGAAAAAATGTATAAAAGTTAATGTAGTTACATCATTAATACTTATTGTTATTTCATTACCAATATATTTTCTAGTTAATTTAATGGAAACTACTAAAAGAAGAGAATTTTCAAATGGCGAGGTGTGCCATATTTCACCAAACTTGCTAGTAGGTGCTTTAATAGTGTTTCTATTGTTTATATTAATACTCGTATATCTAGCTAGAATCCCAAAGAAGATAAATTTATATAAGAATTTTTGGAGGAATTTTAAGTATTATATTGGAGTAATTTTATGTAATATATTTTTAGGATGGTATATGCAAAAATCTGCTATAGGTTTTGAAACCAGTGTAGCTTATTTCTTCATATCTTCAGCAACAATTTTCATTTCTTTATTAGACCGTCATATGCTAATTAAGGAAAAACATAAAGATAAAGTTTCCTCGTAATTTCAATCTTCACGTGAAATATTTATGCTTTGAAAATTAAATTCACCTAGAGAATTTATTCTTTCTCTAAGTGAATTATATAGTATCAATTATTGAATAGGCATTACTACATTTTTTTATTGTAGTACTTGAAGCTAATAACATAGGTTATTAAGAAACAAGAAACTATAAACATAGGAACTTGAAATAATATTGGATAAAATATGCCTCCTATTAATGCAGTGGCATATAAGATAATAATCATTACATAAGAAGCAATGCGAAAAGCTTTATTTCCTATTTCTTGAATTCTTTCATCTGTATTACTTAAGCGACTTTCCTTTAACTTTATATCATTACCAAGCAAAAATTTATTTTTTATCCATAATCCAGCACCGCATATAAACAGACCTACTCCTACCCCAGAGTATACACCTAACATGTGGTCATTAAGTGATAATTTCCAGTAAAATTCTGAGGCAAAACCAATTGCTGCTGTTATAATTCCTATTACCATAAGAATAACCATGATTTTCATACGACTTTTAATAACTTCTCTAAATTCTTCATTAGTTTTTGCTGTAGTTCCAGTTAAAATTCCCTTCATAAATTCTCATCCTCCTGATCAAAAATAAATACATCTTCAATGGACACTCCAAAAAATTGAGCAATCTTGTGTGCTAAAACTAAGGAAGCATTGTACCTGCCATTTTCTAGAGATATAATTGTTTGTCGGGTAACATTCACTGCGTCTGCTAGTTCACTTTGAGTTATTTTTTTTGCTTTCCGTAAATCTTGTATTCTGGTTTGCAATTAATCACTACCTTTCAAAAAGTATAGTAAGCTTTACAATTTAAGTATAGTATGCTTTACTCAAAATGTCAAGCATGCTATACATTTATTTTGTCATAAGCAAAAACTTAACCAGTGGTTAAGTTTTTGAATCTATATTGAACTATGAGTCCATTGGTATATAGGTAAAAATAATATATACTAAAGCTATAGGATCCTATAATAAATTTATGGAGTGATATAAATGGAAAAGTTATTAATAGGAGAAGTTATCTACAGGTTAAGAAAAGAAAAGGGAATTACGCAAGATCAGCTTGCTAATTTTATTGGTGTGTCGACAGCGGCAGTATCAAAGTGGGAAAGTGGAATTTCCTATCCGGATATTACTCTACTACCTATCTTAGCCACCTTCTTTAATATCACAATTGATACACTTTTAAACTTTAAAGTTGAACTTTCTGATGATGAGGTTATGAGCTTATTTAGTGAATGTGAAAAGCTATTTAGTAACGGAGCACTAGAAGAGGCTATTAGTAGGAGTAAAGGTTATGTATCAAAATATCCTAATAGCTATTATTTAAAATTGAGAATAGGCTTTTTATTTACAATGTACTCTTGGAAAAGTTCTAGCGAAGAACAGGGAATGAAGATGATAGGTGAGGCAATTGAGTTATTTGAAGATGTTTCTAAAAATTGTTCTAACGTAGAACTGTGTGAGCAAGCCCTATTTCAACTAGGTGCACTATATCCAATGGTAGAAGAAGAAGATAAGGCTATAGAGTGCGTAAATAAAATTAGAAAAAGCCAACTTGATCCTAATTTAATACTTACAAGCATTTATATTGAAAAAAAGGAACTCAAAAAAGCAAGGGAAATATTGCAAAGCAGTTTGTATAAAAGTATTAGTGATATTTCTATAACCTGTTTAGGACTGGTGAATTCCTACATGAAGGAAGATAAGAGAGATTTAAATATTGTAGAGAAGTATCATAACTTAGCTATTAATATTAAAAAAACTTTATCACCAGAAGGGGATTCCGTAATAGGTCTATCCTCTGAGTACTTATACTTTGCAATAGATTATTTAAAGTTTAATGAAACCTCTAAGGCAATAGAAATGCTAGAGAAAATGTTAGAAGACATGAAAAAAAATGATATTAATAATATGACGGAGTTTTCTTCCATATGGTGCTTTAATGAGATTCCACAAGGTAAGCGTACAATAACTATGAATTTGTATGAGAATATGTTTAAAATCTTTGAAAGCACTGAATTTGATTTAATTAGAGATAAAGAAGAATTTACTAAAATACTTAAGGAGTTAAAGAATCTAGAGAAAAATTCCTTAACTAATGAGTAAAAACTATACAATAATAAATAAACTAAGAAAATAGAAGTATTTCTATAAGGAAGTACTTCTATTTTGTTTATTCATATTAGTTTATAGTCTAGTATAATGATATAATTTTATTATGAAAATATTTAAGCACTCTTAGAAATATATTGTTAATGAGGAGCAAAAAAGGAGTATATTTAATTTTAAATAATATAGATTGGATTTTCGGGTTTTTATTTTCAATGGCTTTATATAAACTCTTTAAGAGGTTGGCAAAAGTTAGTTGAGAATAAAATTAAATACATAAAGGCATAAGATTAGAGGGATTGAAATTGGATAATTTAGACATAAAAATAACTAGTAGGATTAAACAGAAGATGAGTGTAAGTAAAATTACAACAGAATCGCTTAGATTAGGAATACTATTAGCTATAGTAGGAGGATTTCTAGATGCATATACTTACGTTGGATGGGGAGGCATTTTTGCTAATGCTCAAACAGGAAATATTGTGTTAGTGAGCATAGAACTTTCAAAAGGGCAGTGGATGCAAGCTCTTCTTCATATGCCACCAATTTTGGCATTCATAGTAGGGGTAGTGGTAGCAGAATCTATTAAAAAGTCTCCACCTAAACTTTTCATTAAGGATTCCGTGAGAACTATTTTATTACTTGAAATTATTGTGCTTTTTATTATAGGTTTTGTGCCAACTACTGTGCCCAATAGTTTTGTAACAGTTACTATTTCATTTGTGTCTTCAGTTCAGATTTCTACCTTTAGAAAACTTCATGATTACCCTTATAGCACTACTATGTCCACAGGAAACCTATACTCTGCCTCACAGGCAGCTTATATTGCTGTGGTTAATAAAGATAAAAAGTCAGCTTTGAAGGCACTAGGGTATTTTACTATTATTTTTTCCTTTATAATAGGAGCTTTTCTAGGTGGACTAATAACTTCTTCTATAGGAGTTAAAGCAATATGGGGAGCTGCGATGGTATTAACAAGTGCGGTAGTACTGCTTAGTGCAGGAAAAAAGTATGTAAGTAAAGAGAATATAACTTTAAATAATTAGGGTGAGACGAATATGTTTGGGGAGTGAGTTAATGTGAATTGGATTTTGAGTGTTTTATTTATTACTATTATTATAAGGGACTATAGGATTAGTAGACAGTTATTAATAAAGGCTAGAAAAAAACTAGTGACAAAGTACTTATTCTTATAGCAGGTGTAGTTTTCTTTTACTTGTTTTATAAATATGCAAAAATTCCAAGTCATTACCTAGTTGGAATTCTAGGTGTAACTGTACTTATAGTTGGATATTTTAAGAATGGAATAACAGCAATGGGGATTGCTTCTATGTATAGAGGTGCACAGTTTATTCCTTGGAATAAAATAAAAGAAGTTAATGTATATAAGGGGAAAATTATAAAAGTCTCTTATGGTGGAGATAGATTTTATAACAGTCTTTATTTTCAAGATGAAGAGTATTATAGGGTGATAGAATTATTAAATGAAAAATTACCTAATTTAGTGATAAAAATAGATTATGAACCTGTATAAAACTCAATAAACTGAATCTAAAATCTAAATTAAATTCTTCACTAAAAAATACAGGCTACCTTCAATTTTTCTTAAGATTTAAATAGAGGGTTATCTTAAAGAAGTTTAAAAGTTAAAGCAATGTAAGGTTAAGGTTTTATGAGTTCAAAGATTTGAAAGGATAGCAATTAAATATGAGAATAAATAAGCTACTTAGTAATTACGGAATTTGTTCAAGGAAAGAGGCTAATAGAATAATAGAACAGGGAAGAATAATTGTAAATGGAAGGCTTTGTGAACCAGGTCAATGGGTAGAGGAGTACGATAGCATTCTTTTGGATAATGAGGCTATTAAGCCAAAGAAAAAAGTATATATGGTTTTAAATAAACCGGTGGGAGTTACATGTACCTTATCAAGGGATGTGGAAAATAACATAATTAATTTTATGAACTATCCAGATTATGTATTTCCAGTGGGAAGATTAGATAAGGAGTCTCAAGGCTTAATACTCATGACTAATGATGGGGACCTTGGAAATAAAATTTTAGAATCTGATAATCACCATGAAAAAGAATATATAGTAACTGTCGATAAGTCCTTCGAAGATACATTTCTAGATAAAATGGGTGAAGGTGTTGAAATCTTAGGAGTTAAAACTAGACCTTGCATTGTAAAAAGAATAAGTGCAGACACTTTTTCAATTATTCTTACTCAAGGGCTAAATAGACAAATAAGAAGGATGACTAAGGTTTTTGGCTATGAGGTTATTCGATTAGAAAGAATTCGAATTATGAATGTGTCACTAGATGATTTACAAATTGGAAAGTGGCGCAACCTTACAGAAAAAGAAGTAAGTGAGCTAAGAAGCTATAATTAAATAAATAGAGGTGTTGGTGCATGTTATTAGATACATTAAGTTATATAGGTAGTAAATTAAATGAAGAAAATATTACGTGGGCTGTAGGAGCATCTATTCTATTAAACCATTATGGATTAGTTGATAAACCAAATGATATAGATATTATGATTAATATAAAGGACATTGAAAAAGCAGATAAGATTTTGACTTCTTTAGGCAAGAAAAAATCGCAGGAAAAAGTATCAACCTATAATACAGAGTACTTTTATGAATATGTAATTAATGGTATTGATGTGGATGCGATGGCAGGAATGATTATTAATCATGAGGCAGGAGCATACGAGTATAGGTTTGATGATGAAGCAATAACAGGACAAAGACAAATTAATGGAGTTAATATACCACTAACCTCTTTAGAAGACTGGTATGTTTTATATCAAGTAATTCCTAATAGAGATTTAAAGGTAAAACTTATAGAAGATTATTTGATAAAGAATGGGGTGAAAAATCCAGAGTTATTGAAAAGAACTTTAGAAGGATGTTTGCCCATAGAAGTGAGAAATAGGATTAAAAATTTTATATAAATAAGAGATAAGGTATAGTTTTGTATACCTTATCTCTTATTTCTCAAAGGAGTATAATATTTCTAGAGGAAGGTATGTATTTAGTGGTTATTAATAGAATAAGAAGAGTAATAGAAAATAATGAATTTAGATGGTTGTGAGGATAAATAAGAGATCATAAAGGAGAAGTGAAAATGGAACTAAAGGTTCAGTATGATTGTTCAAATATAGATTTTCAATATATAACTGATACACTTAAAACTGTTGGTATGGGGTACTTTGATGCCATAACTCATAAAAAAGCCTTTGAAAATAGCTATACTGTAGTATTTATTTTTGACAACGAAAAGCTTATAGGGTTTGGAAGAGGAATTTCAGATGGAGCCTATCAGGCAGGAATTTATGATGTGGCTGTGATTCCGGAGTATCAAGGTAAAGGTATAGGAAAAATCATTGTAGATAGCATTTTAAAAACCATACCTCAATGCAATGTTATTTTGTATGCTGCACCAGGAAAAGATGCATTTTATGAAAAGTTAGGGTTCAGAAGAATGAAAACAGGAATGGCATTATTTCTAAATAGTGAGAGAATGCAAGAAAAGGGCTTTACTGATTAGTAGAACTAAAATAAAATGAGAGTTTAATAAGGTTTTAGTTGGGAGTAAGCAATATTGTTAGAAGAAACCAAGCAAAGATTAGCAGAAATGTAATATTAGAACGGGGGATATTATGTTAGAAATAATAAAGGATAAGCTACCTATAAGCGCTTCGCAGGAATACATAATTGACAATATAACAGAGGATTTTAAAGGTGATCTTTTTAACATTTATAGAAATGAAAATATTGCAAAGTATGTAGCAAGAAAAACCCATACCAAAATTAAAGATACTGAAGAGTTTATTGAATTAATGAGAGAAAGAATGAAAGCAAGTACTAATTTATATTTAGGTATTTATACTTTAAGTCCTAAAAAGTTAATAGGTATTGTTAGATTACTAAAGAAAGAAGAACCTGGTATTTTAACTATAGGTTATGCACTTAGTGAAGAATATTGGGGAAAAGGAATTATATCATTAGCAGTAGGTAGTCTAATTCCACTTATAAAGGAAGAGGGAACATATTCGGCTCTTCGTGCAACCATAAGAGAAGAAAATATAAATTCTCAAAGATGTATTGAAAAAATGGGCTTTAAGTTAAGTGGAAAGTTTAAAAAAGTTGATAATGTTCAGGGAAAAGAAGAAGTGGAAAGTGAAAGGTTACTATATTATAAGGAGCTTTAAAATTAAGTTATAGACTAAACAGAGGTAATATTTGTATAATAATTATATAGGGTTATATCTTTACAAGTATAAGGAACTACTAAAGCTTAAGGTAGTTCCTTTTTTGGAATAGGGAGGGAGAAAATGAAAAATAATAAAAAATATTTATTTACAGCTTTAGCTACTCAGATGCTTCTAGTTCCTATAGTAATTACCGTGATGTTAATTGTACTTATGCCAATGCTAGGTAGTGTATTAGACTTATCAAAAACAGGAAAATATACAGTAGGCCTTATTGTTTTATTGGGCTTCTCTATAGCCATATTAATTATAAGCACAATTATTGGAATGATTTTCTCTAGGCTATGGTCAAAAGGAGGTATTGAACTAAAATACAAATATAAAATTTCTTTATTTCCTATTTGTTATGCTATAATTTTTGCCATTGGAATTCTATTATTTTCGAAAGGAAATTATAATTCTATCTGGTGGATAGTGTATATATACAAAAATCCAGCATTTTTTATGATAGGCCTCATTTTCTTCTTAATGGGGCGCTATTTTATGTTACCTGTAATAGAACTAATTAGCTATATTGGATTTGTCTTAGGAATTTTCCTATACCAAGTTATCAGTAGGAAAGAAATTAAGATAGAAACTTCAAGAAACTTTACGATAGTCTCTGCATTAATAGTAATTGCTCTTGTTGCTGTTTTAGCCGGCTTTACAAAGGATGTTATTAGTAATGGAATTACTGAGATTACTTATGGAAAAACTGATTTAAAGAATGATTTAAATGAAGATGATTTGATTAACATAGCACCATTTAAAGTAGCAAACGGTCTTGCCAAGCTCGGGGGTCCTGCAAGTCTTCAGTTTACTGACATTAATACCATGCCAAGATTAGATGGAGCTACAGCAGCGTACCCTGTTTATGCTTCCTTTGTAGAAGCTACCTATAAAGGGCTAGGAGAATACTATTTTAATGCTATGAAGAGCAGTACCCAAGAATTCATAGATAAAGATATGCATGTAGCCTTTGTTATTAGTGATCACTTTCCATTTAATATTGTAAAATGTTCAAAGACTGGAGAAGCATATGAAAGACTAATTAAAAAAGAAACGGATATAATATTTGTGGCAGAACCCTCAAAGGAGCATATAGAAAAAATAAAAGCATCAGGTGATGAATTTGCTTTAACTCCAATTGCAAGTGAAGCTTTTGTGTTTTTTACAAATAAACAAAATTCGGTTGAAAATCTATCAGTAAAACAAATTCAGGATATATACTCAGGTAATGTTAACAATTGGAAAGAAGTGGGTGGAGAAAATAAAACAATATTACCATTTCAAAGACCTGAAAATTCTGGTAGCCAAACTGTTATGCAAAATAAAGTAATGAAAGGTATTACTATGATATCACCTAGAAAGAAAATCTTGTCAATGGTATGGGTGGGATTATTTCTCAGGTTGCAGATTATAAGAATGCAAAGAATTCTATTGGCTATTCTTTTATGTATTATTCTTCTCAAATGTTTAAAAACAATCAAATTAAATACATTGCTATAGATGGAGTACTGCCAACAGCTGAAACCGTAAGGAATAAAACGTATCCTTTCACTGTTCCAGTTTATGCAGTAACTTTAAAATCTAATAAAAATGAAAATGTTGAAAAGTTGATACAGTGGATTCTTTCAGAGGAAGGGCAGAAATTAGTTGAAGAAACAGGGTATGTTCCAGTGAATAAAGAATAATTTCTAGAAATAATAAATTTAAAGATAATATAAAATTAAGTATTCTTGTAAGATAATCAATATACAAGATTTATGAGAAGAAATTCTAGAATTAATGACTAATTGAAATTACTTTGTTTATATTTATATGATGTAGTATTTATGTCAAGATTTGCATCACTAAATATTTTCATAGAAGTACTAAAGAAAGGATGTGAAACCTTAGGAATAGTTGTTTATACGGTATTTATAAAACTAATAATGGAAAGTAACACGGGGATAGTAATCTTAAGTAACTTATTAGGACCAATAAATGTTATATGACAACTATTTACTAAACAGAGCATATGAAGAACAGCGAATTAAGAAATGAACAAGGACTTACTGAAAGTGAATTTATAGAAAAGTATGATCCAAACAAATATGATAGACCTAGTGTGACTAATGATGTGCTGATATTTACCTTAGGAGACGGTGAAGAAAGAAGTAATTACCCTCATAAGAAGTTACAGCTTTTGCTGATACAAAGAAGAGATCATCCTTATATTCACAAATGGGCACTTCCCGGTGGGTTTTTAAATATGGATGAGGATTTAATTCAAGGAGCCTATAGAGAACTTGAAGAGGAAACAGGAGTAACTGATATTTATGTAGAGCAGTTAGGTGCTTTTGGAGAGATGTACATCGACAAGGAAAGAACTATTCCAAGGGATCCAAGAACTAGAATAATAACAGTAGGTAACATTGCACTTATTCCTAAAGATAAGCTAAAACCTAAAGCTGGGGATGATGCTGAAAGTGTTATGTGGTTTAGTGTAGAAACTGAGTTTTTAGGTAAAAAAGTCTGTGAGGACTACTTTACTAAAGCTAATATTCTACATCTTTCTTCTGAGGATGGTAAAATCAAAATTTCCTATGAGATTGAAGAAAAAATTACTAATGATGCTATGAGAATGAGAGAAGTAAGTTATAGTCTTTTAGATAATAGTACGGATTCCTTAGCAGCAGACCATTTTAAATTAATATTTTGTGGACTAAACAATATAAGAAAAGAAATGGAATATACTCCGATAGCCTTAAATTTACTACCTGAAACATTTACCTTAGGAGAGTTGACTGAAGTCTATGAAGCTATACTTGGAAGAAAAATTCAGAATCTAGAATGTAAGCTTGGAGATATGATAGTAAAAGTTAGCGAATGCGCATATAGTGATGATATAACTTCAGAGCAGTTATACAAATTAAATGCTGGTTGGGAACATGAGTTTTAACATTTATAGAAAAACTCCTACAAATTTCAAGTGAAATCTGTGGGAGTTTTTTATTTGCTATAAGCCATTCCAGCTAACATTTTTTCTTTTTCAGTCATAGTAATCACTCCTAAGAAATATTGTACACTTACTTTTACTCATTATAACACTAGAAAACAATAATGTTAAATTTTCCATGGAAATAAGGTATAATGATAAAATAATATTAATGACTTTATAACTAAAGATTGGACTATATAAAATTAGTAAGAAATAATTAATATATATATGTTTTAATTAAGAAAATTCATCCCTAAAAATACCACTAATATAAAACTATATAAAAATCCAAAATAATAAAAATAAATTATGCGAGG